>NZ_MQMG01000005.1 GCF_001908025.1 Geobacillus proteiniphilus
CCCTTCCTCGACGCCATTAAGGAGCGGCGACGGACGATGGAAACGGAGCCGGTTCCAGCCCATGTGCGGCACTTTATATGGCTCGCCGGTTTTCGTGACGCCCGGAAAGCGGACGACGCGGCCGCGAAGCAAGCCAAGCCCTTTTGTCGGCCCATTTTCCTCGCTTTCGTCAAACAATAGCTGCATCCCTAAACAAATGCCGAGCAGCGGCGTGCCGTTTTCAGCCGCCGAACGGATGAAAGCGGCTAGGCCTGTCTCATTTAAAATGTGCATCGCATCGCGAAACGAGCCGACACCGGGCAAAATCAGCCCGCGCGCCTGCTCCAGCTCCTCTTTGTCGCCGCTTAGGACATACGGACAGCCGAGCCGCTCGAGCGCTTTGCTGACGCTGTATAAGTTGCCCATGCCATAGTCGATGATCCCGATCATCGTCATCCCATTCCTTTCTTCGCTGATCCATGCCAATCGATCGTTTTCCATCATTCACCGAACAACTTGATGACGGCATGCCTTTTATGAACGGCGCTCCTTTCACGCGCGGGCCTCTCCTTGGCGCCCGGCCGCATTCCCTTTGCCCGCGGAACTCTTTCCCCACGGGGGCGCCGCACTAGATCGGCTACAGCATCCCTTTTGTCGACGGAACACCTTTGACGCGCGGGTCGATCATCGTTGCTTCATCCAACGCCCGCCCGAGCGCCTTAAACACCGCTTCGATCATATGGTGCGTATTGCGCCCGTAATGGACGATGACATGCAAGTTCATCCGCGCCTCAAGCGCCAGTTTCCACAAAAACTCATGCACGAGCTCGACATCAAACGCGCCGACTTTCGCTGCCGGAAACTCGCCGCGAAACTCAAAATGCGGGCGATTGCTCAAGTCGATCACAACTTGCGCCAAGGCGTCATCCATCGGCACAAACGCATTGCCATACCGCTTGATCCCTTTTTTGTCGCCAAGCGCTTCCTTGATCGCCTGTCCGAGGCAAATGCCGATGTCTTCAGTCGTATGGTGGTCGTCAATATGCGTGTCGCCTTTGGCCTCAATGCGCAAATCGAACTGGCCGTGCTTGGCGAACAAATCGAGCATATGGGTTAAAAACGGCACGCCCGTTTCCAGTTCCGCCTTCCCTTCGCCATCCAACGAAAGCGATAATTGAATGCTCGTCTCGTTCGTCGTTCTCGCGATCGTCGCTTCCCTTGCCATCATTCATTCCCCTTTCTCGAGCCGCACCTCAATGGCGCGCGCGTGCGCTTCCAGCCCCTCGAGGCGGGCAAAGGCGGCGATTTTTTCTCCATGTTGTTTCAATGCGGCTTCACTGTAAACGATCACGCTTGATTTTTTCACAAACTCATCGACGCCGAGACCGCTTGAAAACCTTGCCGTACCGTTCGTCGGCAGCACGTGGTTCGGCCCGGCGAAATAGTCGCCGACCGGCTCGGAGCTGAAGCGGCCGAAAAACATCGCTCCCGCATGGCGGAGCCGGCCGAGCAGCGCGAGCGGTTCTGCCGTCATCACTTCCAAATGCTCCGGCGCCAGTTCGTTCACAACATCCACCGCTTCCTCAAGCGTCTCGGTGACGTAAATGGCGCCATAGTTCTCAAGCGCCGCTTGGGCAATGTCGCGGCGCGGCAGCGTTTCAAGCTGCCGTTCGACTTCGCTCGCCACCGCCATCGCCAATTTCATCGACGGCGTCACCAAAATGGCCGACGCCCGCACGTCATGCTCGGCTTGCGACAACAAATCCGCCGCAATCTCATCCGGTCGGGCCGTTTCATCGGCGAGCACAACAATTTCGCTCGGCCCAGCGATCATGTCGATCGCCACATGCCCGAACACTTCCCGCTTCGCCAATGCCACATAAATATTGCCCGGCCCGAAAATTTTATCAACCGGCCGAATCGTTTCCGTCCCGTAAGCAAGCGCGGCGATCGCCTGCGCGCCGCCGACTTTGTAAATTTCCGTCACGCCGAGTTCATAGGCGGCGGCCAGCACCCCAACCGGGAGCGTGCCGTCTTTGTTTGGCGGCGAGGTGATGACAATCCGTTTCACCCCCGCCACTTGTGCGGGAATGACGTTCATAAGCACAGACGACGGATAAGCGGCCGTCCCGCCTGGCACGTACAATCCGACCGCATCGAGCGGCGTCACTTTTTGCCCGAGAATCGTGCCGTCTTCTTTCGTCATCAACCATGATTCGCGTTTTTGCCGCTCATGGTAGTCGCGAATGTTCGCCGCCGCTTGGCGAATGATCTCAAGCATCTCCGCGCTCATCACCGCATGCGCGCGCTTCATTTCCTCTTCCGTCACCTTGAGCGAATCCAAGCGGACGCCGTCAAACCGTTCTGTATATTCTTTGAGCGCCGCATCGCCGCGGGCGCGCACGTTGGCGATGATATCAAGCACCGCGCGCCGCTGCTCCTCCGTTCCGCTTTCAATCGTGCGCCGCAGCGAAACGCCGCCTCGGATCCGTTCGATTTTCATCGTTCGCTCCCCTTTCTGTGACGTCCATCGGTTTTCGTCCATTGGCAACCTGCTATTTTCCAACGGCGTTGTCAACGCCGCTCCGCCATTCCCGAATCTCCACCAACCCATTCTTCGGAAACCGCCCATTTCCGCTCTGTCACACCTTTTTTCCTACGGCTGGGGAATGACCGCCGCCAATCGGTCGACCAACCGTTCAATGTCCCCGCCGTTTAGCCGGTAGCTCGCCGGGTTGACGATCAGGCGCGACGTCACCTCGGCGATCCGTTCAAGCTCGACAAGCCCGTTTTCTTTCAACGTCCGCCCCGTGGAAACGATGTCCACGATCCGGTCGGCAAGGCCGATCAGCGGGGCGAGTTCAATGGATCCGTTCAGGCGGATGATTTCGACTTGCTCGCCTTGCTCGCGAAAATACGTTGACGCGATGTTCGGGTATTTCGTCGCCACCCTTGGTGCGATTTCGTTCATCTTGGCGCCGGGCAGCCCGGCGACCGCCAAATGGCAGCGGCTGATTTGCAAATCGAGCAGTTCATACACATCCCGTTCTTCTTCCATCAGCACGTCCTTGCCGGCAATGCCCAAATCCGCGACCCCATGCTCGACATAGGTGACGACATCCATCGGTTTCGCCAAAATAAAGCGCATCTGTTCCTCCGCCACCTCGATCACGAGCTTGCGCGACTCGGTAAATTCCGGCGGCAGCTGGTAATCGGCCTGGCGGAGAAGTTCGAGCGCTTCGTCAAAAATGCGCCCTTTTGGCATGGCAATCGTCAGCATCATTCTTCCTCCTTGCTCCTCATCATGTCAAATGCGGCGCTGGGCCTCGAGTACACCGCATGCTCTCCACCGCCATGGGCAGCCTCTCCCGTCCGTTCTTCGCATCCGCTCTGTCCCGCCAATCGCTGCCGTTTTCAACAGCGTCGATGACCAACCGGCGGCCCCTTCTCTGTTATGTTCACTGCCCATCGCGCCCGCTGCGGCCAAGCAAATACACGATCGACCGATAGCGCTGGCTGTAGGCGTCAATATCGCGAATGCCGGCGATATGCTGCAAGACGACGCGCTTGCCTTCCGCCCGTTTCGCTTCGGCCAATTCCACCGCTTCCGCCAGCCGCTCTTGGCTGAACACGATGCATTCGATGTCGCCGCGCACATCCGTTTCCCCGATCGCCTCGATCAAACGGTCGACGCGCAAGCCAAACCCTGTCGCCGGCGCCGGGCGGGAAAACTTCCCAAGCAAATCATCATACCGGCCGCCGTTGCCGATCGGGAATCCCACTTGCTCGGCGTACACTTCAAATAAAATGCCGGTGTAATAGCTCATATGGCTCACGAGCGCCATATCGAGCTTCACCGCTTCGGCCACCCCGTACGTCCTAAGCGCCGCCATGAGCGCCTCCAGCTCATCGGCCGCCCGCCGTCCTTCGTCGCTTGTGACGAGCGTTTTCGCCTTTTCCATCACTTCCGTTCCGCCGCGCAACGCAAGCAAATCCAACAGCCGCTTTTGATCGATCGACGAAAGCGGCCACGACTTCACATGTTCGCGGTAGCCGACGTAATTTTTTTCATACAAAAAGCGGCGGAGCGCGCTCGCCCGCTCTTCATTCCCTAAAATCTCCAAAAACAGTGCGTTCACATACCCAATATGACCGACCGCCACGGAAAACCGGCCCAGCCCTACGCGCTTCAACAACGCCACCATTAAGCTAATGACCTCGGCGTCGGCGGTCACCGTGCCGTCGCCGATCAGCTCGACGCCAATCTGTTCGAACTCCGCCGGCCGCCCCCCTTCGCGCTGCTGGGCGCGGAACACATTGGCGTTGTACGCCAACCGGAGCGGATTGCCGTCTTCATACAACCGCGACGCCGCCACCCGGGCGATCGGCGCCGTCATATCAGGTCGGAGCACGAGCGTATGCCCTTGCTGATCGAGGAGCTTAAACAGCCGATGATCGGCAATCGCCGACGCCGCCCCGACCGTTTCATAATATTCCAACGTCGGCGTTTCGATAAACTCGTACCCCCAGCGCTCAATTTCTTCCGCCATCACCGAGCGCACTTGTTTTTTCAACTCATATAAAAACGGCAGCGTATCGCGCATGCCTAACGGTTTTTCAAACATGAACAGCTTTTTTGCCATGTCCCCACGCCCTTTATCAAAATGCTTTAGTTTGCTAATATGGTAGAGAAGTGAAGTTATTAGTAGTTTACTCCTTTGCGGCCACAGCGTCAAGGGGGGAATGCTTCACAAATAACAAAACGGACAAGATCGCTTCAAAAAAGGAAGCGCTTGTCCATTTCGTTCCATGTCGCATAGGCGATTATCCACACTAATGGAATAAATCCCTAACAAAGTAGAGTACTTATTTAGATTTTCAATCCAGTAGCTATTCCCTTTTGTATCGGTAAAATGGGCAGTAAAATTTGGTCGGTAAGATGAGCCGCCAGCTATATTCACGACCCAACGCACAACCTTGTTTCTATTGTAAGTCAGTTGATTAGTGCTTAAATCCACTTCTAAAGGATAAAACGCAGGAAATACATTTGCTGCCACTGTTTTGTTCGTTCCTATCATTATGCTCACACTTAAAAACCAGTATAGTAACAAAGCCGCGTAATTTGTTCATAGAATGACCACCCTAGTTAATAGCTTAAGCTAGGATTATAAATGGATGTAGACGCCGTCGTATACTCTTCATTGCCGAAACTAACATTTGCAGCGATCTCCGCACCCCTTGGCAGCCCAATAGAGATTCCTAGATCCGCAGCCCATGTGTCATGCCCGTACCAAGCCTTAAAGGCAGAATAAGTTGTTGATTTGATTTTTGACTCGTCATTGCCAATTAAATACACATACGTCGTTCCTTTCGCGTCATACGCCGTACTGGTTAAATCATATAGAAAACCTACGCCCGACAGACGATCTTCATCAGTCGCATTATAAATGTTCTTTGTGTCCCAATCTTTTTATCACTTTTTCTGGAAATCTTCATTTTTCCAAACAAAACCCTGCCCCCATTCAATTGGAAGGCGGTTCATTCGTGCGGACTGTTGTCGATCCCACAACAGATGGTGCTCAATAATGAATATTTTGTCTCTTTAATGAATTCGATGTTTCAGTGCTATAATTGTTGGTAAGTGAAAATATTGAAAAAAATTTCTAGATGTCATGGAACTTAAGCATACTTTAAAAATCATGATAGCCGAATCCGACATAAACAACATGGCTGCGATCGCCAAGCATTTGTGACATTTCGTTCATCTATTAATAACAACTCGTTAAGGGCTGTCGACTTTATAAAGGTTTGCGGATTGATGGGGGATGGAATTGCGGTTAGAGATACAAAGTCTCAATGATCGTTTTAACGGAGAGAGGAGAGAAACCATGTTAAAAAAGTTGCATGAGAATAAAGATTTGGTAAGAGCAATGAATAGACAGCTAATGGAACTGCAAAAAATCATTGAGAATATGGACGAAAAGCGGGGAAGAATATTTATTGAGTGGCTTGAAACACAAAACAAATATCTCGTCTGGGAAGAAACATTTGACCCATCTTACCTAAGAGCTTATAAGCGGTCAGAAATCGTTTTAGCGCATTTTGGCTTTAATGTTGGCGCTGAATTCGGCGGCATGCACTATGCTGTTGTCATTCGCGATAGTTCAAAAAACAATCCCGTCGTCAACGTCGTTCCTTTATCTTCGTTAGACGAAAACGAAACAGAACAGGATGTACATAAAGACTCGGTCTTTTTAGGTACGATTGAGGGACTGAACGAAAAAAAGGCAGTGGCCATTCCAAACCAAATGCGCCCTATAAGCAAAATTCGCATTTTCAAACCCAAAAAAGCAAAAGACGGCGTTTTCAAATTAACAAGCGAACAAATGGACTTGATTGACGAAAAAATCCGTAGGATGTACACTAAACTTAGAAAAGATCCAGAAAACCGTTCTTGACACTTCTGTCAAAATGCTTTATTATTTTCTTTGCATGAGATTCGGAAAACAAGCATACGATAAATAATGCCCTTTGAGTTCCTTGAACTCAAGTGCGGCCAAAAATATTTTTCAACTGACCGCCGCATGCGCGGTCCAAAAGGAAAAGCCGCCCCATTTACGGGGCGGCTTTTTACGTGTTTCGCTGACTTTGCATCTTGTGAACTCTCTCTTATCCACCTTCACCGAAAGTTGTTATTCCCATTCTCACCTAAACAGGTTAGACATGAAAAGCCCAATATCGTTTATCATATAGGCATGTACATGCGACGAGCCACACGCAAAAACAAAGACGGAACGACCGTAGCGTATCTCCAGCTTGCTCACAACGAATAGGATCCGAAGGCCAAATGGACGAAAGCGAAGGTGATGGGGATGGGAGGAATTTTGTTTGCCTAGTGATCGTCGAACTCAGGTAAACAATTCCCTCACTTTTTCTGGCCCCTCATTTTTCCAAACAAAAACCCGCCCCCGTTCAATCGGAAGGCGGTTTGTTCGTGCGGACAATGCGCATCGGGCAGCCGGCGGCCATCGCTCCGGGCGGGACGTCTTGATGGACGACGGTGCCAAGAATGCCGCTAACGGCAAGAAACCACTTGCATGTACAAAACTCGATGGTCATCAGCATCGACCGTGATGAACAACGAATCAAACATGTGGCTCAAAAGACGGATCGCTTCCAAGTCTTTTAACTCATCTCTGAACGTCCAACCTTGTGGAAATACCGTGAACACACCTTCTGTTTGGCCAAACGTATGTTGAATGAACGAAATGCAGCGCATGGTGTCGGGATCGATGTGCGTCAGCGGCTTGATTTCGCTCCTTCGTACTTCATAGTGGACCTGGTTTCTCCTGTGCAAATGGACATATCGATGTTCCAGCAATTCCGGTTGTCCAAGGAAATAGAGCTGCCTCACCATGGTGGCAATCATCCCTCTTTTTAACATTGTTTGGAAACGGTGTTTCGAATCCTTTCTTATATGTCGGAGCTGCAAGCGATGGAGTTGATCGTCGATATATACGCCAGAAACGTTATGAAAATGAACCGCAATCTCACGGAAAGCAATGTCCTCCATCTCTCGGTTTGGAATGGGGATAACCGTGACCAATTCAGGCACATCATACAGCACATGCTCGGCAAGGAAAAACTGGGCAAGCGTAGAAAAGGGAGGCTTATCACTGTCCAACTCGATCGGCTGCAGTCGAAATGACTCTTCGTTTCGGTTCGGGTCGATTTGCGGTGGTTGGAAAAACGAACGTTGATACCACTTCATCATAATATTTACATCCTTTTTACGAAATATAGATCCTTTAAAGGCTAGACTCAAGATACCCCATATTTAATTCTAAAAAATCAAAGATCGTTCATAGTTTTAGACAAAATCATTTATTCAAGTTCCTAAAATTATTTTATAATGAAAGTCCTAGATGCAAGGTTGGTAACTCTGTATGCTCCTTTTAGTCCATACACAGTCCCCCATAATTCGGAATAATAAGTACCTGGTCCCACATACATTTCCACTTGACTATATGTCCCCCAGTAAATAAAGTCTCTCTCTCACTATCTACATATATTCCACCAGGTTTATAAATATAAACTGTTGTGGATATGGAGCTAATCACATCGTTAACCAACGTATATTTTGTATTACAAACAGCAACCCCATGACCTCCGTCTCTACAAGTAACGGTCGCACTTCCATATGAACTCGCCTTGTTAGAAATATTTGCATTGGACGACTGAGTTATAAACACTGGGATCAATTCGTACACTGTGGTCACAGAAGATACGTGCGAACTTTCCGGAGTAGAAACAGTAGTAATATTCCCATCACTAGCAGATACTATTGGGGTGCAAAAAAGATTAGATAGTCCAAATAAAAACAAAAACATAAAAACCACTATGTTTTTTACCATCGCATATCTCCTTTCCGTGAAAATGCGCGAACCTTGATGGGCCATTTTCCTGCTCAGATGAAGAGCAAAATTTGCTCATGTGGGATGTTTCTCTAATTGAAAGAGAGTTGGGATGATCCACCTTTTTCGTTAAATCACCGGTCTTCTAGGAGGCAAAATCATGATGGGGTCAGAACATATCATCATGGGAAGAATCCGCTTTTTCTCCAATGAATGAAAGCCGCTCACCTCATATCCTCACATCCTTTCAATCCATTCATTTACTTTAAACTCATATTTCGCAACCTTTGCATAATATACAAAAAAACAACCCGGATATTCGCATAAAAATAATTTTTTATACAAAAATTGTAAAATAATTAATTTTTATTCGGTCAAATCGGGCTTATTTCGAATTTTTATTCAGGGTGCGAAATGTGAGTTTAAACATAATATCTATTTGAATTGTAAAAAAAAAAGAATAATATGTCAACACTTTCCATAACTTTGTCTGACCCCTCATTTTTCCAAACAAAAACCCGCCCCCATTCAATTGGAAGGCGGTTCGTTCGTGCGAACGATGCGCATCGGGCAGCCGGCGACCATCGCCCCGGGCGGGACATCTTTATGGACGACGGTGCCGGCGGCGACCACGGCGCGGTCGCCGATCACCACACCGGGCAAAATGGTCGAGTTCGCGCCGATCATCACCTCATCGCCGATCACCACATCGCCGAGGCGGTATTCGTCCACTAAATATTCGTGGGCGAGAATCGTCGTGTTGTAGCCGATGACGCAGTTGCGGCCGATGCGGATTTTTTCCGGGAAGAGAATATCCGGCATGACCATAAAGGCGAGCGCCGTTTGCTCGCCGATTTTCATGCCGAGAAACGTGCGGTACAGCCAGTTTTTCAGCGGCAAAAACGGCGTGTAGCGCCCGATTTGAATGATGATGACGTTTTTCAGCACTTTCCAAAACGATACGGTGCGGTACAATTGCCAGAGCGAGTTCGCTCCTTGGACAGGGTATTTTGTCGTTCGTCTCACCGGGAGAACGGCTCCCCCTTTCATTCGTTAATGCCAACAATGGCCAACAAATCGCTCATTTTTTCCAGCATATAGTCCGGTTCATATTGTTCCAAATGGCCGCGGCCTTTAATCGCCCAGGCGACGCCGGCCGTTTTTACGCCGGCGTTTTTGCCAGCCAAAATGTCGTGGTAGTTGTCCCCGACCATGAGCGCTTCCGAAGGCGTTGACTGCAACGCCTCGAGCGCTTTATAAATGGGCTCGGGGTCCGGCTTTGGCCGCGTGACATCATCTAGGCCGATGACGCACGAGAAAAACGGTTCAAGCCGCGTTTTTCTTAACCCCATCAGGGCAGTGTCATGCATTTTCGTCGTCACGACGCCGAGGCGGAAGCCGTGGCGGTGGAGCGTTTCGATCGTTTCATACACCGTGTCAAACTCGCGGATCAATTCGTCATGGCGGGCATGGTTGAACGCACGGTACGCCGCCACCATCTCTTCGGCTCGTTCTGGATCAAGCGAGCTGAACGTCTCATACAGCGACGGGCCGATAAACGGCAGAACGTCCTGGCGCTTGTAGCGGCCCGGGTAGTATGTTTCCAGCGTATGCAAAAACGACTGGATGATGAGTTCGTTCGTATCAATCAATGTGCCGTCAAGGTCAAACAAAATGGTGCGAATCGTCATGAAGCGGCTTCCTTTCTAGTCGGATGTTCAAAGCGGCGCCAAACGAACGCCACCGCCATGGTCAACAGCACCGCCGTAATCAAACGGATCAAAAGCAGCGGCCATACGGGAATGCCAAGCGGGACGAAAATGAGCGTATCTTCGACGACTGCGTGGCATGACACGAGAAAAATGAACGCCAGCGTCAAATCGCGCTTCGAGACGCCGTCTTCTTTCGCCGCCTGAATCATCACCCCCGCCCCATAAGCGAGGCCGAACACAAAGCCGGCCGCGAGCGTGAGCGATGTGTTCGGGCTCATGCCAAGCATCTTGGTCGCCGGCGCCATCCAGCGTGAAACCGTCTCGATCCAGTGGCGTTCTTTTAAAATTTGAATGACCGTCATGAGCGGAATGACGATGATCACGAGTTGCACAATGCCGGTGATCGCCTTTTTCAGCGCGGCTAAAGCAACCGCCCCCCAGCCGGACGGAGGAGCGGCTTCGTGCGTGACAAACCCATATTGGGCGATCTCCTGCCCCCCGTCCCATAGATGGGCGATCAACAGTCCCGACACAACGGCCAGTCCGACGCGCACGACGATCATGAGCCAGACGCTCATCCCGGTGCGCGAAGCGACGGATGACTCGACGATCAAGTTATGAGAAAAGGAAAGCATGACAGCTAGAATGAGCACTTCTTTCACTGTAAACTCGATCGTCAGCATCGCCCCGATCGCCGCATACAGCCCGAGCAAGTTGCCGAGCACAAGCGGCACGGCCGCATCGCCTGATAAGCCGAACCATTTCATGAACGGGGTGACAAAGTCAATGAGCCACGAAAACAGCGGCGTCGGCTGCAACAGCGCCAAAAGAAGCGTCACCGGAAAAATGATTTTGCCAAGCGCCCATGACGTCTTCAGCCCGGCGAGCACGCCGCGCTGCAACGTTCCTGCCATGTTCTCCTCTCTCCTTTGCTTGCCTTCATACCGCGGTGCGGCCGAGCAATGATTCTCTTGATACCACACACAGCATCCTTTTTCTCATTTGTCTCGAACCAACCTAAGCCACTATTCATCTTGATACCGCGCGTCCGCCCAGCCTTTCGCCCGGCGCACGATCCAAAGCGCTACGGACAAAACAATGAGCGTCACGGACATCACTTGCGCCGCTCGCAGACTGCCGGCCAGCATCAAGCTGTCGGTGCGCATCCCTTCAATCCAAAAGCGGCCGACGGAATACCAAATCAAATACGACAAAAACAGCTCGCCGCGCCGCAAGTTCACACGCCGCAGCCAAAGCAAAAGACAAAAACCGGCCAAATTCCAAAGCGATTCGTACAAAAACGTCGGATGCCAATAGCGCCCGTCAATGTACATTTGGTTGATGATCCAATCCGGCAAATGCAAATTTTCAAGAAACTGGCGCGACACCGGGCCGCCGTGCGCCTCTTGGTTCATAAAATTGCCCCAGCGCCCGATTGCCTGGCCTAAAATGATGCTTGGCGCGGCAATATCGGCGAGCTTCCAAAACGACAGCCCGCGCGTGCGGGCGAACACCGCGCCCGTCGCCACCGCCCCGATCAAACCGCCGTGAATGGCGAGGCCGCCTTGCCAAACTTTTGGAATCTCGGACAAATGCTTTGAATAATAGTGCCATTCAAACAGCACGTAGTACGCTCGCGCGCAGACAATGGCGATCGGCACGGCAAATAACACGAGATCGACAAACGTCTCTTTCGGCAAGCCGCGCCGCACCCCTTCGCGCGTCGCCAGCCATAGCCCAATCAACACACCGGTGCCGATAATGACCCCATACCAATAAATCGTAATGGGGCCAAGGTGCAAAAACACGCGGTCGAGCGGCTGAATCGTCGATTCCATCGTTTCCACCTCCTATGCTTCATGCAAAACCGAACCCATTCCTCCGACTACAGAAACACGACTGCCCATCAATCGTAATCGTGCGCGCCGTCTTCGATGGCGTCGCTCAGTCGCGCCGAAAACTCCTCAGCCGCGTTGACGCCCATCCGCTTCAGCCGGAAGTTCATCGCCGCCACTTCGACGATGACCGCCAAGTTGCGCCCTGGGCGGACCGGAATCGTTAATTTCGGCAATTCGGTATCCAAAATTTTCACTTTCTCTTCTTCCAACCCGAGCCGGTCGTACTGCTTCTCCGGATCCCAAAGCTCCAAGTCGACGACGAGCGAAATGCGCTTATGCGTCCGCACTGCCCCTGCGCCGAACAGCGTCATCATATTAATAATGCCGAGGCCGCGAATCTCAAGCAGATGCTCGATCAGCTCCGGCGCGCTGCCGACGAGCGTATCTTCATCTTCTTGGCGGATTTCCACACAGTCGTCGGCGACCAACCGATGGCCGCGTTTGACGAGCTCCAGCGCTGTTTCGCTTTTGCCGACGCCGCTTTTGCCAGTGATCAACACCCCGACGCCGTACACATCGACAAGCACCCCGTGCACCGCGGTGGTGGGGGCGAGCTTGCTTTCCAAATAGTTCGTCAATCGGCTTGACAAGCGGGTCGTTTTCATCGTCGAGCGCATGACCGGCACCGACTGGCGCTCAGACGCTTCGATCAGCTCCGGCGGCACTTCCAATCCGCGCGAGACGATGATCCCTGGCGTAATGTCGGTGCAAAGCCGCTCCATCCGCGACTTTTTTTCTTCCGGCGTCAACGTTTCGTAAAACGACAGCTCCGTCCGTCCGAGCAGCTGCAGGCGCTCCGCCGGGTAATAGGCGAAATAGCCGGCCATTTCAATCCCAGGCCGCGACAAGTCGCTCGTCGTAATCGGGCGGTAAATGCCCTCCGCGCCGCTGACGAGCTCGAGCTGGAACTGTTCAATGATGTCTTTCGTCCGCACTTTTGGCATACGTGGCCCTTTCTCCCCTTTCTTCATCTTTTTCCATTGTAACACGTTTCGTTCCGCCGTTGAATGGAAAACATTCGGGGGAAACAAAACAGGGACGGCTCACCCCGTCCCGATCAAGCAGAACCCATCGAAACAAACCAATCATGCCGCCCCCGTTACGACCGGTTGCGCAACGGCTCGATAATCGCTTTTTGCACGAGCAGGTGGAAAAACGACAAGACGATCGAGGCGAGCAGCGCCGTGCCAAAGCCGCCGATTTGAAACGCATCGCCCATCAGTCCTGCGGTCATCATGAGCGTGATGGCGTTAATGACAAACAAAAACAAACCGAGCGTCAACACCGTCACCGGCAGCGTCAACAAGATGAGCACTGGGCGAACGACGGCGTTGAGCACCGCCAAAATCACGCTCGCTAGAAACGCGGCGCCGATGCCGCTGAAGTGAATATCGTCAAAATAGCCGTCAATCGCCATCAGCAGCACGGTATTGATAAACACACCGATCAGCCAATTGAGCATCACATCACCATCTTTTCTGTAATCTTCCGCCTTGAAACGCCATCCTCGACATATCTTGCCTCGAACCGATGGCAATCAGTCATCGTTTTCTTTCAGCGGTGCTGTTGTTTTCTATTTTAACACTTGAATCCCCTTAATGACATTCCAAATCACAACAACGAGGTTCACCGCCCCAGCAACGAGAAAACCAAGCCATACGAGCCCGCCGCCAAAAAGAAGCGATTCCTCGCCCCAATGGCCGAACAGCACCGGCGACGCGGCCAACGCAATGAACAAGAGAATCGTGATGGCCGGAATCAAATGCGACACGAGCGACCGCTTGGCATGGTGTTTGACTTCAAGATCTTCGACAACAAAATAGACGACGATCGGCAAAATGAACGGCGCAAAAAAGACGCTGAAATAACAAAGCGCGGACAACACTTTGTTCGTCGACAATCGGCAATCCCCTTTCCAAGTTTCCTTTACCTGTATATACGACGGCCGCTAGGAAAAGTTTCCTGCCGACGGCAAAAAAAGGCGGCGGCCGCCGGTGCCCCAAGCGGCGGATAAAGCCGCAAAGGCCTTTACACCTTTGCCGCTTCATATCGCTCCTGCATGCGCGCCCGGTCGCGCTCGAGAATCGGTTTCAAGTAGCGCCCGGTGTAGGACGCTTCCACCTCCGCCACCTCTTCCGGCGTGCCGACGGCGACAATTTGCCCGCCGCGGTCGCCGCCTTCCGGACCTAAGTCAATGATGTAATCGGCCGTTTTAATGACGTCCAAGTTATGTTCAATGACAAGCACGGTATCGCCGTTGTCGACGAGCCGGTGGAGCACGTGAAGCAGCCGGGCGATGTCATCGACATGAAGCCCGGTCGTCGGCTCGTCCAAAATGTAGAGCGTCCGGCCGTTTGAGCGGCGGTGCAATTCGGCGGCGAGCTTGACGCGCTGCGCCTCGCCGCCCGAGAGCGTCGTCGCCGGCTGGCCGAGCTTCATATAGCCGAGGCCGACGTCATAGAGCGTCTCGAGCTTGCGTTTGATTTTCGGGATCGAAGCGAAAAAGTCGAGCGCATCTTCGACCGTCATGTCCAGCACCTCGGCGATGTTTTTCCCTTTGTACGTCACCTCGAGCGTCTCGCGGTTGTACCGTTTGCCGTGGCACACTTCGCACGGGACGTACACGTCCGGCAAAAAGTGCATTTCAATTTTGATGATGCCATCGCCATGGCACGCCTCGCAGCGTCCACCTTTGACATTGAAGCTGAACCGCCCTTTTTTGTAGCCGCGCACTTTCGCTTCGTTCGTCGCCGCAAACACCTCGCGGATATCATCAAACACCCCGGTGTACGTCGCCGGGTTCGATCTTGGCGTGCGGCCGATCGGCGACTGGTCGATGTCAATGACTTTATCGAGATGCTCAAGCCCACGAATGTCGCGGTGCTCGCCCGGCTTCGCCTTCGCCCGGTGCAACTTTTGCGCCAGCGCCTTATACAGCACTTCGTTGACGAGTGTGCTTTTGCCCGAGCCCGACACCCCGGTGACGGCGACAAACGTGCCGAGCGGAATTTTGACGGATACATTTTTTAAGTTATGCTCGCGCGCGCCGACCACCTCAAGCCAACGTCCGTCCGGACGGCGACGCTCGGCCGGAATCGGGATGAATTTTTTCCCCGATAAATACTGGCCGGTGAGCGAGTTCGGGTCGTTCATCACTTCTTCCGGCGTGCCGGCGGCGACGACCTCGCCGCCGTGGATGCCCGCCCCCGGACCAATGTCAATCAAATAGTCCGCGGCCAGCATGGTATCCTCGTCGTGCTCCACCACAATGAGCGTATTGCCGAGGTCGCGCATGCTTTTCAACGTCGCGATCAGCCGGTCGTTGTCGCGCTGATGAAGCCCGATCGACGGCTCGTCGAGCACGTACAACACCCCCGTCAGCCGCGAGCCGATCTGCGTCGCCAAGCGGATGCGCTGCGCCTCGCCGCCGGAGAGCGTTCCTGCCGAGCGGCTGAGCGTCAAATAGTCGAGGCCGACGTTTTGCAAAAAGCCGAGCCGGTCGCGAATTTCGCGCAAAATAAGGCGGGCGATTTGCGCCTCTTTTTCGGTCAACTCGAGCCCGTCAAAAAAGGCGAGCGCCTCAGTCACCGACATGGCCGCCACTTCGCCGATATGTTTGCCGCCGACAAGGACGGCGAGGCTTTCTTTTTTCAACCGGTGTCCTTGGCATGTCGGACATGGTTGTTCCGCCATATACTTTTCCATCTGCTCGCGGATGTAGTCCGAGCTCGTCTCGCGATAGCGACGCTCGACGTTCGGAATGACGCCTTCAAACGCGATGTATTGTTCGCGCACTTGACCAAAATCGTTCGTATAGCGGAAATAAATCGGCTCACCGCCGCTGCCGTACAAAATTTTATCCAGCTGCTCTTTCGGCAAGTCTCTGACCGGCACGTCCATCGGGATGCCGTAATGGCGGCACACGGCTTCGAGCAGCTGCGGGTAATATTGCGAGCTTTGCGGCTCCCACGGAGCGATGGCGTGTTCTTTTAACGTCAGCTCATCGTTCGGGATGACCAAATCCGGATCCACTTCGAGCTTCGCCCCGAGCCCGTCGCAGTCCGGGCAGGCGCCGAACGGACTGTTGAACGAAAACAGACGCGGTTCAAGCTCCCCGATCGAAAAGCCGCAGTACGGGCAGGCATGCTTTTCGCTGAACAGCAGCTCCCCCTCGCCAATCACATCGACGACGACTTTGCCGTCAGCGAGCTTCAGCGCCGTCTCAAGCGAATCGGCAAGCCTGGCGGCGATGCCGTCTTTGATGATGATGCGGTCGACGACGACATCAATCGAATGTTTTTTGTTTTTTTCGAGCTCAATGTCTTCGGTCAACTCGCGCATCTCGCCGTCAATGCGGACGCGCACATACCCTTGCTTGCGGATGTCTTCGAGCGTCTTGGCGTGCGTTCCTTTTCTCCCCGAGACGATTGGGGCGAGAATTTGCATTTTCGTCCGCTCCGGGTAAGAGAGCAGCCGGTCGACCATTTGCTCGATCGTCTGCGATTGGATTTCAATGCCGTGCGTCGGGCAGAACGGACGGCCGATGCGGGCGAATAGCAGCCGCAAATAATCGTAAATTTCCGTCACCGTGCCGACGGTTGAGCGCGGGTTGCGGCTCGTCGTTTTTTGATCGATCGAAATGGCCGGCGACAATCCTTCAATCGCATCGACGTCCGGTTTTTCCATCTGCCCTAAAAACTGGCGGGCATAAGCCGACAGCGATTCAACATAGCGCCGCTGGCCTTCCGCGTAAATCGTATCAAACGCCAACGACGACTTCCCCGACCCGGACAGCCCGGTCAAGACGACGAGCTTGCCGCGCGGGATTTCGACGTCAATGTTTTTCAAGTTGTGGGCGCGCGCCCCTTTGACGATAATTTTATCCATTCCGTTCACCCGGCCATCACCCTTCCGCTTTCAATTCGAAAATGATATCGCGCAGCTGGGCGGCCCGCTCGAAGTCGAGCGCTTTGGCCGCCTCTTTCATTTCCGCTTCGAGCTTTTGAATCAGCTCTTCCCGTTCCTGTTTCGTCATCGTCGCCGCCGGCTTCGCTTCGTACGTTCCCGTCTCCTCCGCCGCGTACGTCGCGCGGATGACATCACGAATGTCCTTTTGAACGGTGCGCGGCACGATGCCGTGCTTTCGGTTGTACTCTTCTTGAATCGCGCGGCGCCGCTTCGTCTCTTGAATGGCGATTTCCATCGATTTCGTGATCGTATCGGCGTACATGATCACATGGCCGTTCGCGTTGCGCGCCGCCCGGCCGATCGTCTGAATGAGCGAGCGCTCCGAGCGCAAAAATCCTTCTTTGTCGGCATCCAAAATGGCGACAAGCGACACTTCCGGAATGTCGAGCCCCTCGCGAAGCAAGTTGATGCCGACCAGCACATCGTATTTGCCGAGCCGCAAATCGCGGATAATTTCAATGCGCTCGAGCGTCTTAATTTCCGAATGCAAATACGCCACCTTGATCCCCGCTTCTTTCAAATAATCGGTCAAATCTTCCGCCATTTTTTTCGTCAGCGTCGTCACCAACGTCCGCTCGTTTCGCTCGACGCGCTCGCGAATTTCGCCGATCAAATCGTCGATTTGCCCCCTTGTCGGGCGGACGTCGATCGTTGGGTCGAGAAGCCCCGTCGGACGGATGATTTGTTCGACAACGCCCGGGCTGTGCTCGAGCTCGTACGGCCCTGGCGTAGCCGAGACGTAAATAATTTGATTGATTTTTTGCTCGAACTCTTCAAACGTGAGCGGCCGGTTGTCAAGCGCCGACGGCAGGCGGAAGCCGTGGTCGACGAGCACTTGCTTGCGCGCCCGGTCGCCGTTGTACATGCCGCGCAGCTGCGGCAAGGTGACGTGCGACTCATCAATGATGATCAAAAAATCGTCCGGAAAATAGTCAAGCAATGTATACGGCGTCGAGCCCGGGGGCCGCAGCGCCAAATGGCGCGAGTAGTTTTCGATGCCGGAACAAAAGCCCATCTCGCGCATCATTTCAAGGTCATAGCGCGTCCGCTGCTCAAGCCGCTGCGCCTCGAGAAGTTTCCCTTGCGCGCGCAGTTCGGCCAGCCGCTCCTCAAGCTCTTGTTCGATGTTTTGAATGGCCAGCCGCATTTTCTCCTCGCGCGTCACGAAGTGGGACGCCGGGAAAATGGCGACATGCTCGCGCTCGCCGAGCACCTCGCCGGTTAAGGCGTCCACCTCGCGGATGCGCTCGATTTCATCGCCGAAAAACTCAACGCGAATGCAATGCTCATCGCGCGACGCGGGGAAAATTTCGACAACATCGCCGCGGACGCGGAACGTGCCGCGCCGAAAATCGATGTCATTGCGGTCGTATTGGATGTCGACAAGCCGCCGAAGCAACGCGTTGCGCTCGATCTCCATCCCAACGCGCAGCGATACGACCAGTTCGCGGTACTCTTCCGGCGACCCTAAACCGTAAATGCACGACACGCTGGCAACGATAATCACGTCCCGGCGCTCAAACAAGGCTGATGTCGCCGAGTGCCGCAATTTGTCGATTTCATCGTTGATTTTCGCGTCTTTTTCAATGTACGTATCCGTCTGCGGCACGTACGCTTCCGGCTGATAGTAATCGTAATAGCTGACAAAATATTCGACGGCGTTGTGCGGGAAAAACTCTTTCAGCTCGCTGTACAATTGGCCAGCGAGCGTTTTGTTGTGGGCGATGACGAGCGTCGGTTTGTTTACTTGGGCGATCACGTTCGAGATCGTAAACGTTTTGCCCGTCCCCGTCGCCCCAAGCAGCGTTTGATGCTTCACCCCGCGGCGCAGGCCGTCAACGAGCTTGGCAATCGCCTGGGGCTGATCGCCTTGCGGTTGGTAAGACGATACTAATTGAAAACGGTCCTCCACCGTCGCTCCCCCTTCTCCATACCATCTTTCCCCATTGTATCACATCGCTATGATCAATGCATCAAAAATGCGAACTCATATTCGTACCAATCCACTCAGCGTTTTCCATCGCTTCGCACCGAAAAACGCGAAAAAGCGGACCCATTCATGCCCAAGGTCCGCGTCTTCGCTCCGTTCCATTTCGACAATCCGAGGTTCAGCCGGCGATGCCTTTTTCCAAAAACAGACGGTTGAACCGACAGCGCCGCTTCATTTTTGCTTCAGATGGTCGAGCATGCGGCCGGCCCAAAGAAAGCCGGCGATCGTCGATGCGATGTCAGCAACGATTTCATGCAGCTCGTCCGTATAGCCTTTAAAGTAGGAAGCGACAAGCAGCGCAACGGTCAACAGCACAGCGATGTACCGATTGTACGTCACCCGCGCAAACAACAGCACCAATAGGCACGGAATGATGAGTGCCGCCAAAAACCACATGGTCCATTCTCCTTTACGAAACAGCTTCAGACGCTGATGCGTGCCGATCACGGACGAACAGCAGCCCGAGTTCATGATGCTCATCCTCATAGAGCGCCCCTTGGACGAAGCGGACTTCGCCGTTATGTCCGACGACATCCAACTTGCAGAACGCGCGGTTGCGCTGGAGCGCCTCGTAAAACTCGGTTTCACTCCGCACCGGGACGCCGTTTGTTTTGATGATGACTTCCCCGATGCCTAGCCCCATTTTTTCCGCTTTCGAGCCGGGAAGCACGCCGACAATCACCAAGCCGTGCGGATGGCGGGCAAAGCGGGGCGGGCGGGCGCGGTCGGCGCGATGCCCGGAAAGCGCGATCCATTCGCGGCCGATGATGGCCATAGCCCCCGCCGCAACCGCCAGCGGTGGATACCATATGCCGGAAGCGGCCAATAGGGCGACAACGAACGCCAGCCGAACAACAAGCCGCCCCTCCGCGCGCGCCGCTTCCGCCGGCAGCATGTGCTGCCGGCGCTGGGAAAAGCCGAGAAGAAACGGCACGAGCCAAAACGAATAGCCGTCTCCCGTCGAAACGAGCGGCCACCAGGAAGCCGGCGGCAGCGCGCCGCCTGATACTGGCAGCACAACCGGCACAAACCAAAGGCGCTGCGCCCATTGCAGGCCGACCGTCATCCCCCGCTTGCTTTTCGCAAGCTGCGGCGAGGCCGCCTCGTTTCGCGTGCGGATGATAAGCCATCCTTCCGAAAGCAGCAGCAACGCAAGCCACACCGCCAAAGCCGGCGCCGCCGCCATGCCCTCCGGCAGCCAGCCGGCCAACATCCCGCTTCGTTCCGCCAAACCGAACACGAGAAGCGCGCCGCCAACCGTATAAGCAGGCGACAACAAACGCGCTTCCATCGTCAAACTAAAGAGCACCGTCAGCACCGTCACCGTCCAAACCGCTTCCTGCGGCACCGCGATCCCGATGCCGACGGCCGCCGCCGACAACACCGCTCCAGCCATCCATCCCTTCGTCCAAAGCCCGCGCCACTCTTGCCATAGGCTGTAGACGCGCACATGAAAATCGCGGCGCTCCCGCTTCACCCGCCGCCAACCGACGGCCAAAGCGAGCGCGGCGCCATAATAAAGAAGCGGCTGCCGCCAAACCGACGCGACGCCCTCAAGCCATTCCAGCCACCATGTTGCCATCCGCTTCACCCCTTGCGTCGTTCATCATTCTTTATCTTCTATTCTACCAAATGGCATGGCCAATTCCCATGCCCACAGCCATCTTTTTTCGCCAATGGCGAATCTTCGCTGTTTTCCACTTTCTTTGCCGAATCAACACTAGTTTTGTCGGCCGGGAAGGATTTTCAAAGATGCAGAGGAAAAAGTATAAACAAGACGAAACAAGGAGGAGTGAAACGATGGAATTGAAAACGTCCGACGTCGCTGCTCGCCTTGGTGTATCGCCGAAAACGATCCAGCGCTGGGTGCGCAAATACGACATTACGCTGCGGAAAAACGAGGCCGGCCACTACTTGTTTGATGAAAAAACAGTCGCCTTGCTCGAACGGGTCAAATTTGAACAAGGCGCCGCCATGGAAGCGCCTCCGACGCCGAAACGCCCTCCGACGCCGCCGCGGAACAACGTTCCCATTGACGCCTTATTTGGATCGATCGAACCCGAAATCGCCCGCGTCTCCTCGCGCTTGGACCAGCTCGAACAGCAACTGGAGCAAAAAGCAGATGACGTCGTCTCCATTCAACTGTTGCATCACCGCCAAGAAATGGAAGAAATCGCCGCCCGCCTCACTGCGTTGGAGCAGCTTGTCGCCCGCCTTGAACAGCAGCTGAATACCCGTCCCCCTGCTCCCCATGAACCGCCGGAAGAGCCGAAACAGAAACGGCGCGGCCTTGGGCGGGTGATGAGGTTGTTTGCCTAACGGTTCCATCCCCCCTGCTTGACGCAGGGTGTTTTTTTGGTTGCTTCTTTCCCCTTTTTTTCTCCCCTTCACCACTTCTTTACGATTTTTTTATTCTTTTTTAATCGCAGCGGTTTATAATGGATCATGTTGTGCAATCTTCCCGTACGGGAAAGGAGGGCGCGCGAGATGGAACAAAAGGAACGAAAAGCGGTCGCCATCGCGTTCATCGTATTGGCTCTATACCTTTCTCCGCTGTACATTTTAGGCGAACACGCCCATATTCGCGTGCACGACAATATGGATTCGAACATCGCCTGGTATCGCGTGCTCGTTCGCAGCGGCCAACTATTTGGCCCAATCGATGCCGTCATCCCGCAAGTGATCAACGGGTTGCCGCGCAACGCCTTCGGCACCGAATTCAGCGGCATCGTTTGGCTGCACGCTTTGTTTCCCTCCATGGTGGCGTACGCACTCAGCCAGACGATCACGAGGGTATTCGCCTTTTTGGGCATGTATTGGCTGCTCAGGCGCCACTTTTTGCCTTCACCGGAATCATGGCTCATTCGCGTCGGGGCGGCGCTTGCTTTTGCGCTGACGCCGTTTTGGCCGTCCGGCATGTTAAGCACGCTCGGCATGCCGCTGGCGCTTTGGGCGTTTCTGTCGATCCGCAACGGAGAAGCGACATGGAAAGAATGGCTTGCGATCATCTTGCTTCCGTTTTACGCCAGCTTTGTGCTCGGATTTTTCTTTTTCCTCGCCGCGATGGCGGCGGTGTGGCTGTTCGACGGCGTTGTCCGCAAGCAGTGGAACAAGCGGTTTTTCGCCGCGATCGCCCTGATGACAAGCTTGTTTTTGGCCATCGAGTACCGCCTCGTGTACTCGCTTGTCTTCAGCGGCGAACCGACGAGCCGGAACGAGTTCCTCTCCTCGCGGCTCAGCTTCGTCCACTGCCTTCGTTTAACGTTGAAAAACTATGTGCTCGGCCATACGCATGTGATGACCGTTCATGGACCGATCATCTTGCCGGTGCTTTGGGCGGCGTTTTTTCTCGTTTTGCGCCGCCGTCAGCGCGGGCCATTGGAGCGGCGCTTCCTTTTGCTGTTTTGGTTGAACATCGCCTTATCGGCTTGGTATGCGTTTTGGTTTTACAAAGGGTGGCAGCCGCTGAAAGAACGGATTTCGCTTTTGAATACGTTCAATTTCGCCCGCTTCCATTTTTTGCGGCCGATGGTCATTTACGTCGATTTTGCCTTGGCCTTGCAAATCCTAGCCAAGGACCGGGCGGCATGGCGGCGCCTCGTGCCGACCGCTTTGGCGCTGCAGCTGCTTTTGCTTGGCGGGTTCAACGAGGAAATCCGCTATCGCCTCGCTGGCACGCCGTCGTTCGAGCAGTTTTATTCAGAACATTTATTTACAGAAATCAAGCAATACATCGGCAAGCCTGTATCGTCCTACCGCGTCGCCAGCGTTGGGATTCACCCGGCCATCGCCCAATATAACGGGTTTTATACGCTCGATACGTACAACAATTTTTACCCGTTATCGTATAAGCGGAAGTTTCGCCGCATCATTGCCAAAGAATTGGACAAAAGCCCTGTGCTGAAAGACTATTTCGACCATTGGGGCAACCGTGTCTATTTGTTTTCGGCAGAGCTCGGGAAACATTACATGTTCACGAAACGCTCGCATAAAGTCATTCGTCATTTCGAGATCGACACAAAGGCGTTCAAACAGCTTGGCGGCAAGTACATTTTTTCCTCCGTCCCGATCATGAACGCCCGCGACATCCATCTCCGCTTCTTGCAGGCGTTCACCGATCGACAGTCAGTCTGGAAAATTTATGTATACGAAGTGGAGTGAAAGGGAGGCAAGAAACATGGTGGACAAACCATTGTTAGCCATCGTCGTCCCATGCTACAACGAAGAAGAAGTGTTGCCGGAAACGGTCCGGCGGCTGACCGCTTTGCTTGAGCAGCTGCTCGAAGAAGGAGCGGTCGCCATCGGCAGCCATATCGTTTTTGTCGACGACGGCAGCCGCGACCGGACATGGGCGCTCATTGAAGAAGAAAGCGAGCGCAACCCGTTTGTCTCCGGTGTGAAACTCGCTCGCAACGTCGGCCATCAGCGGGCGCTGCTCGCTGGGCTCGAAACCGTTCGCGCGTACGCCGATTGTGCCGTGTCCATTGACGCCGATTTGCAAGACGATGTGGAGGCGATCCGCGAATTTGTGCAAAAATACCGCGAAGGGTATGACATCGTGTATGGCGTGCGGCGGAGCCGAAAGACAGACACGTGGTTCAAGCGTACGACCGCCCAAGCCTTTTATCGGTTCATGCAGGCGCTCGGAATTAAGCTGATTTACAACCACGCCGATTTCCGTCTGATGAGCAAGCGGGCGCTCGATGAACTGAGCCGTTACACGGAAGTCAATCTCTTTTTGCGCGGGTTGATTCCGCTCGTCGGCTTCCGCTCGACGTGCGTCTTTTACGACCGGCATGAGCGGTGGGCTGGACAGTCGAAATACCCGCTCAAAAAGATGCTCGCCTTCGCCTTTGACGGCATCACGTCCTTGAGCGTCGCACCGATTCGCGCCATTACGCTCATCGGTTTTTTGGCCTTTCTCATCAGCGGTGCGGCCGGGCTGTACGCCCTGATCGTCAAATGGCTTGGACACGCCGAATCGGGCTGGACGTCGCTCATGATTTCCGTTTGGTTCATCGGCGGGCTGGTGCTCATGAGCCTCGGCCTCATCGGTGAATACATCGGCAAAATTTATCAAGAGGTGAAACGGCGGCCGCGGTTTGCGATCGAAAAAACCGTGCAGCTGCCGCTTCCGTCAGAAAGGGAGAAAACGCCGGCCCGCTTGTAGGAAGGCATAGGTGATCCAAAACCGAAAAGGTCGGACGGATCAATCGGATCCGCTTGAACATCCCCTGCTTTCACTTGCGGCCTGGCAACAGCAGCCTCCTTCGATTCGAGATGTTAAAAAGAAAGGGTGCCCCAAAAGGATCGGGACACCCTTTCTTATTACCGTATATAGGCATAAAGCTATCACTAAGAAACAATATGTTGTGTTTTGTTTAAGGGGTTTTGACCTTTTGGGTCAGCCCCTTTCTTATATCAATCGTCCTCGGCTCGCTTACGACGGAAACAACACGCCAAGCGCTTTTTTCAGTTGCACATCATGCTTCGGATCGCGGACGGCTTCCATGATTTTTGTTTGCAGCACATCCGCCGTCGTCTCATCGATGCGTCCGGTAACCGGCAGCTGATTCGCTTTTTGGAACGCTTGGACGGCTTGTTCGGTTTCTTTGCTGAAGTAGCCGTCCGTGCGGCCCGGGTTGAAGCCAAGCCCTTTGAGCATTTTTTGCGCATTGGCGATTTGCTCGTCGTTCATGTCATACCGAAGCGGTTTTTCCACATGAAGCGGAGCGACGTGGAAATAATCCGGCTGCGCCACCGCGACATCCGGCTTGATCCCTTTTTTATGAATCCAATGCCCGTCCGGCGTCAGCCATTTGTACAGCGTCAATTTGATGTTGCTGCCGTCGCCCATCGGAATCGCCTGCTGCACTGTTCCTTTGCCGAACGTTGCCTCGCCGACCAGCTTGTAGCCGCCCGCTTCCTTCATCGCTCCCGCCAAAATTTCCGACGCGGATGCGCTTCCTTTGTCGATGAGCACAACGATCGGGTATGGTTTTTTCGCCGTTAAATCGGAATAAAACTTTTGCCGATCGCCATCGCGTTCTTCAATTTGCACGTATGGTTTTCCTTTCGGGATGAGCTGTTTCAAAATTTCCTCAACGCTTTGCAAATAGCCGCCCGGGTTGCCGCGCACATCGATGATCAAGCCATCAATATGTTCGGCTTCAAGCTTCGCCAATTTCTTTTTAAAATCAGCGGCCGTATTTTCCGAAAACGACGTAATTTGCAAATAGCCCGCCTTTTTGCCGTTGTACGTTTTGATCGACTCATACACCGTCTGAATCGGTATTTCGTCGCGGACGACTTTGACTTTCATCACGTTTTTGACGCCGGGGCGCAAAATGTCAAGCTCCACCGTTGTTCCTTTTTTGCCGCGGATTTTCAATACCGCTTCATATAAATCAAGCCCTTCCAGGCTTTCTCCGTTGACGCGCAAAATTTGGTCGTTCGGCTTCAGCCCCGCTTTTTCTGCCGGCGAGTTTTTGATCGGAGCAACGATCGTCACCTTGCCGTCGATCATGCTCACTTCGGCGCCGATCCCCTCAAACGACGAGTCGAGCGATTCGTTGAACTGCTCCGTCGTTTCCGCATCCATGTAGACGGAATACGGATCATCGAGCGTGTTGATCATCCCTTGAATGGCGCCTTCCGTCAGTTTTTCTTCATCCACTTTCTCCACGTACCGATTCTTAATGAGCTCATAAGCTTGGCGGATTTTTTTCATGTCTTCGCTTTCATTCGCTGATTGGGATGGTTCATTGGCAACAATCGTCGAAAGCGAGCCTTCTGCAGGGCGATCCGCCAGCTGGAGGCCAGCGTACGTCCCCCCCGCCCCAATGAGCATCGATATGGCCATCAATGCGGCCGTCGTCGATTTTTTCACGTTGCTTCCTCCTCACCCTATGCTTGACCTTCCCCTCCGCTTGCCTGCGGCTGGAGAAGGGGGCTTCCCCTTCGGTGAAAGAAATTTACGCTTTCACCTCTGTCTTCTCCGCCTAAACGCCGGCGGCTTCTACAAAAATGAAAAGGAAAAGGAAAAGCACCGCCTCACGCCGTGCCATGCCTTTATCTTCATCATATGTTAGGCTTGTACCGAGTATGCTAGTGCGTTGTCTATCCTTTACTAGTTTACACGCTCCTTGTTGATTTCTCAACTCATACAGAGCGGAAAAAAGAGGCACCCCTCGCCCTTGGCGGCGAACGATGCCTCTTCTTGATTCGTCTTCTTGGCACGATCTAGAATGGAAGCCAAACCAATGAGCCGCACAAAAACGAAACGCTTTCACCCCTCTTTTGGCAAGTCGATGAGCATCAACCGCGATCCTTCGTTCGTTGAGAGGCGAAGAACCGGCGTTTCCGTGATGCGAGCCGCATCGCGCCGCTCGAGATGGGCCTCGCCGTTTAACGTCAAATCCCCCTCAATGACAAAGACAAAGATGTTCCGCCCTTCCGGCTGGGTAAACGTCAGCTCATGTCCGGTTTCCAAATCGGAAAGGTAAATCGTCAAATCTTGATGAATGTGAGCGATCCCCGGGGAAGACGGGTGTTTCGTGACAATCGGCAGCAAGGCGTTTTTCATCTTGTCGACCGGAAACTCGGTCCGCTCGTACGACGGCGGCAATCCGTATTGTTCCGGCAAAAACCAAAGTTGCAAAAAGTTCACCTCTTCCGTCGCCGACGGGTTCACTTCCGAATGGACGATGCCGGTCCCGGCCGACATCCGCTGCACGCCGCCGAACGTTGTCACCGCCTTATGTCCGGTGCTGTCTTCATGTTGCAAATAGCCTTTAAGCACGATCGACACAATTTCCATCTCCCGGTGCGGGTGAGCGCCAAAACCGGAGAGCGGCGCAACGAAATCGTCGTTTAACACCCTTAGCGGGCCAAACTGGATGTTGTTCGGATCTTGACACTCCACACGCCTAAAGGCGTAGGATTCTTGGGTCGTTAACGCCCTCATCCCTTTCGGGTTCGGACAACGCCCAAGTTCAGGGGTGTGCCATCACCCCATCCCATCGGGTTAGGATGTACCCCAATGGGCGGCGCACCTGTGACCAGTGCGCTAGGTTAGGCGCTCCAACCTGAAATCGCTTTGGCGATGTTGATGGCGCCATTCAGATCGACATGAATCGTATATCCGCATTTTTGGCATTGGAAGTGGATGCCGTTTCTGTTTCCTTTATCTCGATAGCCACAACGACAAGTTTGGCTTGTGTAGGTCGGATTCACCCACTCGACCCGAATGCCCGACATTTCGGCTTTGTAAGCAATCATCGTTTGCAGCTGATGAAACGCCCATGAATGAAGATTCCGCCCCGCTTCTTTCATGGATGTTGCCCGTTTTCGAATGCCCGTCAAATCTTCCATGCGAATCACGCCAACACCGTTGGCGAGCGCAAAATTGACAATTTGACGGCTAATTTTGTGGTTGACATCCTTCATCCAACGGGATTCTTTGTTTCCGATTTTTCGCACCGCACGAAGTTTCTTGGCTTTTTGCAATTTGCGCCGCAGAGCCGCATATCGTCTGCGAATGAAGGCGCATTGATTCCCTTTGAAAAACAACGATTTCGTTCCTATACTGGCCACCGCAATATAGCGGAGTCCTAAATCAACACCCATGATCTTTTCGCCTTTACATGGCTCTTCCTCAAATGTGATGGACAATGCAAGAAACCATTTCTTTTTCTTTTTGTAGAGCTTGGCTGCCCCTTGTTTGGCGGTTCCATCGAGCAGCCGATTCAGCCATGCTTCCTGATAGGGTCGTGTAACAACCGGGACACCCACTCGTTTCTCTAGGGTGGGAAACGAAACAGTGTAGAACTCTCCCTTTCGTTCGACTTTCCAATTTTGATTGTTAAAGCAACACCACTGTTTGCGAAATTTCTTTGCCTTCTGATGTTTCCTTTGAGACTTTACATCTCGAATGGTCTGGCAGGCAATGGCAGAAGGAAATCGTTGTGACGAAAACTCTTTAAAAATTTTACTCGTCGCTTGATTCAGTTCTGGATGATCCAACAGCCAATTCGCAAACTCTGTGTTCACTTCTGTCATCCGTTCATACATTTCCTGTTTGACTTTCGTTGGTTTGTGCAGTTCCAGCCTTAGTGTGATCGTCGGCATGGATTCACCCCCTTTTCTTTTGAGATTCCACATAGCGTTTGATGATTTCACTTGATACATTCCCTGCTGTACTAACGAAGAAAGAGCGTGTCCAAAGACTCTGCAGATGAGACAAGTGTTGAAATTCTTCCCTTAATCGTCGGGAAGTCACTCCTTTCACTTTTGCCATAATGTCTGATGGAGAATCAGAAGGGAGACAATTCAAGAACAAATGACAATGATCAGGCATCACTTCCATCGCAAGGATGATCCAATCATTCTCTCGGCAAATTTCTTCTACTAACTGCTTGAATCGTTCTCCCACTTTGCCTACCAGCACTTTCCTTCGATACCTTGGACAGAAAACAAAATGATAATTGATAAGAGATACAGTTGTTTTTGTTGTTCGATATTCTTGTTTCATATTATTCATTGTATCAGTTTCGCTATTATACCGCAACAATTGAAAATAAAAATGGTTGCTCTAAGCCATCCCATTAAGGGATTACCGAGCAACACCGTCTTTCATCCCACGATGAAAACCGTGAGCTTTCAGCCGGCTTTTTCTGTAATACTCGCCAAACGAAAAGCTATGGTATGTTTTCAGCCAGCCATAATCGGCATGATATCGGGACGACGCCCGGTCGATGCGGATCATCTTGTTCCTCTCCTTCATTTATCGAAATAGAGCACCAAGAGCATGCTGCTTTGATACGGCGATCGCCATAGCGATCATAGTCATGTGATATATACGATGCGCATCATGAAAAATCTAGAAGGTTGGTGATTTAAGAGGAAAGGCTGCTCTCCAACAGTGTTTCTCAAATTGAAAAACCTTGCAACACCATAACTTCCTTCCTTACGATTTCTCACAAACCGAGCGAATCGGTTGTTTTTCACCAGCCTTCTAGAATGCTCGTGATTCAACAGGAAATGCGGTTCAATCATGTCGCTTCTCAAACGGAGAAGCCTTATATATAAATGTTGCTCTTCCCTCCACTCAAGAATCATCGATATTAGGGGAAATGGACGTTTCTCACCGGCCTCCTTGGAGGGCTAGCCAGCATGAAGTTCTACATCAATTTGATTGGTTCTAAAATCTCGAATTCGAGATTATTATATAAAAAACCGTTTTGCCAGTCAACTTTGGAACGGATGAAAAATAGGACAAATGGATGATTTACCTCAGATCGTAGGACAACTTATAGTGAAGATAGATTACCGCCGCATCTTCTCCTGCGAGTCTCCTGCGAGGAGATACGGCGAAAAGGCAAAGCGTTGGAAACAGCGTGGCGCAAAGCTACAGGGGCTACGGCGAAAGACGCTATGCCAGCCAGCTGCCGAACGTATCTTCAATCCATAATTGATGAAGGGAGAAGAAAAGCATGAAGCGAATGCTAGTTGGGTGCCTCGTTGCTACATTGCTGTTTTCATCAGGGTGGGCAACAGCCGAAGCCAAGGGGAAACAACAATCCAAGCCAAAATGGGCCGATAAAAACAAAGACGGCATCCCGGATGATTGGGAACTGAAGTACAAACTCGGTCTAGGGAAAAACGTCGCCAACCAGGACAAAGACCGCGACGGCTTAACCAACCGAGTGGAATACAACCTCCGTCTGAATCCGACGAAAACAGATACGGACAAAGATAAAATATTAGATGGGGACGAAGACACCGACCGCGATGGGCTGACAAACAGCGCCGAGGTAGCGCTCGGCACTAAACCGGAAGATGCCGACAGCGACAACGATCATGTCAAGGACGGAGCAGAGAAGAAAGGAAAAGCCCAACTGGCTAACGTCGTCCAAAAACTTGAGCTACAAATGAAAACCGCGGCTAACCAAACGATTAAAATCGACTATCATTGGTCTGAACGCCATTCCCATTTGCACATTAAAGACCAGACGGGTGAAGTGACAACAAATGATGTCCAGTCGCTCATTAACGACTTGCAAGCATCACCGTCGCTGTCAAACGATGAAGTAATCGCCAAAATCCAAACTCTCTTTTCCCTTGATACCCCGTTCCGCCTTGAACTCGAGTGGAAATACGGAAGCGGCCGGGCGCGGAAACTTTCCGTCAAGCAAGATGAGGACAAAGGAGAAAATGCTGGGCAACCCGGCGATGATCAAGATGACGATGACCAAGGCCATGATCAAGACGGTCATGATCAAAATCACGACCAAGACGATGATGACTACGATGGCGGTAATGTAGGCGACGATGATGGCAACATCAGCGAATAATCGCGTCCTAAGCAGACAAGCAGCTGCCCGAAAGGCCGGGAAACCGGCTAATGAGGGCAGCCGTATTTTTGTTGGAGCTTCCCACCACCTATTTCCTTATCGTCCTTTTTTCTTCCCCCGTTGCCAGTGAAGGACGCACGGGACTGTTGCGGCTAAAATTCCATAGTAAAATAAACACCCGAACCGATCAATAACAAAGCCGTTGCCTATCTCCTCTTTCTTTTAGCAAGTAAACAGTCTCTCATTCTCCATGCCTTCCCTCATCCGAGGGTTCTTCCAGCAATAGGTCAATAATCGGGCAGTTATATAAATTGTCTTCATGAGGGCAACATTCCTTTAACTGCTGGAGCATCGCTTCGATCCGCTTTAAATCGCGAATGTTGGCTTGAATCTCCTCGATCTTTTGCGTAACAAAGCGGTACATGTCTTTGCATCGATCGCGATCCCGATCGACAACGCCAAGCAGTTTATCAATTTCCGCCAAGGTGAATCCGAGCCCTTGCAGCCGCTTAATAAACTGAATTCGCCTGACCGTTTCCTCCGTATACAGGCGATATCCGCCTTCTGTCCGCTCCGTTTCTGGAATAAGCCCCTTCCGTTCGTAATACCGGATCGTTTCTTTATTAACATTGCATTTTTCTGCCAGCTCGCCGATGCGGTAATGTATCACATAATCACCTCATCAAAAAGTATAACCCCCGCACTATAGTACAGGGTCAAGTCAATATTGAAGTTTAGCCCGCATTTCTTCCATGCTTGAGGAGGCGTTCCGCCAAACGGACCGCTCCCCATTAAGCTTAGTCGCAACCGCAACAACAATCGGTTCCAACCCCTTCGTAACACTCCGCGAAACGGCGGCCCCCGTTCGAAGGCTTCATCCCGCGCAGCACGACAGTTTCGAAACGTCTCGGTCAAACGTAAGCGCCGCCAGCTTCAGCCCCTCCGCCATCGTTAAATACGGGGCCAACGTTCGGCGAAGGTCGTCGATCGTTAATCCGAATTGAATCGCCAACGCTGCGGCGTAAATGACCTCGCCGGCATTGTCCGCGACGATGTGGGCGCCTAGCAGCTTGCCCGTATGGGCCTCAGCGACAAGTTTAAACACCCCCGTCGTTTCCCGGTTGACGATGGCGCGCGGCACCGCCTCAAGCGGCAGGACGGACGTTTTCACGTCATACCCGTTTTCTTTCGCCCGCTGCTCGGTCAAACCGACGGTGGCGATGGCCGGATGGGTGAACGTCACCGCCGGAACGACGGCCGTATCCCAGCGCTTGTTCAGCCCGCCGACGGCATTGGCCGCGGCAACGGCTCCCTGATAGGCCGCGACATAGACGAACTGCGGGCCGAGCGTGACATCGCCTGCCGCATAAATCGACGGGTTCGTCGTCCGTGTGTATTCGTCGATCAAAATTTCCCCGCGCTCCCCGACTTCCACGCCGGCTGCCGGCAAGTTCAACGCCGCCGTATTCGGCGTTCTCCCGGCAGCCACGAGCAATTCGTCCGCTTCGATGACCCGGGTGCGGCCGTCTACATTCACATACACTTTTTTCGTATTCCCGTCTTGTTCGACCCGTTCAAACGAAGCGCCGGTGATGACGCGGATGCCTTGTTCCGCGAGGGCCCGCGTCACCGCTTCGGAAATTTCCGGCTCATATTCTTTCAACAGGCGCGGGCTTCGCTGCATCAACGTCACCTCGGAGCCGAGATGATGGAACAGCTGTCCCAACTCCATCCCGATGTAGCCAGCGCCAATGACCGCGAGCCGCTTCGGCACTTTTTTCAGTTCAAGCAAGGTCGTGCTGGTCAAGTAGTCGACATCATGAAGCCCCGGAATATCCGGCACGGCCGGGGAAGCGCCTGTCGCGATCAAAAACCGTTTCGCCGACAGCGTTTGGCCGTTCACTTCAATCGTTTGGCGCCCAACAAATCGGGCTTCCCCTTGGATGAAATCGAACCCATACTCTCCGATCAAGTCCGCATATTTCGCTTGGCGAAGCTGCTCGACCAGTTCATTTTTTTGCTTCACTAACGGCGCCAAATCAACCGGACCAGCGGATGTATGCAGGCCGAGAAACGGATGATTTCGCGTCAACGCATAGATTTCTCCGGCCCGAAGCAGCGTCTTCGACGGCACGCAGCCGATATTGACGCACGTCCCCCCGACCGTGCCGCGCTCGACCATCGCCACTTTCGCCCCGTATTTCACCGCTTCGATCGCCGAGGAAAACGCCGCCCCGCCGGAACCGATGATGATGTAGTCATACTCTCCCTCGCCAGCGATGACAGGGCTGGCTGGCGCGGTGATCTCCTCGATATCCCCCGGCTCGTAATGGGCGTTTTTGACCGCTTGTCTCGCCATGTCAACGTCCGTGCCCTCAGGCAGCGCGAATACCACTTCACCGCGCCGGAAGCTGACATCCATCAGCTTGGCCCCAATCGCGCTCAGCGCTGCGGCGACATGTTGTTCACAGCCGGCGCATGTCATGCCTTGGACGGTCATTCGATATGTTTTCATGGCAAAAAACACTCCTTATCAACAAATGTCTCTTTCCTATTTTGTTCAGATCCTCGATCACGAAACCTATATCACTCGTCCTCATGATTCGTTCGGAAGGGGGCACAGCACGCCCCATGGCCGTTTCCCGTTTTCTCTGGGTCACAGCTTTCCGTTTCACCTGATCGCATTGGCTTTCGCTTTGCAACTATCATCATCAGCGAAAAGAAAAACAAAACCGTAAAAAGGCCGATGGCAAGGCTTTGGTGTCGGATCAAATACGCACCGACCGATGTTCCGGCCAACAACGGCAGAATAACCGCCAGATGACACGGGCAGCTGAGCAGTGTCAGCACGGCCCAAAACGATTTTTGACCATTTCCATCGTTCTCCCTCCTTGCGATGACGGGGGGTTCCCGTCTTTGCTCAACATTATAAACGATAGACTAAGGTACAGAGTCAAGTGGGAGAATGTTATGCGGCAAAACCATTCTCTTGATGATTGGCCAAGCAATGCCCAAAACCATAAAAAATCCCCGCCTTAACAGCGGGTCATACGGATCAATAGGCAATGGTAAGTAGCTGTGATCTCTCCGTGCGCCAAAAAGCGCTGTTCGCATTCGCGCATCATGGCTTTGAAGACAGACGGACGCTGGAGATAGCAACCAATCATGCAGTTGGAATCAGATTGGAAGGGGGGATGGAGATTCCCTGTCCGATGATGTCGAATGAATCAAAAAAATACGCAACTTGTCCCGCCAAAAGACAGACAAGTTGCGCAATGCCACATACGGTTCGGAATTAGAAAGGAATATAGTCAAGCGGATTGACCGCATTCGTTTTCGCCTCGTTCCAGCCGCCGCGGTGCAGTTCAAAATGAAGATGCGGACCGGTCGAATTCCCTGTATTGCCCATATAGCCGATCACTTGCCCTTTTTGAACGTGCTGCCCTTCGCCAACAAGACGCGCTTCCAAATGGGCGTACACGGTCGTATATGTTTGCCCATTAATCACATGACTGATGAAAATGACGTTGCCGTAGCTGCTAGAATAGTAGGAGCGGAACACAATGCCGTCCGCTGCAGCGACAACCGGCACAACGGGAGCTCGCTTGCCGATGTCGACCCCCGGATGGAAGTCCGTGCCGCCAAACCGGTAGCCAAAGCCCGAGGTGATCGGTCCATTGGCCGGGCGAGTGAACGCCCCGCTCGATACAGGCGGCGTGCTGCCGCCGGATGGCGCTTCTCCTGATGACGCTCCTCCACCGTTTGGCGAAGCATATGTACGTCCTCTCTGTTTCGCTTCTTCTTCGGCCCGTTTTTGCCGTTCGAGTTCGGCAAGCTGCTCTTTCACGGCCGCTTCTTGTTTGGCGATCAGTTCTTTTTCTTCTTCGAGCGCCATCTTATGATCATGCTCTTCTTCCTCTTTTTGCTTCAAATCGGCCATCAGGCGATTTTTTTGTTCCAGCTGGCCGGCCAGCTCGGCCTGCAGCTGCTTCAATTCTTGCAAATCCGCTTGCAGCTTGTTCCGCTTCTCCGTCAATTCGCCTTCCTTTTTCTCTTTTAACGCTTTATCGGCTTCCTGCTCGCGGATGATTTGTTGGTCCGCTTCCATGATCGTCGTTACGGCGCTCATCCGGTCGATGAAGTCGCTGAAGCTTTGTGCGCCGAGCAGCACTTCCAAGTAGCTGATCGCCCCGCCGTTTTCCTGCAAGGAACGAAGCCGCTCTTTCAAAATTTCATTTCGTTTTTCAATCCGTTCTTGAATTTCGGCAATTTCTTGTTTCAATTGGTCAATGGCTTGCTCCGTTTGGTCAATATCTGCGCTGACGTTGCGGATTTTGCCGCTCGTTTCCTCAATGGCAATGTTCAGCTTTTCAATATCGTTGGCGACTTGTTTTTGCTGCGACTGAAGGGCTTCGATGTTTTTTTGCGCCTCGCTGATCTTTTCTTGCACCTCTGACCGCTTCGAGCGAAGCGCGTCGATTTCGCTTCGCTTTTGTTCGATATCACGAGTGCTGACGGCGTTCGCCGCCGGTGGCAGAACGCCAAGGCCGAGCGCCGCGGCGACGGCGAGCGCCATCATGTTTTTCTTTTTCATCGCTTTCCCCTCTCCCTATGAATCTTTTTTTACACTTTCAAAAACTTGCGCACCGACATAACGCTTCCCCAAATGCCGATGCCGGCGCCGATCACCAGCAACAGTGCGCTCAACTGCCACATGAACGGAGAAAATGGAAGAAGTTCAAAAAACGGCAGGGAAACCCGCTGTTCATACACTTGATACACATTGTAGTACACGATCGAAAGCGCCGCGATCGGGAAGAGAGCGCCGAGCATTCCAAGCCATAACCCTTCTAAAAAGAACGGCCAGCGGATAAACCCGTTCGTCGCGCCCACGAGCCGCATAATTTCAATTTCGCGGCGGCGGGCGAAAATCGTAATTTTGATCGTGTTGGAAATGAGAAACATCGCCGTAAACAACAATCCGAGAATGAGCACGAGCCCGACGTTGCGCGCCACTTTCAGCGCATCAAACAGCTTCTCGACCGTCCCTTGGCCATAGTTGACTTTATGGACGAACGGCAATGTTTCGATTTGCTTCGCGACTTTCACCGTATCTTGCGGATGGGCCGCTTTCACGACGTATACGTCGCTCAACGGGTTGTCCTGCTCAAATAAGCGGAACGACGAACCTTCGTCCCCCATGCTTTTGATCAGCCGCTTCAGCTCTTCGTCCTTCGATGAATAGCGGACTTCCTTGACATTTGGAATGGCTTCAATTTGCCGGCGCAAGGCGTCTTTTTGCCGGCTGTCGGCCGTCAGCTCGATATGAACGCGAATTTCCACATCGTTTTCGACTTTTTTGGCAAAATGGTTGATGTTGAACATGACGGCAAAAAAGACGCCGACAAGCAACAGCGTCACCGTGACGGCGCTCGCGGACGCAAACGTCATCCAACCGTTGCGGCCAAGGCTTTTGATGCTCTCCCGGACGTGGCGCTTAAACGTATGAAGCGTCATAGCCGTATTCCCCCTTCGCCTCGTCGCGGACGATTTTCCCGTTTTCGATGGCGATGACGCGCCGCCGGGTCGCGTTGACGATCTCTTTGTTGTGGGTCGCCATCACAATCGTCGTTCCCCGGTCGTTGATTTTTTCAAACAGCTCCACAATGCCCCATGAGGTTTCCGGGTCCAAGTTTCCTGTTGGTTCGTCGGCAATCACGATTTTCGGGGAGTTGACGATTGAGCGGGCGATGGAGACGCGCTGCTGTTCGCCCCCGGACAATTCGTTCGGATAAGAGCGGATTTTATGCTTGAGGCCGACTAGGTCGAGTACTTCCATCACTTTTTTGCGGATCACTTTCGGCGATTCTTCAATGACTTCCAAGGCAAAGGCAACGTTTTCGTAAACGTTGAGCTTCGGAAGCAGCTTGAAATCTTGGAACACAACGCCGATATGGCGGCGCAAAAGAGGGACTTTGCTGTCTTTGAGCTTGGCAAGGTTGACGCCGTTGACCATAATGGTCCCGCTCGTCGGCTTTTCCTCGCGATACATCATTTTAATAAACGTCGACTTCCCAGCTCCGCTGGGCCCAACGACGTAGACGAATTCTCCTTGCTTGATGCGGACGTTGATGCCGTTCAGCGCCACAACGCCGTTTGGATATGTTTTGTACACATCTTGCATTTCAATCATCATCATCACCTATTTTCGACTATATAGATGCAACTTGAAGCTTTAACATTTGCGGCTTCGAGCATTTGATCGACTGTCGAGCGACCGAACAACGCTGCTTTCAGACCCATGCATGGGGCTGTGAAGCGAGCGGTTGTTCGGCCTCCCGCCACGCCTTGGCGTGACGGGGGCAAGCCACAGGCTTGCCCTCGACAGTCGAAAATGGATAAACGACTTTTCCGTCAAGCATATGTTAAACGGTCTCGTTGCATCTTTATAGCTTGCTGTCATTTCTCGAGCTGTTTCGAATGAATCTTGCAAAATTCCGCAAGGATTATTATAGCATGATTTTCCGCTGTCGAATTTTACATTTATATTTCAAATGGAGGAACCCTGGGGAAACTAGGACAAAAGGTTCAAAAACAGAAAACACCGCCTCGTTCTTGAGCGAACAAGGCGGTGCACCTTTCTTGAGTGAACGATCTTTTCCTTTCAAAGAGTCAGAAACATCCGTCCATTATTTTTTCGCGGCCAGCCATTCCGCCACTTTGTCGGCGTCTTCCCCTTTAATGATTCCTGCCGGCATCGCGCCGCGGCCGTTGACGATAATGTTTTTAATTTCATCTTTGGAATACTTGCTTCCAACCTTTTGCAAGTTCGGGCCGACCCCGCCCGACAAGTCTTGTCCATGACAGGACGCACAGTTTTGTTTAAAAATTTGCTCGGCAGCCGCTGCAGTATCCCCTCCGCCGTTGCTGCCGCCGTTTTTTTCCCCGGCATTGTCCCCGCCACCGCCGCACGCGGCAAGCGCGAGCGAAACGCCAAGGAACATCGTCGCTAATTTCCATTTCATGGCGAACTCCCCCTAAAAACAAAAATTTCGTTCTCATTTATTATAACCGATTTCTTCCGTTTTACGTACGTTGAAATCCTTCGCCGAGCACCTCAGCGGCGTTCGCAACAATGACAAACGCTGTCGGATCAATGGTTCGGACCAATTGTTTCAATTTCGTGAACTCCGATTGTGCGACGACGCACATCAACATCGGCCGTTCATGTTCCGTGTAGCCGCCATAGGCCGGCAAGCGCGTCACTCCGCGGTCGATTTCGTGCAAAATGGCGCGGCGCACTTTTTCTTCTTCCTTTGTAATAATAAGAGCGATTTTCGAATACCCAAGCCCGACTTGGACGAGATCGATCGTTTTGCTTGTCACATACAACGCGATCAACGCATAGAGCGCCCGTTCAATATCAAACACAAACGCCGCGGTCAAAACGATCAAGCCATCGATCAAAATGACGCACATGCCAAGCGACAGCCCGGTATATTTATGGATGATTTGCGCTGCCAAATCGGTGCCGCCGGTCGACGCCCGGCCGCGGAAGACAACGCCGAGGCCAAGCCCGACGCCGATGCCGCCAAAGATCGCGCCAAGAAGCGGATTCGTCGTCGCCGGCTCCATCCCTTTCGTCAAATAGACGACAAGCGGCAAGAACACCGTCCCGACGAACGTTTTCACGCCAAACTGCCGGCCCAAAAGCACAACGCCAGCGATAAAGAGCGGAATGTTGAGCGCCCATTGGACGTAGGCAGGCTCAATGCCAAACAACGCGTGCATAATCGTGCTGATGCCGCTCACTCCGCCTGAGGCAATCCGGTTTGGCAGCAAAAACACGTTAAACGCCACAGCGACGATCGCCGCGCCGATAAGAACATACGCATACTCCAAAGCCGCCTCCACCGCCGGAGGCATGGTCTTCTCTCTTCGCTTCCGCATGCTTCCCCACCTTCCTCTGTGAGTATAGCATGCCCGTTTTGGCAAGTAAATGACAGCCGATTAACGCGATAATGGTCTGCTATGCTAAAGGAAAAAAGGACGATCCGATGATCGCCCTAGCCAAAAAATACAAGCCTCAATACACATCGCCGCGGTTGCCGATCGCCTCAATATAGATGATTCGTTCATCATGATCGATGCGAAACAACACACGATATGTTCCGATTCGCATCCGATATAATCCATCCTGCCCCTTCAACTTTTTAATATCCCCCTGCGGCGGGATCGCAAGCAACCCTTGCAACCCAGAGGCCAACCGTTCTTGAACCTCTTTTTCTTGCCTAACGATGAATTTGACTGCGGCCCTACGGTAAATCAACTTGTAGCCCGAATTCACGCTTGGCTTCTCCCCCGGTGATATATCCTTCATCGCTTTGCAGCTGCTGGCGCTCTTCTTTCGTCAACGCTTCTTCTTCATCTGTTTCGTCAATCCGCTCCCATACCATTCGTTCCTTTCTGGACCGATCAAGCAAGTACGTCAAAAAATCGTACGCCGTTTGATGATCAGCCTCGTTCAGCCGATCAATCAATTCGTAAAGCAATTGTTTGCGTACAGCCAATGCCATCGCCCTCCTTTTTCCTTCCGTTGCCTTCAGCGTACCACGGAAGCACAGACGCGTCAAAAGGCCAAAACATGATTTTGGGGCGAAAAAAGGACGATCCGATGATCGCCCTTTACTTCAACTTCGCACGCAAATACGCGTCAATAAACACATCAATTTCCCCATCCATCACCGCTTGCACATTGCCGACCTCGACGTTCGTCCGATGGTCTTTGACAAGCGAATACGGATGGAAGACGTACGAACGAATTTGGTTGCCCCAGCCGATTTCTTTTTGCTCGCCGCGCAGCTCAGCGAGTTCGGCTTGCTGCTCCTCGAGTTTCTTTTGGTACAATTTCGCCTTCAACATATTCATCGCTTTTTCGCGGTTTTTGATTTGCGACCGCTCTGATTGGCACGTGACGACGATCCCGGTCGGCAAGTGGGTGATGCGCACGGCCGAGTCGGTCGTGTTGACGTGCTGCCCGCCCGCGCCGCTTGAGCGGTACGTGTCGATTTTCAGCTCTTCCGGCCGGATCTCAATTTCAATGTTATCATCCATTTCCGGCACAACCTCGCACGACACGAACGACGTATGGCGGCGGCCTGAGGCGTCAAACGGTGAGATGCGAACCAGCCGATGCACCCCTTTTTCCGCCTTTAAGTAGCCGTAGGCGTTGTGCCCTTTAATGAGTAGCGTGACGCTTTTAATCCCGGCTTCCTCGCCCGGGAGGTAATCGAGCGTCTCGACTTTAAACCCTTTTTTCTCCGCCCAGCGCGTGTACATGCGCAAAAGCATCGACGCCCAGTCTTGCGATTCCGTGCCGCCCGCGCCCGGGTGGAGCTCCAAAATGGCGTTGTTTTGGTCGTACGGCTCGTTGAGCAACAGCTGCAGCTCGAACTCGCTGAAGTCTTTCATCAGCTTTTTCGCTTCCTCGACGAGCTCAGCTTGGAGCTCGTCATCCGGCTCTTCCTTGAGCAATTCGTACGTCACTTCCAAGTTGTCAAACCGTTCTTCAAGCGAGGAAAATTCCTCGACGAGATCTTTGAGCGCATTCGCTTCGGAAATGACCGCCTGCGCCGCCTTTTGATCATCCCAAAAGTTTGGCGCGGCCATTTGCTCTTCTAATTCGCGAATGCGCGCCTGCTTCGCTTCGAGGTCAAAGAGACCCCCTGATTTCCGCTAATCGCTTAGCCATTTTCTCAAGCTCTTGCTTGATTTCCACCAAATCGATCATGTTGTCCTCACCTCATAATAAATTATAGTATGCCAACGATGAATGTCTGCCATTCAAAAGGGAGGCAGAGCTTCCCTTTTATATTTATAAACGGTCACACCGTTCTTCCGCAACAATGTTTATATTTTTTCCCGCTCCCGCACGGGCACGGGTCGTTGCGGCCGACGCGCACCGCCTTGCGGACCGGTTTTCTCTTCGGTTCTTCGCCGTCTTCTTTCGGGTGAACCGCTTCGCCTTTGGCCACCTCTTGGCGCTCAAGGTTATGGTGAATTTCCGCCTTCATAATATAGGTGGCGACTTCCTCTTCAATCGCCGCAATCATCTCCTCAAACATGGCGTAGCCTTCCATCTGATATTCGCGCAGCGGGTCGACTTGCCCGTAGGCGCGCAAATGGATGCCTTGGCGAAGCTGCTCCATCGCGTCGATATGGTGCATCCATTTCATATCGACAGCGCGCAAGACGACGACGCGTTCAAACTCGCGCATTTGTTCAGGCGGGATTTGCGCTTCTTTCTCATCATAGCGCGCCTTCACTTTCGCCCAAATGAGCTCGATCATCTCTTCGGGCTCTTTGCCGCGCAAGTCAGCTTCCGTTACATCCCCTTCCGGAAGCAGATGGGCGTTGAGATACTCAACGAGCCCTTTCAAATTCCATTCTTCCGGAACCTCTTCTTTCGGCGTATGAGCGTTGACGACGCGCTCGATCACCGATTGGATCATCTTTTCGATAATGCCGCGCAAGTTGTCGGAATCGAGCACTTCATAGCGCTGGCGGTAAATGATTTCCCGCTGCTCGCGCAGGACATCGTCATATTGAAGCAGCTGTTTGCGGGCGTCGAAGTTGTTGCCTTCGACCCGCTTTTGCGCCGACTCGACCGCTTTCGTCACCATTTTGCTTTGGATCGGCTGCGAGTCGTCCATTCCAAGGCGGTCCATCATCGCCATTAAGCTTTCCGAGCCGAAACGGCGCATCAATTCGTCTTCAAGCGACAAGTAAAACTGCGACACCCCAGGGTCGCCTTGACGCCCGGAACGGCCGCGCAGCTGGTTGTCGATCCGCCGGCTTTCGTGACGCTCCGTGCCGATGACAGCGAGCCCGCCAAGCTCCTTGACCCCTTCGCCAAGCTTAATGTCCGTCCCGCGCCCGGCCATGTTCGTCGCAATCGTCACCGCGCCTTTTTGCCCTGCTTGAGCGATGATTTCCGCCTCTTTCGCATGGTTTTTCGCGTTCAACACGTTGTGCGGGATGCCGCGTTTTTTCAGCATCTCCGACAACATCTCGGACGTTTCGATCGCCACCGTGCCGACGAGCACGGGCTGCCCTTTCGCATGGCGGGCGGCGATGTCCTCGACCACGGCGCGGAATTTCCCTTCCATCGTCCGGTAGATCAAATCCGGACGGTCTTCGCGGATGACCGGGCGGTTCGTCGGAATGACGACGACGCGCATGTTGTAAATGTTGCGGAACTCTTCCTCTTCCGTTTTCGCCGTCCCCGTCATCCCCGCCAATTTTTCGTACATGCGGAAATAGTTTTGGAACGTAATCGTGGCTAAGGTCATCGACTCGTTTTGAATCTCGAGCCCCTCTTTCGCCTCAATGGCTTGATGAAGCCCATCGCTGTAACGGCGGCCGTGCATCAAGCGCCCGGTGAACGGGTCGACGATGATCACTTTTCCGTCTTGCACGACATAGTCGACATCGCGCTGCATCGTCACGTGCGCCCGCAGCGCCAGCTGAATATGGTGGTTGAGCGTGACGTGTTTCAAATCGAACAAGTTGTCGATGCCAAACGCGCGCTCCGCTTTGTTGATCCCTTCTTCCGTCAGCTGGACGCTTTTCGTTTTTTCATCGTATGTGTAATCGACATCTTTGCGCAACGTGCGGACAAACGCATTCGCCTGCACATACAGCTTGGTCGACTTCTGCGCCGTGCCGGAAATGATGAGCGGCGTCCGCGCTTCATCGATTAAAATCGAGTCGACCTCGTCGATGATCGCATAATAGAGCGGCCGCTGCACAATGTGCTCTTTATAGAGCACCATGTTGTCGCGCAAATAGTCAAAGCCAAACTCGTTGTTCGTCCCGTACGTAATGTCGGCGTTGTACGCCGCCTGCTTCTCCTCGCGCGACATGCCGCTTAAGTTCAAGCCGACGGTCATGCCTAAAAACTCATACAGTTTGCCCATTTCCGTCGCATCGCGCGTCGCCAAGTATTCGTTGACCGTCACGACATGCACGCCGCGCCCCGTCAAGGCGTTCAAATAGACGGGCATCGTCGCCGTCAACGTTTTCCCTTCCCCGGTTTTCATCTCGGCGATGTCGCCCTCATGCAAGACGACGCCGCCCATAATTTGCACTTTATATGGGTACAAGCCAAGGACGCGCTTCGCTCCTTCGCGCACAACGGCAAACGCCTCAACAAGCAAATCATCGAGCGATTCGCCTTGTTGGTAGCGGGCTTTGAATTCCTCGGTTTTTTGCCGCAGCTGTTCATCGGACAGTCGGGCCATCTCCGGACCGAGCGCATCCACTTGATCCGCAATTTTCTCGAGCCTTGCCAACTGACGCTTGTTCGGGTCAAATACTTTTTTTAAGACTCCAAGCATAGGAAACGCTCCTTATTTTTCATGGACTCACTTATTCATCATATCATTTACAGGGATAGGTGACAACTGTTGCACAGGCTTAGAGAGGGGCATGTCCAAAAGAGGGAATCACGCCTTGGACTGAAGCTGCTCAATCGCCGCTTCCGCATGGTGAAGCCGCCGGTTCAGCGCATAAATTTCAAAACTTTTCTCCTCAACTTTTTCATGAATTTTGCGAAACAATATTTGCACATCATCCACAAGCTGCGTTTCGACCCGATGAAGCGTCTCTTTCACTTCCGTCAATTCAGTTTCCACACCATCCAACCGGGTCTCCACGCCATCTAACCGCGTTTCCACGCCGTCCAACCGGGTCTCCACACCATTCAACCGCGTTTTCACGCCGTCCAATCGGGTCTCCACGCCATCTAACCGCGTTTCCACGCCGTCCAACCGGGTCTCCACGCCATTCAACCGCGTTTCCACGCCATCCAACCGCGTTTCCACGCCATCCAACCGCGTTTCCACGCCATCCAACCGCGTTTCCACGCCGTCCAACCGGGTCTCCACGCCATCCAACCGCGTTTCCACGCCGTCCAACCGGGTCTCCACGCCATCCAACCGCGTTTCCACGCCGTCCAACCGGGTCTCTACGCCGCCCAATCGCGTTTCCACACGGTCTAACCGCTCTTTCACCGCGCCCATTTCCTGTTCGAGGCCGACGAGGCGTCCGTTCATCTCCGTCAAACGGCCATCCATCTGCTCAAACCGTTGGCGAGTTTCTTCTTGGAACGCCAAAAATCCTTTTTCCATGTTGTCCAACTTGGACAAGATTTGACGCAACAGTTCCTCCATCGCTCTCCCCCATTTTGATTTTTCTCATGCATATTATAACATCCCCTGCCAAAAAAAGCAGGGGATGCGCATAGGGAGGCTGCTCAATTCGCCTCGATCAATCCGTATTTTCCGTCTTTGCGGCGGTAGACGATGTTCGTCCGGTTTGTTTCCGCGTTGGTGAAAATGAAGAAGTTGTGCCCCAACAAATTCATTTGCAAAATCGCTTCTTCGCTGTCCATCGGCTTCAAGCTGAAGTGTTTCGTGCGCACGATTTCAAACTCCTCTTCATTCTCCGCCGCGGAAGCGCCGATCGAGACAGGGGCAGCCAGCTTCGCTTCTTTCTCGCGGTCGCGCAGCTTCCGATTGACTTTCGTTTTATGTTTGCGGATTTGCCGCTCGAGCTTATCGGTTACTAAATCGATGGCCGCATACATATCTTCATGGCGCTCTTCAGCGCGCAGCAACAAATGCGGAATCGGAATGGTCACCTCGATTTTCCCTTGTCCATCGTTGTATACTTTTAAATTGACGTGCACATGCACGTCATCAGTGCCATCAAAGTAGCGTTCCAGTTTCCCGATTTTTTTCTCCACGTACTCGCGCAACGCTGGAGTCACTTCGAGGTTTTCCCCGCGAACGTTATACATCATCGCTGACCACTCCTTATCTTATAAAACTGTAAATCCCTACACTTTTTTATTACCCATCCAATCCATGTTTCAATCAAAAATATTTTTGAAGATTTTGTGAAAAACATAGGAAAATATGGTAAGATAGGCATAGGTGTTTTTTCTTATGATGTGGAAGGTACGGAGTGTGTGAACGATGCGAAAGGTCCATATTTCCCATGCGAAAAGCGGTGACGTGCTCGCTGTCGACTTGTTCGCCGCCAACGGCAGCGTCCTTTTGTCGCGCGGCGTGCGGCTGACAAGCGGCTACATCCGTTCTTTAGCACAAAAAGGGGTTCAATACATTTATATTGACGACAAACAAACATATGACATCCGCCCGCGCCCGCTCATCAGCCCGACCGTGCGCCAGCAGGCGGTGAAAAAAGTGTACGAGACGATGACGGCCTTGATTGAGCAAAAAAAGCTGCTCAGCCGTGTGTCTTCCCTCGATTTGGGAAAAGAGTACGAAAAAGTGTTCAAAGACATTTTGGATTATCTGCTAAAACAAGAAGATTTGCTCATCAACTTGTCGGATTTGGTCATTTCCAATGGATACTTTTTCCACCATTCAGTCAACGTCGCCACCATTGCGGGTGTCATCGGCATCGCCAAAGGCTACCGCCCCCAGCAGCTGCTTGACCTTGGCATCGGCGCGCTGTTGTTTGACATCGGCATGACGCAGCTTCCTGATGGGCTCTGGCGGAAAAAAGGAGTCTTGACGGAAGAGGAAAAGGAAATCGTCCGCCGCCATACGTATCTCGGCTTCGAGCTGTTGCGGCGTCAGCGCAACATTTCGCTCTTTTCCGCCCACTGCGCCTTGCAGCACCATGAGCGGTGCGACGGCAGCGGCTACCCGCGCGCCTTATCGGGCGATGAAATTCACGAATACGCCCGCATCGTCGCCATCGCCGACGTTTTTGACGCCTTGACATCGGCGCGCTACCACCGAAGACAATACTCGCCGCACGAGGCAGCCGAATACCTATCCGCCGCCGGCGGCATTTTAGACTATGATCTGATCAAGCTGTTTCTCTCTCACATCGCCATCTACCCGGTCGCCACGACCGTCTTGCTCAACACCGGGCACGTCGGCGTCGTCTCGCAAGTGTTTCCGGGCTTCCCGCTCCGCCCAATCGTCCGCGTCATCAAAAACCCAGCAGGCGAGGAGCTGAAAAGCCCGTATGAGATTGACTTGCGGAAAGAGATGAACATCACGATCGTGAAAGCCGTCTGAAGTGAAAAGAGGGTGTCCCAAAAGGATCGGGACGCCCTTTCTCATTACCGTATATAGGTATAAAACTATCACTAAGAAACAATATGTTGTGTTTTGTTTAAGGAAATTTACCCTTTTGGGTCAGCCCCTTTTCTCGTATGTTGCCCCAACATCATCCGCCCGCCGAAGGAAAGAGGCCAGCCATTTCTATCGTCCAGCCAATCGCCCGCCATCCCTCGCCAGCGAACCCGCCGATTCCAAAAGACAAGCGTGAACGGGCGGCATCGCGCCGCACAACGAGCTGGCTCAGCTGCTCGCCCGAGACGCCGGCGCACTCAAAGCCTTTCCACCGCTGGGCGCCACATAAACGCCGCTTTCGTCCCTCATGCCTCACAGGCCGATCACCCGATGCCACCGCCCATTCGCCCCGCCGCTCACTGCACGATATACCGCCGCAAGCCGCTTGCTACCGCCATCTTCCACGCCTGAAACGCGGGAGACAGCCGCTCACACACGATTCGCTCTTTCGCCGCCGCATCGGCAAACTTTCCATCGAGCGCTTCCGCCGCCTCGAGCACATCGGCAAACCGTTCGAGATGGCGGACAAAATCGCTCTCCTCGGCAAACAGCCGGCTTAAATAGACGTTCGTCTCGCCGATTTTCCCAAGCGCCAGCAAAATGTCTCCCAACAACACATCCGCATGCATCCCCCGCGGGGCGGAAAAACTCGCTTCCACGTAATCGAGCCCTTCCTCCACCGTCTCAAGCAACGAGGCATACTGGCGGATGACCTCCAGCGCGTCGCTCGTCAATTTCGCCATATCCATTCCACCTATCGCCGTTTGTCGTAAAACATCCCGTCAAACGAAAGCGGCTGCTCGTACGGGTGAACGTAGCGGGCGTTCGCCTGCCGCTTCGCCCCTGTCATCCGCAAGTCGCGGCGAATTTCTTCGCACACCCGAAGCAGCCGTGCCTCAATCTCTTGATTCCAAACGATAATCTCACGGCCAAGCTCTTGTTCTTCCTCGCTGTATGGCGGCCGCAGCTTCCGAAGCAGCTCCTCACGCTCCCGAAGCAGCCGATCGACCGCCGCAAGCCGCTCTTCGCGCTCCTCGGACGGCCACGGCAGCGCCGTCGCCTCAAGCAACTCCTTCGTTGCGCGCCAAACATCGTGCACAACGCCCATTACGCCTGCCCGCCTTCCGCGTATTGGCGCTGCCGGTTCAGCTGAATCACTTGCTTCCACGTATCGCGAAACTCGACGACATACCCTTCCACCTCGTCCAAAATCGCCGCATCGTTTTTCACATTCGCCTCGACTAGGCGGCGGTAGATGTAGTCATACATGGTCATCATCGATTTCGCGACGTCATATTCCATTTTCAGCGTCGCCATCAATTCCAAAATGATCTTTTGCGCCTTCAACAAGTTTTCATTACGCGCCGCGATATCGCCCGTCTCGATCGCCTGGCGCGCGAGCTTGATAAACTTCAAGCAGCCGTTATACAGCATCAATGTCAACTCCCCAGGCGACGCCGTCTGCACGGCGTTCGCTTGGTAGTGTTGATACGGATTGTTCGTTGCCATCCCGATCACTCCTCTTCCACGTCAAGTGCTGCACACGTTTCAAGACTGAGGCAAGAACGTTTTTTCAGCCAAACCGCCCCCTTAAAGAGGCGTCGCGCCTTTTCAGTTGTCTCAGCCTAAAACCTCCATCATCAGGAAGCGGATCGCTTTCCGATGATGGCCAAGCGCCAACGGACGCCTGCATGCCACAGCCGCTGATCGTTATCTTTGCATGCCGCCAAAGGCATTCATCAAATACATGCTTTGTTGGTTGGCGCGCTGAATCGCCTCTTCCATCGCTGTGAATTGGCGGTAGTAGCGGTCTTCAATCTGTTTCAGCCGATCTTGAAACCGGTCAATTTGGTCATTGATCTGGATTAAATCGCGCCCGATCGCAAACTGTTGGTTCGTCCAAACGGTTTTCCCCGCCTTTTGCTCGATTTTCCCGATCGTTTCCTTGATCGTATCGCGCAGGCGGCGGGCGATGCCTTTCTCCGCATCCGTCGCGCCGTCTTGGTTAAACAACTGATACACCGCTTGGGGGTTTTCCTTGATTTTCTCCCGCAGCTTCGTTTCGTCAATGATCAACTTCCCACCGTCTAGGTAATTCGACGACGTCGTAATCCCGATTTGCGCGAGCTGCGAGAACCCGCTTGGGATGTTCGCCCCTTCGACTTTCGTGTACACATTCATCCGCATTTTGCTGAGGGCGCTGGACAAAATCGAATCACCGCGAAGCATCCCGCTCCGCGCCTTTTCTTCCCACAGCTCAATTTGCTTTTCCGTCATCGCTTCCTTTTGCTCGTCGGTAAGCGGCGGATAGTCGCGGTAGCGCTCTTCTTTCAGCTCGGCGTTGATTTTGGCGATTGTGTCGTTGTATTTGTCGACGAATGACTTGATCGAATTGAAAATGGCATCAACGTCCGTCGAGGCAGTCACGGTTACTTCGCTTACGGTTGTTTGCTTTAATGTGTACTCATACCCGTTAATCTGAAACACATTCGTTGGACGTTCCGTTGGTAAACCGTTAATTGTAAACTGAGCGTTCTTTCCTTTTCTCCCCAACATGATCGTATTATTGCTCGGATCCTGTGTCGCAGCAGCAATATCACTGTCTTGAGGTAGCTTTAACACGTCAATCAAAAACCTGTCAGCTGTACCATCAATTACAATTTCAGCGCCTTCTGACGCATCGCCTGTATTTTTCGCCGTCAATGACACTCTGCCCGTTCGGCTATCGTAAAAAGCCACTACCCCGGCCTGAGAGCTATTAATTTTATTAATCAACGAGTTTAATGAATCAACACTCGGATCAAATTGAATCGTTGTCCACTCGGTCGGCATCGTGCCATCGCTCTTAATCGCCTTAATGCGAATCTCCTTTGTCCCGCTGCTCAACGTGTAGCCGTTATTTTTCGTGATGTTGCTATCTTGACTAAGCAACGTTTGGGATGGATCGAAATTGGCATTGCCTACGGCAACAGCTCCATACATATAAGCATTCTCTGCCAATTGTGTCACTTTGATAGTTGATGTCAATTGGGAAGTAGAGCTAATGTTTCGAACAGAAACAGCCGCTTCATTCGAACTGATAACCGTCTGCTTCGTAAACGTCGCCTGCCGATAGATTCCATCAAAGATCGATGTATCTAACTCGCTGAGCAGCTTATTCATCTCTCGATAATCATCACGCTGCCACTCGAGCAGCTGCTTTTTCTGCTTCAATTTATCAAGCGGCATCCGCTCCGCTTTCATCAAATCGCTGACGATTTTGTCAATGTCCATCCCGCTCGCGAGGCCGCTGATGCGCAACGTATTCGCCATTTCGACTCACCACCGTTAAATTTTTTTATCCACCAAAAGCCCGACAAACTCCATCATCGCCGCGTACATATCCAACAGCTTTTTCGGCGGAATTTCGCGGATCACTTCCTGCGTCTTCTCGTCAATCACTTGCACGTAATATTCATGTAGCTCTTTGTGCAGCTCAAACCGAACCGACGTATGGCTCGGCTGCACCAGCTCATTCAAGCCGTTGACCACTTTCTCAAGCGTTTCCTCCGACGGGAGCTTCTCACTAGGAGACGCCCCCTCTGCTACTTGCGCCTGCGCCGGCAAGATTTCGACTTTTGGATTCACCTGCTCAGCTCGCGTCGGTTCATAAGAAGGAAAAGAAGAAGACACCCGTTCAATCGTCATACAACCCGCTCCTTTGCTTTGGACGCTTTCTATTGTTTATATCGGATGAAACATGGGAAGTGTGAAGGGGGGAAAGGAGAGAAATGCGGTGGGCAACGGAGAAAGAGTCCTTCTTGGAAAAATTGATGTATAATAAAGGTATCGAAAAGCAAAGGAGATGAGTACGTTGGGGTTGGAACATTTAGAGCAGTTTTTGAAACAGAAGAAAGAAGAGAGGGAGCGAAAGCAAATCAATCGCGAGGAGTTAAAAAAGCAATGGCTACGTGAAATCGAATCGTTCTATAGGCAAATCGAACCATTCCTTACCCCATTGCAGGAAAAAGGGTTGCTGTCAGTGAAGCGGGAAAACATCAAAATACAAGAAGAACTTCTCGGGGAATACACGACAGAAAAATGGCAACTCCATTTTCCCGACCAAATCGTCACGATCGAACCGGTCGGGAAGGAGGTAATCGGCGCAAACGGGCGAATTGATATGATCGGAAAAAACGAAACCGTGAAATTTCTGCTATTCGATCAACAGGCGCAGTCACCGAACATCACCGTTTCTTTTCCCAACTTGCCGGCTGAGGCATTCAAGAAGACGGACCTTCTCCGTGACAAAGACGACATCGAATACGCCTGGAAAATCGCCACTCCCCCGCCAAACATCCGGTTTATTGATCTAAATGAAGATTCTTTGTCCGACGCTTTATTAGAGGTTCTTGCGCGTTGAGACGGACGGTTTTGTCGGGGGAGAAAAATTTTGTTTTCACCAGTCTTGTAGATCTATGCGCGATAAACAACTGCACAATGCAATGCCAGCTTTCTCGCTTTAGCGTTTGATAACATCGTTTTACTAGGAGAATCATGAATTTCGGCGTGATACGGATTTCGGTGCGACGGGCAATAAACAAGATGGGCACCGATATCCATACAAAAACCGGCTTCAACATAGACGACAGCCTTTACTTTTTCCACACCAAAACGGTCTTGAAACCTAGAAACGACCTCTTCCTCCGTGCATCCACCGTCTCGGTCAACAGAAACCCCTCTCTTATCTTTGAACAAAGCAGATGATGGACGATTGTGCTCCTCATCCCATACAATGCTCGGAAAAACAGCCCTAAACAGCCTTTCTTCCCGTCCGATCTCTGGTTTCATAAAAGTCAACAATGATTCGATTTATCTCCCGCACATCGTATGGGATCGATTTTTCCATTTCACGTCCATCTGCATATGACACAAAAACATCAATTTTGTTTTCAAAAAGTTCAAACTCCAAGTAATCTCCATTTTCTTTTTCAAACTCAAGCTGAATGCTATCTCGTGCTGTGGGGAACAGCTTCGGCTGCTTAATGATCGTGTGAATCACACTGAAGACCTTCTCAATCAATTTATCGGAAAATGAATCCGCGCCATTTCCATTCCAATCGTTCCCCAGTTCTCTGATGGCTTGCAGTTTGGCTATGTTTTCTGCCTTTCGCACTTGGTCATAAATAAAGGGAGTCACCCGTCCAAAAGAATGCTCATTTCGCCATATCACCGTTTTCATCGGTGTTGCTGTTTCCTCAACATGGGGCAACCGAACATGTTCCTCACCCACTGTTTCCCGAATCAATGGTTCCGAAACGGGGAAACGGGCACGGACAGCTTGGGTTTTCGGCAAACGAAAATACTCGTCGATTCCAGTAGATGAAGACTTCTCTGCGCGTAAAATCATTGCTGTGTCCCCTCGTTCCGAATTTGTTCCAACATCATAATATGCTCACCCAGCCACTCGTGAAAAAGTTTCGCGGTCTCCAAATTCATCACAACCCCAGTTGACACATAGCGGATAATATTTTCTTCATGGTCAGGAGGCCGTACATCCGTCTTTCTTGCTGGCTGTCCTGTTCCTTCAAACACGTATGTTTCCTCGTAAGGCAAGGGACGGCGTTCAAAATAAAAGTTCACAACAATCTCCCCCTGCGGAGAAATTCCGCCGTGCGCCCCATTGACGTAGACAGGATTATAGTCATCAGCAAACAAGTATTTAAAATGAACGACCTTTTCTTTTCCAGACATTATACAACCTCCACGCAACAGTCTTTATTTTCATTATGACATACGTTTTGAATTGAACGCTCTCCCACCTACGTTAACGCTTAGAGGTAGGAGATTCTTGGGAACACCCGCCCTGCGGCAGGCTGTCAACCAAGCCATCCCCGTGCGTCCCGCGGTTGAGCTGTCTTACTCAGACAGCAAACGAAGCCCTTCCTGCAAAATAGTTCGGGCGGCGTTATGATCCCGGTCATGTTCGGCTCAGAAATTTGAGCACACCCATTCGCGGACATGTAGCGATTTCACCTCAACCTGCCGATGCCCGCAGCACGAGCACAATGAACTCGATGGAAACATGCTGTGGACGCGGACCAGCGTCCGTCCGTACCATTTCGCTTTATACTCGAGCATGTTGAGCAAGCGCCCCCACGTGGAATCGGAAATGCGTTTGGCCAGCTTGCGATTCTTCTGCCTATTCCGCACGCGCAAGTCCTCCACGCACACCACTTGGTTTTCGCGGATGAGGCGGGTGGGCCATTTGTGCAGGAAATCGTTCTCACATTTGGCCATGTTCTCGATTGATTCGGGTGTTTTTTGCTTTTGAAGCGGGGAGCGTTCGCCGTTCCATCGAAGAATCGGTCACACGCCTCGTCCAACGGCTGCAGCGCGTTTTGAAAGGCAGTGGAATCCGGCGCCTTCAGCCACGGAAGTGTCTGCTTCAACGCGATCAACCGCTTGGAACATTCGTTATAGCCAAGCCCCGACCCTGTCGTTTCATACGCCTGATTCCATTCGGACAAAAAGTGATTGTACACAAACCAGCAACACCCGATCGTTTGGTTGATGAGCTCCGCTTATGTTCGGGTGGGATGCAACCGAAAGCGATCGGCTTTGTGCATGACCTTCCCTCCTTCCTGACGGAACGTTTGTTCTATTTCTGTCTATTTTACACCTTTGATTCGTGGGAGGCAAGAGGGAAATCGATGGCGAATACCGATTCATCCCCCACTTCCGCTCACGCGTGGAAGCGGGAGCCGTTCATATTCACGAACCTGATTTACTCCACGCGTTCGTCCGGCGCAAATGCTCCCACGCTTTCACGATATGATCTCTGGAAAACAATCGTCTTTTCCGTTCATTCCAGCGGCCGATGGCATCGACAATCGCACCTACATCGTCCTTCCCATTCGGATTTTCTTTCACCACCCAATGCACGGTAGCCAGCAGCTCCAAGCCATACGGCGTCTCAAAGCCGCGAATGATAACACGAACCCGTTCCAAATGGTCCTTCGCCTCTTGATCGCCGTTCAGAAATGCCTCCGCCTCTTTGATCGCGTGAGGCAATACACGAATTTCCGCCCTCCCGCTGCGGTCGCCAACGCCGGTAAGGAAATGGCCGTTCATGCGAAGCAATACATGATTGACATTGTCGGCATACGGTCCATACGTCCCTTTCTCAAACCGCAGTCGCAGCGGTTCGCCGACTTCTTGAAGAAAATAAGCAAGCTTCTGCACTTCCAATAAGGACAGATGATACCCAGGAAGCGAGTAATCGTTCATCAACAGAAGGAGCAACGCCCGAGCTCTCGTCATTTTTGGCCGGTTCGTGCGAATTTTCATTTGTTCCGGACGAGGACTGCCCACCGGTTCATACAAATGCACGATGACTTCTTCTAGCGGGGCAAACGCCTCCTCAATTTTGGGCCGCACATCTTCCCAACGAAGGCCGCCATTGCCGCAACCAAGCGGAGGCAGAGCGATCGATCGGATTTGCAGCGTTTTCACCACATCGACTAAATCCGCAAGCCCAATCTCAATGTCCTTCATGCGCGAGCGGCTCTTCCAATGCCGCTTTGTCGGGAAATTGATAATATACTTCGGGTTCAACAACATCCCCGTCTCCACAACATGCATCTTTCCCGGCCGTACTTCTCCTCGGCGGCATGCCTTTTCGTAATCAGAAAACATCTCCGGATAAGCTTGCTTAAACTGCAACGCAATCCCTTTGCCCATGACACCGACACAGTTCACTGTATTCACCAGCGCCTCGGCTTCATCGTCCAAAAGGTTTCCCTTCTTTAGGATGATCATCGTCTTCACCCTTTCAAAAATACCAATCTGGCCGAATAACAACTGAACCTTTATAACCATACTGCAACACGATTTGCTTGACTTTCGACTCCCATTCGCTGCTTTTTACAGCAACCGCTACAAGGAGATGAATGGGAACAAACCCATATACCAAAAACTCCGCTTGCCTTCTCCTTTTGCGATCAGGATCATCTTCCGTGTCACGCCAATAGATCGATCGCATAATGTGCCAATCAATTTGATTCAAATCCTTTAAGTCATTATAAAAATCGGTCATAGCCATTATTGCATGTCCATTGGTAAACACATACTTTAATCCGCTTGAATGAATGATGTCCGTCCTCGACAAAAGATAGACGACCTCATCTTGCCCACCTGTATACCCTTCGACATGTCCTTTGTTTATAGCATATAACATCGGAGAACGGGGCGCAAAATAAAAGGGGACATAATCATGTAGTGTGCCATACGGAGGCAGCGGAACAAAGGTGGTCAACCGATGGCTTTGTATACTGGCATGAGCTATATTTATATAAGGTATGTTTTTCGTTTTGGCTAAGCTGTTTGCCAGCAATCCGCCATGCGCAAAAATGGAATGAAGATTGCGATAGTGGGTGATATGATACAGCCATTTTTTACTGATCATTTTTCTAAGAACACCTGGCCTTTATGACGGATATATTTTCAAAAGCTAAAGTTTTCTATACAACAGTGTAATACAATTTGAAACGCTAACGCTTTATGTCTCCGTCTGAAAAATAGCCATTGTTTCATCAGCCTATCCAAAGCCGAACGCCTTTGCTTTCAGGCCCATACTTCGGCCACCCCTACGTCATCCCAAATCTTGACGAATACGAAGTCACACGCTTGCCTCGAACAAATAAAAAGTTTGAAAAACTTTTTTGCGAACGGTATGTTCCTCTTTTTAGATTCACAACAAGGTACCTCACAGTAAATCACTTCTTTTAATTAATTATAGCACAATCACAAACATATGTTCTATAATATTTTTTGAAAATACCGAGGGAACAAAATCTCCCTCGGTATCACTCTGCATGTTAACGAAGCAACTGCAATACCCCTTGCGGCTGTTGGTTCGCTTGCGCCAACATCGCTTGCGCCGCTTGCGCCAAGATGTTGTTTTTCGTGAATTCCATCATTTCTTTGGCCATCGTGCCACCCACCCTTTCGGCGTGGGACAAGACTACATCTTCACCCTCAGCTTTACCTGTTAGGGGCCGGGCGCTTCGGATGAGCGAGGACGATGGAGATCCTCTTCACCCTACGGGCTTCATCGCCATAGCACAAGCCGTAGGCGGTATGCCCTAGTCGTTGAACCTTCTCCACCCTTTCGGGACAGGAGCTTGGCTGCTGATTGCCCAATCCTTTGGCTTTTTCCGCCGTCACGTCTGCCGTTTCCAGCTCCGTTGTGGCGCCAAAGGCTCTCAGGGCTTCCCAGCAATTCACCCGGTGATGATCCTAGCCGTTTCCAGCTAGGACGACTGTGCCTGTCGCCGTTTACGCGGCTAAGGCATAATCGACGTCGCGGATGCGGGATTCTGCAGCTGTTAAGTTTTCAGCAGATGTGCCTAAGTTATTGATCGTGTGTTCTAGGCGGTTTTGGAAAGCACCTAGTTTCGCACGCTCTGCTGATACTTTTTCAATTGCATTATTAATTTGAGTAATCGCTGCATTAGCCTTGCCGGCTGTTGTTACATCAATAGCTGCTAATGTTGTTCCATTTCTAACACCTAAATCCACAGCTTTCATACTATTAATACCAATTGACATCGTTTGACCGCTATTAGCCCCGATCTGAGTAGAAATAGCTTTAGAGGTATCTGTTTGGGCGGCCTCATATTTCGTAACACTGATAGTAATACTTTCTCCGACTCTCATGTTGAGCAAATCTTGGCTAAACGATATATTGTCTCCAAATCCAGTTAAGGTCTGTGTGTCTGATAAGGAAATCCCACCTAATCCTAACGGGTCGCTTATTTGAAAGTCAGTTGCGTCATTATTAGCATTTGTGGTTCTAGTAATCGTAATAGTCCCTGTTTTATTAAGTAAGGTAGCATCGCTAACATTAGCAGTAAGACCACTTATAGAACTATTATTTTGCAAAGTAACAGTTCCATTTACAGCAGCGCTTAATCCGACTTTACTTCCATCTAATAATTTTTGAGTGTTAAACTCCGTAGTATTTGCAATACGGTCGATCTCATCCACCAACTGATTAATTTCTTTTTGAATTTCATTTCTATCCGTAGCCGTATTAGTATCGTTAGCTGCCTGAACCGCCAACTCCCGCATCCGTTGAAGAATAGAATGCGTTTCATTTAACGCTCCTTCTGCTGTCTGGATGAGCGAGATTGAGTCCTGCGCATTACGGCTCGCTTGCTCCAACCCGCGAATTTGCCCTCGCATTTTTTCCGAGATGGCCAAGCCTGCCGCGTCATCGCCCGCACGGTTGATGCGCAGACCGGAAGACAGTTTTTCCATGTTTTTCGCTGCGGCGCTTTGACCGATCGTCAGTTGCCGATACGTATTCAACGCCGCGATGTTGTGGTTGATTCTCATGTTCTCTTCCTCCTTGAAATGATTTTTTCCACGTCCTTGTGGAACGGCGGGCTGGGGCGAAAGTCGGCCGCCTTTCGCCACAAGCCGCGCTCACTTTTTATATCGGCGCGTTTTTTGGAAGTTTAATAGGGAAATTTAAATTTTTTGTCGATGGGGACAAAAAAAGCGCCGCTTGGGCGCCTGATTCGTTTACGGGATGTTCCATTGTTTCAGTTTAGCGGTCAGTTCGGCGAGCGACGTTTCGGACGCTTGGGAGGCGGCGTTGTTTTCCGCTTGGATGGCAAGATACACTTCTTTGCGGTGGATATCGATGTGTTTTGGCGCGTTGATGCCGAGTTTCACTTGGTCGCCTTGGATGGCGAGGACGGTGATTTCGATGTCATCGCCGATTTGGATCGCTTCTTTGATTTTGCGCGTTAAGACAAGCATCGGGCCGCCTCCTTTACGTCGCCACTTTTTCCGGGAAGAGGCGATGTTTCGTTTTGTACGGTGTGTTCGTCAAAATGACTTGCTTGCCAAACCGCTTGCGGGCGTTGATGACAACGGGCGCCTGCAAGTTCGCCGTCGTCTCGTGAAACGGGTCGGCGACGGTGAGGATCACGTACACCGCGACGTCGCGTTCGCTTTCGATGTCAAGTTGTTCGACCGTCGCTTCATCCAGTTCAAATTCGTATGTTGGAAAGTACGAAAACGGTTCGATCAAGACAAACCCGAGCGCAGGGGTCTCGACCGACTGCAAGATGACAAACGGCGTGTCGGCGAGCGGAAGAAGGACGAACCGCTTCTCGTCCGCGAATCCGGGCAGGCCGTGGGGAAAGTGGACGATGTCTTGCTCGTTCACCGCCACCGTTCCGTGGTATTTCGTGTCGATGTTCATCCCTTGTTCCTCCTATTTTCGTCAAATGACGACGTCAATGTGAAGCGACGGGCGCTGGGCGAGATCGATTCGAACCGCTCCTCGCTTGTAGTGGATCATCGGTTCATGCACTCTCACGTCGATGCGCGGCTTTTGGATGTGCCAGTCAATGTCAAGCCGCCCAGGTTCGTAGCCGATCTTGACGCTAAACGGCGGCGGGACGAGGGCGATGTTGAACTCAAGCGGGGGGCCTTCACTGTTCGCCGCCGCTTGCTCGATGAGCGGATCGCCGCCGTTTTCGATGCGCATAAGCTCGTCGCCTTGAACGGCCGTGCGTTCCATATAATCAAGCGCGGCTTGCCGTCCGTCATCGGCAGCGTCTTCGAGCAATTGGAACACGTGCTTGTTGTTCACCGCCGCCCACGCCTGCGACTGGTTGATCGTCAAGCGCGCGGGAACGGAAGCGATGCGCATGTCGGCAGGCGGCTGTTCGATCGTCATCTCGGCGGGCGGTTGGGTGATCTCGAGCCGCACGGGTTCGGTCGAGATCGCCAGCTGAGCGTACATCGCTTCCATCCTTAGTTGCGGGATGCGCATGCCCTTCCTCCTTTCAAAGGCTGGTTCGCCTCGTGAGCGGGCGAAAAGAGAAACAGCGGCCACAAACGTTTTCAGTCGGAGAACCGTTGCTTGGAAGCTGCTGATTCGGCGAAAAAAGCTAGCTTAGCGCAAAAAGTCGACCAATGTCGGCTGGATGACGCGCGCGCCGACTGCCAAGGCGGCGCGGTGGACGCTTTCTTGCGTTTTTAAGTCGGTGATGACTTTTTCGAGATCGACGTCTTCGTTGTCCGACAACATTTTTTCCGCGATCACTTGTTGGCTGTCGATGCGGTCTTCCATCAGCTCGATCCGGTTCATGCGCGCCCCAAGTTCGGCGCGGACGCCGAGCAAATTCGTCATATGACTGTCGAGCTTGTCCAAATAGCCCGTGATCTCATCACCTGTCGTATTCGGGTTTTCCAAGGAAGCGGCTAAATTTTGCAAGTCCGCAAACAACCCGCTGCCCGCTCCAAACGCTGTGCTTGGCGGAATGTTGACCGGAATGTAAATGCCTTTCGCTAGCTCAATGTTCACCTGTTGGCTGTTGGCCGATACCGAAATCGTGCCGTCCGGATTGACGGTAACAGGCGGCTCGGTCGTTTTCGCGCCGTTAAAGATGTATTTGTCGCCGACTTTCGTATTGGCGATCGTGACCAAATGTTCGGTCAGCTGCCGCACTTCTTTGGCGATCGACTGGCGCTGCGTCTCTTCGTATGTATCGTTGCTTGCCTGCACGACGAGTTCGCGGATGCGTTGGAGCGCCTGCGTCGCCTTATCGAGCGCCGAATCGGAGTTTTCTACCCAGTTGTACGCTTCAGAGAAATTGCGTTTGAACTGCTCGACTTCAGCCAAATTGGCGCGATAGGCGATTCCTTTCATGGCGACGACGGGGTCGTCGGACGGGCGGGTGATTTTTTTCCCCGTCGACAGCTGGGTTTGATATTTGTCCAAATTGGCGTAGCTTCGGGTAATCTGCTTAAGCGTATTGTTCGCCAACATGCTTTGCGTAATGCGCATCACCGTTCACCTACCTTCCGACCACGCCCATGCCGTTGATGAGTTTATCGAGCATTTCGTCAATCACCGTGATTTGCCTTGCCGCGGCGTTATAGGCGTGCTGGTATTTGATCATGTTCATCATCTCTTCGTCAAGCGACACGGAGCTCACCGATTGGCGCTTCTCTTCAACCGACTGGCGCAATGTTTCACTGTTGCTTTTCATCCGGTTCGCCTGTTCGCCATCGACGCCAAGCTGGCCGATCCAGCCTTGGTAGTTCGTTTCGACCGTGCCCGATGAAAGCGGCAGGCTGAGCGATGCCAGATTGACCGAGACCCCGTCTTGCAGTGAAACGGTCGCATTGGACAGAAGCAGGCTGCGGACGTTGGCCAGGTTAATGGCGTTGTTGCCATTTCCCGTTTCCCCGCTTTTCGTCGCAGCGGCGATGTTCGCCAAATCACCGATATCCACGGCCAGTTGAATCGTTTTCGCCGCGCCGCTCACCGCGCCGATCCCAGCAAAAAACGGATGATTCGTGCTTCCGTTCAGGCCGTAGCCTTGTTGGTGTACGGCGTTAAATACCGTGCCGAACGTATAGGCGAGTTTGTCCAAGTTCGCCAGCATGTCTGGGTACAACCCTTTGACGATCGGCTGGCCGCTGGCGTCGGTTCCGGTTTGATAGCCGTATCCTTCGATCAATCCGCGCAATTTGCCGTTCGGAAGAGAGGAAAAGGAAACGGTTGTTCCGCCTATATCGAGCGCATTGACACCTGAAGCGGGAGGCATTTCCTTCACCCCATCGCCGTCGACGTCGCTGCCGTCGGGGAACGAAACCGATGAGGCGTTGCGGCCTTGTACGAGATACACTTTGTTATTCCCGTCCAGCACATAGACATCATACGTCCCTTCCGCCGCTGGAAGAGAGTTGCCCCCGACGGGACGTTTTTCGACTTGAATATCAACGAACTGTGACAGCTGGTCGATCAACCGATCCCGCTCATCATACAAGTCGTTGGGCAAATAGCCGTTCGGCTCGATTTCGGCAATTCGTTCGTTTAAGGCGCGGATTTGGTTCAAAAGGGAGTTGATTTCCGTCACCGCCACCCCGATTTGCGAGCCGATGTCCGTGCGGATTTGCGTGAGTGAATTGGATAAATAATGGAAAGTCTCAACGACGGCTAGCCCGCGCTGGCGGACGACGGAACGCGCGCCTTCGTTCTCCGGGTGGGTGCTCAAATCTTGAAGCGCCTGCCAAAACTGGTCCATCGTTTTCGCCAGTCCATTGTCGGATGGTTCGTTCATGATGTCTTCCATTTTCGCCGCTGCCTCGGCGCGCGCTTCCCAGTAGCCGAGCTTGCTGTTTTCGCCGCGGTATTGGACGTCCAAAAAGTATTCGCGCACCCGTTCGACCGACGACGTTTCCACCCCTGTCCCCATTTGCCCTGGGATGTTCGGGCGGTTGAGCCCAGGCGTCGGGAACGGCGGCGTCGGCCGCAATTGGACGCGCTGCCGTGTATACCCTTCCGTATTGGCGTTGGCAATGTTATGCCCTGTCGTATACAAGGCGGCCTGTTGCGCCATCATGCCGCGCCGGGCGGCTTCGAGTCCGTGAAATGTCGAGAGCATCGTTCTCCTCCTTACGCTTTCGATTCAAACAACGGGCGGTCGGGCAACGGTGCATATTCTTGCGTGCAGCTGTAAGTGGACGGCGTTGGGGTGAACGTCTCGATCATGGCGGTGACAAACTGGAGCGACTGCTCAATGAGCTGGCGGTTTAATTCATTCGCTTCCGCCACCGCGTTCACCGCCTGTTTCAGCCGCTCACGGCATTCACGCAGTTCCTCGCGCTCCTTGCCTTTCGCCATCGCCTCGCATTGGGCGACGGTCGCCGTTTCATCGCCGAGCACCTCTTTCAGCCAGCGCCGCCGCCGTTCTTCGAGTTGGCGGATGGCCAAAATATGCTTTTGTTCATCGGCAAGCAAGGCCGACAGCGCCTCGATGTCGTTTTTCTTCAACGCTTCCGTCTTCCGCCGCGAAAGCGCCAGCAAGCTTTCATGCAGCTCGATGTGCGTCCGCAAAAGATGGATGAGTGCCGCAAACGTCATCACGATCCGCTTCCTTTATCGATGGTTTCGGTAATAGTCGATCATCCGCTTGGCGACCGCCCGCGGGTCGACTTGGTATGCGCCGTTTTCGATTTGCCGCCGCAGCTCGTCCAGCTTCGCCTGCCGCGCCTGTTCCCAGCTTGACGCTTCTTGCAGCTCTTTTGCTTCTTTCGAAATTTCCACTTGATCGCTAGGCGCCTTCTCCGTCGCCAGCCGCTCCGTTTTGGCGAGCTGACGCTGGTACGGGTTGACGCCCATCGGTCCAATATGGTGGATTTTCATCACATTCACCTCGCTTGACCGGCGCTTGTTTGCATTTGGCTATTGTTTATATCGGAACGTTGACGGAAATGTTTAGCGTTCTTGATAGTCTTGGGTGTAATAAGTCGCATGGCGGGGACGAGCTTCTTTTTCCTTTTCCCCCTCCGCCCGGCGCAAGTCGGCTTGCAGCTGGCCTAAACATTTCGCGCACAGCCGCCCTTCACGGATCATCGCTCCGCACGAGTCGCAAGGATAGCCGAGATTCGGAAAATGGACGAGCTGCAGCCGCCCCGCGCGAATCCATTTGATGATCAACTTCTCCTCAACGCCTGTTGCATCAACAACTTGCGCCATCGTCGCCGTGCGGTTTTCCCGTTTGCGCAAAAAGGCGTAAACGCGTTCAAATTGCCGTTCTTCCTCTTGATAGCACGATTCACATACGTCGCGAACGGAGTGTTTGACAAACAACCGCCCGCACTTCGCGCAATTTGCTAGTTCTGCCACCGTCTTCCCCTCCCGATTGCCGACATCAAATCGCTTTGTTGATCAATCAGCTTCCTCAACCGCCACATGAAGGCCTTCTAGGCCGGCTGCGGCAAACAGAGCGTTTCAACACACCGATCCATTATGTATAAATATTGATGATCAGCCCTTGAATCTCGCCGACGAGCCGCAAAATCTCGAGCCCACGCTGCTCTTTTTGCAGCACTTCGTTCGTCAGTTCAACGAGCTTTTGATCGACTTCCTTCACGAGTTTATAAATGCGCGCCCGCCCGCCGCGGCTGAAGCCGCGCTGTTCTTCAAGTTGAAGGCCGTTTTTCACGGCGTCGTCCAAAAACGCCTTGACGAGCTGTTTATATTTGCGCAAATCCTCAACCGTCCGTGACTCGGCGAGCTTTTTCCCTTGCTCCTCGATTTGCCGGACTTGTTCGTTGATCCGCTCCCATACGACGTTGCGGCGCGTTTTCGCCATGACTTCGGTGAATGACACCGATTCCATCGGTGTTTCATCTTTGCGGCTCACGTTCACCAGCCCAGCGCGCGTGATTTTTTGCACTTCCATCGCCATCACCTCTCGTTACCTCCATTATCGCACAGCGATAGGAAAAGGGCGAGGCTTTTATGCCCCGCCCGATGCGGTCAGATTAGCTTTTCAACAGCTGCAAAATCCCTTGCGGCAGCTGATTCGATTGCGCGAGCATCGCCTGCGCCGCCTGCGTCAAAATGTTGTTTTTCGTAAATTCGGCCATCTCCATCGCCATATCCGTATCGCGGATGCGGGATTCGGACGATGTTAAGTTTTCTTCCGCCGTTTTCAAGTTATTGATCGTGTGTTCAAGACGATTCTGCACAGCCCCTAAACTCGATCGTTGTTCCGATACGCGGGCGATGGCATAATCACAAACTTTTACAGCCGCTGTCGCCTTTTCGTGCGTCGTTACATCAAGAGCATATTCCGTCACGTCGCCATTGTTGACGCCAGCAGTACTCGTATAATAGGCGGTGACGGTTTCCCCTAAATGGTTTGTGAATGAAACGGTTCCGCCAGCGCTGTTGCCGGAAAGTTTTAAAGCGAGCGCACGCATATCGTCAATGCCGACGCTTAACATTTGTCCTTCATTCGCGCCGATTTGAATTTTCAGCGACTGGTCGTTCGTTCCTCCTGTGATCGTAAAGGAAGCTTCGCCATTCGTCAGCGCCCCAATGTCCATCGTGAGGTCGCCATTATGGAAACGCAATGTCGTATTTGGGGCGATATTGTTCAACGTCTCGACCTCAACGCCGTTCGTGCTCAACGTTGCTTTTGTCGCGACCGTTGCCCCTACCGTAAACGTCCGTGTTCCCGCCGACAATGTGCCAGTCGTAAACGAAACGCCTGTGCCGCTGCCAAACGAATACGTGCCGTTATTGTCGACAATGAGCGTCGGTGCGCCAGAAACAGCAGTACCTGATGCATCGACGAGTGTCGCTGTATACGATGAAGTCGTGCCAACGTTAATCTGTACCGTTGTATCCCCTGTCGCATAGTCAGTGATATTGTCGGCTGTATCAACGAAAATGCCGCCGTTTAAGGTGAGATTGTCACCTGCATTAAACGTGGTGAAAGTTGTCCCATCAGTCGAGTATGAAAGCGTGCTCTGTACGCCAAACGTGGCCATTTGGTTGATGTTCGCGTTGGCGTATCCGTTATGGTTGATCGTGTAACTAATCCCATCCGAGCCATTAATGGTCACATTGCCAGCCATCCCATCCGTCGGAGTGATGGTAGCTGTTCCGATTTGCGTTCCATTTTTCTCCAAAGACAGCGCGACGTCGATATCAAATTCGTTGTATTTTCCGTTTTCGTTAGCTGCAGCTAGCGCTCCGTTAATACCGGAAATCGTCGTAAAGGAAACGCCGAGCTTGTTGCCGAATGAATCATAAAACTCATAGTTTTGTTGGTTATTGTCCAAGATGACCGCCTGAGATAAAGGATTCCCATTTTTATCTTGCAAAGTCACCGTAAACATTCCGGATCCCGTCGATGTTTCCGCATAGACAAGACGGAAATCTTCTCCTTTTAATGAAAATTTGCTAGAGTCAATATTGACATTAGTAATATATAGACCACTAGCCGTCCCGTTTTGCACACCAGAAGCTTGGGACTTTGTTCGTATCGTAAACGCATCCGATGGATTTAGGTCCGCAGAGGTGGAAAATTGCACTCCTATCAGACCCGTTCCGCCCGCTTGGAAATTGTTCGCATCATTCGTGCGACGAATGTATAAGCTCACCGTTCCATCGCTTAGCGGGGAATTCGGTGCAATAGACACTGCATCAATCTCTGGTGATAATGCTGGGTTATTTGTAATTACCTTTACGTCCTGTTGTTCAATTTTAACCCCATATGTACTGCCAACCGCCAAGTTCGACGTCGGGTCTAACGTAATTTGTTGCACCCCGCCGGCAACTGGGCCAGTGCTTTGCAGTGACTTCGTAGCAACGTCTTCGATTTTCACCTTGTAATCTCCGGCCACAATCGTGCTTTCCGGATCTAACTTTAGGCTCGTCCCATCGATCGTTGTGCTGCCTGCTGAAAAGCTGCCTGCAGCAATTTGCACACTTCTTGCTTGGCTGGAAACGGACTCATTGAGCAATTTTTTCGTGTTGTATTCGGTGGAGTTGGCAATTCGGTTAATTTCAGATGTTAACTGGTTAATTTCTTTTTGAATGGCTTCCCGATCTTCTGACGTATTCGTATCATTCGCCGCCTGCACGGCCAACTCGCGCATCCGTTGCAGGATGCTGTGGACTTCGTTTAACGCCCCTTCCGCCGTTTGGATCAACGAAATCGCATCGAGCGCGTTCCGTTCCGCCATTTGCAAGCCGCGGATTTGCGAACGCATTTTTTCCGAGATGGCAAGCCCCGCCGCGTCGTCAGCCGCCCGATTGATGCGCAAACCAGAGGAGAGGCGCTCCAAGTTTTTCGAAATGTTCGATTGGTTGGCCGCCAAGTTGCGGTAGGCGTTGAGCGCCTGAATATTATGGTTGATTCGCACAAACATCCGCTCCTTTGCTTATGATTTCTCGTATGCAATGAATTGCTCGTACGCTGCTGTTTTTTGCTTGAGCGCCGTTTGCGCGGGGGAGGCGCCGCTTTTCAGCGCCTCGTTCCACGCGGTGGCGATTGTGGTGGTTAATTGCAGCACTTCCCGAACGATCTTGACGTCTTTTTTCATATTCGCCTCGATGAGGCGCTCTGCCATATAGTTGTAGAGTGCATCCAACTGATGGGCGATAATGCCCGCGTCATAGCGCAATCCAACGCCGAGGCGGCGGAGGATGTCGTTTCCTTTTTGCAGCTGTTTGTTCGTTTTTAAATAGTCTTTTTGTTCAAGGGCCGTGATGGCCTCTTCCAAACATTCCATCAATCCTTCATATAACAATGCCGTCAGCTGTTGTGAGTTTTTTTGGTAAATCCATTCCTCAGTTAAAAAGTCCAACGCCGTGCACCCCCATTTGCCCTCTGCCTTTTATATCGGCGATGAGTCGACAATGTTTAATCATTTTTTTCAATTTCTTCAATCAAAATCAAAATTTCGGCAATGACCGCGTACAGCTGCGGCGGAATGCGGTCGCCAAGATCAAGCTGAAGCAAGTTTTGCACGAGCAATGGGTCCTCTTGAATAGGGACGTGATGCTGTTTCGCCAGTTCAATGATTTTCTGCGCCACATGCCCGCTTCCTTGCGCGACAACCATGGGCGACTGGCCCGAAGATTCGTCATAGCGAATGACGGCCGCCGTCGGGCCGTTCATTTGCCTCCGCTTTTTTTGGTTAAAATATTTGGCCATCATATCGTAAAATCGTACCCTCTTTCCGTAAACGGCGCAGATGAACGAGCCGATGGAGCTCGCTTTTCCTCTTCCTGCCGTTTCGTTTCATTCGTCAGTTTCGTCACGTTAACCGATGTGACGCGGTAGCCGATCTCTTCGAGCCGTTCTTTTGCCATATCGATGAACGGTGCGGCTTTCTCGGCAAAGTCATCGCGGTCGTTGCGAAGGGTGATGGACAAGCTTCGCTCATTGGCCTGAAGCAAAATGCCGAGATCCCCTAACTTTTTCGTTTCCAGCAAGAAATACAATCGGCAATTTTCCCAATCGATTCGCTCGCCATCTTGGCGGGCGTTGACATAGACGTTGACGTTCCGCACTTCGTTTCGCCATAGCAACGGCAAGGAGAAGAACAGGCTTTGCATGCCCGCCCCAGCGTCCCATCGGTTTAGCAGTTGCTGACCAGTCAGATTCGTTAACGCTTGTTCCGCTTGCCGGGCGATGGGCTCATTTCCACTTTGTGCAAGCTGCAGAAGCGTCGCCTTCATATTCTGCGGTGTTCCTTCCCCGTCAGCGCCTTTCTGCACGAGCGATTCAGCCGCCTCATAATCGTGCATGAAGCCAAATCGGCGGAGCGCTTCAAACAATTGACGCGCCGACGGTCCGTCAACGAACGGCTGCACCGCTTCGTTCATTTGCCGGAGAAATGCTTTTGACAAATCTGCCTGCGGTTCGCCCAATCCAGCTACAAAATGCTTCACTTTTGTTTCGGACGGTTTCAACACCATATTCGCCAGAACGTCTTTCACTTCATTCACAATCTTCCGCGCCCCGCGTTCATCCCCTTGGTGAAGCCGCTTTTTCGCTTCGGCCAGCTGGGAGCTTGCTTTCATCAGCTGCTTTTCTGTCGCCATGTCCGTAAACAGCAGGATGTCGCTTTTTAAAATGGCGTTGTCCAGTTGTTTCATCGCTGTTTCCAACAGTTGTTTGACTTGCAGGCGGGTACCTTGTCCGCCTTGTTCCGTCCATTGCAGCGCCGCTTCCAAATGGCGCATAATGTCGCGCTTCACCATTTGAAAATCACGGGCCGCCTGCGCCATTTTTTTCGTGACCGTTTGCACGAGAAAGTCCTTCGTTTGCAGCGGCAAACCCGCTTGCCATGGCCCGTCAAACAAAGCATCTATATGGGCGGTGCGGTCGTTTAAGGGGGAAGAGAGCGACGCTTCGATCTCGTTCAACGTTTTCAGCACTGTCTGCCTTGCGGCGAGCTCCCGCCCTTTTTCCTGCAGTTCCATAGCTTTAGCTAACGCATCGTCCCATGATTGTCTCCAGTGAGGTTGAGAGTGAAGCGCTTCTCTCATCTTCCCCTGAACCGCATCCAACGCTTTGTCCAATATTGGTTCGTGTTGGAAAAGTTTGATCGCCCGACGAATGGCTTCCTTCATCTGCTCAGCCCATTGTTCCAAATCTGCTGTGTCGCTTTGGACGTTTATCTGTGAAACGTGGCGTTGCAATCGGTCCTCAATGGCGCTGTCTATTTGCTCTAACGGTGAAGCCGCAGGAGTCTGTGCAGTTTGTTTCCCTGCCGCACTGTCCACCGTCTCTTGCGCGTTCGCCGCCTGCCTCGCGGAAACAGGAGCGGCGGGATGCATGGCACGGTCAACAGCTGCCGCTTGTTCAAGTTGGGCAAGCTGACGCACAAGATGGGTTTTCGCTAGGCCATGTTGGCCGATTTGCTGCAGCCAAGCCGTTTCTTTGAGCAACGCTTCCACCTTCTGACGTACAGCTGCCGGCAACTGGCTGTTTTCAGCCAGTTGGTCACGAACCCGCGTCAATACTTGGGATAAATCTAGCGTTCGCGCCGCCTCAGTTCGGATGTCTCGGATCTGCTTCGCCAGAACTCCGGAGTCATACGAAATTCGACGTTCAAGCTGATGTCCTGCCTCTGAAGCGCGAACCTCTTGTTCCATCTGTATCAACGCTTGATTCAACCGCACTCGGGCTTCGATTTTTAGCCCTTGTCGTTGCAGCTGAACCACCTCACGCAAGACACGGTCCAACCGTTCCGCTACATTTCCGTCGACGTCCACCGCTTCGACCACGTGCTGACGAACATAGTCCATCGCTTTCGACAAGTTCGGCTCGCGGGCGACTTGTTCGCTCACTTGGTGGATTCGGGCGGCTGTTGCACTGGCTGACGGCTTTTCCGTCTGAACGGTTTGCGCCGAATTGTGCCATGTGCTTCCCTTTTGAAGAAATTCCTTTGCTTTTTGTCCTTCGTCGCTTGAATGGATCACTTCTTTCAGCGATGCACTTATGTCCGTGAATTGTCTGTCGGCTTTGACAGCCATCTCATTGATTCCATCTGCTGTTCTTTTCCCTTGGCTCGATTCGCGGGTGAATGTGTCTGCTGCTAGCATCCGCATTCGCTCCGAATCATCAGCCATGTCTAGGGAGTGGTTGGGGGCTGTCTCGTTCTCCATACCTTGTGCTTCTTGTTTGCCTAACGCGAAGGCGGGATCTAGTTTCTTGACAATCTCCACCAACCGCTCGCCAAACGGTTGTCCATGCAATGCCTCGTGAACGGCCAAAAGGTGAGTGCTTGTTAGTTCCAGTTTTTTATTGATGACAGCGTGGACGGTGTCCAATTTTTGTTCTACCGTGCCTGGACCTTCGGCGAAAAATGTCTGCAATGTAGAGACGGCCTCTTTCGTGAGCGGTTGCCCTTGTTTGTGCAGCCAAGATTCCACTTGTTTCCATCCGGCGGGCAACGGACTGGAAACAACGGGGCGGGTTGCCCGATCGGCCGCTTCCGTTTCTTGAGGGCGGGAGACGAAGCGCGCTACGGGAAGCCCGTCTTGTTCACCGACAATCTTGATCGTTGCGCGTCCTTCCTTCGGCCATTCTCCTTCCGTTCGCACCCGCACGTCGGTCCCCTTGATAACGACGACCGCCTCGCCGTCTCGGCTTTCTTTGATGACGGCATCGTATGTTTCGCCTTTTTGCACCATCAGCGTTTGATTTGGCGCCGTTATCGGTTGTCTGGTAAAAACGTTGCGAATTTCCATCCCCGTTCACCTTCCGCTCCATTGGGTTGCTACTGTTTATATCGGCACGTAGGCTTCCAATGTTTACACTGTTACGCGCGAATGAGCGTCAACGCCCCCACCTCGGCCGCCCCCGCCTCAAGCAAGACGCGGGCGGCGTGGCGGACGGTGATGCCCGTCGTGTAAATGTCATCGATGAGAACGATTCGCTTCCCATTTATCGGCGGATGGCCGGAGAGAAAAAACGGGTTGTCGGTCTCCAGCCGCTCGCGGCGCGATTTTTTCGATTGTTTTTCGGAATGCTTGCGAGAAAGCCAAGGAAAACACGGAAACGGAAGCAGGCGGGCGAGCGCTTCCGCTTGGTTGAAGCCGCGCTCATACAGCCGTTCGGGGCTCAGCGGGATCGGGACGATGTGCCAATCGCGGCCGAAATGTCGGCGAAACGCTTGGGAAAACGGACGGCGGAATGCCTCGACGATGACATAGTCGCCGCGGAATTTCCATAAGGCGACGACTTCTTTCATCCAGTCGTTGTATATATACACGGATCGGTTTTTCACGAGCACCCTCCCCCACTGTTCATCTTCCTGCCACCGTAGGCAGTCGGCGCACAGCGATGGCTTGGCTTCCTCAAGCGGGCGGCCGCACATCTCGCAAAGGCGGCCGTCAATGAGTTTGAACAACCCGCGGCAGCGCGGGCAAAGGACGTCAAGGTCTTCGAGGAAAAGAAGCTGGCGCCAGCTCGCGATCGGGTTGTACGGAGAATGGCAAAGAAGGCAGTTCATGGGCGCAACAGCCCCCTTTTCTTCGCTTCTTCATTCATCCGGAGGATATGGCGGCGCGCCCGCACCATCTCGTTCGTTTTCCCGTGATGGAAAAAGCGGACATCGCCATCCGGAAATGCGGCGTGGCGGCCCACGCGGCCGGCGATTTGCACGAGAGCGCTTTCCGTGAAGATGCGGTCTTCGGCGCCGAGAACAGCGACATCGATGTTCGGCACCGTCACTCCCCGTTCAAGGATCGTCGTTGTGACGAGCAACGGCACGCGCCCATCGCGAAATTCCTGAACGTGCTCGGCTCTGTCTGGGGCTTCGGCATGAACGCCGACGATGCGGGGATCGACGCGCTGCAAGAGGCGAGTGACAGCTTCAAGCTCATCGATATGGGGAACGAACAAAAACGCTTGTTTTCCCTGCGCCAAACGATGGAGAACCCACGCAAGGACGTTTTCGGGCAAGCGGCCGCGCTCTAACCGTTTGCGCCAATTGCCGCACCATTCGAACACGGGGACGGGAAGCGGATGGCCGTGGTAGCGGGCGGGGATGACGGCGGCTTGCCGCTTGCCGCGCGCAATGTCAAGCTGCCAAGCGCGGGATGGAGTGGCGGTTAAATAAATGAGGCTCGACTGTTCTTTCCGCGCTTGACTGACGGCGTATTCGAGCATCGGCTCAGCAGAATATGGAAAGGCATCGACTTCATCCACGATCATGGCGTCAAAGACGCGGTAAGCCCGCAGCAACTGGTGGGTGGTTGAGAGGACCAAGGAAGCGATCCGCCCGCGCTCTTCGCTTCCGCCGTACCAAACAGCGAGCGGAACGCGCGGGAACGCTTGGCGAAAGCGGGGAGCAAGCTCGCGGACGACATCGGTCCGTGGCGTGGCGAGGCCAACGCGCCAGCCCTTCTCGAGCGCGGCGGCGATGGCGGGAAACAAAATCTCGGTTTTCCCTGCGCCGCATACGGCCCAAACGAGCAGTTCGCTTCGATCGAGCACGGCCTGTTTGACAGCCATAGCGGCATCCTCCTGAGCGGCGGACAGCGTCCCATCCCAAACAAGCGGCGCCTCGTGCCGCTCGGACGGAAGTGGCATCGTCACGTGCACAAGGTGAGTGCAGGAGCTGATGCGCCCCATCATCAAACATTTGCGGCAATAGCAGCAATCCGTCCCACAGCGGGCGCATGGAAACGATGCAAAAAGACGCGCGTCTTCATTCCCGCAGCGCATACAGCGCCAGCCGCTTGATGTTTTGATGAGGCCGGGATGTTCGTGAACCCAACTGGCTTGCACCGCGGCTTTGATTTCTTCATCAGAAAACGGCAGTTGTTCGCGTGGGAGGCGCTGGCCGTTCAACCATGAAACGAGGTGTGGAACACAAGATGGTCGTTGGATGCACAAGAAGCATCACTCCTTTTGAAAGTATGAAAAGCACGTTCCCTAGCTGGGAGGCAAAAAGAGCAGATGACGCGGCAAAAACGCCATGGAAAACACCCTCTCCCCAAGTTGAGAGGCTTGAAGCGCATAAAGGTACAGGAAGAGCGATCTGACGGCATTCTTTTTCTTAAAAAGTTAGAAAGGTGATAAAAAATGGACGCCATGCACAAAACGGCAGCATTCGATCAGAAAAGAAAGTGGAGATGAAAAGGCCTTTCCAAATGGAATAAGGATGTGGTTTGACCGTCTTTTTCACGACATATCGGCCTTCGAAAGAAATGAATGCGGCGAAACATGACGCCAGCAAAGATTCGCCAGGAGCCATGGAGGCGAGCGATCATGCGTTTCGACAACATTCCCAGGGAAATAACGACAAATTTTTCAGGAAAGGAAAACGGTTCGACAAGTTCGGCCAGCCCCACATCTCCGGTCCGTTTCATAAAGCGGAGAGAGGAGAAGAAGACGATGCAGCTGACGAATTTGACATTCCACACACCTAAAGGAATGGGCTTTCTCGCTCTTATGTTTGTCACGGATGAATTCGTCAGCTGCGGGCAGTTATGGAGAATACAGCCGAAGGAGAATGGCAAGTGCATCGAAGTTGGATGAGGAAATCGGGAAAAATCTTATATGAATAGCATCCACATGGCCAAAAACTCATTCGGATCATTTCGTCCCATGAACGCCAAACGGGAAGACTGAAACATCTTGATCGACCATACAGCGGAAACGAGAATCCGCCGCCGCGCAAGGCGGAGCGGACCGCTCCTCCTTGCGCTCGGCTTACAGAAAAAGCCGTCTGAAAGCCCACGGTTTCAATCGTGGGATGAAAGACGGCGTTGCTCGGTAATCCCTTAATAGGATTACTTAGAGCAACCATTTTTATCTTTAAGTGTTGCAGTATAACCATTAAACTGATACAATTAATAATATGGAACAAGAATATCGAAGAACGAAAACAACTGTATCTTTGATTAACTATCATTTTGTTTTCTGTCCGCGTTATCGAAGAAAGGTGTTAGTAGGCAGAGTGGAAGAGCGATTCAAGCAGTTAGTAGAAGAAATTTGCCAAGAGAATGATTGGGTCATCCTTGCTATGGAAGTGATGCCTGATCATTGCCATTTGTTCTTGAATTGCCTCCCTTCTGATTCTCCATCAGATATTATGGCAAGAGTGAAAGGAGTGACTTCCAGACGATTAAGACAGGAATTTAAACACTTGTCTCATTTGCCTAGTCTTTGGACACGCTCTTTCTTCGTTAGTACAGCAGAGAATGTATCAAGTGAAACAATAAAACGCTATGTGGAATCTCAAAAGAAAAGGGGGTGAATCCATGCCCACGATCACACTAAGGCTGGAGCTGCACAACCCAACGAAAGTCAAACAAGACATGTATGAACGGATGACAGAAGTGAATACATCGTTTGCGAATTGGCTGTTGAATCATCCCGAGCTGAATCAAGCGACGAGCAAAATTTTTAAAGAGTTTTCGTCGCAGCGGTTTCCTTCTGCCGTCGTGAATCAGACGATTCGAGAAGTGAAGTCTCAAAAGAAAAACCAGAAAACAAAGAAGTTCCGAACATTATGGTGTTGCTTTAACAACCAAAACGTAAAGGTGGAAAAGAAAGGAGAGTTCTACACGGTTTCATTCCCCACACTGGAGAAACGAATTGGCGTGCCTGTCGTCACGCGTTCCTATCAAGAAGCGTGGCTGAATCGGCTTATCAATGGAACCGCCAAACAAGGGGCAGCCAAGCTCTACAAAAAGAGAAAGAAATGGTACTTGGCTATCACCATCACCTTTGAAATGGAGCCGCGACACGAAACAAAGGTGATGGGGGTTGACCTTGGGCTTCGCTATATCGCCGTTGCCAGCGTAGGAACGAAATCGTTGTTTTTCAAAGGGAGCCAATGCGCCTTTGTACGCCGACGATATGCGGCTTTGCGGCGAACGTTGGGCAAAGCCAAGAAGCTCCATATGATTCGCAAAATCGGCCGTAAAGAGTCCCGCTGGATGAAGGATAGGAACCATAAAATCAGCCGTCAAATCGTCCGTTTTGCCCTCGCCAACGGTGTTGGCGTGATTCGAATGGAAGAGTTGACGGGGATTCGAAAGCGGGCAACATCGGCCAAAGAAGCAGGACGAAGCCTTCATTCTTGGGCATTTCACCAACTACAAACGATGATTGCCTATAAAGCCGAAATGGCAGGCATTCGGGTGGAGTGGGTGAATCCAACTTATACGAGCCAAACGTGTAAATGCGGACATCGGGAAAAGGAAAATCGCAATGGCATCCACTTTCAGTGTAAAAAATGCGGATACACCCTCCACGCCGACTTAAATGGCGCAATCAACATCGCCAAAGCGATTTCGGGCTTTGCCGCCTAACCTAGCGCACTGATCACAGGTGCGCCGCCCATCGGGGTACATCCTAACCCGATGGGACGGGCTGATGACACAGCCCCTGAACTTGGGCGTTGTCTGAACCTGAAAAGGATGAGGACGCTAACGACCCAGGAATCCCACGGCTTTAGCCGTGTGGAGTGTCAAGGCTGATACCACGTCAACCCGAGCGCGCCTTCGCCGACATGCGTGGCGATGACTGGGCCAAAATAGCTGATCGAAAATTCGACGTGCGGATAGCGGGCGGACAGCTCGTCGCGCCAGCGGCCCGCCTCATCCGGCTGGTTGGCGTGGATGATGGCGGCTTTGAGCGGCACGCCTTTTTCCGCATCTTCGGCGAACAGCTCTTCGATGCGGTGGACTGCTTTTTTGCGCGTGCGAATTTTTTCAAACGGCACGATCACTTTGTTTTCAAAGCGAAGAAGCGGCTTGATTTGCAAGAGGCCGCCGATGAACGCCTGCGCCCCGGTCAGCCGTCCGCCCCGCTGCAGATGGGCCAAGTCGTCGACCATAAAGTAGGCGCGCAACGTTTGTTTCATTTCATCCAAACGAGCGATGATATCCTCAGGGGGCCTCCCCGCCTGCGCCATTTCCGCCGCTTCGATGGCATAAAACCCTTGTGCCATGCAGCTGATTTCCGAGTCGTATGCGTAAACACGCAATCCGTCCACCATCGTCCCTGCCGTGACCGCCCCTTGGTATGTGCCGCTGATGCCGCTTGAGAGGTGGATGCTGATGACCGCCTCGTACCCTTCCTCGCGAATGGCAGTGAACAAGTCAACGAACTCACCGACCGACGGTTGGGACGTCGTCGGCAACGTCGGATGCTGCTTGATTTTGGCAAAAAATTCATTGGCCGTCATATCAATCTCTTCGCGATACGTCTCATCCCCGAAAATGACGCTGAGCGGAATCAAGCGAATGCCAAGCCTCTCGCGCACCTCTTTCGGCAAGTAGGCCGTGCTGTCGGTGACAATTGCCGTTTTCACGAACGCCATTCCTTCCTGATTCAGGATTTTGTTCCATTATACCAAAAAGGCTGGACGCCCACCACTGCAAACGGGACGGGCTGCATCGCACCGAAATGGACAAGCATGGCACGCCGCTCCAGCAGCCGCCAAGCAGGGATGCACAGGGCGGCTCTCATATTCCAACGGTGCTCTTTTGGCTCCGCCGATTGCCGAAACAGAGCGAGACAGCCGCCTCCTACCTTTAGAACGGCCTGCGGCAGCCAAAAACGAACGGTTTCTTCCGCCAGCCATCCCGCGCCAACCGCTGCACCTTTGTGTTGGGCGGTTTCGTCTATGGTCCATCAATGAGAGGGAACCCCTCTTCCCGTGATTAGCGCACCTCAACCCAGCCGTTTTTGATCGCAACCACAACGGCTTGCGTCCGGTCGTTGACGTTTAATTTTTGCAAGATGCTGCTGACGTGGTTTTTCACCGTTTTTTCGCTAATGTACAGCGCCTCGCCGATGGCGCGGTTGCTTTTGCCGTCAGCCAACAGCTGCAACACTTCGCACTCGCGCCGCGTCAGCAAATGAAGCGGGCGGCGCACCTCCTGCTTGATCGCCACACCTCCCCTTTCCGTCGTCAAGCGGCGGTATTCGCGAATCAAGTTGTGCGTCACTTTCGGATGCAAATACGAACCGCCTTCAGCGACGATTCTCACCGCCTCAATGAGCGTATCGGCGTCCATCTCCTTCAACAAATACCCGGTCGCTCCCGTCTGCAAGGCGCGCATGACATAGTTTTCATCGTCATGAATCGACAGCACGACGACTTTCGTATCAGGGTAAGCTTCAATCAGCTGTTTCGTCGCCTCAACGCCGTTGATGTCCGGCATGTTAATGTCCATCAGCACCAAATCGGGGCGGTATGTTTCGACGATCGAAAGCGCTTCGCTTCCGTCGCTTCCTTCCGCCACGACTTCAAAATCGCCCTCAAATTCCAAAATGCGCTTGATGCCCTCGCGAAACAGCTGGTGATCGTCGATAATCGCGATGCGTGTTTTCATCGTTTCCTTTCCTCCTTGTTCGTTTTGTCAGTCGAACGGTCGAGCGGAACGCGAATGAACACGGTCGTTCCGCTGCCAATCTTTGAGCGGATGTCGAGCGTGCCGCCGAGCAGCTCAACCCGCTCCCGCATTCCGATCAAGCCGAACGCATTTTCTTTTTTGACTGATGGATCAAATCCTTTGCCATCGTCTTTGACACTGACAAGCAGATGGTGGCACGTCACTTCCATTTTGACGTCGATATGGCGCGCTTCGGCATGCTTCAAGGCGTTTTGCACCGATTCTTGGACAAGCCGAAACACGGCCGCCTCCATCCGCGACGGCAGCCGAATTTCTTCGCCGATATGTACAAAGGAAATGTGGACTCCCTTGTTATATTCTTCGGTCGTTTGCAAGTATTTTTTTAGCGTCGGAACCAATCCTAAATCATCAAGCGCCATCGGCCGCAAATCGTAAATGATGCGGCGCACTTCGGACAAAGCCGAACGCACCATTTTGCGAAAATCGCGAATCTCGGCGATCGCCGCCTCTGTCCCTCGCTCTTTGATCACCTTTTCGACCAAATCAGACCGAAGAAGGACGTGAGCGAGCAGCTGCGCCGGGCCGTCATGGATTTCCCGCGACAGCCGCCGCCGCTCTTCTTCCTGGGCTTCGATGATTTTCAGCCCAAATTCCTGCTTTTGCTTCGCTCCTTCAATAAGCTCGCCGACCTGGCGGAAATCGCTGTTTAAGTAGTGGAGCACGACCGTAATTTGTCCAACTAAATAATCGGCGCGTTCGATAATTTGCGCAAGGCTCGCCAATCTCCGCTCGAGCTCGTCGCGGCGCAGCCGCAGCTGTTTCTCCCGCTCGCGCACCATCGTCAGCTTCATATGCAGCCCGTGCGCCTGCTCATACGCCTCGCGAATATCTTGCTCCGAGTGGGTGGAAAAGTTTTGGCTCACTTCTGACAGGCGGCGGCGCGCCTGACGCGCCTTCATTTCCAGCTGATCCGCTTCTTCGATCGCCTGCACGGTCAGCCGCTTCACCTCCTCGAGTTCGCGAAGCAAATGGTCGTGCTCTTGACGCGACTGCTCCCCGATGCGAAAAATTTCGTCTTTGCTATGTTGAACGGTGTCGATCATTTTTTCGACAATCCGATCCAACTGCTTCACGTCCCATTGTTTTGCCTCAGCCATTTGCCAACCTCCAACAACACTGCCAAACGGTACACATGGGCGCCAGCAAAATTTGTTTGAAGGAAAAAAGTTGTCGATTTATAATAATAAAAGCATGCCCTATCTATTGCTCTTTTATTTTCAGTTTACCATAATTAGAGTAGAGCGCTAGCCATTCATGCAAAAAAATGAACAAAATTAAACCGTTTTCGCGTTTTTTGTATGTTGAGGTGTTTTGCTTTGTTGCAAACATATTACACGGTCAAAGGATACGGTGAACACGAAATCGTGATCGAAAAATCACGGTTTATTTGCTATGTCAATCGCGCCGAAACAGAAGAAGAGGCCGTCGCCTTTATTCAACAGATCAAGAAGAAGCATTGGGACGCCACCCACAACTGTTCCGCCTATTTGATCGGCGAGCATGACCAAATCCAAAAAGCGAACGATGACGGCGAGCCGAGCGGCACTGCAGGGGTGCCCATGCTTGAGGTGTTGAAGAAAAAAGGGGTGAAAGACACCGTCGCCGTTGTTACCCGCTACTTCGGCGGCATCAAGCTCGGTGCGGGCGGGTTGGTGCGCGCTTACAGCCGCGCCGTCTCCGAGGGCCTGAACGCCGCCGGCATCGTCGAACGTCGGCTCATGCGCGTCATGCATGTCACGATCGACTATCCATGGCTTGGGAAAGTGGAAAATGAGCTGCGCTCTTCCGTATATACTATTAAAAATATCCTATATGCCGACCGCGTCATGTTTGACGTTCTCGTTCCTGAGGATGGCCAGTCTTCGTTCGGCGAGTGGATGACCGAACTGACAAACGGAAGGGCGGACATTCAAGCGGGAGCGATGGAGTATGCCGAGCGGTTGCTTCCGTCTTCCTGAAACGAAACCGTACAAGGAAAGAAGGGTTAAACGATGAATCATACAAGAAAAACGGTGAAAAAGCGGAAGAAAAAAAAGCGGCTCCGCCGATTATTTTTGCTCGTGTTTCTTCTTTTGCTCGGGGGTGTCGGCGCCTTTGGCTACAATATTTACTCCGAGACGAAACAGGCGTCAAGCAAAATTTATCAAGCCCTCGATCCATCGGGTGAGCCGCCAAAGGATATTGAAATGCGCAAAGATCCGTTTACCGTGCTGTTGGTTGGAGTGGAAAACCAGTACCACGACGAGGAGGGACGGTCTGATGTTGTTATGCTTTTGACCGTCAATCCGAAAACGAACAAGGTATATTTGTTGAGCATTCCGCGCGACACGCGCGTTTACATTCCGAGCGAAGGGCGGAAAGACAAAATCACCCACTCCTACAGTCATGGAGGCATTCAATCGACGATTGAAGCCGTCAACGAATTGATCGATGTTCCGATCGACTATTACGTGACGACTGATTTTGAAGGATTTGAAAAAGTCGTCGATTCCCTTGGCGGCATCACGGTGGACGTTCCGTTTACGTTTAAAGCCCAACTGACCGGCTCGCTCAAATGGCATACGTTCCATAAAGGCAAACAAGAGTTGAACGGCAATGAAGCGCTCGCCTATGTGCGCATGAGAAAATCGGACCCCCGCGGCGACTTTGGCCGAAACGAGCGGCAAAAACAAGTCATTCGTGCCATTATTGACAAAAGCACGTCCATCACCTCGCTGCCGAAGCTGGATGACGTCATCGCCGATTTAGGGGATCACGTGCGGACGAACATCCCTCCGTCTGATTTGTTGTCGTTCATCTATGTCTATCAAAAAATGAAAGACGCGGATGTAGAAAATTTGCATTTGAAAGGATACGACGAAACGATCAACGGCGTGTACTACTACATCCCCGACGAGCAATCGGTCAGCTCAATCAATGAAACGCTGCGGCAAGCGCTCGAGACGTCCAATGCCTCCCTCACGCGCAGCGATTCACCATCCACACAAAGCCAAAATTAACGATCACAAAGAAGGTGCTCCCAAAAGCAATGGGGCGCCTTTTTCCATTTACAGCGTATATCATGCCGCAATGATGATGAAAGAACACAACCTTTCATGTCCTCTGCTTTTTTTCTCTCTTTTTCAACAAAACTTTTCATTTTTTCTCATAATAGGACTGAATTCGGGTTGGATAAAACGGCAAAATTCGCTATGATAGTATAGAAAACGCAAACTTGAGAAAAAAGGGGGGATCGAATCCTTGAAAAAAACGCTTCTTTCCGTCCTGTTGGCGACCTGCCCGCTGTGGCCGTCGGCCGCCTTGGCCGCCGATGGAAGTCCGTCCTCATCCTCACCGACACTCATGGTCGCTGAGCATAACTCTTTGCTAAGGAGAGGAGCGACGGATTCCTACCGCGTCGTTGGGTCGATTCCCGCCGGACAACAAGTGAAAGTCATAGACGAGTTTCAAAACACCTATGGTGAAACGTGGTATCGCATCGAGTACGGAGGCGTCACCGGCTGGGCGCGTGCGGACAGCTTTTCCAACCAACCGCCTTCTATGCTCGTCGGAAAGCGGGCGGTGATCGCCGCCAACGACATCGCGATGCGCAAGGGGGCATCCCCTTACTATCCGGTCGTAAAAACACTGTCTAACGGTGATGTCGTCTCCATCATTGCCGAGTTCACCAATTCGCTCGGAGAACAGTATGTGCGTGTGGAATGGGCGGGAGTCAAAGGATGGGTGAAAACGAAACAGATCTACATACCAGAACAGCTCCCGACACTTTTGCCGACATTCGTAAACGTTGCACAATCCTCTCCGGTTCGCCGCGGAGCGAGCGTCAATTACCGCGCCGTTGCCACAGTGGCACGCGGACAAACCGTCAAAGTGATTGACCTATTCGTGACAGGCAACCGGGAACTTTGGTATCGCGTCGACCTTGGACATATTCGAGGATGGGTGTCGGAAAAAGTGTTGACGATGCCAACAGCCATTTCTGTTCCAAACGATGTCTCTGATACGTCCGACATCGACGGTAAGCCGCTGACGATCAGCGTGTCGGTCGCCAATGTGCGGCAAGCTCCATCTTTAAAAGCAAAAGTCGTCACCCAACTGAAAAAAGGAACCAAACTGAACAGCCTGTCAAGCGCCAAAGATGCGTCGGGAGCGCTTTGGTACAAAGTGTCCCTCAATGGAAAAACGCTCGGCTGGGTGCACGAGACGGTCGTAACCAAATCCTACCTTTCCCCACCAGCCAGCCAGGGGAAGCAAAAGCAGGTGACAACCGCTAATGCGGCGCTGTTTGCCGAACCTTCGTTGAGCGCCGCCATCATTGAGCGGGTGGCGAAAAACAGAACGGTCACGGTTTTGAAGACGACAGAAGCATCTCCGTTCGACTGGGTGCAAGTCACCTCTGCATCGGGGAAAACAGGATGGATGCCGGCGTTTGAGGTAAAAGCCCCATCCTACGTATACGTCAAACAGGCGGGCACTCCGCTGCGCCGAGGCGCCTCTTCGAACTATCAATCGTTGAAGGCACTGGCAGCGAATGAGCGGCTTGCTGTCCTTTACGAATATCATGGATGGCTGAATGTCGAAACATCCAATGGCGTCCGCGGATGGGTGGAGGAATCAAGCACATCTACCGTCGCCTTAAATAGTCTCGTTGAACCGACGTTTTCGACCATCAACGAAGATGCCTATTTGACGTGGAAAAAAACTTCTAATTTCCGCGTCTCCTATTCGTTGTTGCCGGGCAATCGTCTGAAAATCACCGGCTCGTTTTCCTACGCTGAAGTCCCGTCGACCGACATTCCAGGCATACAAACTGTGGAGTGGAACGGCAGCAGCCTGCTCATCACCTTTGAACCGGGGTACACGTTCACCCTTCGCCATTACAGCGACCAATTGGCGCTGAAAATTCTCGAGACCGGGCTCAAGGGCAAAAAAATCATCATTGACGCAGGGCATGGGGCGCACGACACGGGGGCGATCGGCCCTGGCGGCACGCGGGAAAAAGATATTACTCTCGACACCGCCTTATTACTAAAAGAAGAATTGGAGCGGGCCGGAGCGATCGTGAAATTGACGCGAAGCACCGACATCTTTTTGGAGCTGTCTGAACGGACATGGATCGCCAACAGTTCCGACTACGACGCCTTTATCAGCATTCACGCCGACTCGTACTCGCGGACATCTCGCGGAACGACGACGTACTACAACGTATCGAGCAACTTCAATGGGCCAAAAAGCGAGCAGTTGGCCGCCATCGTGCAAAAACATCTTGTCCAACAGCTCGGAACATATGACCGCGGCCATAAAACGCAAGACTTTTACGTCAACCGGAAAAACGAGCTGCCGAGCATTCTCGTTGAGCTCGCCTTCATCTCCAATCCGAATGAAGAGGCGCTGCTCAAAACGAAAGCGTTCCGCCAAAAAGCGGCCGTCGGCATTCGCGAAGGATTGGAAGAGTATTTCAGCCAATTCTAGTTTGTTCGCGTTCGGAGAATAATAGCATGAGAAGGCCGGTAATGCAACGGATTGCAAAGCTTTACGACGGAGTTCGTCAAACTGAGAAACATGGCAACATCGCGTTTTCATTCCTTGCGATTCCTCATGAGCCAAGCGAATCCGTTGTTTTTCACCGGCCTTTTAGGAAAGCTATTATTCTCCTTTCTTTCCATATCCAAAAACGGGGGAGATGAACATGATGAAACGAAAAGCCAAATGGGCCATTGCTGCCAGCCTGGCGGTCGGGATGACGGCAGGCGCCCTCTTGTTTACGCCATCGGCGATGAAAGCATCGGAAGAAGTCGTGTTAGCGAGCGTCGACTGGGTGACTTCTCAGCTCAACCCGGTGAAAAACGACATTGCCAACTTGAAAGCACAACTGGCCGCCCAGCAACAACAAATTCAACAACTTCAACAACAACTTGCCAGCAAACCCGCTTCGCCTTCTTTGCCTTCTGTCGTCTATGTAGCGAAAAACAACGCGGCCGTCCGCAGCGGAGCGTCAACGAGCTACCGCGTCATCACCTATAAACAGGCGGGAACTTCACTGCAAGTCGTCGGGGCGCACCTTACTTCCCAAGGACTGTGGTACAACGTCGTTCTCTCTTCATCGCTGAAAGGATGGATCTATTCAGGCGATGTCTCGACATCCGCCGTCAGCAGCGACAGCACCAAATATGTCATCGCCACGGCCGCAGTCAATATTCGAAAAGGGGCATCAACCTCTTACCCTATTGTGGCGACGGTTCCGAAGGGGACACAAATGACCTATATCCAGCCGTTTACCAACATCAAAGGAGAGAAATGGTACAACGTGCAGCTGTCTGACGGGCGGCGGGGTTGGATGGCTGCTGAATTTGGTGAGGTGAAGTAGACGGTGAAAAAATTAGCGTGGTTGGCCGTCGGCCTGTTTTTGCTCATCGTCTCTCCTTCCGCCTCGAACGCCGCTGGGGTGAAAACGTACAACAATCCCGTGCAAGTCCTTTTATATAAAGGGACATCGGCGACAGTCGCCGTCGAAGGAAACTATCAAATCGTCAATAAAGAGACATTGACGATCACCCCGTTGCCAAGCGGGACAAGCCTGACATTTCGGTCTTCCTCTTCGACCGTGTTTGTCACGTACAACGGAAAGACGGATTTTTCAAGCACCGGATTTACCATTCAAGAAACGATCGGCGCTGCGCCGTTGTCCCTTGTGAAAGTGAATCAAACCCGTTATCGCGGCAGCGTCGACATTCGCCGGCAAAACAACGCCTTGTATGCTGTCAATATTTTAGATATGGAAGATTATTTAAAAGGAGTCGTGCCGAGCGAGATGCCTGCCTCTTGGCCGCTCGAAGCGCTGAAGGCGCAAGCCATTGCGGCCCGAAACTATGCCTATAAACATAAAACAAGTTTGACGACCAATCCAAACACACAGACGTATAAAGGATATGATGGAGAATCTCCCCGGTCGAACGAGGCAGTCGAAGCAACAAGAGGGCTGTATCTCAAATATAACGGCAATGTCATCGAAACGTATTACCACTCGACAAGCGGCGGCAGAACCGCCAACGTAAGCGACGTCTGGAACTCGTCGCAAACCGCCTACCCATATTTGGCGAGCGTCGATGACCCGTATGAATCATCGCCGTACAGCCGCTGGTCGTTCACCTTCTCGCCGTCTGTGCTGTTGCGTTCCTTCGGGATCACCGATCCATCGGTTGTTTTATACGACGTCTCGATCGCCAAAACCGGCGCGAACGGAGAAGTGGGTGCCGTCACGATTGAAACCTCGGCAGGCGAAAAAACGGTGAAAGGCAATGAAACGACCATCCGCAAACTGTTCCCGCTAGACGGCAATCAATTTTACGGCATCTTGCCGTCCAACTGGTTTGACATTCAAGTGCAAAAAAGCGGTCCATCAGTGTCGATTCAAACGACTAGCGGCAACATCGCCGCCTCTCCCTTGTCATCTTACTCCGTCCAAACAGGGAACGGAACGGTTTCGCTCGCCGGCGTCGAAGGAATCAAAGTACAAACAACGGATGGCATCATGCCGCTTTCCGCCTCGCCGTCAGGGGTTAACTCGATCATCGTCACTGGAAAAGGATGGGGGCACCGGATCGGCATGAGCCAATACGGAGCAAAAGCATTCGCCGAGCGCGGATGGACGGCGGAGCAAATTTTAGAGCATTACTTCCGCGGGGCGGAAGTCTCGTTCGAGTGAAAGCGTGACGATTGTGAAAGAAAACATCACTCGCATTACAACACTCCCGACGCGGTCGGAAAATATCTTTCCAAATGGAAACATAGCCGCTTTTCACATAAAGGAAAGGGCATCCTGCTTATGAGCCGGACACCCTTTTCTTTTTTTATTGTTCCGCCGGCCAAACGGATTCGCGTTTTGTTTCATCGCCAAGGGCGTGAAGCAAATCGTCGACAATGCGAATCCATGAGTATTGCTCCACCGCCAACTTGCGCCCATTTTCCGCCATCTTTTCGTATTCCTCTCTCGGAAGGCAAAGCAGCTCGAGAATCGCCGCGGCGATCTGTTCGGGATTTTCTGGAGGAGCGATTTTTCCGCAATGGTATGTTTCTAAAATCTCTGCGCTCTCCCCTTCGCCGCAATACAGCACCGGGGTTCCGGTGGCGATCGCCGGGAAAATTTTCGACGGCCTTGCTCCTTTAAACAAATCGATGTTGCGCAGCGAAACGATGCTGTAATCGGTGATGGAGAAAATCTCCGGCATCTTCTCAACCGGAACGGATCCGTAAAACGTCACGTTGTCAAGGCCAAGCTCTTCTTTTAACGCCATCAGCTTTTCTCGCTCTTGGCCGTCGCCGACAAACAGGAAATGCGCCCGTTCATCTTTCGCTTTGACGATGGCCGCCGCCCGCAGCACCGAATCGAGCCCTTGGGCGTATCCCATCGTTCCGGCGTACGTAAACACCACTTTTCCTTCGAGCCCTAATTCCGCAAGCAGCTTCTTGTTTTTCGGCAACGGGCGAAACACATCCGTGTTGACGCCGTTCGGCAATAAAAAGACATCCTCGGGCGCCTTCCCTTGCTCAATCATATAATCGCGAATGCCTTCCGTCGCGGCGGCGATTTTCCACGCCTTCCGGTATAAAAACAGCTCGAGCCATCTCGCCATTCGGATGAACAGCCGATTTTTCAAAATGCCGAGCTCAACGGCCGATTCCGGCCAAATGTCGGCGACGTTGAAAACAAACTTCGCCCGTTTCAACTTCGCGCCCACGTACCCGGTGATCCCTAAAAACAACGGCGGGGAATTGCAAATGATCACATCCGTCGGCTTCGCTTTCACAAGCAGCGAATAAAACGAGCTGAACGTAAACGAAAAATACGAAGCGAGCCGTTTCCAAAAGCTCCCCTTTGGCGACGGATAAATCCATGTCCGATGAACGGGAATGCCGTCCCATTGTTCGAACAAATAAAACAGGCCGCGGTATGGCTTGGGGATGACGCCGTGCGGATGATGCGGGAACGCCGTGAGCACTTCCACTTGATGCCCCCGTTTGATCAGCTCTTTGCTCACCTCATACACACGAATTTGCGGTGCGCCTGTTTCCGGCGGGAAGTGTTGGCATAGGTAAATGATCCTCATGGCCCGCTCCACACCACTTTCCCAAAAAATCGCAAACGAACGTTCCATTTCGAGCGCCAAGAGGCGAGCGCAAACGAGGCGTGGAAAAGGGGAAACGCCCCCCTGGCATCGTCCCGCTGTCCTTGGATGGATAATCGTTGCCGCGAACCAACGGTCATCATGAGCTTGCCAACGGAAAGCCGCCGGCTTCGCGACTTAGCCTCCGCTTTCGGCAACAAACGAGCACCAACCGCGACGGCTGACATGACGGCTTGGTTCCTCATCGACTCCCTCCACCGCCTTTCAACGTTTGTTCATACAATCGGATCATGCGCATCGCATTTTCCGTCCAATCGTAATGTTCATGGACATGTTTGACGCCGTTTTCCCCCATTCGTTGCCGCAGCCTCTCATCAAGCAGCAGCCGTTCGAACGCCTCCGCCAGCTTTTCCGGACTGTTTTTCGGCACGATCAACCCCGTTGTTCCCTCACGGACGACTTCCGGCAGCCCGCCGACGTTGGAGACGACAACGGGAACGCCGCACGCCATCGCCTCGACGGCGGCAACGCCAAAACTTTCGCTGTCTTCAGTCGAAGGCACGGCGAAAATATCCATTTGATTGATATACAGCGGCACTTGTTCGTTCGGAACTTTGCCGGCAAACGTCGTCACGGATTGGATGCCGAGGCGGGCGCACAGCTCCTCGTATTCACTCCGCTGCGGCCCGTCGCCGACGATCAACAGCTCCGTTTGCGGATGCCGCTCGTGCACAATGGCAAACGCCCGAATCAAATCGGCGATCCCGTACTTGTCGGAAAGAGCTTTCACCGTGCCGATCGTCACGGTCCGTTTCGGCTGTTTCGGCAACGGTTTGAAGCGGGCGACATCAACACCAAACGGCGTCACTTCGATCGGTTTGTCCGTATACTTTCCGGTTTCTTTCGCCATCACATGGCTTGTCGAACAAATGACATCCGCACGCTGGAATGTATATTCAAGCATCCGTCGGTTCCAACGATTGGCATTCGGAAACTGATACACGTCGCGCCCCCAGACGGAGACGTAAAACGGATGATACCCCGCAAGCGCCCCGATCAACCCGTAGCTGGAGGCATAATGGGCGTGCAAAATATCTGGTTGAAACGAAGCGAGCAGCCGCTTTAATGAAAAGACAGTGGAAAAATACGACAACTTCCCCGGCAGCCATTTCGGCAGCACGACTGTCTCGACTTCTTTCGCTTGCTCCGGCCCGTAATGGTCTTTAAACGTCACGACTTTCACATCAATGCCTTGCGTTTGGTAAAAGCGGGCCCACTTATGCGTATGGATCGATTTGCTTGGAGCCAATAAGGCGACTTTCATCGGAGGCCCCCCACCAACGTTTCTTTCACCTTTTCCACTCTCGCTTCCCACGAATGTTTCGCCATAAACGTCTGCTCAATGCGCAAGCGGCACTCCTCGAGCATGTCGGCCATCTTGGCGATCGCTTCTGCCATCGACGACGGGTTGTCGTCGCAAATGACGCCGTACCCATCCGCTTCAATCAACCGCTTTTGCGCTGAGCAAGCGGTGGCGACAATCGGCAGGCCGCTCGACAGATAGTCAACCAGCTTGACGGGAACGGAAAAATCATTGTACTCGCTCCGCCGCCGCGGGATGAAGGCGAAATCCATCTCCGCATACAAACGGTCGAGCGCTTCGCCGCTGACGTGCTTGACGCGCACTTGCAAGGCGGCAAGCTCTTCTTTCACCGCAAGCGGCTGCCGCTCGTACTCGTCTTTTCGGCAGACGACGGTGAGCGAAACAAGCAGCTTGCGGCGGTTTGCCAAGCGAATCGCCTCAAGCAGGAGCGGAAGCCCATAGTCGGCATTGTTGATGCCGCCAACATAAATGGCATTCAGCGGCTGTTTCGCCGTCCCGAACCGCTGAAACGGCTTTTGCTTCCCACCCGGCGGCAAATCGACCATCGGGCGGCGGATCGCGACGTATGTTCCCATTTCGAGGCTCGGCAAAAAGATGACATCGCAGTACCGCTCGTAAAACCGTTCTTCCCAACGGTACATCATTTGCATGGCCGCTTTTTTCCAACCGCGGAGCGGATACAAATCAGGAAACTTCCAATAGACGTCGCGGTAAAAGACGCCGATCGGAACGTTGCGGGCTTTCAAGTAGCGGAGAACGTCCCGGTCGACGAACGGACGTTGCGGCCGGTGTCCTGGGTCAGTGAGCCAAAGCGGAATCGTCTGGTTTTCCATATAGCAAAACCAGACATCATCGAGCTTGCCTTGGCTGCGGAGCTCTTGAAATTGCTTCTCCCGCTCGGCTGACGTGCCGGCGATCAGAAGAACGTCCACTCCCTCCTTCGCTCCCCAGCGCAAAAACGCCTGATGCATTTCATACGGCCGCAGCTTTGACCCGCTGTTTCGTTCCGCGGCGAGTGAAAACGGGTAATAAATCAATACGGTTTTCATCATTCATCCCTCATCAGTGATTCGCCTTTTCGTTGCAAACCATGCCCGTAAATCCCCCTGCACCCGCAGCCATAACGCCATTCCGCCAAACAATGCCACGAGCAGCACCCAGGTCGGATTGAACAAAAAATCGGTGAACCCACCGACGAGCGTGCGGGGGATGTTAATGGAAAAATAAACGAACAAACTTAAAAACAAGGGATTTTTTGGCAGCCGTAGAAACCCAATGTACAACAGCTGCGTCACGACACCGACATACAGCGTGCCGATGACGATTCCCACATAACCGAAATTGGCATACGCCTCAGCGACAAAAAGGGTGTTCAACACTCCCCCTGTCCCGTCTTCAATCCGCTCTGGGAACACGTGCGCCATCACGAGGCGGGCGGAGCGGACGTTCTCGACGTCAAACAACCCTGTTAAAATCGAGGGCAAGCTTTTTCCATAAAGAAATGGCAACGCTTCGCCGAACAAATTCAAATGAAGAAACGTCGGCGCGATTTGCGCCAAAATCATGCGGCCAATCGGGCCCTTGTTGTAAGACAAAAAGGTCGTGGCATCTTGCACCCCTTGAATGACGATGTACATGCCGACGAGCACCGCCGCCCCCACTCCCCCATACAGCGCCAGTTTCACCGCCGACAGCCTTGTTTTTCCAATGTAAATGCGAATGAGGAAAAACATCATCACATAAAAGAAAATCGGCGATTTGGCCAAATCATACACATTGACGAACACCGCCCCGACAAACAGACAGATAAACAGCAGCTTCCACCGCCACTCGTGCGTCAGCTCGGCAAACAAATAAGCGATAAACGACAAAAGCGGCGTGAGCGTAATGGCAAAAATATTGCGAACGAGCACGTTTCCGGCAAAATGGCGCGACGCCTCAATGCGCAACGCAGCCAAGCTCTCATCCGTCCCTGTCAAGAGCGCAAACACCGGAATCGTCGGCGTTTTCCAAATCATATACGCAATGGCGGCAAAACTGAGCAGCGACAGCGCCAAAAACGCATAAAACACTTGGCTGCCCGTCGCTCCGGCCAACGGGGAAAGCGGCTTTTGCAAATAGGCGCGAAGCTCCTGCCTGGCTTCAAATCCGCACAGCCTTGAAACGACCACCATCGACAGCGGGAACACGATCATGACAAAGCACACGACAGCAAATCCAATCTGCCGGTATTCCTCAGGCCGAAACAGCTTGCGAATCATGTAGTAATCGTCCATCCCCAAGGCGATCAGCAGCGCGCCGATGAAGCTTGATAGAAGGAACGAGTAATAGTACACAATCGACACGAGATTCGGCGCCGTCAATGAAAGCGTCCCCGCTGCATAGCGAAACATCAAGGTGGAGGCGACAAGAACAATCAACCAGATCAACACGTCCAACATGCCGACGCACCCTTATCGCTGTCCGATCGCCGCCACGATTTTCTCCGCCGCATGCCCATCGCCAAAGACGTCCGCATAAACAGGGGCGACTTCCTTGTGGACCGCCGCGACGATCTTCTCGCGGTCCGTGCCGGTTAAGATGTTCGCCCCGCCTTCGAGCGTTTCCACCCATTCGGTTTGTTCGCGCACCGTCACGCAAGGCACGCGCAAGAAATACGCCTCCTTTTGCACGCCGCCTGAATCGGTGATGATTTTTTTCGCGCCGCTCTCTAGCCGAAGCATGTCCAAATAACCGACCGGATCGATCAGCCGAAGCCCTGGAATCGCCGAAGCGTCCAAGCCGTACTCTTCAAGCTTATGCCGCGTCCGCGGATGAATCGGCCACACTTTCGTCCCGTCGATGTCCGCAAAAGCAGCCAAAATGGCTTTCAATTTGTCGGGGTCATCGGTATTTTCCGCTCGGTGAATGGTGATCAAGTAGTAGGATTGTTCCGCCAGCGACAAATCAGCTAAAATCGTCGATTGGCGCTGTGCGAGCTCCTTGTTGTACAAAATGGCGTCATACATGACGTCGCCGACATTCCAGACGTTTCGCGTAATATTTTCTTTTCGTAAATTTTCCACGGCCGTCTCCGTTGGACAAAATAAGAGCTCGGAGACATGATCGGTCATGATGCGGTTGATTTCTTCCGGCATCTGCTTGTTGAAGCTGCGCAGCCCGGCTTCGACGTGGATGACCGGAATGTGCAACTTCGAAGCGACCAACGCGCCGGCGAGCGTCGAGTTCGTATCGCCATAGACGAGCACATAATCCGGTTTTTCTTGCATGACAATTTCTTCAATTTTAATCAGCATTTCGCCCGTTTGCTTTCCATGGCTGCCTGAACCCACCCCAAGATAGTAGTCAGGCGTCGGAATGTTCAACTCCTCAAAAAAAATGGCCGACATATTCGGGTCATAGTGCTGCCCGGTATGGATCAGCACTTCGGTATATTGTTTTCGCAAGACGCGCGAGACGGGGGCAGCCTTGATAAACTGCGGTCTGGCGCCTAACACGGTGGCGATTTTCATCCGAAACACCTCCTAGAACGTTGGTGAAAAACAGTGATTTCTGCAAAATCATCGGTTCATGAATGCAAAGCAGGATCATGACCATGCTGTTTTTCAATGTGAGAAAGTCCTTTGAAGGAGCGTTTTCCCATTCAGTCACCAGACTTCTAGATCAGACGAGCGGTTATCAAGTATTTTGCGCATTTTCGCCCTCGATCGTGCGCACCGGGCGGCGCAAATCACGATCAACCCGGCTGGCAAAGAGCGTGGCGGCAAACAAGCCCCAACCAGCGAGCACCCAGCCGTCAGCGAGCGGCGCCTGCTGGACGTAGACGATGACGATGAGGGCGAGCAATGTGCCGACAAAAACCAAAGACATCTTTTTCCACGACACCGGCACGGAATACACTTGTTGGCTTTTGCGAAAAATGAAGGCCACAGCGACAATATACGTAATGAGGCTGGCCGCGACCGCTCCCCAGCTGAGCCAAAGCGGCACCAAAACGGCGTTCAACGCAAGATGAAGAAGCGCCGCTAGAGTGAACACCCGTGAAATATAGCCGGTTTCCTTTGTCAAAAACAAGCCGGTGGAAAGAATCAAATAATAAAAGTTCAAAAAAGTGACTGCCGATAAAAAAGGGATATAGGACGCTGCATCCTGATATTCCTGTTTGAAAAAGGTTTCCACAAGCCACGGGCTCGCCGTGGCGATCAAAAGCAGCCCAAACGCTCCAATGAGCAAAAGCGCCATATACACTTTAGCAAACAGCGTACGGCTTTCCGGTCGGTCTTTCATCGACATCGAATACGGACGCCACGCCATCTGCACGCCGCTGGTGATGAGCGTGATCACGGTCGCGAGCCGCAAGGCAACCCCAAACACCCCGACTTCCTCCAACGACGCAAACCGTTGGATGAAAAACGTGCTGACGTTGGCGATCACCCAAAAGGCGAGCGAAGTCGGCACGAGCGGGGCGGCGTAGGCAAGCAGCTCCTTTAACACGTCAAGGCGCACGCGCCACACCATATACTTTACGGTCAAATGCAGCATCAACAAAAACACGAGCGCGCTGCTTACGAGCCGGCCGATGAGCAGCCCTTCCGGCGTCGCCGCGAACCACCGGAGCGCCGCATACGACAGCACAGCGACAAGCAGCATTTTCACGAGCGTCCAAATCACGACTTTTTTCGTCTGAAATTCAAACCGCAGCACCGTCGTCGCCACGACGAAAATCGTATCGAGCAGCAACGTCGCGATACTGATGTACAGCAAATCGACATAGCGAGGTTCTTTAAACAGCGCGCCTGCGATCCACGGACCGGCCAAAACGACAGCCAAAAATAAGATGGCGACGACAAACAGCCGGAAGTACATGACGTTGCGCACATACAAAAGGCGCTTCTCTTTGTCGTCCGTGTCGTAATAGTAAAAAGAGAGCGCCGAATCCGTACCGAAAATGACGAGAAACGTCAGCATCGACGTCCATTGGTCGATCAAGTAGACCGCCCCGTACTGCGCCTTTGACAAATAGCTTGTATAAATCGGCAGCATCAAAAAGGCAATCAGCTTCGTACCGACGTTCATAAACGCGTAAAGGAGCGAATCCGCTCCTAAACGCTTGAATGCCGAGAACAATTTATAACAACTCCCGCTCGTCGACCATTTTGCTGAAGCGCGCCGGGAATCCTTTGACGACCGTCCTCGGTTCCGTATCTTTCGTGACGAGCGCCCCAGCGGCGACAAACGTCTCTTCCGCCACCGTCACGCCCGGCAGCAAAATCGCTCCGCCCCCGACGCGCGCCCCGCGCTTGACGGTCGCCCCTTTGATTTTGGCGAACCGTTCTTCCGTCCGCCCCATGTAGTTGTCATTGGTCGTCGTGACGCACGGGGCGATGAAAACATGGTCTTCGAGCGTCGTGTAGGCAGTGATGTAGGAGTTCGACTGGATTTTCGTCCGATCGCCGATTTGGACGTGGTTTTCAATGCACACCCCGCGCCCGACGATCACATATTGGCCGATTTGCACGTTTTCGCGCACGCTCGCCAAATCAGCGATCAATGTGTAGGCGCCGATCGTCGCTCCTCGATAGATGACGGCGTTGGCGCCGATCGTGCAATGGTCGCCGATGACAAGCGGCGGCAGCTCGCCCGACAGCTTGACGGTGCTCGTTTTCGCCGGCTTCGGCGGTTTGCCGAGCACCGCGCCGTCGGCGATCGTCACGCCGTCGCCAATGACGGTTCCTTCGTGAATCGTGACGTGATGGCCGATTTTAACGTCGTTTCCGATTTTTACATTCGCCTCGATGACAGTGAAATGGCCGATTTCGACACGTTCACCGCAAACAACAGAGGGATCGACAATATGCATCGTTTCGTCTCCTTCGCTTACAATTTGACGTATTTTGCTGGTTTCGACACATCTTTCATGGCGTTGCGTGTGTCAAACACGACCCGGCTGTGACGAGCGACCATTTCATAGTCGATGTTGGAATGGTCCGTCGTAATCAAGACAAGATCCGACTGCTCGAGCAGTTCCGGCGTCAGCTCGACCGTCTCAATCACCCGGTTGCACGCCCGGAACGACGGAACATACGGGTCGACGACCGCAAATTCCGCTCCGTATTGCTCGAGCAGCTCGACGATTTTCAACACTGGCGATTCGCGCACATCATCAATGTCTTTTTTGTAGGCGACGCCGAGCACCGTCACTTTCGAACCGCGCAGCGCCTTCCCTTCTTCGTTCAAAATGAGCATCGCGCGGTTGACGACATATTCCGGCATTGCGTTGTTGATTTCTCCGGCCAGCTCGATCAAGCGCGTATGGTAGTTGTATTCGCGCGCCTTCCATGTCAAATAAAACGGGTCGATTGGAATGCAATGGCCGCCAAGCCCCGGCCCCGGATAAAACGCCATAAATCCGTACGGCTTCGTTTTCGCTGCATCGATGACTTCCCAGACATCAATGCCCATCCGTTCGCACAAAATGGCCATTTCGTTCGCTAACGCAATGTTGATATGGCGAAACGTGTTTTCAAAAATTTTCTCCATTTCCGCCACCGCCGGACTCGACACTTCGTGCACATCGCCTTCAAGCACGGCTCGATACATGGCCGCCGCCACTTTCGTGCACGTTTTTGTCACGCCGCCGACGACTTTCGGCGTATTTTTCGTCTTAAACTGCTTGTTGCCCGGGTCAACCCGCTCCGGCGAATAGGCGACGAACACCGTTTCCCCGACGACGAGCCCCTTTTTCTCCAGCGCCGGTTTCACGATTTCTTCCGTCGTGCCTGGATAGGTGGTCGATTCCAAAACGACAAGCATCCCTTCATGGGCGTATTTGGCGACTTCGTTTGCCGAGTTTTCGACGTAGGACGTATCCGGCTGGTGATGCTCATCGAGCGGGGTCGGCACCGCGATCGCCACGGCATCGACTTCCGCGATCCGGGCGTAATCGGTCGTCGCCACGAGCCGCCCTTGTTTGACCATCTCATGCAAATCTTCATCGACGACATCGCCGATGTAGTTGATCCCATTGTTCACTTGATCGACGCGGCTTTGTTGGATGTCAAAGCCGATGACATGAAACCCTGCTTTTGCTTTTTCGACTGCCAGCGGCAGCCCGACGTAGCCAAGCCCGACCACGCCGATGACCGCGTCGCGTTTCTCAAACTTTTGCAACAGCCGTTCCGCGTAGTTCATTCCTCTCATTCCTTTCTACTCAGATAGTTGCACTCTTGTCCCCGTTTCCGCCGAACGCAAAATGGCTTCGATCAGCCGAACAGGAGCCAATCCGTCCAAACCAGTGACAATCGGCTCGCGGTCTTCGCGAATCGCTTGCACCATATCTTCAATGATCCATTGGTGCCCCGGCTTGCCAAACGGGTCGGCGTTGATCTCATCGATGAGCTTTGCCCGTTCTTCCTCGCTGACGCCTTCCGCTTCCCACGTTTCGATAAAGTTGGCCGTCCGGCCGCCGATTTTCACCGATGCCTTTTCGCCGAAAATGGCGATCGATTCCTCCAAGTTTTGCGGATAAATCGTCGTCGCTGCCTCAATGACGCCAAGCGCCCCGCTTTCAAACTCGACGACCGCCGCCGCGACGTCTTCCGTCTCAATCTTGCGCAGACGAGTCGCCGCCATCGCTTGCACCGCCTTGACCGGCCCCATCAGCCAAAGCAGCAAATCCAAATTGTGAATGGCTTGGTTCATCAAGACGCCGCCGTCAAACTCTTTCGTCCCCCGCCACGCCGCCTGATCATAATAGGCTTGATTTCGATTCCAGCGCACCGTGGCGTTCGCATGGCTCAGTTTTCCGAACATCCCGCGCTCCATCGCCTCTTTCAGCTTCCGAATTGCCGGGCGAAAGCGGTTCGGATGAACGACCGCGAGCTTCACGTCGTATTCCTTCGCCGCGCGGATCATCTCTTCGGCGTCGCTCATGCGGAGCGCCATCGGCTTTTCCACAATGATATGACGGTGATAGCGGGCCGCCAACTTGGTCAGCGGCGCGTGCAACCCGGACGGAACGCAAATGTTGACGACATCGATCTGTTCGTTCTCCTTCAACATCGTCTCCATATCAGTGTAAACAGGAACATCCGACACGTCGCGCAAACGTTCCGGATTCGTGTCGCAAACCGCCGCCAGTTCGGCGTCGTCCGCCTTTTCAATGGCATCGATATGTTTTTTGGCGATATGCCCCATGCCGACAATGGCAAAACGGATCATGAAGAATAGTACCTCCTCGCGTCCAATATATACTTCCAAAGCGTCAGCCAAACGACCGTCAAAAACAGGCCGAGGACAAGGCCAATCGCCGCAAGCTGCCCCGTATACGTTTTCGATTTCGCCACCGTTTCCGACAACACGGCCGGTTTTTCGTAAAAGACGAGATTGCCGCGGATGCGATTGACGCGCTCCATCACTTCGGTCAAGTTGTTTTCCGACTCGACCAACAAGTCGCTGATGTCATCGAGTTGTTCTGGATTCAAGCGGCCCGACTGTACTTGTTCGCTATAATAATCGACTTTTTGCTGCAATGCGCGCTCCCGTTCTTCCAGCGCATGCAAGTATTTCGTTGTGACATCAATCCGCTCTTGCGAATGGCGCTCGAGCTCCTGGCTATATTCCGACACAACAAGCTTCAATTCTCGACTCACGTCCTGTTCATCGTCGCCTTTGACGGTGATTTGCACGTACTGTTCCTCAGGAACGACGACATCCAAGTTTTTCACATCTGGAAACTTCGCCTCTATATTTTTCGGATCCGTCAACTCTTTTACGTCAATCGATCCGGTAAACACGACAGCTTTCCCCGTATACTTCTCCCCCTGCAGCAAAAGCCGCCCTGCGATGACGGTCAAAACGATCGTCGCAAGCGGAACGACAAGAAACCACCATTTTCGCTGCCAAAAAAAGCGCAAATATTCGTATAGCACAAACGGTCGTTTTTCCGCCGTCAATCCGGCCACCATCCCTTATCATAAAATAACAAAGTGTTGTGAACAAAACAAATGATCCAACGCCAAAGAAAACGCCATTGCTGTGCGCAAGTGACGTTTCCTTTGGCCGGTTGGACGATCAAGCGAAATGACGGTAAAATTCCGCGATTTTCTCCACGACGTACTGTTGCTGCTCCTCTTTCAGCTCTGGGAACATCGGCAGCGACAGCGCTTCTTTCGCCGCTTTTTCCGCCTCCGGCAACTGCCCTTCCTTATACCCGAGCGAAGCAAACACCGGCTGCAAATGCAGCGGCAGCGGATAGTACACCATCGTCGCGATCCCCTGTTCTTTCAAAAACGCCTGCAGCTCGTCGCGCTTCGGCGCTCGAATCGTGTATTGATGGAACACATGATAGCGCCCGTCGACTTCTTTCGGCGTCACAACAAGGTCGCCGACCGCCTCTTGCAACAGGCGCGTATACGTCGCCGCATGCTTGCGCCGCTGTTCCGTCCACCGATCCAGATGCGGGAATTTGACGCTTAAAATCGCCGCTTGCATCTCATCGAGGCGGCTGTTGTAGCCAAGTACATGATGGTAATATTTCGGCTTGCTGCCATGAACGCGGATGACCCGGCATTTTTCCGCCAGTTCGTCATCGTTCGTAATGATCATGCCGCCATCCCCGTAGGCGCCCAAGTTTTTCGTCGGGAAGAAGCTGTACGTCGCCGCCGTCCCAAGCTCGCCAACGCATTTCCCGTTGTATTTCGCGCCGATCGCCTGGGCGGCGTCCTCGATGACAACCAATCCGTGCCGCTTGGCAATCGCCGCGATCGCCTCCATATCCGCCATTTGCCCGTACAAATGCACCGGGATGATGGCTTTCGTCTTCTCCGTCACCGCCGCCTCAATTTGCGCCGGATCAATGTTGAACGTCACCGGATCGATATCGACAAACACCGGTTTGGCGCCGGCCCGCGCAATCGATCCCCCAGTCGCGAAAAAGGTGAACGCCGTCGTGATGACTTCATCGCCCGGCCCGACGCCGGCCGCTTGCAAAGCAATATGTATCGCATCGCTTCCGTTGCCGCAGCCGATTCCGTGTTTCGCCCGGCTGTAGGCGGCAATTTCCGCTTCCATTTTCTTCACATAGTCCCCTAAAATAAAGCGGGAAGAGCGCATCACCTCGTCCAATACACGCATGATCTCCGGCTTCAATTGTTCATACTGTTCGCTTAAATCCAACATTGGCACGTTCATCGCAAGTTCCTCCAAAATCAAAAAATATATAGAATAAACATGTTTAGTTTATCACATTTGCGTCAATATATAATGACAGTTTTGTGGCAATGTTGATTGCACGGTCAAAAAATAAGCGAAGATGTTGCATAAACAGAGAATGAAAAGGGTATAATTTTCCAAAGACAAACAATTCCTCAAAAAAGCCGTTTGTTCTTGAAGCGACACAAACGGCCCATTTTGCTGAAATTTGCTTTTTTAACGGTCGTTTCCGTATACTTTCCGACCTCCGCGCAACAGCTTGCGGAGGAAGGTCATAAACGGCTTGTACTGATCATTGACCAAGCCGATCAGTTCAGCAAGCAGTTCCCCGAAGACGATCAAGGCAAAGACGATGAGAATGGACTGCCATAACGTCGAGGCGGAGAACAAAATAGCGCTGATGGCAAACATCAGGCCAAACGCATAAATGAGCAAGACCGTGTTGCGATGCGAAAAGCCAAGAGCCAGCAGCCGATGATGAAGATGCGACTTATCCGGCGCCGAGATCGGCTTTTTATTCACAATGCGGCGAATAATGGCAAATGTCGTATCGAAAATCGGCACGCCCAAAATGATCACCGGAACGACGAAGCTGAAGAGCGTCACGCTTTTGTAAAGCCCTAGCACCGACAGGACGGAAATGGCATAACCTAAAAACAACGCGCCGGTATCCCCCATGAAAATTTTCGCCGGGTGGAAGTTGTAAAACAAGAAAGCGATGACGCTGCCCAAGATGATCAAGCAGAGCGTGAAAATGAGCATTTTGCCCGCCATGCCCGCCATGACGGCAATGGCCGCAATCCCAATGGCGGAAATGCCCGCGGACAATCCATCCAACCCGTCGATCAAGTTGATGGCGTTCGTAATCGCGACAATCCAAAATATCGTGATCGGGTAGCTCCACAGCCCCAACTCAAACGTGCCGACAAACGGGACGGTCAAAAGATCGACCTTCAGCCCGGAAGCGACAACGACGAACGCCGCCAGCAGCTGGCCGGCCAGCTTCACTTTTGGCGACAGCTCGTACAAATCGTCGAGCATCCCGACGAGCACGATGATGATGGCGCCGACCGTCATCCCCGTCACTTGCTCTTTATACACCCCGCCGACAAAATAGCCGACGGCGACACCGATAAAAATGGCCAATCCGCCAAGCCTTGGCATGACTTTTGTATGCACTTTTCTCCCGTTCGGCCGATCGACCGCGCCAATTTTGATGGCGAGCTTGATCACGAACGGGGTGATGACCAATACTGTGATAAACGAAGCCAAACATGCGGCAAATGCTTCCATATTCATGTGCAATCACCTTGGCCTTATAAAATCGCGGAAACACACATCATCTTTATGTTACCATATACGATGAGTAAATCAATCTTTTTTTACACCCCTTTTTTGTCCCCAAGGATGGAAAATTTCTTTTTCCCCTTGCCGCAAGAAACTCCGAGCGCCAATCCGACGGACGATTCCACATTTTACAGACCCGCGAGCGAGAAAGCCCACTCCTTTAGGGGTGGGATGAAAGCGAGCATTGAAGTATCATAAAAGGAGGGAGGTGAATCCATGCCCACCATCACCTTGAAATTGGAGCTTCACAAGCCAACGAAAGCCAAACAAGAAATGTATAAAAGCCAAACAAGAAATGTATAAACAGATGACAGAAGTAAATACAGCGTTTGCGAATTGGCTGGCGACTCATCCCGATCTGAACAAAGCCACCAGCAAAATCTTTCAGGATTTTTCATCGCAACGGTTTCCTTCCGCAATTGTCAATCAAACCATTCGGGAAGTAAAATCTCAAACGAAACACCAAAAGACAAAGCAGTTTCGCAAACAGTGGTGTTGCTTCAACAACCAAAATTGGAAAGTTGAACGAAAGGGAGATTTCTACACCGTTTCATTCCCAACATTGGAAAAACGAATCGGTGTGCCTGTTGTCACACGAACCTATCAAGCAGCATGGCTGGATCGGCTGCTCGATGGAACCGTCAAACAAGGGGCAGCCAAACTCTATAAAAAGAGAAAGAAATGGTATTTTGCCATCACCATCACCTTTGAAGTGGAACCGCGCAAGGAAACCAAGGCAATGGGCGTTGACCTCGGACTTCGTTATATCGCCGTTGCCAGCGTTGGAACGAAATCGCTGTTTTTTT
>NZ_MQMG01000006.1 GCF_001908025.1 Geobacillus proteiniphilus
AAAGTTGATCAACTTTTCAGCTTCGGCTCGCCGCCGCTCAAGGTCAAATCACCTTCACCTTCGGGATGTGAACATCCCTCCAGGCGAAGAACATTTGCCCTTCGCGATCGCCAGGATGGCGATATTTCGCCGTCGCCCGCAGGACGCGGGCTGCCTTTAGGCGAAATTACGGCGCCTCCGCTTTTCGTTTGCGCTTCGTTTCGTTCAGTTTTCAAGGAACGAGGCTGCTGCCTAGACTTACTCCCTTGCAATCTTGCGTCGAGGAATCCAACTCCTCTGGACTCCCTCAAACGCAAATTTGTTTTCCGCTTCCTAAAGCGGCCCTTACATCATAGCATTTTTATTGTTCGTTGTCAACAGCCTTTTATTCATACCGCTCCGCAACATTTTCCCGCCGCGGCAGCGATTTAAAATATATCATCGTTCGACAAGGAAGTCAAGAGCTTTTTTCGGCCGGGCTGCCTCCTTCCTTCAATGATCTTGGCAACTGACATTTGTATAAACACAATGAAATTCCTAATAGCATCCATCCTCTCACCGGCTCCCTTCCACTTTTTTTGGGAGCAGCGGAAGGGGACCGTCAAAATTCTTTTTTTTGCAACGTGTAATACCGTTCGAGCATTGTATTTCCTTTTGTCGGCATTTCCACGACGGTTAGCACTTTCCTTTCGACAAGATACTCAAGCATGATGACAAGATCAACCGAGTAAGGCGCAAACTGCGGATGACCGGTCATTTCCTCAATGCTCCAAGCACCATTTTTTTCTTTCAGCGCTTCGCATAAATGAGAGGAACCTGGTTCTACGTAAGAATGAATCAAAAATTCACTGGCCAGCAACAAAAGTTCCAGCCGTTTCGGAAGCGGTTCTTCACTTCCGACGAGTTCTTCATACAGTTTATAAATCCTTCCATCCATTCGCTTGACTTGATTCCATACGGTCACTTCCGGGTAAAGTCCGTGCTCGATCACGGTCAATCGCGCCAAATGATGGAGGGCTTGCACCATATGGTTGTATGAGTCGAGCCAATGCCTAGCGGCAAACAGCGCCTTGCCATCCGTATAGCGGCGGATCAGCTTGGCAAACTCGAGTCCCATTTTCAATCGCCGTTCCTTAGGCGGGAATTGCTCAAGGCGCTGGCGCAACTGCTGAACATAGCCGTCGCGATCAAACACGACCTTTCCGTTGAACACCCAGTCGACCGCCTTTCGATGTGACCCGAGAACAAGCCATTCATTTAACTGCCGTTCACTGACTGCATAAAGCACCGCCTTTTTCTCGTTTAGTGAATACTGCCTGAGAAGCATCGGCTCGCTTTGCGGGTCGACAATGACGAGCAGCACGACATCAAACGTATCCGTTGTTGCTGCATGGCAAGCCGTTTTTTCAATCATTAAAATTCCGTGCGTGTTGCAGCGGTTTGCCCATTCGTGACAGATGGGATGCAGCAATTCTTTCATACCTCGCGCCCGTTGCAGAAAGCCGGCCGCGATATCCGGCGGACAAATCCCTCAGATATCCTAACATATCGATTGACAGACAACCATGCGTTCCCACTTTGAGCCGGCTGTTTTTTCTGCAACGTTTTTTCCTCCCTTCCACCGTCATCAATAATCACATTGCGTTTGTGCAGATGTTCAAACAATGCTGTCAACGCCTGTTTCATTTCAGAAAGACCGGAATGCTTGCATCCATGAAGCTGTCGTTTGTTGCCGTCATTCGTTATTCGACAAAAAACGAGGAATTCCTTTCTTTAAAACGTCGGTTTTGTTGATTTCTTCTTCGCGATGGTACCCCGTTTTATGGTATAGTGGTCTATGTAGGAGGGACGGTTATGGGCGTTAAATATTCGAGCAAAATCAACAAAATTCGCACTTTCGCCTTAAGCTTGATTTTTATCGGTGTCATTGTCATGTATCTTGGGCTGTTTTTTCGTACGTCCCCGGTCATCATGACGTTGTTTATGTTGTTTGGGATGTTGTTTCTTGTCGCCAGCGGCATTGTATACTTTTGGATCGGCACGCTCTCGACGAGAGCCGCCCAAGTTGTTTGCCCGTCGTGCGGCAAAGTGACAAAAATGCTCGGACGCGTCGATTTATGCATGTTTTGCAGCGAACCGTTGACGCTAGACCGTGAACTGGAAGGAAAAGAGTTTGACGAAAAGTACAACAAAAAAAGAAAAAGCTGATAGCCGCCTTGTGCTATCAGCTTTTTTAATGTGAATGCGCCGGCGCCCCGCTTTTTTGACAGTCAGGGCAGACTCCGTACACTTCCATGCGATGGTGGTCGACCTTAAAACCGGTGACGTGAGCGGCGAGCTGCTCGACTTCATCGAGCGCTGGATAGTGGAAATCGACAATTTTGCCGCACTCTTCACAGATGACGTGATAATGATTGGAAGTGACGAAGTCAAACCGGCTTGACGAATCGCCGTACGTCAGCTCTTTGACAAGCCCGATTTCCTTAAAGACGCGCAAGTTATTGTAGACGGTAGCTACGCTCATGTTTGGGAATTTCCCTTCCAGCGCTTTGTATATTTCATCAGCCGTCGGATGGGACATCGAGCTGATCAAATACTCCAATATCGCATGACGTTGCGGCGTGATGCGTATGCCAGTCTTTTTCAGCATGTCAAGCGCTTCCTTCAGTTGCTCGTTGTCAGACACCGTCATGCACCTCACTCTCTGTTCAAAGGTGAAAAAAATTATCACTTTATAATATTTATAATTAGTCTACAAAGAATGCATGCCATTTGTCAATATAGATGCCATTAATATATGGGTTCGGACGCCATTTTAACAAAAAAAGGAGGCGGAAATTGTTTCCGCCTCTTATGTCATTCATTTGAGGAGGTTACTATGTATCATACGCAAAACGATGTACATTGTCTGGACGCTTACCTAGATGACGCCAGTCGGGCGACTTCCGCAAGCGCCTCATCGACATGCCCCTTCACTTTTACCCCGCGCCATTCTTTGACCAACGTTCCGTCGGGGGCGATAATGAATGTCGAGCGCTCAATGCCCATATATTCCTTGCCGAAATTTTTCTTTTTCTTCCATACCCCATACAGCTCGGCCACTTCATGCCGCTCATCAGAAAGAAGCAAAAATGGCAACTCATATTTTTCGATAAACACCTCATGCCGCTTCATCGGGTCGGTGCTCACTCCTAAAATGACGGCGTTCAACTCGGCGAACTGCGCATGGCGGTCGCGAAAGTCGCACGCTTCGGCTGTGCACCCCGGGGTCATGTCTTTTGGATAAAAGTAAAGCACCACATACCGGCCGCGAAAATCAGACAGCGAAACCATTTTCCCATTGCTTGCCGGCAAGGTGAAATCTGGAGCTGGCTGGCCAATGGCAATCGTCATGTCGTTCCCCCCGTCTTCTTCGTTTTCTTTTAGCGTAGCGAAGACGAAGGGAAATTGCAACAACATCAGCGATGATCCCAGTCAAACACGGTGCGCGTCACGATGACAGCGGGCATAATGTAGCCGAGAAGCGCTTCGGCAATGGCGATCCACCGCCCGACGCCGATCGGAGTGACATCGCCGTATCCGACCGACAAAAGCGTCATGCCGCTTAAATACAGGCTGTCTTCAAGCAGCGACAAACGATCTTCCGATGCGCTATTTGGGGATGGGGTAAACACGGCATGGCCGTTCGCCTGCAAAATCATATAAATCATGGCAAAACCGAGCAACATCGTTAAATACCATTGAACGAGAACCCATAAGCTATCGAGTGACAGGCGATGCGTCGCTTGCACGCGCGCTGTCCAAAGCGAGGTGATGCTGCCGAGCAGTACGGCGGCAACAACGCCAAGGAAGGCGTAATCCATCACGTTCCCCCCATTTTTGTCCGTCGTTCATATATACGCGGACAACCGGGCGATTATACCGCATGACCCTCCGCACCCTGCTTGAATCGGCAGCACTCCTGTATTCCACCGGATCGCCCGACACGTTTGGCAAGCCGGCGTCCCGTCGGACGAAGTCAATCGTTGCGCTTTACTGCGCAAAATAGCGCGCCAATACACATTTTAACGTCGCAGCGCTACGGTGGAACCATTTTTTCTCCTCCTCGTCAAGTTCAATTTCAATCACTTCGCGGATGCCATTTCGGTTGATCACAGCAGGCACACCGATGTAGACATCGCGTTCGCCGTATGGGCCGTCCAAGTAAGCGGAAACGGTCAAAATTGCGTTTTCATTATGCAAAATGGCGCTCGTCACGCGGGCAAGCCCCATAGCAATCCCGTAGTACGTCGCTCCTTTTTTCTCAATAATTTGGTAGGCGGCATCGCGCACATTGACAAAAATGCGCTCGAGCTCTTTTTGCGCTTCTTCCCCTTTAGACTCGACTAGCTTGCGGATCGGCACGCCGCCGATATCAGCCTGGCTCCAGACCGGGAGTTCAGTGTCGCCATGTTCGCCGATAATATAGGCGTGCACGTTCGTCGGGGCGACGGCGAAATAGTCGCCCAACAAAAAGCGGAACCGCGCCGTGTCCAAAATCGTACCCGATCCGATTACCCGCTCTTGCGGCAGGCCGCTGAATTTCCACGTCGCGTACGTTAAAATGTCGACCGGATTGGTGGCGACGAGAAACAGTCCTTGAAATCCGGATGCCATGACCGACTCAACGATCGAGCGGAAAATGGCAATGTTTTTGTCTACAAGATCAAGCCGCGTCTCGCCCGGTTTTTGGTTGGCACCGGCGCAAATGACAACCAAATCGGCATCGCGGCAATCATCGTAATCGCCGTGCCAAATGTCAGCCGGCTTCGGCGCAAATACTTTCCCATGGTTTAAGTCCATCGCATCGCCCTCAGCCTTGTTTTCATTTGCATCGATGAGCACGATCTCATCGGCAATCCCTTGATTCATTAAGGCAAACGCATAACTGGCGCCGACAAACCCGGTGCCGACGACCGCTACCCGATTTCCTCTCCCGTTTTTCATCACTGTTCACCCCTTCTTCCTTTTGTGAATATATTCACAAGTTATTTTACGCCATAACATGCTAACGATACAGACAAGATTGTGTCGATTGCTTGACCATTGTTTGTCATTTTGATGGCAAACGAACAAAAGCGGGCCGGGCGCCTAGCTCCCCGTCCCGCGATATCGTCTCACCCCGGCGTTCCAAAGCATGACCGAGACGGCGAAACAGACGGCACCGACCACCGGAGTGAAAAAGACATAGCCATACCATTCCTCTTTGTCAAGAAAATAGGAGGCTGGATAAACGCCGACAAAGGCAAACGGCAGCACCCACGTTAAAATATAGCGGATGACGCGATGATAAATATCGATCGGGTAGCGGCCATAGCTGCTGATGTTGTACATCATCGGCATGATTGATGTTCGGGCGTCGGCAAAAAAACTGATCGTCGCCAGCGAAATGAAAATGCCGGCATAAATCAACACACCGCCAATCACAAGCAAAATAAACACGAAGACATCATACCAATGAAACGAAAGAGACAAGCGGCTGCCGGCATACAGCATAATGATCAGCCCGGGCACAGCGCCAAGCAGCGATTCAAGCTCCATCCGCTCCAAAACAATTTGAAACAGGCTGTTTAGCGGGCGCGTCAACACGCGGTCCATTTCCCCCTGCACAATATATCGTTCATTAAAATCCCATAGGTTAAAAAAGGCGCCAAATACGGCATACGGGACAAGAAAAAAACCGTAAATAAACAAAATCTCATCGCGCGACCAGCCGTGAAGCAGCGTCGTATGGCCGAACACAACCAGCAAAAATACCAAGTTGACCGCCTGAGCCATAAAGTCAGACAGCCACTCCACGAACAAATCGGCTCGATATTGCAGCTTTGTCTTCATATATTGCGCCATGTATTGAAAAAAAACCGATACGTAAAACAACGTTTACCCCCCTTGCACAACGAGACGCTTTTTCGCCGCTCTCCATAACCATCCAATCGGGAAAAGCAATACGATGCACCACGTTGCCTGCAGAAGCAGGCCATCACGGACAGCAGCACCTTTAAAACTTTCTGTAATGATCATGCTTGGGATGTAGCTGATGGCTTGAAACGGGAAATACATCATCGCCCGTTGCGCCCAATCGGGATAAAAGGAAAGCGGCAAAATGAGCCCAGAAAACAAGTCGATGATAAACCGCTTCGCCCGCAGCAACCCTTCATTTCGGAACGTAAAGAACGTCACAACCCCCGCAAGCAAGTTCAGCTCCGAAAAAATGATAAAGCTGAATAGAAGCGACAAGCCGAAAGACAGCCACGTTTTGGCGTGTCCCGGAAACTGAAGCGGCAAAAAAAGCGATACGACCAAAAGCCCAGGCAGCGATAAAAAGAAAAGGCGAAACAACCCTTCGCCAAGCCCTTGCACAGCTTTCATCCCTAAATAGCTGTACGGGCGGATGAGTTCGACCGCCACTTTTCCATCGCGGATTTCCATGGCGATTTCACGGTCAAGATTGTTAAAATAAAACGCCCGCGCCAGCCACGAAATGGCGACATACGTCGTCATTTGCCCAAGCGACATCCCTTGCATCGATGATTTGCCGCCATAAATGGCTGACCAAAGGAAGTAATACGCTGCGATGTTAATGGCGTAAATCAAAATGCCAGTGTAATAGTTTGTCCGGTAGGCGAGCATCATTAAAAAGCGGATGCGGACCATTTCGACATACTTACCCATGAACCGCACCTTCCTCATAAATATTGCGGATGATCTCCTCCGTCGGCACTTCGTGAATATGGATGTCGTTTAACGCACAACGGGCGGCGACGCGACTGACAACTTCCGGCACGCCTCCCGGCGGGACGTGCGCGACCCAAACGTTTGGCTGCTCGCCTTTTTTCCAAACAACATTCAACCCTTCGGTCAACTGCCGCAAAAAAGCGGCCGTCACCGCTTCGGCGAACGTAAAGGCGACCCGTTTTCCTTGCCCCCATCTTTCTTTCAGGCGCTCAAGCGACCCATCGTAAATGATTTTCCCTTCATCGAGCATAATGACCCGCTCGCAAAGCGCTTCAATGTCTGACATGTCGTGCGTCGTCAGCAGGATCGTCGTGCCATACCGTTCATTCAACTGCTTTAAAAACTGACGGATGTTGAGTTTGACAAGCACATCAAGGCCGATCGTCGGTTCATCCAAAAACAACAGCGGCGGGTTGTGAATGAGCGCAGCGGCGAGCTCGCAGCGCATCCGTTGGCCAAGCGACAGCTTGCGCACCGGCTTATCAAGCAGCGGGCCGATCTCAAGCATCTCGATCACCTCGCCCATATGGCGTCGGTATTGCTCGTCCGAGACGCGGTACACTTTTTTCAACAGCCGGAACGACTCTTGAACGGCGATGTCCCACCATAATTGCGAACGCTGACCGAACACGACGCCGATGGTGCGCACGAATTTTTCCCGCTCTTTATGCGGATTCATCCCGTTGACGACAATGCGCCCAGACGTTGGCGTTAAAATGCCGGTCAACATTTTGATCGTCGTGGATTTGCCGGCGCCGTTTTCGCCGATATAGCCGACGATTTCCCCTTGCTTGACGGCAAACGAAATGTCATCGACCGCTCGAACGATCGTATAACGGCGCGTCCATAAATCGCGAAACGCTCCGACAAGGCCGGAGCGGCTGGCATGCACTTTAAATTCTTTGCGCAAACGTTCTACTTCAATCGCATTCATCGTTCTCCTCCTGATCTCTCCTTGGCGTCAAACGAAAAAGGCGGCTTGCGCCTTTCTCCTATGTTGCATTATACATGAATCGCCGCCATTTTCACCTTTTTTGTTTTCCAGTCCGTTGACGCCATTGCGTTAGGCGCCGCATCCGATTTAAATCAATGCCCACTCGCCGATCGACCGTCGGCAACAGTTGGATGTCGGTTTCCACCCATACGGAAACAAAATATTTCCCTGTCGGATTTTTTCGAATCAGCACGTCAATGATGGGAGAAACCGATCCATCTCCCGCCTACGCCTATAGCATTGAAGTTTGAGTCTTCTCGGTTTACTATATAAAGAGGCAGTCAGCGGAAACAGGAGGATCAAACAATGCAGTGGACCAAATCAGAACAATTATATGAAGAAGCGCTCCAGCACATTGTCGGCGGGGTGAACAGCCCGTCCCGCTCATACAAAGCGGTCGGCGGCGGCGCTCCAGTCGTGATGGTGCGAGCGCAAGGGGCGTATTTTTGGGATGTGGACGGAAACAAGTACATCGACTATTTGGCCGCTTACGGACCGATCATCGCCGGGCACGCCCATCCGCACATCGCGGAAGCCATCCGACGCGCTGCGGAAACCGGGGTGCTGTACGGCACGCCGACGCCGCATGAGATCACGTTTGCCAAAATGTTAAAAGAGGCGATCCCGTCGCTCGAGAAAGTGCGGTTTGTCAACTCGGGAACAGAGGCGGTGATGACCACGATCCGCGTCGCCCGCGCCTACACCGGACGAAGCAAAATCGTGAAATTCGCCGGTTGCTACCATGGCCATTCAGATCTTGTGCTCGTCGCCGCCGGCTCGGGGCCGTCGACGTTGGGGACGCCGGACTCAGCCGGCGTGCCGCCAAGCATCGCCCAAGAGGTCATTACCGTGCCATACAATGATGTCGAATCGTTCCGTGAAGCGATGGACGTTTGGGGCGAGCAAGTCGCAGCGGTCCTCGTTGAGCCGATCGTGGGCAACTTCGGCATCGTCCTGCCAAAACCAGGCTTTTTAGAAGCGATCAATGAAATTGCCCACAAGGAAGGGGCGCTCGTCATTTACGATGAAGTGATCACCGCCTTCCGCTTTATGTACGGCGGAGCGCAAAACTTGCTCGGTGTGGAGCCCGACTTGACGGCGATGGGGAAAATCATCGGCGGCGGCTTGCCGATTGGGGCATATGGCGGACGCCAAGACATTATGGAACAAGTCGCTCCGCTCGGACCGGCGTACCAGGCCGGGACGATGGCCGGCAACCCGGCGTCGATGCTCGCTGGCATCGCCTGCCTTGAAGTGTTGAAACAAGAGGGCGTCTATGAGCATCTCGACCGGTTAGGGGCGATGTTGGAAGAAGGCATCCTTGCCCATGCCCGCCAATGCGGCCTGCCGGTGACCGTCAACCGCTTAAAAGGCGCGCTCACCGTTTTCTTCACCGACGAAAAAGTGGAAAACTACGAGCAAGCCCAGCGCAGCGACGGCGAGTTGTTTGCAAAATTTTTCAAGCTCATGCTCAAACAAGGAATCAATCTTGCACCGTCAAAATACGAGGCTTGGTTTATCACCCTCGCCCATACGGAAGACGACATCGCCTACACGATCGATGCAGTTGGCAAGGCGTTCCGGCAGCTTTGAATAACAGCAATTTCCCAACGCCCCGCCTTCATCGTCGGGGCGTTATATTTTCCTTGCGCACATAGGATAAAACTGTGTATAGTACTGAATGGTTCACCAAAACAAAAAGGAGAGTTTTGATCATAGATGAAACTCGGTGCCCGCATCTTTAAAACGGGGATCGCAGTGGCGCTCGCCTTGTTCTTAGCAGCGCTCTTCCAGTTTCCATCGCCGGCGTTCGCCGGCATTTCCGCTGTGTTCGCCATGCAGCCGACCATTTACCGTTCGTATTTGTCGCTGATCGAGCAAGTGCAAGCGAATGTGATCGGCGCCTTGTTCGCGATCGCGGCGGTTCTCGTCCTTGGGCGCGATCCGTTGATCGTCGGTTTGACGCTGATGATCGTCATCGCCATTTGCCTGAAAATGCGCCTTGAATCATCGACGATTTCCGTAGCGCTTGTCACAGTCATTGCGATTATGGAATATACAGACCGCCAGTTCATCGAATTTGCGGCCATCCGCTTTTTAACGATTATGCTTGGCATTTTCGCCGCCTTTGTCGTCAATTTGATTTTCTTGCCGCCCAAGTATGAAAAAAAGTTATATGAAAAAATCAGCGAAGAAACAGAGGCCATTTTAAAATGGATCCGCCTGCATAAACAGCAGGCAGCCGACCATCATCATTTAAAAGAAGAAATTGAAACGCGGCACGAAGAAATGACCAAACTTGAGCACCTATATTTTATGTACAAAGAAGAGCGCACGTATTTTCGGCGCCAACGCTTCCAAAAATCGCGCAAGCTCGTGTTGTACCGGCAAATGATAGCAGCGGCCGATCGGGCTTTATCGGTCTTAAAATGGCTGCACCGGCTCGAAAACGAGTTCAGCCGCTTGCCCGCCGAGCTTCGTCAAGCCATCTGCCTGCACCTTGGTTGCTTGCTTGACTACCATGAGCAGCTGTTGCTGAAATTTATCCATAAGGCAAAGCCGCTCCCTCACAGCAGACGGGCCGAGGAAATTCATCATCAGCGCGAGCGGCTCACTTCCGCCTTTTATTCGGACGGCCAGCCGCCGGGCGATTATCGGTTGTTTTCTTTAATCGGAGCGATCATTGACTATGGGGATCGCCTCGAACATTTAGACAAGCTTATCGATAGTTTCCACCATTACCATTACGATGACACGCTGGAAAAAGAGCTGGAAAAGTCAGCAGGCGGCCGCTCATAGCGGACCGCCTGCTTCAATTTTTCATCCAAAAAGCGGCTTTACATGCAATAAACCCGCTTTTTCCAATAATAATATTACCCGTGGTGCTAGATAAAATCGAGTAAGCATAAAAATAGCCCTTGCCTGCGGATCTCCTGTAGAATGAAAGTACCACCCAACATTCGAAAGGAGAATCCCCATGCAAGAGCACTTTCATTTTACTACAGATCAAGCGAAAATTCAAAAACAATATGCAGCCATTTTCTTCTTTGTTTCTGCCCAACTACCATCTATTCAAATGTATTTGCAACGCCGCAATCGTCATTTGATGAAGCAAGAAGACGCTGTCATCATTGCCATTCATTATTTTAGGGAAGTTATTTGGCTTTTCTTCCGAACGCGCATGGCACCGCTTTGTGATGGGAAACTTGTTCACCAATGGACAGTTTATTGAACGTTCTCGATACAATCGCCGTTGTCGAGCGTTGCGTGTTGCAATCAAGTGGATTCGTCATGAGTTGGGAAAACGTGGTCAACACCATGCCTATGCGGTCGTAGACAGTATGCGGATCGAGTTGTGTCATCACGCAAGAATGTATCGCGTCCAACGATTCCAAGGAATGGCCGACATCGGATATTGTGCTTCGAAAAAGCAGTGGTATTAACGGGTTTAAGTTTCATCTTCAAGTGACCGATCAAGGACTGCCGATGGGATACGCGGTGACCGAAGCGTCCTGTCACGATATCGAACCGCAGCAGAAACCGTCATGACTCAAATTCCTCATCCCTTTAATTTGGGCGACAAGGGATTTATCAGTAGCGAATTGCAAAAAAAGTTGTATGAAGCGTACCAAATCGCCTTTTGGACTCCATCTCGCAAAAACCAGAAACATCGCCCATCGGCATCATGGGAGAGATGGCTCAAACAAAAACGTAAAGTGATTGAAACGGTGTTCTCTATCCTCATTGACCAGTATCGTATCACAGAAATTCGTGCGAATTCGATTGCGGGGGTTGAAGTAGCACTAGATGGTATATTGTTGGCGTATTCACTTGTAACACTTGGGCTAGTTGAGCGCTAGCGCTCAACTAGCACCACGGGTTAATATTATTTTCTGCAATTACTGTAGCTGTTGAATGATTAAGCAATTGAATAGCAACCCCCCCGCCTCACCATCAGCTCTTCATGCGTGCCGCTTTCGACAAAAAAGCAGAAAAAACCTGCCAGCGATGCCGAACAGGCTTTTTTCATGCCGCTATTTACGTTTGGTACGCCTGAAACACTCCGTACCATTTGTCGATGAACTCGGGCGCAAACGGCCCTTTCCGCTCCTTAATCCAGCCGATCAGTTTTTGAACGTTGTTTTTTAAAATGCGGTCGATCACATCGGGATAGTGCATTTCGCGGCGATGCCGCTCATACTCATCTTCATCCAGCAGCATGTACGTCATATCGGGAAACACTTTAATATCCAAATCATAATCGATGTACTTCAGCGCTTCTTCATCCCAAACGAACGGCGAGCTTAAATTGCAATAGTAGTATACCCCGTCCTCACGAATCATGGCGATAATGTTAAACCAATGCTTAGCATGAAAAAAACAAATCGCCGGTTCGCGCGTCACCCACGTCCGGCCGTCCGCTTCCATGACGAGTGTTTTGTTATTGCCGCCGATCACATACGATGGCGTCCCTTTTAATACGACCGTTTCCTGCCAAATGCGGTGAATCGTCCCATTATGTTTGTAGCTATGGATTTGAATGATTTTCCCTTCCCGAGGGTAAGCTGGCATCATTCTTCCCTACTTTCCGATGGGAGCTTCTTCGTTATATTATACCCTGTTCCTTTTGCAAAAGGAAAGAAAAGCAGGCCGCCTTACTGAGGAAAAGGCAACTGGCGCGTTGGCTCAAGGACGCAGCCTGTCCGTCAGACACCGGATGCCATCTGCCCTAAAAATGCGCGGCGGATGGCTTCCACCTCCCGTTTCATTTGCCGCACTTCCTCGCGCAAGGCGGCGGTCGGCGCTTCACGTTCGAGTTCATCCAACTGGCGGGTGATCTCCTCGCAACGCTCCATCTCCTGTTGCAAAAACAGCGCCTCGTCGCCTACATTCGTCCATGCGTGCTCCATCGCCATTCCGTTCTCCCTTCCCCTTTGCCGTGTGATTTCCTTTCATCATTTCGCGGCCGCATCCACAAATTCCTTTCACTAATCTCGTAAAGAGAGGACAGCTTTTGTCGACAAAAAAAGCAGAGGCGCGCCGCCCCTGCTTTTGCCTTCCATCTTCGGCCTATCGCCTGCGCTCTTGTAGCAACATACGCCGTCGTCACAACCGCCAGGCGTCAGCCATGGATGATCGTTGGTTATTGATTGACATTTTGCGCTTTGCGGGCTTCCGCTTGCGCATTTTGTTGTTTTACGTGTTGCACATTCGTCTCAGCCGCAAATTCCGTCGCAAATTGGCCAGCTTGAGCGGCTTGAGCCGATTGGGCATTTTGTTGTCTTACTTCTTGAATGTTTGTGCCAGCTGCTGTTTTGTTCGGTTGTTTGGCCATTGTTCTCACCTCCACGTGCTTTACTATGCCCCGGGGGTGATCGTTCTATCCGCTGACGTTACAAAAGTAAAGATCTTCCACCATCGACAATGATCGTCTGCCCGCGAATCATCTCGGCTGCATCCGAGAGCAAAAACAAAACCGCGTTGACGATATCATCGGGTTTGACCGGGCGGCCAGCCGGCGTGTTCGCAGCCGCGTCGGCGAGCAGCTCTTCACGGTTCGGGAAGTGCTTCAGCGCATCGGTATCGACCGCCCCGCCGGAGACGGCGTTGACGGCGATGTTTTTCGGCGCCAGCTCGACAGCCAAGTAGCGGGTCAACGCTTCAAGCGCGGCCTTCGAGACGCCGACCGCCGTATAGTTTTCCAAATAGCGGATCGACCCGAGCGAGCTGATGCTCACAATTTTCCCGCCGCCGACCCGCTCCATTCTTTTGGCCGCTTCCTGGGCGCAAAACAAAAGCGCTTTGCTGTTGATGTTCATCGTCCAGTTCCAATGCGTTTCTTCCAATTCCACCGCCGGGCGCAAGACGCCGGATGCGGCGTTGTTCACGAGCACGTCGACCCGCCCGAACACCTCATCGATTTGGGCAAACATGGCGTGAATTTTCTCAACGTCGCCGACGTTCGCTTTGACGACGAGCGCTTTTCTCCCGAGCGCTTCAATTTCGCGCGCCGTTTCTTCGGCGGCTGTTTTGCTGCGGGCGTAATTGACGACAATATCATATCCTTCCTTGGCCAGCCGCAAAGCGATCGCTTTGCCAATGCCGCGGCTGCTTCCAGTCACCACCGCTACTTTTCCACTCATGTTTTTCTGCTCCTTTACATATAATATAGCCGAATTCCGCAAACGAGGGAGGCGCTGCCTATGTACGTCGGCCGCGATATGACTGAGCTGTCCATGATTCCGAAAACGGAATGGACCGATGACGAGCTCTCTTATTTTCATCATTCGTTCCAACAAATCGCTCCGTATTTAAACTCCGAAGGACAGACGATCCACCGTGAAATCATCGAGGAAATCGAAGCGCGCGGCGGCCTTGGGCGCCGTGAAGCAACGTATACACACGGCACGATGCCGGTGCCTGATTAATCGGGGCGGCGTACTCCGCCCGCCCATTCTTTATATTCGCGCCAAACACGTTGATGGGACACCGGAAAGGCGTACGCTTCGAGCTCATCTTCAGACACAAGCCGAAAAGGCTCCTTGGTGGACTCGCTGCTGATCAGGCGGCCGGGAAACACCGTCAACTGCCAGACTAAATGGGAAAACGCATGCTCAAACGAAGCAATCGGTTCTGTAAGCTCCACTTGCAAACCGTATTGCTCCCCAAACATTTTCTCGAGTTTCTCTTTTCCATCTGCGCCGTCCATTTCGCAGCTGGGGAACTCCCATAAGTTCGCAAGCAAACCGGTGCTGTCGCGCTTGCGGATGAGAATGCGGCCTTCATGGTCGGCCAGCACAGCGACAGCGAGCGGCACTTGTTTGACCGCTGTTTTTTTCGTTTTCACCGGCAGCTCTTCCGCCACCCCTTCGGCGAACGCTTGGCAGTAGGCTTGCACCGGACAAAGAAGGCACGACGGGCGGCGTGGCGTGCAAACAAGGGCGCCGAGCTCAATCAGCGCCTCGTTAAACGCTCCCGGGTTTTCGTACGCCATAATTTCGCGGACGATTTGTTCAAATCGTTTTCGCGTCGACGGTTTGGCAATATCGTCTGTCACGAGAAACAGACGCGACAAGACACGCATCACGTTGCCGTCAACAGCCGGCTCCGGCACGCCATAAGCGAGGCTCAACACCGCCCCGACCGTATACGGTCCGACTCCTTTCAGCTTAGAAAATTTATCCGGATCGTCCGGCACTTTGCCGCCATAGCTCGTTTTCACTTCTTTCACCGCCGCGTGCAAGTTGCGCACGCGCGAGTAATAGCCGAGCCCTTCCCACGCCTTCAGCACCTCGTCCTCATCAGCGTCAGCGAGCACCTCCAGCGTCGGAAATTGCTCGATAAACTGTTCAAAATACGGAATGACCGTCTCGACGCGCGTTTGCTGCAGCATCACTTCCGACACCCATACTTTATATGGGTCGCGGCCTTTCCGCCACGGCAGGTCGCGGCGCTCGCGGGCGAACCAGTCAAGCAAATCGCGCTGAAACTCGCGCGCTGGAAATCGCTCTGTTTCTCTTGTCATTCAACGTTTCCCCCATGATGCCTATGATCCATATCCACCTTATTATATCAAAAAACCCCCGGCGTGGCTTGCCGCACGCCGAGGGAAGACGGAAGGAAATCGTTCTCAACTTTCCTTAGCCGCCGAAACATAGGCGATTTGTTCATGCTGGGCGCGCAATCGGCGAATATCGATGCGCACGAGCAACGAGATGATGAAAGCGATGACAAACAATCCGCCAAAAAAGGCCAAACTTCCTTCATAAGAACCGGTCGTGTCTTTAATATACGCAGCAAACATCGGTCCGACGAGACCAGCCGCGGCCCAAGCGGTCAAAATATAACCATGGATGGCGCCAAGCTGCTTCGTGCCGAACAAATCGCCGATATACGCCGGGATACAGGCGAATCCGCCGCCGTAGCACGTATACACAATCGTCAGCATCACAACAAACAGCCATTTGATGGACACGTTCGGCAACAGGAAGAAAATCAAGATTTGCAAAACGAAAAACGTCGTATACGTATTCGGCCGCCCAATATAATCAGAAGCCGATGCCCAACCGATGCGCCCTAACCCGTTAAACACCCCAATGGCGCCAACTAATGCCGCCGCGGCCGTTTGGCTGATGCCGATGCTTTCCACCGCCAACGGTTTGGCCACCGCTAAAACGGCAATGCCGCACGTCACGTTAATAAACAACATGAACCATAAATACCAAAAACGTCTTGTTTTAACCGCCTCATTGGCCGTCAACTGCGCCAAATCAAGCGAAGGTTTGGCTTTTCCGGCCTTCACTTTTTCCTGAAATCCTTCCGGCAGCCATCCTTCTGGCGGTTTTTCTAAATAAAGAGAAGATAACGTCATAATGACAAAATACGTAATGCCTAAAATGAAAAACGTATTTTGGACGCCGACGGAGGCAATCAAACTGTTCATCACCGGACTCGCGATCGCTGCGGCAAAACCGAATCCCATAATCGCCAGCCCTGTAGCCAACCCGCGCCGGTCTGGAAACCATTTGACAAGCGTTGACACTGGCGCAATATACCCGACGCCGAGCCCGATCCCACCTAAAACGCCATAAAACAGATAAAGCAGATACTTGGAACCGAGAGCAACAGCTAATCCAGAACCAGTCACCCCGAGGCCAAAGAAGATGGCGGCCAATAGTCCGGATTTCCGCGGTCCGTGCTTTTCAACAAAATGGCCAAGGAACGCAGCCGACAATCCTAAAAACAAGATCGCAATGCTGAACGTGAGCGCTACTTCCTGATCGGACCATCCAAACAATTGTTTTAATGGATTGGTAAAATTGCTCCACGCATAAACAGACCCAATCGAAATATGAATGCCGACGGCCGATAGCGCAATGAGCCAACGGTTTTTCACAGACTCTCCTCCCCTTTCATCCGATTATGATCCGACTCTCATGCGTATACACGTTAAACGCTTGCCCGCGCAAAAAGCCAACCACTGTTATGCCGAGTTCATCCGCCAAATCCAAGGCCAGCGTCGTCGGCGCCGATTTCGAGAGCAGGACGCTCACTCCCATTTTCGCCGCCTTTAACAGCACTTCCGACGAGACGCGGCCGCTGAATACAATCAGCTTGTCTTTCATCGCCACTTGATGGCGCAGGCAGTAGCCGTACAACTTATCAAGCGCGTTGTGACGCCCGATGTCAGAACGAATCACGACCATCCCATCCGGTGTGGCGAGCGCGGCGTTGTGAAGACCACCCGTCGCCGCAAAGTCCGTCGACTGCTCGTGCAGCGCTTCCATGAGGCGAATGCAGTCATCCGCCTTCACGGCGATGCCGCCGACGATCGTTTTCGCCGTCTTCATGTCATTGTAAAAATAAAATTGCCGGCTTTTTCCGCAACACGAGCCGATGAACCGCTTGGCATAAAACTGTTTGGCCGGCAGTCCGCCTGCGGCGAGTTCGACATAAGCAAAGCCCCGCTCACCATCAATGGTCATCCCTTTGATGTCGCTGCACGTCCGAATGGCTCCTTCCGAAGCCAAAAATCCGATTACCAATTCATCTAGATGCGCCGGCGTGCAAACGATCGTCGCAAACTCCTCGCCATTGACCGTTATGGTCAACGGAAACTCGAGCGCGATCTCGTCCTCTTCCTCAACAAAGCGCCCGTTCCGGTATTTCGCAATCGGTCGCCGTTTCGCCGCAAACCCGCTCACCTTGCCATTCCCCCTTTCCATGCAAAATAAAACCGCCGCCTTCCGGACAAGAGGACAAACTCGCCCCTGTCAGCGAAAAGCGGCGGTAGTTTGCGCCCAGCACTTCTGCAGCGAAACCAACGCACATCCGTTTCCGAAACCTGCCTGCCAAGCGGCGAAACCGTTTAGCCGGCAAGGCTTCTACTATTTTCATCGTGCTAACTATTCATAAGCATACCACGAACAGTAACGAAAAACAATTGTTTCTGTTCACAAAATCGTCACAATTCAATCGGTTTTTCAAACACGAACACCGATACGGCCATATCTTCTTCCACTTTAATGTCGCTGAACAAATAAAGAAGCTTCGAACCGATGAGCTCTTCCATGCCGTCCGGCACATGTTGGGCGTACACGTCTTGGATCATTTTCGTTCTCGCTGCATGCACCATCTCTCGGCCTTCCGGCGTGCGGGCGATAAATTTTTCTGTCGGCGTCAAATTGCCATGCAAAATCGTAATCGCCAAGTTGTCGACAAAATACGTTTTAATCCGCTCCGGCCCTTTGCCAAACAGCTGTTTGCGCACTTTGCGCACAATATCGTTGAAAGCGGCTTCTTTTTTGGACATTTTTCTTCCCCCTTTCCGAAAGCCACCAGAAAAAGTTCCAGCCCATCCGTTGTGTTCTTCGTTTTGCCGTACTATAATAAACTATAGCAAATGTATACATAGTGGAAAAATAATAAGGCAAGAAGCGGCCTTGTTATTTTTCTACTAAATATAAAAAGTTTGGATTGGTTGTTTAGTATCGTTATGCTAAAGAACTACTCCACCCACGATGAAGCATTCGTCTCGTCGCTGGTGGAGTTTTTTATTTTGACAAAGGGGGAGCGACGATGGAAGCGCAAATGGTGACGGTAACCATCAACGGGCGTGCCTACCGCGCCAAGCCCGGGATGACGATTTTGGAAGTCGTCAATGAACACGGTCTTCCGCATCCGCAAGTTTGTTATACGCCGGAGCTTGGCGCCATTCAGACATGCGACACGTGCATCGCTGAAGTCAACGGAACGCTGCTTCGTGCCTGTGCGACGCCGGTTGAGGATGGCATGGTCGTCGAACTCGGCTCGCCGCGGGCAAAGGCAGCGCAAAAAGAAGCGATGGACCGCCTGTTGGAAAATCATCTATTGTACTGTACGGTGTGCGATAACAACAACGGCAACTGCAAGCTGCACAACACGGCGGAAATGATGCAAATTGAACATCAAACATATCCGTACCGGCCGAAAGTCGACCCGTCCGAGGTGGACATGTCGCATCCGTTCTACCGCTACGACCCGAATCAATGCATCGCCTGCGGGCAATGCGTCGAGGCCTGCCAAAACTTGCAAGTGAACGAAACGCTTTCGATCGATTGGGAAGCGGAACGGCCGCGCGTCGTTTGGGACGGCGGGGTGCCGATCAACGAATCGTCGTGCGTCAGCTGCGGGCATTGCGTCACCGTCTGTCCGTGCAACGCGTTAATGGAAAAATCGATGCTTGGCGAAGCCGGCTTTCTGACTGGCTTGGACAAACAAGTGCTCAACCCGATGATCGACTTTGTCAAGGAAGTCGAGCCAAACTATACGAGCATTTTCGCCATTTCTGAAATCGAGGCAGCCATGCGCGAACAACGGATCAAAAAGACGAAAACGGTTTGCACGTTCTGCGGCGTCGGCTGTTCGTTTGAAGTGTGGACGAAAGGGCGGAAAATTTTAAAAATCCAGCCTGTATCCGAAGCGCCGGTCAACGCCATTTCCACATGCGTCAAAGGAAAATTCGGCTGGGATTTCGTCAACAGCGAAGAGCGCCTAACGAAACCGCTCATTCGCAAAGGCGACGTGTTCGTCGAGTCGACATGGGAAGAAGCGCTCGACTTGGTCGCGGAAAAGCTCGGGGCGATCAAGCGGCAATACGGCGGCAACGCCATCGGTTTTATTTCATCGTCGAAAATTTCCAATGAAGAAAACTATTTAATGCAAAAGCTCGCACGGCAAGTATTTGAAACGAACAATGTCGACAACTGTTCGCGCTACTGCCAGTCGCCGGCGACCGATGGCCTGTTCCGCACGGTCGGCATGGGCGGCGATTCCGGCACGATTCATGACATCGCTTCAGCCGGCCTTGTCATCATCATCGGCGCCAACCCGGCCGAGGGGCATCCGGTCATCGCCACCCGCGTCAAACGGGCGCATAAACTGTTTGGCCAAAAACTCATTGTCGCTGACTTGCGCCGAAATGAAATGGCCGAGCGGGCTGACCTGTTCATCCGCCCGAAACAAGGCACCGACCAAGTATGGCTGATGGCCGTGACAAAATACATCATCGACCAAGGCTGGCACGATGAGGCGTTCATTCGCGAGCGCGTCCATTTCTTTGAAGAGTTTAAGCAATTGCTGGAAAAATATACGCTTGATTATGCCGAACAAGTCACTGGCGTCGCCAAAGCTGACCTCATCCGCATCGCCGAGATGATCCATGAAGCAGACGGCACGTGCGTCCTCTGGGGCATGGGTGTGACGCAAAACACGGGCGGCAGCGATACATCGGCGGCGATTTCCAACTTGCTTTTGGCAACCGGCAACTACGGGCGCCCAGGCGCCGGCGCGTTCCCGCTCCGCGGCCATAACAACGTCCAAGGCGCCTGCGACATGGGTTCGCTTCCCGCTTGGCTGCCTGGCTACCAACATGTCACCGATGATGAGGCGCGAGCGAAGTTTGAAAAAGCGTACGGCGTCCGCATCGATGCGAAACCAGGCCTTGACAACATCCAAATGCTCGAAGCGGCCGAGCGCGGCGAGCTGAAAGCGATGTATATCATCGGCGAAGATATGGCGCTGGTCGACTGCAACGCCAACCATGTGCAAGAGACGTTGGCGAAGCTTGACTTTGTTGTCGTTCAAGACATTTTCTTGTCAAAAACGGCGCAATTTGCTGATGTCATCTTGCCAGCAGCGCCAAGTTTGGAAAAAGAAGGAACATTCACGAATACGGAGCGCCGCATCCAACGGTTTTACCAAGCGCTGGAGCCTCTTGGCGACTCCAAGCCAGACTGGTGGATCATTCAAGAAATCGCGAAGCGGCTTGGCGCCGATTGGAATTACGCCGGTCCGAAAGAAATCATGGATGAAATCGCCAGCCTCGCTCCACTGTACTCACAAGCGCATTACGACCGGCTTGAGGGCTGGAACAGCCTTTGCTGGGGCAGCCACGACGGCGCCGATACGCCGCTGTTGTACAAAGAGCGGTTCAACTTCCCGGACGGCAAAGCCCGCTTTGCGTTAGCCGATTGGGTCGAACCGGTGCAATATCCGGAAGAGTACGATTTTCTCGTCAACAACGGCCGGCTGCTTGAGCATTTCCATGAAGGGAACTTGACGTACAAATCCAAAGGCATCGAGCATAAATTCCCAGAAGTGTTCGTCGAAGTATCCCCTGAACTCGCCAAAGAGCGCGGCATTGAAGATGGGGCGCTCGTCCGGCTCATCTCGCCGTACGGCCGCGTCAAAGTGCGCGTGCTCGTCACCGATCGAGTCAGAGGCAATGAACTGTTCTTGCCGATGCACTCCACAGCCAATGAGAGCGCCATTAACATGCTGACCGGCCCGCAGACCGACCATCGCACGAACACGCCGGCTTACAAACAAGCCCGCGTGCGCATGGAAGTCATTGAACGATCCGGCAAGACGCCGCTGCCGCGCACAAATCCGCGCTTTAAAAAGCGGCATCCGCAAAACGGCGTCGAGGTGGAGCGGAAGTGGCGGCGAAGCGACTACGTGCCGCTCACCGAGGAAAACAAGGGGGTGACGATCGGTGGCTAAGCCGATTACCACCATTCAAAAGCGCCAAATGACTGAGGAAGAAAAACGAGCTGAAGCGCTGGCCAAGCTAAAAGCCGCTGTCGGCGACAGTGAAGAGGCGGTCCGCGAGCTCTTGGAGTTCATCGAGCAGCTCCATGAAAGCGGCCTGCTCGAAGCGGCCAACGCCTTGTTAAAAGCGCGGGAAGACGTGGCGAAAATCGTCGTCGGCCAGCTCAACCAAAAACCGGTGACAACAATGATCAACCACGCATTCGCCATAGCTGGCCTTGCTGCTTCACTTGATCCGGAGAAAACGGCGAAACTGCTTGAGCACATCGCCGCCGGCGCGCTGGAGGCGTACGAACAAAACTCCGCCGAAACAAAAAAAATCGGGTTGTTTGATTTGCTTAAAGCGCTCAATGACCCGGACATCAACCGCGCGATCCGCTTTTTCCTGTCCGCTCTCAAAGCGATCGGCAAACGGCTCAGAAATGACGGCTAATCGATCGGCTGGCAGAGAAAAGGACGGTTGACCAATGAGCCGCCGAAAGGACGGACGGCGAACCGATCTTCCAGCAGAATTGAATGTTCCCCCACTTACACCTATATAAGCGTTGAAGTGGGGAGCTTCTCCGTTCGAGATGATCAACGAAGCGTCCCGCCTCATGCGGGGCGCTTTTCGTTGTTTGGCTGAAGCGCTTCCCTTTTCGTCTGACGAATGGCTTTCTTCCTGTTTCCTTTTCTCACTCCACTGTCTATCAATCGTTTCCTTTTTTGAAACTTTGTGAAATTGGTCGTTCCGCCTCTCGCCAACGATTGTCACCGTATGATACACTAGCCATAACCTTGTTTGTCTCTCGCCTCCTTTCGGCCAATGCCTCAAACGGTTATTGGCTGAACACAAGGTGGGGCATACTAATAGTTGCATGAAAAAGAAAGATGTGCTCCGGCCGAGAGACAACAGACAGTTTCCATCCGAACATGCAACGATGCTGCAAGAAGGAGGCGCCTTCACGTTGGATACAGGCACACATGTTTTGATGGGGGTGGCGCTCGGCAGTCTTGCTTCACTTGACCCTGCGATCGCCCACGATCCGCTCTTATCCCACGCCGTGTTGATCGGCGCGCTCGCTGGCTCGCAAGCGCCGGATATCGATACGATTTTCAAATTGCGCAACAACGCCAAATATATTCGCAACCATCGCGGCATCACCCATTCGATTCCCGCCGTCGTTCTTTGGCCGCTGCTCATCGTCAGCGTGATGGCCGCCATCTATCCGAAAACGGATTGGCTTCGCGTTTGGCTTTGGACGTTTGTTGCCGTCGCCTTGCACGTGTTTGTTGACATTTTTAACTCTTACGGAACCCAGGCGTTGCGCCCGTTTACAAAAAAATGGATCGCCCTTGGCGTGATTCATACGTTTGATCCGGTCATTTTTGGGCTTCATTTGGTTGGCGTCGGCGGCTTGTTTCTCGGCGCCCATCCAGGTTATACGTTTCTTGTCGTCTACGTGCTTATCGCTGCGTATTATGGGCTTCGCTTCCGCCAGCAGGCCAACATCAAACGGCTCGTGCGCGCCTCGATCGCCGGGGTGACCGAGATCATCACCGTACCGACATGGCGGCCGCGCGAATGGCATTTAGCCATTTCAACCTGCGACGAATTTTACGTCGCCCGCGTCAAACGCGGCGAGCTCATCATCCTTGACCGCTTCCAAAAGCGTGCGCTTCCCGACCATCCGGTGATGAACGCCGCCAAACGCGACGAAAATATCGCCGCTTTCTTATCTTTTTCCCCGGTTTACCGTTGGGAAATGAACGAATACGATGATTACTACGAAGTGCGCTTTACTGATTTACGCTATCGAAGCAAAGGGTATTACCCGTTTGTCGCTGTCGTCCAGCTCGACCGCGATCTCAATATTGTCAGCTCATACACCGGCTGGATTTTCAGCGAAGGCAAACTGCGCAAAAAGCTCGAACTTGCTCCAAACGGCTGATGGGCTCCGCCCCAATCATTGCCACACATAAGCGCTACAGGGTGTCCCATAATAAAAATACGTGTTGGCCATCCAACACGAGCACGCCGTTAAGGAGGGAATGTGCCGTGCGGAACAAAGCGCACAACTTCCCGAACCAAAACAACAACAAGTTCGAAGGCGAACCGCGCGCCAAGGCCGAGTACGCCTCGAAGCGGGCCGACGGCACGACCAACACCCACCCGCAAGAACGGATGCGCGCCTCCGGCGAACGAAGCGATTTCTTTTAACATGAAGGGGGAGCACGGCATCGTTCGCCGCACTCCCCCGGCACATTCCGCAGCGAGGTGAACAATCATGGGTCACCATCGGCGCAAAAAATTTTATGACAACTTTTACTCCAATCCGTTCGGGCAGCCGTGGGCCAATCCAAAACACGCCCACTCGCAAGTAAACGGCGAAACGCAACAAACGCTTGACCTCATCATTTTAGAGCGGCAGACGCGCAAGCAGTCGTAGCGAAACAACCTAGGGAGACACCCTCCCTAGGTTTTTAGGCTCTCTTTCCGTCCGACTGTGAACTTGTCCCGCCCATCATGATTGAGGCAAATTCGGTTTACGAAGTAGTGAAATCGGCAGCGCCTCCTCCTCACCATTTCCTTTCAGCCGCCATCCCCAGGCGAACACTCCTTTTAAATAGCGGACTTTGAAATATTCCCCAGGCGCCCCTTCAATTTCATAAATCTCCCCAGGATGAAAATCAGCTGGATTAAGCATATACGCCTTCGCCATGGCGATTTTCCGCTCGTAGACGGCGTATTCGTTCACCATCCCCATCTGCTCCGCCTTGCGTGCCTTTTCCGTCAACATGGCGATTTCTTGTTGCAGTTCTTCTTTCGTCATTTCGCTGTACCGTTTTTGTTCTCCTTTGATCATAGGCAAGCCTCCTTTTTGAGCATTCCGGATGGATCGTTTTCATCCACATGGAACTCGGCAAAAGGTTCAGAACATCTCTTGATTTATGGAACTGGAACGATTTTGTGATCAACATTCAACGACAAAACTGATAATATCCCCTAATTTTTTCAAATCCTTTCATTCGAGATCACTCGTCATTACCGTGCATGCGCAGCCATTCATTGATCAAGTCAAGTGCGAATCCTTTTCGGTACAGGGCTTGGCGCATCTTTTGCTCATAAAGCGGCCGCGGGTGGTGCGCATAACGGCGGTGCGCTTTCTCCGCCTGAACACTGAGCGCCTCCCGTTCTTCTTGTTCAGTATGAGCGCCGCCATCCGCCAAAACGGCGGCAATCACCTCATGCGGAAACCCTTTGCGCATCAGCTGCTGCCGCACCCGTTCCAAAAACGCGCGAGCCGATTCAGCCCGGCGCTGTTTTTTCGCTTTTTCGTAAAGCGAGCGGGCGATGGCCATCTGTTCATCCAACGTATACTCCGCCAAACTCTGCTCGATCAAGCAGCCCAAAACACCGAGCCGTTCCAGTTCGGCGCGGATGAGAAGCGGCCCTTTCGCCGCCGTCTTTTTTTGCGTGCGTACGTAAGCGGCGGCAAACGCCTCGTCATCGACATACCGCTCGGCGCGAAGTTTTTTGAGCACTTCATCAATCACCGAATCCGGAGCGCCTTTTTTTCGCAAGTGTGCGGCGACCTCATGCTCCGAACGCATCCGGCGCGCCAAAAAGTAAAGCGCCTGTTGATACGCCTTTTTCACCTCATCGGCATACACAATATGTTGAAGCAGGTCGTCGCTGATCTCCATCCCTTTTTTCAAGCGGAATTGAAGCAATACATCTTGATCAACTGTCAATCTCAACGACGGTGCGCCGTCACGGTGCACGACAATCCAAAATCGTTCAGCATTTTGTTCGGTTACGACAATGTCGGCAATCGTTCCCATTGTTTGTCCCCCTTATCTTTTATCGTATCATAAGCAGGAACTTCTGACACCAAAAGCGAAGTCATAAAATAAACCAATGGAAGGGGAATCAAGATGCGTATCGCCATCAACGGCGGCACTGGGCTGATCGGCCAGGCGCTCGCCCGCCATTTTTCCAAGCAAGGACATGAGATTTACATTTTCACCCGCTCTCCCAAACCTTCCGAAGGCAACATTCATTACCTTTCCTTCGACGACCACCGAAAGCCTGAAGCTGTCGATGTCGCCATTAATTTAGCCGGGGAGTCGCTCAACCGAAAACGTTGGACATCGAAGCAAAAAGAGATCATCCTTGGCAGCCGTCTTCGCGCCACCGAAGCGATGGGCCGCTACATCGATTCACTGTCCCGTCCCCCGTCGTTGTTTATCAACGCCAGCGCCATCGGCATTTACGGCACTTCGGACTCCGCAACATTTACCGAGCAAACGACCGATTACGGCGGGGACTTTCTCGCCCAGACCGTCCAAGCATGGGAAGCGTCGGTCCGTCCGATCGAGCAGCTTGGCGTCCGCACCGTCTACGCTCGCTTTGGCGTCGTGTTTGCCCGACATGGCGGCGCGTTGCCGATGATGATCAAGCCGTATCGGTTGTTTGTCGGCGGCCCAATCGGCAGCGGGCGGCAATGGCTGTCGTGGATTCATCTTGAGGACGTCGTGCGCGCGGTCTCGTACATCATCGAACACGAGGAGTTGTCCGGCCCCATCAATTTCACCGCGCCCCATCCAGTGCAAATGGACGAGTTCGGCCGCACGGTCTCCCGCCTTCTTCGCCGCCCGCATTGGCTTCCGGTTCCCGTTTGGGCGCTTCGCCTTCTCCTTGGCGAAATGAGCATGCTCGTCACCGAAGGGCAGCACGTCATTCCAGAGAAGCTATTGCAAGCCGGCTTCCGCTTTTCGTTTCCAACGTTGGAAGGCTGTCTCACCGATTTGCTTTTGCCCCATGACCGACAAAAAATATCCAAAAAAAATTAACAAAAAAACAATTCCCTTTTTGCCTCCGATCGTGTATGATAAAGGAGACCTTAGGCTAGTTGTCGTCATAATCGCATACGGACAGGAACAAGGGGAAGGCAAATGGTGCGCCACCAGCGCTCGCGCTGGTCCTAGTGGGTTCGATTCCCACCCCGAAATTTTTTTAATGAAGTTTTAATAAAAAAATTTCGAGGGTGGGTTCCCGCTGGGAGGCTGCCCTCGGCATCCAAAGGAGGGATTGGCCATGTTGAAAAAACGCGAGCTGCAAGACTGCCATGCGCTGTACGAGCTGATGGTGCATCCGGACGTCTTCCCTTTCGTGCGCCAAAAAGCCAGCTCGTACGAAGAGTTTTTATTCATGACAAAACAGCTCATGGAGGCGGAAGAACGTGGCGAATTGATTTCGCGCACGATTTTGGACGAATGGGGAAACCCGATCGGCACAATCAGCCTCTTTGATATCCAAGATGGCGCCGGCTTTTTAGGCACGTGGCTCGGCAAGCCGTATCACGGGCTCGGTTACAATCGGCGCGCCAAAGAAGCGTTTTTCCATGAGCTGTTTTATGAGCTGTCGATCGAAACAGTGTTTTTGCGCATTCGCAAAGTCAACGTCCGCTCGATCAAAGCGGCGGAAAAACTGCCGTACGTCACGCCGGCCAATGAAACGCGGCGGGCGTTGCTCGAGCAAATCGGCGCGGATGTATACAATTTGTACGAAATTACAAAAGACAACTACACGCTCTATACAATGCGCCATCCCTCCTTTGCCCACAATGAAGAACAGCGCAAAGAGGCATAAGCCGCGGGAGAGCGCATCTGATGCAAAAAGAGGCTGTCCAAACGGACATCCTCTTTTTTACGCATAAAAACGGCTGATTTCGCGCAAAATGGAACTAAAGGAATATTGATGCAAAGCGAGGGAACAAGCGATGGCGGAAAAACGAAAACGCGAAAAAGCGAAGCATACGCTGACAAGCGCCCAAGAAGTAAGCTATGCCCGCGATTTTAAAATGGCGGACCAAGCGGGCGGCTATACGGCCAAAAAAGCGCGTCATTAGAAACGATTGCTATTTATACGCTGGCGCCGTCCATGCCATCCTAATGAATGAATCGTACGATTCACACTTTTGGATAGGGGGCATGGATGATGGGCCGTTCTCGCGGACAACGGACGCGCGACAAAAACAAGGCGACTTTGCCGCAAGTGCCGAAACAGTTGAAATCTGACGGCATCGATGTGGAATACTCGGCAGAATTTGCCGACCATGAAGACCTTGAAGCACAGGCACGCGCTGCGGCAGCCGGCATCCGCCGGCAAGAGCGCAAACAGTAATCGAACATGGCGCCCGCTTTGATGGGGCGCCTTTTTCCTGTGAACCGCTTCCACTTCGCTTTGCTTGAAGTGAGAGACTTTCTTTGTTAAACGCGTCTCCCAAGCCGCGCTACACCGTCGCCTCGCCCTCTAGCTCCAACACTTGGCTGTACCGTTTGTAAAACCGCCCCAACTCCCCTTTGTAATTGTCTTTCCACGGTTTTTCCTTGCCGCAATAATGGATAAAAACGGTGTTTTCCTCAATCCAAGCTAAATCGTGTTTCGGGTTGGGCAAAAGCTGCAAAAAGTCATAATAGCGCGCGTCGTAGTTGTAGCGGTAGCAGTCGACCGGTTTAATTTTGTCCCAGTACAACCCGTTTAACACGTCTTGGTCAGGAAGAACAAGCTTGAACCGGTTGTCGCGAATGAACTGGTAAATGTCCGCAAGCCGAACGTGTTCGCGCATCATCGCAATGTTCATCATCATCACACCCGTGTTGAAATACCCTTTCGCGTTCGGCGTTTTTAACCGCAACTTGTTGAACAAGTTTGCCACCTTCGTCGAATGGGTATGCTCAGCCGCAATGAACAAGTTCCCTTCAAAATCCATGTCATACAGCTCATCCATCGGGTTGATCGCCACAATATCCGGATCAAGGTACAAGACACGGTCGACGTCTGGCGGCAAAAACAAATGCGCCGCCAGACGGTAATACATCTCCACCGTATAGTGGCGGAAAACAGGCGCATCATGAAACAGTTGCGGATCAACGTAAATAGGCACCAGCTCATGCCCCTGCCGGCGAACAAACTCGCCAAGCGCCTGAATCTCTTCCTCGGCAATGCGCGAGTAAAGCAAGTAAAACGTAAACGGGCGCCGGTTGTTGCAAAACAGCGAATGCATCAAGACTCTCAGCGGCGGAAGATAATTGGCGTCTGTCGTCACTAACACATGGAACATGCACCATCACTTCCTTTTTTGCGTCATCGATTCCCCTTTCTCTACAATTATATAGAAATTTAGGTGAATGTTGCGCTCTTTTCATGCCAAATTGTCCGACCGCGCGATCGATTTCTTTTCATTCATTTGTATCGAAGAGCTATTCACGCGGCTACGTGCATCTTCTCCTCGCCGGCCGGCTTTGGCGGGCGAATTTTTATCGAACTATTTACAATTATCAAACAAAAATCTATAATAAAATTATCGAGCAGCCGTCTCCTGCCAGCTTGGCCGCTTGTGCAGACCGGACGGCCTCTACCGTCTGTCCAATAGCCCCGTTGCTTGACAGGCAGCATCAACCGTTTGCTTTCATGCACTGACCGCAAAAAGAACTGTGCGGCCTGACGGCATCTCCGCGCCGGAATGCCTTCTCAGTCCGTTCAAGCCGGTTCCTATCTTGCACGCTGTATAGGAACCGGCTTTTTGTATGTGAAACGAAAGGAGGGGAATCGATGCCAGGAGCGCTCGATGGCGTGCGTGTGCTCGACTTGTCGCGCGTGTTGGCCGGCCCGTATGCGACGATGATTTTAGGCGATTTAGGGGCTGATGTCATTAAAATCGAAGCGCCGGGCGGATCGGATGACACCCGGTTTTGGGGGCCGCCGTTCCAAAACGGCATGAGCGCCTACTATACGGCCGTCAATCGCAACAAACGAAGCATGACCGTTAATTTGAAATCCGAGGAAGGACGGGAAACGATTCGCCGCCTCGCAGAAACGGCCGATGTCCTCATCCACAATTTCAAAACCGGAACGATGGATCAATGGGGGCTTGGCTATGAAGCGTTGTCGCTCCTCAACCCACGCCTCATCTACTGTTCCATCACCGGGTTTGGCGAAACAGGACCGCTCGCTCCATTGGCCGGCTACGACTATATCATTCAGGCAATGAGCGGCTGGATGAGCATCAATGGCACCGTGGATACCGGCCCGCTCAAAGTCGGCGTCGCCGTCACGGATGTGTTCACCGGCCTGTATGCCGCCATCGCGATCGAAGCAGCGCTTTTGGCCCGCGAGAAAACGGGGCGCGGGCAAAAAATTGATCTCGCACTGTTTGACTGCGCCGTGAGTGCGCTTGTCAATGTCGCCGCCAATTATTTGTTATCCGGCGACGTCCCGAAGCCGCTCGGCAATGAACACCCGAACATCGTGCCGTACTCAACGTACATGGCAAGCGACGGTCCGATCGTCATCGCCGTCGGCAATGACCGGCAGTTTCAAGCACTTTGCACGCTGCTATCCGACCGCTCGATCGGATCCGACCCGCGTTTTCAGACAAACCCAGGCCGCGTCGCCCATCGCGATGAACTGAACCAGCGGCTGAACGAAGAAATCAAGCGGCGGACGCGGGCGGAGTGGCAGCGCCTTCTCGCTGAAAAAGGCATCCCGTGCGGGCCGGTGCAGACGCTCGATGAACTGTTCCGCCATCCGCAAACGGCGGCGCGCGAGATGACAGTCACGGTGCACCATCCAATCGTCGGTCCGTTAAAGCTTGTCGCCAGCCCGCTGAAACTGTCTGACACGCCGGTGTCTTATCGGCTGCCGCCGCCGCTGGCCGGCGAGCATAACGGCGAGGTCGAAGCTGGATGGCAAGGCAACCCGGCCGCTGAAAACGGTCCGCACGACAAAAGCCAATGAATAAACCGTTGTTCTCCTCAACCGCTTCAGCGCCCGCTGAAACAAGGGAAACGAACGTTGACACGAAAACCATTAAAAACAAACAGTTGCATAGGGGGATGGAAACGATGATGAACTTCGACTTTACACCCGAACAAGAAATGCTGCGGCAAACGGTGCGCAAATTCGTCGATAAAGAAATTATGCCTTATATCAAAGAATGGGATGAGTGCGGCGAATTTGACCGCAACATTTTCAAGCGGCTCGCTGAGCTCAATTTAATGGGCGTCTGCATTCCCGAAGAATATGGCGGCATGGGCATGGATTACAACTCGCTTGCCATCGTCTGCGAAGAGCTCGAACGCGGCGATACGGCGTTTCGCACCGCCGTATCGGTTCACACCGGGCTGAACAGTTTGACGCTGTTGCAATGGGGGACGGAAGAGCAAAAACAAAAATACCTTGTCCCGCAAGCACGCGGGGAAAAAATCGGCGCGTTCGGCCTGACCGAACCGAATGCCGGCTCGGACGTCGCTTCCATCCAAACGACAGCCGTCCGCGACGGAGATGACTACATTTTAAACGGGCAAAAAACATGGATTTCCCTCGCTGACATCGCCGACCATTTTCTCGTATTCGCCTATACGGACAAATCGAAAAAGCATCGCGGCATTTCCGCCTTTATCGTCGAACGGACGATGCCCGGCTTTTCGTCGCGCCCGATTAAAGGGAAGCTTGGCATCCGCTCCGGCAACACAGGGGAGCTGTTTTTTGACAACGTCCGCGTTCCGAAAGAAAACTTGCTCGGCGAAGAAGGGGAAGGATTCAAAATCGCCATGTCGGCGCTTGACAACGGCCGCTTCACTGTCGCCGCCGGCGCGGTCGGCCTCATTATGGCATGTCTTGAGGCGAGCGTCAAATACTGCCACGAGCGAAAAACATTCGGCAAAGAAATCGGACGCCATCAGCTCGTCCAGCAAATGATCGCCCGCATGGAAGCTGGTTTGCAAATCAGCCGCCTGCTCGTTTACAAAGTCGGCTTTCTCAAAAACGAAGGCCGGCGTTGCACGAGAGAAACATCGCTTGCCAAATGGATCGCCTGCGACTACGCGAACCAGGCGGCCGACGATGCCGTGCAAATCCATGGCGCCTACGGCTATTCGAACGAATATCCGGTCGAGCGCTACTTGCGCAACTCGAAAGCGCCGGTCATTTACGAAGGAACGCGGGAAATTCATACGATCATGCAGGCCGAATATGTGCTCGGCTACCGCCAAGACAAACCGCTGCGCAAAACGCTGCCGGCATGGCGGCCGGCTGAAAACTGAAGCACCGACGAAATCATGGGCGGCCAAACCGCTGACCCGCACAAAAACGCAGCTGCCCCCCATCAACCGATGTGGGGCAGCTGCTTATGACTCTTTCTCCTCCATTTTGCAATATTGTTTGTACAAATCTTTTAGCGCCGCACACAGAGCAGAATGGGCTTTCCCTAAATACCCTTCGTCAAGCTCGGCGAGCAGACCGTCGATGCCATCGCGCAGCGAATGGCCGCGAAGCAGGCGGGCCACGTAATCGCGCCCATGTTCGGTGGCGAGCGTGCACGACGCCTCTACGATCACCCCGTATTTTTTATCAATTTCCGCCGTAATCGTCAGCGTATCGTAAAGGCTTTTCGCCGCCATTCCGGCCGGAAGCCGCGCATGACCAGCGATAAACTGCGTTTTCATCCGCTTTCCCTCTTTCCTCGTCTTTCCTGCTGCTGTTACACCAGCTGCTATCTTATTTCGCGGCGTGCATCCATTTTCCCTGCCTCGTTTGGCGGTCAGCGAAAAAAAGCCGCCTGCCAAACAAACCCGGCAAGCGGCATATCGTTTCTTTTTAGCGTTGCTGTACCGACGCAAGGCGTCCTGCCTCCCAGCTCACCCACGCCCCGCTGTCTGGGTCAATCGAGGCGAGACGGAGCCAGCCGTTTTGGACTTTGCGCCGAAATTCGCTGTTTTCATTGAGCAGTCGCTCGATATAGGAAGATGGCGCTTCAATAATAACAAGCAACCGAAGCGGAGAGTGGAACCACTCACGGTCAGACGCGGCGACGGACTGCCACGGCAAGCCGGCTAGCAAGTCGCTTCCGTTCCCTTGCATGACGCCGATGCCGCCGGTCACCGTCTGGATCGTTTTGTCGCCGCTTCCGTAATGATGCGGCGCCACTGTCGAAGCATAATATTGCAAGTTGATCCACTGCCCAACCGTGGCCGGCCCAGCGATGATGCCGGCCAGCGCCTCACCGGTCGGATCTTCGCGCCAATCGTAGCTGTGCAAAAACACCCGGCCGTCTAAATGAACGCCCTTTGTCAACGCCCGCCGGCCAATCAGGAAAGCGGCGTTCCCCGCCAACCCCCATTCCGGACGAATTTCACTCCAGTCAACGGCGCGGCGTCGGGCTTCGACGACCGGATCGCGCGGCATGACGCCGACATGCGGCAGCTTCGCCATCCGCTCAGCATTGGCTTGGCGGCTGACGCCGGCAAGCGCCTGTTTCAGCTGCTCAAACGACTGTTTCGCTGCTTCGGATAACGGCGGCACTTCCACCCAACGCAGCTCGTCAACGGTTGTGATATGTTCAGCAGCGACGAACACTGTCTCATCCGGTATGACGATTCCCTCTTTCGCCAACCTATCCCGCACGTGCGGCAAGTTGGCCAACGCGGCGAATACGCGGGCGTTGAACGCCCCGGCCGCGCCGCCGCACGCCCCGCAATCGAGCGCCGAGGCATACGGGTTGTTTGTCGTCTCGCTCTCATGGCCGCAGACGACGACAAGCGGGGCAAATGAGGACGTCAAGCCAATGTTGACGAGGAGTTGTTTTACGTATTGCACTTGCTCTTCTTTTGTCAACCCGATCGGCAGCCCAGTCGTTTCGTCATGCCCTTGGCGATCGAGCGACAGCGTCGTCTTCGGTTTTTGTTGCGCCGACATTTCCGCCTGATGAATGGCTTGCCCGGCCCAAGCCGGCGCCGCGCTGCGGGCGATCGTATGCAAACCGAGCCACGGCCCGCTCATTTCCGGAAGCAGCAAACCAGCCAGCAGATGCTGCTTGATTTTTTTAAACGTCCGGCCGACAAAGCGGAACAGATCGCGCCGCCGGCGGTACGGCGCCGCCGTTTCGGGAGAAGCGGTTTCGTTGATTTCGTGCTGCGGCGCGACGATCGCCGGGCAAGACGGATGGGCGTCATCGCCGTCAAGCACGCGCGTTTGAATCGGCAAGCCGAAAAAGCCAGCGCAGCCGTACGTTTCAAACGGGCCGGCCGCCTCTACATGACGGCGGAACGGCTCGGAGCGCACATCAATGCAAAACAATAGCTGCGCTGCCGCCTGCTCTTTTGGCTCCTCAGGTTGACGGGTGAGAACCGCTTCTTTCAGCTTCGCTTCATACGTATCTTCCCACGCCTCAAGCCAAAGATGGCGGCGGCCAATCCGCCAGAACCGATCAGCGAACACCAGACGAGCTTGACGGTCTTTTAGCGACAGGCGCCGCCAGTCGTCCAACGTCATGCCGCCCCAGTGGATCCAGGCGGCCAACAGCGGCCCAACCGCACGATCGTCTTCGTTTTCTTCCTCCTTCAGCGGCAGATGCGGCGCTGTGAACACCCACTCCAGCGACAAACGAACCGCCAAGTAATCAATCAATCCGCCCATTTCGTCACCTGCCTGGCGCGATTGCCAGACCATCATCCCCGCCCAGCCGGGCAGAGCTAATAAATGCGCTTCTAAATAGACCACGGCTTCCTCATCCTGCACTCCGAGCTGTTCAAGCGCCCGTTGCAGCGCCTCCTCTGGATGGTGAGGCCAATCGAAAAGCCGTTTCCGCTCCTCCTTGGACAAGGACGGATCAAGAGGCGCCAACCGGCGCCATGCCCCGTAAAAGCCGCGCTCGCGGTGCGGCAGCGCCCACGCCGCCTCCCCCGGATCGTAAAACAGCTTGCACCATTTGATCATTTGTTGATCCAACCGCTTTTCCAAACCAAGGCACACAGACCGCGTGCGGATGGAAACAGAGCGCAGCGGCATAGCGGCGGCCAACTCGATCAGTTCCGGCACCTGAAGCGCTTCTTCGGGCACCGCATCGTTCCAAAGGAGGGCGCGGCATAGCCGTTCCGCTTCATGGCGCGGCGCAGGAAGCGGCTCGTCATCCAACCATCGTTGCAGACGCCGCTCGATGAAGGAAACGTCAATCTCCCCTTTGGATAGCGCCGCATGAAAAACGGCCATTGGCGGATACAAGTCGATGCCGTAAGCTTCTTGCAGTCGGTCAGCCGCGTCGACAAACGACTTGTCTTCCATCCCCATCCACGGATGGCGGGCGATAAACGCGGAAATCGGCCAAAGCGGAGCGATCACCTTCGCCGCTTCGCTGACGATCGCCTCGAGCGGACAAGCGGCTGCTTTTTTTGCCTCCGTTGACCGTTCAAGTGATATGACGCTTCTACTCATGAACCATCCCCTCCTTTAGATAGGACGCCAAATAACGCGGGTGTGCTTCGGTCGCCGCCGGACGCGGTTCACCAAGGTGAACAAGCCACATGTACAGATGAATGGCAAGCATGGAGCTGCGCCGGTTCGCGATCCATACAGCAACCAGCGCCGCGGCAACAAACAGAGCGCAGACAAGCCATTCGAACGAAGCGGGCGGCAAAAAAGCGGACGGCATCCCGTTATGAAGCAGCGCCATAAATTGATGGCGCACCGTTTCGGACACCAACGCCAAAGCAACGACAACCGCAAAGCCCAGCCAACGGCCTTCGCGAAAATCCGTAAGCCGTCCCCAGGCAACCGTTGCCGAGGCCGCAAGCAAAAGCGCGCTCAACAGCCGGGCCGGTTCGTGCGGAGCCGCCTGCCAAAAGGCCCACCCAAGCAGCACGCCGAGGATGATGCCGCCCGGCCACGAACTGCCTGTTTTTCGCAATCCTGCCCGACCGACTCGCGGCACGACGGACCCGGACTGCAAAAAGAGCGTCGCTTTAAACAACCCGTGCAACACTAAATGCACTACTGCGGCCCCGTAAGCGCCCAGGGCGCATTGCACAAGCATGACGCCCATTTGCGCCATCGTCGAACCGACGAGCTGACGCTTATAGTCAACATGAACAAAGCTAACGCCCGTGCCAATCAAAATCGAGGCAAAAGCGATCAGAAACAGCGCCACATGCGCCCACGTTTCGTTAAAGAGCGGATAAAAGCGCCAAAACAAGAGCCCCCCAGCGTTGACAAGACCGGCATGCATCACCGCTGACACCGGCGTCGGCGTCACGGCTGATTCCATCAGCCAGCGATGAAACGGCCATTGCCCAGCTGGAATGACGGCAGCCAACATGAGCAATCCGCTCATCACCGCCCTTTCCCATAGAGCGAGACGAGCTAAACGTTCCGCCGACAACGCCGAGACGAGCGTCCATTCACCGACTCTCGCCCCAAGCCAAACAGCGGTGAGGGCCACAGCAATCCAACTTGCCAAAAACAGCATGCCCATCTGCCGGGCAACGAACTGAGCCGGCTCCCATTCTTTTTTCAACGCGGTCAACGCCACAAGCCCCACAAGCGGCAGCCCCCAGCACACTGCGATCAACCGCAAGTCGCCGGCCGCCCACGTGAGCGAAGCGGCAAATGACGTCCATGTCAAGAGCGAGAAATACAGCCGATAGCGGCGGTCGCCGTGCAAATAGCGAACGGCAAACCGTTGAATCGCCCAGCTTAGAAGCGAAATATAAACGGCGGACAGCCAGCTCGTCGCATCAAACCGCCACGGGCCGATGTCGACCGCGCCGCCGGCGCCGATCCATCCGAATAGCGCCGCCGCCCCCGGCAACAGCAACAGCCAAACGTGCACATGCACATATCGTTCCGACACGCGCGGAAACAGCCACACGATCGCGCTTAGGAAAACGACCGCAATCGCCGCCAGCCATCCCCATGCGAACCATTCGTTCCCCATTGCCATCTCCTCCCCTCATCTGCTTGCACATCGTTCGAGAGAAAAAAGAAAAAACCGGCTATGTCAATCAGGCAAAACGGCCGAAAAAGGCCGTTCCATTGCCTATCGATTGCCCATAGCCGGTTTACCTTCAACCAATCATCGCTCGATTGTTTGAAGATCTCCCGTTCGTTGTCGCGCGGCAGGCGACGGTCGGTTTCCCTTCAACGAACCTAAGCCCACGTAGGTTTTTTGAAGGGCTCCCGACAGCATCGTCCACTATTTTATTCTATACTTACTATACAAAAGTTGTTTCAATTATACAATAACTTTGTTGATTTGTCATGGAAAAATTTATTTTGTCAACTGTTTCTCCAAATCGTTGAACAGCTTAAAGACAATAATCCGCTCACCCGTTTGGGTGCTTAAATCGGTATGAAAGCTTTTTACTTTTTCACCCGTGATTTCCAAAATCATCTTCTTCAAATCATCGACGCCCGATTCCACCAAACTCGTCCGCGACCGTTTCACCGCCAGCATCCCTTCCTTCGATTCACAAAGAGCGTACTCAGCAGGTGTCAAGATGCCATGCAGGGAAACGATAATCATATCGCGCAAAATATCGGTTTTCACCGACACCGAGCCGCGGCCGAGAAAATCTTTTTCCCATTTCGTCAACGCTTTGCTGATTTCCGATTCCATCCAACCTTTTGACTTGTTCATGCCCTGATCCCCCTAACCAACCCGCGGCTTCCCGCCGCCATCCGCCACGTTGCACTGATAAACATTATTATAGCCATAATCGATGGATGGCGCTAGAGCAAAATCGGCAAGGCGTCGACAGAAAACGGTTTCATTCGTGTTTTGCCGGGGCATGAGGCATCGTCTATAGGAACAAGAGCAGCGGCCCCGCACCGGTCGCGCCTAAGCCGACACCGGCATGCGGCCGCCCCTGTTGAAACAAGAGCGTCCGTTGTTCCGTTGGCTAGCAGGGAAAACAAACGTCCTTGCCGCACATCCTGCGCCCCTATTTTTTGTTGCGGTTGGGAAAAACCAAGCCATTTCTCCTCCCAAATAACACCGTAATCCAACCTGCGCGGAAACGTCGCCAAGAACAAGCAAACCGGCTTTCTCCTTTCCAAGATGGCTACTGCTGGGTACACCGGAGCGTCCGCAGCCGGTTCAGCGCCGCCGCCAGCTCGAATCGGCGCGGGCGGGCAAGTTCACCCGGATGCCCTTTTCGGAACGAAACGGAGCCCAAGCCTTGGCGATCCCATTGTTCTTCGATCGCATCGAGCAGTTGGCGGACGGTTTTCTTTCCGTCGAACCATCCTTTTCGTTCCATATACAGCAGCGCCGCGGCAATCGCCCGCGTTTGGCTGTCATCGACCAGCTGCTCAAGCGCATAAAGCAATAGATCGGTTTGCCCGTATTGAATGACGTGCCGTCCGCGCGCGACCGCTTTTTCTTTTTTTCCTTTTTGGCTGTTTAAACTCCCAGGCAGCGGAATGCGCTCATGAATGCAGCCGAACGACTCGCCGCCTTCCGCTTTCCGTCCCGACGGCATCTGCAAGGCGATTTGTTTTGCCTCTGCCGTCACATCAAACGGGACGTACTGCTCCATTTTGATCACGCAATCCGCGATATCCAAGTAATCCCCCAATCCGCCGACGACAAGAACGGTCGAAATGCCGTAATCGCGAAATAGTTGACGCGCCTTGTCGATATACGGCGTGATAGGTTCGGCATCTTTCGCCACGAGCGCCTGCATGCGTCCATCTCGGATGAGCAAATTCGTCGCGCTCGTATCTTCATCAATCAAAAACGCCGATGCCCCCGCTTCAATCATTTCGATCATGCTCGCGGCCTGTGAGGTGCTGCCGCTCGCGTTTTCCGTCGAAAACTGTTTCGTCTCTTTTCCATACGGCAGCGTGCCAATGAGCGGGGAAATGTCAACACTGGCGACGCTCCGGCCGTCTTCGGCGCGAATTTTCACCGCCCCGCTGTCTGTGATGACAAACTCCCGCCCGTCGCCGGCGATATGGTCATACACGCCGTGCTCTAACGCCTGAAGCAAGGTCGATTTGCCGTGATACCCGCCACCGACAATAAGCGTAACGCCTTTTCGGATGCCCATGCCTTTCACTGGCTCGGCGCGGTGCGGGACAGGGATCGCGATCTCCAGCTCCGGCGGGCTTTGAAACGGCACCGCCCCGCGTTGCATCGGCTTGTCACTCACTCCGCTTTCGCGCGGCAAAATCGCGCCGTTTTTGACAAACGCCACCAAACCATGCTCACGCAAATAGCGGCGAATGGCGTGCTGCTGATCGGCAAGCTCGACCGCCGCACGAATGTCCTCTTCCCGAAGGCCGTACACCGCCCGCTCGATGACGGATGGAATTTGCTCGAAAAAGATGGTCTCGGCTTCTTTCGCCAAAATGCGCCGCCCATTCGCCGGCAACCCGACCGACAAACAAACCGTAATCGTCTCGTCAGCCACTTGCACCGCCGTCCGTTCGAACACTTTTTGCCCCGGGGCATCAATCAAGACGAGTCCGCTTTTTCCCGACCCGCGCGCCCGCAGCGGCCATTGCCGCAATTCACGGTGGACGCGGCGCAAAAGCAAATCCTCACAGCGAATGCGGCGCGGTTTCGTATCGGTCCACTCCGCCGCCAGCGCCGTTTTCACCCGCGGCACGATCACCCGCACCTTGGACGGTTCGGCGAACGGATCGCCTTGCACATGGTCAATTGCGAGCGTAAACGTTGGGAACCGATACGTGCCTTCGAGCGCTTTATATGCCTTATAGCTTTTTTGGTCCATGGATCGCAGCCGTTGTCTGAGCGTTTCCATGAAACCAGCTCCTTTCCCTCTTCATTTGTTGCCTCAACATGCCCGAGTATGGCGAGACAACCTCTATATTGCCATTTTGAACTGTTCACTCATTGCATTGCAACAACGATCCAATCTCCGCTTCTGACACAGGCTGCCTCCAAAAATACCCTTGCCCTCCGTTGCACCCCATTTCCTTTAATATTTGAATTTGTTTCTCATTTTCAATTCCTTCTGCAACGACATCCATCGACAATTGATGAGCCATCGTGATCACAGCAGCCACAATGGCTTGGTCATCAGCGGATTGCGGTAAGTTTTTGATAAACGAACGATCGATTTTTAAACGGTCCACTTTTAACTTCTTTATATATCCTAATGAACTATACCCTACGCCAAAATCATCAATCGCCAGTTTAACGCCCGCCTCTTTTAACTGGCTTACGTTTTCGTACACGACTGCACTATCCTGCATCATAATATGTTCCGTCACTTCAAATTCCCATCGACATGGATCATCTCCATTGCTTTCAATAATGGAAAGGAGCCGTTTAGCCATGCCTGGTATTTGGAAATGGGAAGCAGACAGGTTGATGGATAAATCCACTTCGAATCCCCCTCTTTGTTTCCACATTTTCCTATGCCGGCATGCCGTAGACAGCACCCACTCATCGAGTTTTGGCATCAATCCTATTTTTTCAGCTAAAGGAATAAACTGATCAGGACGAACCCATCCAAGTTCTGAATTATACCAACGAATCAGCGCTTCTAGGCGGATCAGTTTCCCAGTAGACAGATCGTACTGCGGCTGATAATAGAGCATTAGTTCGTCTCTTTCGATGGCCCGATGCAAATGGCTTTCTAACACCGTTTCCCTAACTAGTCGCTGATTGATCGTCTGATGATAAAATTGATAAAATTTACCTTTCTCTTTCGCATGATACATGGCCATGTCCGCATTGCCGAGCAACGTATTCAAATCTTGCCCGTCAAAAGGAAAGACGCTGATTCCGATATTGGCGGAAAGAACGAACTCTCTTCCTTCAATCATCAAAGGCCGAGCTAACGTTTGTTGAATTGTCCGCAAATATGCAAGGATAGACTGATAATTCACTCGCGGCGCCACAGCGACAAACTCATCACCGCCCACGCGAGTCAAAAACAGCTTTTGATCTAATGCTGTTCGAAAACGAGCAGCCATTTGTCTCAACACTTCGTCTCCCACAGAATGCCCCAATGAATCATTAATGTTTTTAAACCGCGCTAAATCAATAAAATAAACGGCCAGCAGTCGTTCCTCCTCTTTCGTCTCTTTCAGCAACTTAGGAAACTGCTCTCTTAAAAAACGGCGATTGGGGAGACCTGTCAAATCATCATGGTTGACCATATGTTTGATTTGTTCTTCGTACTGCTTCAGGCGAGTAATATCCGTTCGAATCGACACGTATTGATACGGCTTTCCTCGTTCATCCAAAAAGGGGACAATAGTAGACTGAACCCAGTAGTAACTCCCGTCTTTCGCTTTATTTTTGATCTCTCCCCTCCATACCTTCCCTTTCCCAATGGTTTTCCACATATGTTTAAAAAATTCTCGGCTATGGTATCCTGAATTGACAATGCGATGAGTGTTTCCAATCAGTTCCTCACGGCTATATTGAGAGATGCGGCAGAAAGCCTCATTCACATATGTAATTTTTCCCGTGTGGTCGGTAATCGCAACAATCGTTGATTCATCCAACGCTTTTTGAATTGACTCGAATTCTCTTAATGTATGTAACAATTTTGACTCTAGATCTTTCAACTCTCCAGAGAAAGGAAACATAACATTCACCTCATTCTATTTTGCATCTTTATGCCCTCAATTGTAATGACAACGTATAACAATTGCAATGGCATATCGCTGGATTACGTCATCGTCCCAATTGTGTTGCATGAAGCGTTTCTGTATTGAAAACACGGCTTTCTAACCGTTGACGAGATGCCGCACAGAAAGGATTCGATGGTGCAATCTTGAGGAAGAGGCAATATTATCAAGGGCAGGCATACAAAAACACTCAGCCTGCCTTCGAACAAGGCAAGCAGCCGATCGATTAGCTGTTTTTCACCCTGCAAAATCAACCCCGAGCTCGCAGTAAAAGAGGATTTGCTGCAAAAGATCGACTTCACCGCGGCCCGTACAGCCGATACCCGGCTTCGCTCAACCGCGCCGGTTTCAACAAACCAATCTCATCATAATACCGGAGCGTCCGGCTCGTTATCCTCGCCAGTTTCGCCAGCTCATGCACCGTATATTCCATGTTCCTCACCTCCCTATTCATGACGATACACCTTGACGCAACGCGAAAGTAAAGAGGAAAAAGAAAAAAGGGGCTCCTGCCCAGCCCCTTTTCCCCTGCCGCATGATCGATTTTCGGTTGTGGAAAACCATGCACGCCAATCAAGGCACCTTCATTGCGTCGACATGTGGCATTTTCGTGATTACGACCGGATCGCCCAAATCGACGTTAGGCAACGGTTGCGGCTCTCTGTTTGTTTCCATCGCCCCTGCTTGTTTCACACTAGGCAAAAGCGGCTCATCGGCCGAATTGCGGATGATGATGTGCTGGTGAAACGATGTGGATGCCTTTGGCTCTCTCGTTTTGTCTGGCTCAAACGGCTTGAGATGCAGGATGGCGGCACACACAAACAGCATCCCCGCCGCGGCGAAAAGCAGAACATTTCGCTTCATTGGCAACACCTCTATGGAAATTAGGCGATGCAAAGGAGGATTCGTTTCACCTTTGCCGCTAAACCAAAGCGCCCCAGTAAAAAAGGAGCCGCAAATCCCCCCTCTTCATCACGTCCCGCAAAACGTCCGGTACGGGCGGTCAGACGGTGGCGGCAGCTCGGCGTATTTCTCTTGCTCCGGCGAGTAGGCGTACGGGTCGGCCAACGCTTCAAGGAAACGCTCCATCACGCTGTAATCGCCGCAGTTGACCGCAGCAGCAAGCGCCTCTTCGACCCGATGGTTGCGTGGGATCACAGCCGGATTATGGCGGCGCATCCGCTCATACGCTTCTTTCTTTGACACCGGTTCGTGGCTGAGCCTTGTTTGCCAGCGCTCGTGCCACTCGCGGAACTCAGAGGAATCAAACAGCGCCATCCCCGTATACTCACCTAACGTCAACGCCCGGAACGTGTTCGTATAGTCAGCGCGGTGCACCTCCATCAGCCGCAATAAATCCGCAATAAGCTCCTGATCCCCCTCCTGCTCTTCGGCAAAGCCAAGTTTCGCTCTCATCCCGTCAAGCCAATGGCGGTGGTACCGCTTCGGATATTGGTCAAGCGCCCCTTGGGCAAGCGCGATCGCTTTTTCTTCATTCTCATCAAGCAGCGGCAACAAGCTTTCCGCAAACCTTGCCAAATTCCAGCCCCCGATGTACGGCTGGTTTCCGTACGCATACCGCCCTTCCGTATCAATCGAACTGAACACCGTCGCCAGGCTATACGTGTCCATAAACGCGCACGGCCCATAGTCGATCGTTTCCCCGCTGATCGTCATATTGTCGGTGTTCATCACCCCGTGGACAAAGCCGACAAGCTGCCATTTCGCGATCAATTCCGCTTGGCGTTCGATCACTTGTTCAAGCAAAAACAAATAGCGGTTTTCGGCCTCCTCAAAGCCAGGAAAATGGCGCCAGAGCGCATAATCGGCCAGAGCGCGCAACTCCTCTATCGTCCCCCATTGCGCCGCGTATTGAAACGTCCCGACGCGCAGATGGCTCGAGGCGACGCGGGTTAAAATCGCCCCAGGCAGCTCGGTTTCGCGCATAATGGTCTCTCCCGTTGTGACGACCGCAAGACTTCGCGTTGTCGGGATGCCAAGCGCGTGCATCGCCTCGCTCACAATGTACTCCCTCAGCATCGGCCCAAGCGCCGCCCGCCCATCGCCGCCGCGCGAATACGGCGTCCGGCCCGATCCTTTCAGCTGGATGTCCACCCGCTCGCCGCTTGGGGTGACGTGCTCGCCAAGCAACACCGCCCGTCCGTCGCCAAGCATCGTAAAATAACCGAACTGATGCCCTGCATACGCCTGCGCCAGCGGCTCAGCTCCGTCTGGAATTTGGTTTCCAGCGAACACAGCCACCCCATCTTCACTTCGCAACGCTTCCTCATTCAACCCAAGCTTGACAGCCAACGAACGATTGAACACCGCAAGCTTCGGCGCGCGCACCGGCGTGGGGAGGACTTCGCTGAAAAAGCGCTCCGGCAGCCTTGCATAACTGTTGTCGAACTTCCATCCTGCATCCAATATCGTCATCTCCTTTGCGGCCAAAACAGCCTTTTTATATGAGTTTATTGTACAGCAAAGCGGGCGACATGATAAACCGAAAACGCGCGATCCTAAACCAAAAACGAACCGTCAACGTTCGACGAAAACCACCATATTTTCTCTTTCTTTCTCGCCCCGTTTCTTTGTATAATACTTGTGAGGAGGTGAGAAAAAGTGGAAGAGAAAACAATCATTCAAGCGGTGCTTCAAGCGCTCGAACAGCATTCTGACAAAATTAGCTCGAAAATGCAGGAAATGGAGCAACGACTGCACCATGAAATGCAAGAGATGGGACAACAGCTCCGCAACGAGATGCAAGAAATGGGACAACAACTCCGCAGCGAGATGCAAGAAATGGGGCAACAGCTCCGGGCAGAAATCCGCGCTGTTGAGACCCGGCTTGAGGCCAAAATCGACTCCCTTCGTGAGGAAATGCAACAGATGAACAGACAACTGAACGAACGAATCGATCACCTTGAAGAAGAACTAGCAGACACTCAAGCCTCGGTCGAAGTGTTGACAACAAAAGTGCTCCACCACGACCGAAAACTTCGCCAACTGACCAAGCAAGCGTAACCCCTCTCAGTTAGCCAGCCATTTTCCCTGTCCACCGCACGTCAAAAACCGCTTCCGTTTCATCTTCCATGTTCATCTTGATGAAACGGAGCGGTTTTGGTGTTCACAGAACACCTACTCCCTATCAAAAAATGAATCGCGTTCGACATAGCACACTCTCAATGCATAGCGCTTGTACCAATCCGTTGAGAGAACACACTCATCATCGATTCGCTCCTTTTCCATTGATTTCATGAATAATGCTTTTGCAGCTCAGCCCACTGTTTTTCAAAGTTGACAAACGGGTCGTCTGCTTCTGGAACGGCGCGCTCGTCTTTCACCCCATTCCATTTTTTATACACGACATACAACACATACGCCGCGACAAGCGCGATGAGCGCCGGCACATTCGAAGCGCTGACAACTAACGCTGCACAGCCAATCAATGCCCACACGATTTTCCCGAACGTCGATGGGGCTTTCAAGTATTTCTTGAACGCATAGTACAATACCGCCAGCGTGATCGCTAGCCCGACAAGCGGCCCAAGATGAAACAGCAAAACAAGCGCAGCAATGGCTCCGGCGAGCAGCATCCCGATTTTTTTTCCCATCCTTTTTGCCTCCTTTCGTCTTCCATCGTACCGCAGACAACCTGCTTTCCTTCATGTTCTGTAGATATATTTTGTCTACGACTGGAGGCGTATTTTTGACCAAGATATCATGACCCAGCTTCCCTTGTGCTAAATCAGAAGCGACCAGCGTTCTATTTTTTCAATAAAAAATCCCTTCTAACGGCGAGCCCCTGTTAGAAGGGATTCTTATTTAGTAATGGGCTAGGCAAACGTTTCACTTGATGAGTACGATCGTCCTCTCTCAACAACCCCAACTTTATTTCGATTCCTGAAAAAAGGAAGAACGGATGATTTCTCCCGCTTCTTCCCTTTTATTTGTTCCCCATTCCTATTCGATTTTCCTTGATATTTCAATGATTTCACTGCTTTTTCTCTCCCACTTCTTTTCCCATAAGGAGCGGGGGATGGCCGATGTTTTTTTCCAGTAAAAATCATCCAAAGTTCAACTTTATTTTTCTTCATGAACGAGTATTTTCTGAGTGGAACGAGTTTATTTTGGGTTTACACACTCAGCCACAACTTCGCCACCGCTTCCACATGCGCCGTGTGCGGAAACATGTCCACCGGTTGGATGTAATCGACGCGGTATTGTGCGGCCAAGGCATCGAGATCGCGGGCGAGGCTGGACGGGTTGCATGAGACGTAGACGACCGTTTTCGGGCGGACGCGGAGAATCGTTTCAAGCAGCGCCCGGTCGCAGCCGACGCGGGGCGGGTCGACGATGATGACGTCCGGCTTCCAGCCTTCTTTCACCCATTTTGGCAGCCAATATTCGGCTTTGCCGACGACATAGTGCGTGTTGGTGAAACCATGCTTTTTGGCGTTGTTTTGTGCGTCTTCGATCGCTTCCGGAATCGTGTCCATGCCGCGCACTTCTTTGGCATCGCGAGCAAGCCACAAACCGATCGTGCCGACGCCGCAGTAAGCGTCAACGATCCGCTCCGTTCCGGTGAGGGCGGCCGCTTTTTTCACTTCGTCGTACAATTTCACCGTCTGCAACGGGTTGAGCTGGAAAAAGGCGCGCGCCGACAGTTCAAACGACAAATCGCCGAGCGTTTCTTGAATGTATTCGTCGCCGGCGAGCACTTCTGTCTCGTCGCCGAAAATGAGCGATGTTTTTTCGCCATTGATGTTTTGCACGATCGATTTCACTTCTGGAAGACGGCGGCGGATTTCCTCGATCAACAGCTCTTTGCGCGGAATGTCTTTTGTCGCCGTCACAAGCACAAGCTGAATGTCGCCCGTATGGAAGCCGGCGCGGACGACGATCGTCCGCACGACGCCCGTTCTTGTCCGCTCGTTGTAAATCGGGATGCGCAAGTCTTGCAAAATCGTTTTCACGATGTTCGTGACGCGCGTCGTTTGCGGATGCTGGATGCGGCATTCCGATAAATCGATGAGCCGGTGGGAGTTGATGCCGTACAGCCCGGCGAGCACCTTCCCTTCCTTCATTCCAACTTGAAACTGGCTTTTGTTTCGGTAATGCCACGGGTTGTCCATGCCGATCGTCGGGCGGATGTCAAGCTTGTCGACATCGAGGCGCCGAGCATGGCGGCGGAGCGCCTGGATGACAATGTCGCGCTTCGCCTCGAGCTGCGCCTCGTACGCCAAGTGCTGCAACTGGCAGCCGCCGCACTGGTCATAGAGCGGGCATGGCGGCTTGATGCGGTTTGGCGAGCGCTTGCGGATCCGTTTGATTTTCGCCTCGGCGTAGGTTGGGTGGATGTCCGTCGCCTCAACGATGACTTCTTCACCCGGCAAGGCGCCGGGGACGAAGACGACTTGTTTTTGGAAATAACCGACCCCTTCGCCGTTAATGCCGATCCGTTGAATCGTCACGGGAAATTGCTTGCCTTTTTTGATTTTGATGTTCGTTTGTTGCTTTGCCATATCAGTCCCTCTCATTCAATGCTTCGCCATAAATAAAGCGCCGCATAGCTGGCGTACGGCTTCCACCGCTCGCTAAGCGCCGCCATCTCTTTTGTGGTCGGCCGCTTCGGAAGCCCGAACCATTTTTCGACCGCCCGCTGCAAGCCGATATCCGCCGGCGGGAAGACGTTTGGGCGGCCGAGGCCGAAGAGGAGGAAATTTTGCACCGTCCACGGACCAATGCCGCGCACGGCGGTCAGCCTCTCCATCACCTCGCCATCTTCCATCTGCCCGAGTTCGTCAAGCCGCAGCTCCCCCTCGGCAATGAGGCGCGACACATCGACGATATATTCGGCTTTCCGCCCGCTCAGCTGCAAGGCGCGCAAGTCATCGTACGAACGGGCGGCCACCTCTTCCGGGCGCGGGTAAAACCAAACGCCGTCCCGCTCCTCACCGAACGTTTTCACAAACCGTTCCGTCAGCCGATAGCCGACTTTTAAATGCAGCTGCTGGTGGATCAAACATTTCATTAGGCAAAAATACAAGTCAAAATCGAGCACAAGCGGCAGCCCCTCATACTCGGCAAACAGCGGCGCCAGCTCGGTCGCGCGAAAATGATCATACACCGGAGCGAGCGGCGTCCGCCATTGAAATAAATGAGAGACGCGCTCGATGATGTCTTCCTGCCGCTCCGGATGCGGTGCGGAGACGACAAAGCGAGGATCATCTTTTGTGCCGATGCTTTCAATCACGACCGGCACCTTTAAACCATCGAGATGAAGCGGCACGGTGATGCGCCGCTGCTTCAAATCAACTGACAGGAGCGGATCCAGCGCAAGCCGTTCAAGCGCGTGGGCGAAATCATACGGCGCCGGCACGGTGATCGTTCGTTTCCACATCGTTCTCACCTTTCTCATTTGTCCGTGCCCCTATTATAACGAAAAACGCCCCGTCGAACCAACTTGTTGGCAGGACGAGGCAGCGGCATATGGTTCGGTTGACAGAACGAGGCGGGTTTTCGAATGGTCCAACACACAACGTTTCGTACCGCTTTTGTGCTCAAGTGATGAAAGCGGCTTATGGGCGAAACAGCCACGGATGAAGGCCGGTCTTTTTAGCCATAAGGTCATCAAGGCTGGCGAACGTGTACCCTTGTTTGCGTAAATCGTCGATCACTTTCGGCAGCGCTTCGGCATTGTCTTTGGACACGGAATGCAACAGCAAAATCGCCCCCGGATGGATTTGTTTCATGATTTGGTCGTAAGCATATTGCCAGCCGCGCTGGCGGTCGGTTTGCCAGTCGACGAACGCAAGCGACCAAAAGACGTGATAATAGCCAAGGTCGCGGGCGAGAGATAACGTCCGTTCGCTGAAAATGCCGCGCGGCGGGCGAAGGTACATCATTCCTTTTTGTCCAGTCAGCTCTTTTGTCTTTTCCCTTACCTTTTCCAGCTCTTCCCGCAGCCGTTCATCGCTCACCACCGTCAAATCGGGATGGTGCCATGAATGGTTGCCGATGATGTGCCCTTCCGCTGCCATCCGCTTGACTAAATCGGGGGCCGTTTGCAAATAATGACCAGTGACAAAAAAGGCGGCTGGCACATGTTTTTCCTTTAACACGTCCAAAATTTGCGCCGTATAGCCGTTTTCATACCCGTTGTCAAATGTTAAATAGATCGTTTTTTTACTCGTGTCGCCTAAATAAAAGGCGTCATATTTGGCGAGCAGCTCATCGAGCTTTTTTCCCGCCGATGGGGGTTCGTGATTTTCGCTTCGCTTAAATCCCCAATGGATCGGCGCATTGCTTATGGCAAAAGCAGGGGCGGGAAAAAGCGCGAGCGCTAAAACGAGAGAAATGAGCCATCTCATGCCTAGTTCCTCCTTAGCCGCCATCTTTTCCTCTTTCTTATTGTTTTCACCCCTGACCGCTTTACGCGCGCCATTTTTTGCAAAAAAAAGCCCCAAAAGCGAGCGCTTTGGGGACAGAGAAGAAAACGGGATCAGCTTGTGAATACCAATAGCCATGTGCTTGAAATTCAGCTCTCCCTCTTACTTGAACACCGGCTCTTTGAACTGGGCCAGCTTTTCAAGCGACGATTTTTCCACATCTTCATGCAAGCTGTTGCCGTGCGAATCCATCGTGACAACAGCAGTGAAGTTTTCGACGCGCAAATGCCACATCGCTTCGGGGATGCCAAACTCCAGCAAATCAACGCCTTCCACGGATTTGATGCAATCGGCGTAATATTGCGCTGCGCCGCCGATGGCGTTTAGGTACACGCCGCCGTGTTCTTTTAACGCTTGCAGCGTCTTCGCGCCCATGCCGCCTTTGCCGATGACAGCACGGACGCCGAATTTTTTCATGATGTCGCCTTGGTACGGCTCTTCACGGATGCTTGTCGTCGGGCCGGCTGCTTTGGCGTGCCAGCGGCCTTCTTCATCTTTTAACATGACCGGACCGCAATGATAAATGATTTGCCCGTTCAAGTCGACCGGCGCGTCATGGTCCATCAAATATTTATGAATGGCATCGCGGCCGGTGTAAATGACGCCGCTGATGCGGACGACGTCGCCGACGCGAAGCTGGCGCACTTGTTCTTCCGACAGCGGCGGAACAAGGTCGATGACGCGTGTGTCGCCTTGTTCAAGCGCCGCGGCTGCTTCCGCTTTTTCCAACTCTTTTGCAAAATCGACGTCTTCGCCGTCTTGGTACAGCCATTCGATGATCTCACCAGTCGCCGGATCGATTTTCACGCCCATGCGCCGGAACGCCCAGCAGTTGTAGGCGACCGAAACGAAGAAGCTCGCCGGGATGCGGTGCATAACGCCGATTTTACAGCCAAGCAGCGTCGATTCGCCGCCAAACCCCATCGTGCCGATGCCAAGTTTGTTGGCGTTTTCCATAATGTATTCTTCGAGTTGGCGCAATTCTTCAATCGGATTGACATCATCGACCGGACGGAACAGCTGCTCTTTCGCCAACTCATAGCCAGACGAGCGGTCGCCGCCGATGCCGACGCCGATAAAGCCGGCGCTGCACCCTTGCCCTTGCGCTTGGTACACCGCGTGCAAAATGCATTTGCGGATGCCGTCCAAATCGCGGCCGGCGCGGCCGAGCCCTTCGAGTTCGCACGGCAGGCTGTACTGAATGTTTTTGTTTTCACAGCCGCCGCCTTTTAAAATGAGGCGAACGTCAATGTAATCGTTTTCCCATTGTTCAAATTTGATGACCGGCACACCTTCTCCCAAGTTGTCGCCGCTGTTTTTGCCGGTGAGCGAATCGACCGAGTTCGGGCGCAGTTTGCCGTTTTTCGTCGCTTCGGCAATGGCGGCCCGAATCGCTTTTTTCATTTCGATTTGGTTGACGCCGACCGGCACTTTGATTTTAAACGTCGGCAAGCCGGTGTCTTGGCAAATGGGAGACACGTTTTCATCCGCCATCTGAATGTTCTCGACGATCGTATTGAGCGCCATGGCCGCCCGCGTGCCAGCGTTTTCGCGCACTTTCGCCCGAGCGATCGCTCGACGGACATCCTTTGGCAGCTTCGTAGATGTTTCCACAATCAAGTCATACATGCTTTGCTGGAATTTTTCCATTTGTGCAAACGCCCCTTCCCCTGTTTATCGTCCAGATGCGGTTGTCCCATCTTTTTCTATTATACTCCGTTTTCCAGCGTTGTGTAAAAAATCTTTCTTTTTGACCTCATCATGGTTTTATTCTCATCATACGAATAGGGTAGATGCAAAGCAGCTAAAACGATTGACAAGCGTTGCTAAGGCGGCTAATAATGAACCATAGGACTTTGTCATGGAGAGAGGAGAAAGCGATGCGTTCATCCACCATGCCAGCCATTACGCCGGCGTATGACCCTTGGGAAGCGTACGTCGATATTGAAGAATATGGAAAACTACAACTAACGAATATTGAGTTTACCACAACGACGCTTTGCAATATGCGCTGCGAGCATTGTGCTGTTGGCTATACGTTGACAATGAAAGATCCCGAGGCGCTGCCGCTTGACATGTTGCTCCGCCGGCTCGAGGAAATTCCGCATTTGCGGTCATTAAGCATCACCGGCGGCGAGCCGATGCTGTCATTAAAATCCGTCGAACAATACGTCGTTCCCCTTCTCCGCTACGCGCACGAGCGCGGGGTGCGGACGCAGCTTAATTCGAACTTGACGTTGGATTTGTCTCGCTATGAACCAGTCATTCCGTATTTGGATGTGCTCCATATCTCGCACAACTGGGGGACGGTCGACGACTTTGTCGAAGGTGGTTTTGCCATGATGGAGCGGAAGCCGACGCGCACCCAACGCGAGAAATACTTCCAGCGCATGCTTGACAATGCAAAAGCGCTGGCAAATGCCGGCGTGATGGTATCCGCGGAAACGATGTTAAACAAACGGACCGTCCGCCATTTGGAAACAATCCACCGCCAAGTTGTCGAGGAAATGGGCTGCCGGCGCCATGAAATCCATCCGATGTATCCGAGCGATTTTGCCAGCGCTTTAGAGACATTGAGCTTGGACGAATTGCGCGAAGCGATTCACCATTTGCTTGACATTCGCGACGAAAACGTCTGGATGCTGTTTGGCACGCTGCCGTTTTACCCGTGCAGCGACAACGAAGAAGATGTGCGCCTATTGAAGCGGCTGTATGAAAGCAAAAACGTCACCGTGCGCAACGATCCGGACGGACGTTCACGGCTCAATGTCAATATTTTCACCGGCGATGTCATCGTCACCGATTTCGGTGATGAACCGCCGCTTGGCAACATCATTCACGATTCGCTGCCAGACGTGTATGACAAATGGCGGCGCTCAAAGCTTGCTAGGGAGCTTCTTTGCCACTGCCCGTCGGCACGCTGCCTCGGACCGAACGTCCTTGTGAAGCAGACGTATTACCGCGGCGTCGATTTTACGAAGCGGTCCGCGCGCATTGGCCGATAAAAAACGTCAAGGAGCTTTTCCTTGACGTTTTATCTTGGCTGTTCACTCACCACATACGACATGTACAGGCGATCCTGCACCGGAATCCACGCCCCAACCCCTCTTGTCGTCACGTTTTTGACGACAATTTTCTTTTTGTTTCCTTTGAGCACGACGTACACTTCCCCGTATGTTACTTTCCCTTTTTCATTCACCGCCGGAGCGTACGCGTACAAATAACCTATTTTTTTCGCCGGTACGTTGTACGGTTGGTCTTTTTTCGTGCCAAGGCCGACGACCGTGCTGAAAGAGAGCGGCAAGTTCGTCTTTTCCATCGCTTTGTTTAACATCATCCGCTTAACCGCGTCTTCATTCGGCACTTTCACCGTCAACCCGCCGCGGACGTATTTTTGCATTTCTTGTTTATAGTACAACTTTTGCGCCGTATCGCCGCCGCGGTTATCAAGGAAATTCGTGTTGACCTTTTGATATTCCCAGTTCGTCGACGTTTCGATCGACTGATAATTGAGCGGCCATTGGCCTAAATAAATCGTCGCCCTGAAGCCAACGGCCCATGGCGTGTCGGTCGCCGAAGATTCATTAAAGAGATGGATCAATTCGGGATTCTCAATTTTCACATTCGCCGATCTTAACAGCTGTTTTGTAAACGAGCTTGGTTCCAAATGCGGCAAATCTTGCGTCGGGTTCGGATACGTATTTTCTTTCGATATATCAATCACCGCACCGGGCGCCGGTTTGCCGGCAGCCGCCAGCGCCGAAAACGCCGCCGCATAAAGAAGAAGCACGCTCACGAACAGCGAAACAGCCCACTTTTTCATCGTCTTCACTCCTTTCTTCCCACGTTATTCACTGTTAGTTTCTTTCAAAATGCGCCGTTTATCCGCGGCGGCGAAAATTTTCCCCGTTTGGCGCTCCATTTCCCGCGCCCGCAAAAAAAAAAGCACCCGGACGGCGAACGCCCGGATGCAGTCACTTACAGCAAGTAAAAACCGATGCCCATGATCGTATAGGCAGCGAGCAACGTCGCCCCTTCAAACCAGTTCGTATCACCATCATTTGACAGCACGATCATCAAAAGCACGGAAGCAGCCATCGCCACCAGCTCAGGAAGTGAAAAGACAAGCGGCATTTTTTCCGGAAACAAAAGCGAAACGAGCACAAGCACCGGCGCAACGAACATGGCGATTTGCAATGTCGAGCCGACGGCAATTTCCACCGCGACATTCATTTTGTTTTTGTACGCCATAATAACCGCGGAAGCGTGCTCCGCCGCATTGCCGACGATGGCCACGATGATGATCCCGATAAACAGCTCGCTCCAGCCGAATGACTCGGCGACCGTTTCAAACGTGTGAACGAGCCGTTCCGATAAATAGGCGACCGCAACCGTCGCCAGCGCCAAAATGGCGGTCGCTTTCCCTTTGCCCCATTCGGGCTCTTCATCTTCTTCCACTTCTTCTGATTTATGCTGATATACGCCGCGATGGGTGACAAGCCGGAAATAAAGGGCGGCGGCGTAAAGCAAGATCATGATGATCGAAATGCCAACGCTCAACGCAACTTGTTCGCTGTGATTCATATGCATGGTAAACACTTCCGGAATGACAAAGGCGATGAAGATGGCAAAAGTCAGCAGCCCGGCATTATGACGAGCATCATAAATGTTGAATTCTTGCCGCTTATATTTTAGTCCGCCGACAAAAAACGATAGCCCAGCCACCAAAAGCAAGTTCCCGAGCACCGAACCGGTTAAGGAAGCGAGCACGACGTCAACGAGTCCAGCCTGCAAGGCAAAAATGGAAATGATCAGCTCGACCGCGTTGCCAAACGTCGCGTTCAACAGCCCGCCAATGCGCGGTCCGGCGACGATCGCCAAGCTTTCCGTCGCTCGCCCCATATAGCTGGCGAGCGCAATGATCGTCAAACAGTACAGCACAAACATCAAGACAGTCGGCCAATGAAGAAACCCGCCGATGACCGACACCGGCACGCCGATCCATGTCATCCAAGCAAACACCTTGTTCATTTCTCTTCCACCTTTCCTCTTGATTGTTTTCGTTGCATTGACCGCCGTTTCTATGTACGATGGATAAGGGCATTCATTCGCCCTGGGAAACATCCGGCCTCGCTTGTTTGATCGGCCGGCGATTTCAACTGAAATGGGGATGCACGATGCGTTTTGCCATCTTAACCGGGATTGTCGCCGTCTCTGGTCTGTCGCAAGGGATGTTGCTGCCGCTTTTGGCGATGCTTCTTGATGAAAACGGCGTCTCTTCGTCCGTTAACGGGGCGCACGCCGCCGCCCTGTATATCGGCGTCTTGGCCATTTCGCCATTTTTGGAACGGCCGCTGAGACGCTATGGCTATCGGCTCCTCATTCTCCTTGGTGGTTTCATTGTAATATGTTCGCTTATTCTTTTTCCACTTTTTCCTTCACTTTTCTTTTGGCTTGTTCTTCGCTTTGCCATCGGCATCGGCGATCATATGCTTCATTTTGCGACACAAACGTGGATTACTGACTTTTCGCCGCCGGCTGAGCGCGGACGGCGATTGTCGCTGTATGGATGGGCGTTCGGCCTCGGCTTCACCATCGGCCCGCTGTTAGCTTCACTCGCTTCGGTCGAGAAGGCGCTTCCGTTTTATTTAGCCGCTCTCCTTAGTTTCGCCGGTTGGATCGGCGTCTTTTGGCTGCCGAACGAAAAACCAAAGCCGCTTGAACGTTCTTCGTCGACGGCCGGTCGGTTTATTGGCGCTTGGAAACAGGCGTGGCCAGCGCTTTTGTTGCCGTTTACCTACGGTTTTTTGGAAGCGGCCGTTCATTCCATCTTTCCGTTGTACGCCTTGCGCGAGGGGATGAGCGCAGAACAAATCGCCTTCATTTTGCCTTGTTTCTCATTCGGCGGCATCATCTTTCAGCTTCCGCTCGGAGCGCTCAGCGATCGGTTCGGGCGGCGCGAGATCATCACCGGTGCACTCTTGGCCGGCGCCGGTTGTTTTTTGATTGCCCTCACTGTCGGTGCGTCCACGGTTGGGTTGGCTGCCTGTTTGTTCACCGCTGGCATGTTTACCGGCTCGCTCTTCTCGCTCGGCATCGCCTATATGACCGACCTGTTGCCGAAAGAGCTGCTTCCCGCCGGCAATCTGTTGTGCGGGATGCTATACAGTCTCGGCAGCATGACAGGCCCGCCGCTTTCCGGCAGCGTGGTTGATCTCTCTGCTCACGCCTTTTTCCTTGCGGTCAGCGCTGTCCTCCTCGTTCCGGCCATTTGCCTCGTCAGCCGCCGGGAACAGGAAACAGCAGCTTGACCGTTTTCTTGTTTTTTATTTTTTATTTTTTTCAAAAAAATCGTTGACCATTTTGTTCTTTCTGTTATATAATAAGATCAAGATATCAAGTTTCTGTTTTAAAACAGTATAAAGGAGTGGCGATCATGAGCAGAACGGAACGGAAAAATATGATTGAGTTTATCGAAAAAGTGCGGGGATTGTCGCGCGAGGAACTCGCCTATATGACCGATGCAGAAATTGAATACATTTATGAGCGCTATTACCACCATCACGAAGAAATCGTTGAATAAAGCGGCGGCGGCTCGATGTGCCTGCGTTTGCATGAAAGAAGGTGTCCCCAAAGGGGAGGGACACCTTTTTTGATTGCCGTATATACGCATTAAAACAACTGCCGGAACACGATATGTTGTGCTATGTTGAACGAAGAACCACCTTTTGAGACAGTTTCTTTCAATGATAGCCGTTTTGGCCGTTGGCGCTGCCACTCGTCTTATGCTTTGGTCTGTTTTTTCCTTTTTGCTTCGTGCCCCCGTCTTTTTTCGTATGTTTCGTCACCTTGATCCCCCCTATGCCAAGATCCCCTGCATTGTTACGATATCCCGTCTCGGCACCGTTTATGCATGCTAACGCTGCCATCTTTTCCCTTCGCGCTCACAGTCAAACATGGCGTTGAGTTCCCCCCCTAAGACAAGAATCATGCCGGACAAATAAAACCAAACCATCAACACGATCATCCCGCCAAGGCTGCCATACATCGCCGTGTAGTTGGCAAAGTTGTTGACATAATACGCGAACGCCAGCGACGTCGCAATCCAGCCGGCAGTGGCAAACAGCGCGCCGCGCACGACGTTGACGCAGCGAAGCTGTTTGTTCGGCGCGAAATAATAAAGGGCAGTAAAGACGGCAAACAGTAACAGCGAACTCGTCACCCAGCGGAACGCATTCCAAACATCCAAAAACTGTTGCGACAACCCGAGAGCAGAGAACAAAAACAGTCCGATCATCCGCCCGAAGACCGGAAGCACGAGGGCGACAACAATAACGACGATCATGCCGAGCGTCAACACGACCGACAAGCTGCGGGCCACCCAAAATGGGCGGTCTTCCTCCACATCATAGGCACGGTTGAACGCCCGCATAATGGCGCTCATGCCGTTGGAGGCCGACCAGATGGCGCCGATGATGCTTAACGACAGCAACTCCCCGTTTTGCTCGTCCATGAGGCGGCGAACGTTCGCCTCAATCAGGTGAAGCGCCTCTTTCGGCGCATATTGTCGCACAACTTCGAGAACATCTTCGTGCGGAATCGGCAAATACGCTAATAGCGTCATTAAAAACAGCAAAAACGGAAAGAGCGACAGAAGAAAGTAATACGCCAATTCCGCCGACAAGCGCGGGATTTCATCTTCCGTAAAACGGCGGGCCAACTCACGGATGAACGCCAAATTTACGACCATCGGCCGCCCTCCTTCCCCGTTTTTCCCAAGACAGGTGCACCGCCCTCAAAGTCATTTTGTTTCCTCCGCACCAAGCCGATGGTCGCGGATGATCCTCTCAAGCAAATACTCGCACCCCGAGCGGACGAGGCGATACACTTCGGCAAAATTCCCGGTATAATACGGATCAGGCACATCGTCTTTTTCCCGGTCGGGAACAAAGTCAAGCAACCGGGCGAGCACCGCTTTCGAACGGGAGCCAGCCAATCGGCGCAAATCGTTCAAGTTGGCTGCGTCCATGGCGATGATGTAATCAAATTCTTCCAAGTCACGGTGGTTCACTTGCCGGGCGCGGATGCCGGAGTAGTCGATCTTGTTTTCAGTCAAAACCCTTCTTGTCCCCACATGCGGCGGCTCACCGACATGCCAGCTGCCTGTTCCCGCCGAATCAACGACAATCAGCCCGTCAAGCCCCCGCTCTTTCACCAAATGGCGGAAGACCGCTTCCGCCATCGGCGATCGGCAAATGTTTCCAAGACAAACAAACAGCACTTTAATCATCCAAACAGCCACCCCTCTCGCTATGTCCACGGTGCTTTCCACCGTTAGTTTTCCTTCTTTCCTTTTCATCTAGCCCCTTTTTGGCCCTAGAAGGAAGGTCGGTGATGTAACGAAAAAACACTCCAGGGGGGAGCTTTCGCGAATGGATCAACAACTCTTCCGCGCGTTCACGACAACCATTTTGAAGAAAACGCGGTGTTTCACCAACCTTCTACACTGGCACTATGCATGTGCACCTACATTTTACCACATCATCCGTTTTTCATCAGAAAAGCAAGCCATGCAATCTCTCCCCATTCTTCCTGCACCTATGGTACAATACATAGTAACTTGCCATGAAAGGAGCAAACCAATGGATTTATCAAAACGGTCGGCGGAAAACGTCGCCTACATGATCGAACAGCTGAAGCAAAAGTTGAAAGTGCTGAACTTGGATGCCATCAAGCCGTCCCATTTTTCCGAGGAATGGTACGATGAATTGAGAGACATTTACGAGATGGTGATGAAACGCGAGACGTTCAGCCCAAGCGAAATGCAGGCGATTGTCGAAGAGCTCGGAAGCCTGCGCAAAAAATAACGTTCCCATCTGCTGCTAGGCAGGCAATGCAGCTGTTTCGCATAAAAACAATTCCTATCGAAAAACTATGATTGACATTATCGTCAATTGTGCTAAAATTTTAATCAATTAAATGACATGCGTTGCATACGTTGCTCGGGAGTGAGGGAGGAATTGGCTCAATGAACTCCGACAACCTGCCACCTATAGCAAAGTGCCAATTCCAGCTAAAGAAGATCTTTAGTAAAATAAGGGGCGCCCTTTCTCCCGCTCTTTCTGGTTAATGCAAGGAAGGATTTTTGCCGCCGAATTGCCGTTTGGCCGCTATATATCCGACTAATTATGTGGATTTTCTTTGATTTTATGAGGAGGAGAAACCGATGCTCACGTATGATCAGTGGGAAACGGCGGAAAAACCGTCTTTTCCGTTCGATAATGAAACAAAAGGGGCTCTTGACGTCCTCGCTTGGGCGTATCGCGAATACGGCGATGAGATCGTATACGCGTGCAGCTTCGGTGTTGAGGGGATCGTGCTTATTGATCTCATCTCCCAAGTCAAGCCGGATGCGGAAATCGTATTTTTGGACACTGGTCTGCATTTCCGGGAGACGTATGATACGATCGCAAAAGTGAAAGAGAAATATCCGGCGCTTCGCATCGTGATGAAACAGCCGCGCCTAACGTTAGAAGAACAAAAGGCGCAATTTGGCGACGAGCTTTGGAAACGCGACCCGAACAAATGCTGTGAGCTGCGCAAAGTCATTCCGCTGCGCGAGGTGCTGACCGGGGTGACGGCGTGGATTTCCGGCTTGCGCCGCGAACAATCGCCGACGCGGCGGCATGTCGAGTACATCAACAAAGACGACAAATTCCGTTCTATTAAAGTTTGTCCGCTCATTCACTGGACGTGGAAGGATGTATGGAATTACGTGTATCAACACAACCTTCCGTACAATGTACTTCATGACCACGGCTACCCGAGCATCGGCTGCGCCCCGTGCACGACGCCGGCTACAGATCCGAACGACTTGCGCTCCGGGCGCTGGGCCGGCCAAGGGAAGACGGAATGCGGTCTTCATCTCGCTTAAGGAGAGAAAAACGATATGCTCCTTGCCATTGCTTTGATCGCATCCTTTTTCTTCGCCATGAACATCGAGGCGAGCGGCGCGGCGGCCTCGATGGGCGTCGCTGATGAATCGGACGCCATTCCGATTCGTCAAGCTGCTGTTTGACAGCGACGTCTATACGGTCATCGCCATCTTGAGCGTCTGCTTGGCGACGCTTGGCGTCATCAGCTTAAAAAAACGGTCGCCGAAGAAGAACGTTCGCTTCACGAACATGGCGGCGGCATTTAATTAACATCTATCAATCTAGGAGGTTATGAACATGAGCTTAAGCACCCCGCATGGCGGTACATTAATCAATCGTTGGAATCCGGACTATCCACTTGATGAGGCGACCAAAACGATCGAGCTCTCCAAAGCCGAACTGAGCGACTTGGAGCTAATCGGAACGGGCGCCTACAGCCCCCTCACTGGTTTTTTAACGAAAACGGATTACGACGCGGTTGTTGAAACAATGCGTCTTTCTGACGGCACCGTCTGGAGCATTCCGATCACGCTCGCGGTAACAGAAGAAAAAGCGAAAGAGCTCGCCGTCGGCGATAAGGCGAAACTCGTTTATCATGGCGACGTCTACGGCGTCATTGAGATTGCTGACATTTACCGCCCAGACAAAACGAAAGAAGCGAAGCTCGTTTATAAAACGGATGAACTTGCTCACCCAGGTGTGCGCAAACTGTTTGAAAAGCCGGATGTGTATGTCGGCGGGGAGATTACGCTTGTCAAACGGACCGACAAAGGCCAATTCGCCGCGTTTTATTTTGATCCAGCGGAAACGCGGAAAAAGTTTGCTGAGTTTGGCTGGAACACCGTTGTCGGCTTCCAAACGCGCAATCCGGTTCACCGCGCCCATGAATACATTCAAAAATGCGCGCTCGAGATCGTTGATGGCCTGTTTTTAAACCCACTCGTCGGCGAAACGAAAGCGGACGATATTCCGGCTGACATCCGGATGGAAAGCTATCAAGTGCTGCTGGAAAACTATTACCCGAAAGACCGCGTTTTCCTCGGCGTCTTCCAAGCAGCGATGCGCTATGCCGGTCCGCGTGAAGCCATTTTCCACGCGATGGTGCGCAAAAATTTCGGCTGCACGCACTTCATCGTCGGCCGCGACCACGCTGGTGTCGGCAATTATTACGGTACGTATGATGCGCAAAAAATCTTCTTGAACTTTACGGCTGAAGAGCTTGGCATTACGCCGCTCTTTTTCGAACATAGCTTTTACTGCACGAAATGCGAAGGGATGGCATCGACAAAAACGTGTCCGCATGACGCGAAATACCATGTCGTCCTTTCCGGCACGAAAGTTCGTGAAATGCTGCGCAACGGCCAAGTGCCGCCGAGCACGTTCAGCCGTCCGGAAGTGGCCGCCGTCTTGATCAAAGGGCTGCAAGAACGCGAAACGGTCGCCCCGTCAGCGCGCTAAAGGAGGATCGCGATGAGCACGAACATCGTTTGGCATCACACATCGGTCACAAAAGAAGACCGGCGCAAGCGCAACGGCCATCATAGCGCCATCCTTTGGTTCACCGGGCTGTCCGGCTCCGGCAAATCGACGGTGGCCAACGCCGTCTCCAGACGACTGTTTGAGCTCGGCATTCAGAATTACGTCTTAGACGGCGACAACATCCGGCACGGGCTCAATAAAGATCTCGGCTTTTCCGCCGCCGACCGGACGGAAAACATCCGCCGCATCGGCGAAGTGGCGAAGCTGTTTGTCGACAGCGGCCAGTTTGTGCTGACGGCGTTCATCTCGCCGTTTGCCGAAGACCGGGCGCTCGTCCGCCGCTTAGTCGAAGAAGACGAGTTCATCGAAATTTACGTCAACTGCCCGCTTGAAGAATGCGAAAAACGCGACCCGAAAGGGCTGTATCAAAAAGCCCGCCGCGGGGAAATCCGTGAATTTACGGGCATCGACTCGCCGTACGAAGCGCCGGAAGCACCGGAGCTGACGATCGAAACACACCGTTATTCGGTTGACGAATGTGCCGAGCAAGTGCTCGCCTACCTGCGCAAGCGAGGAATGATCCCGGCCGCGAAAACAGACTAATTCCCTCATCCCCTGCCAAAAAAGAACGGGAGGTCATTTGACAAGGTCGTTTTCATCCCAAGGCAGACCATTTACAATAAAAGCAGCCGAGCATCCATGCCGCTTTCCGGCGGCTGGCTGAATCATGCACGAAGGGGCTGAAACAACGATGGGCAAAGTGTATCTTGTCGGCGCCGGCCCCGGCGACCCGGAACTCATTACCGTCAAAGGATTAAAATGCATCCAGCAGGCGGATGTCATTTTGTACGACCGTCTCATCAATGAAGAGTTGCTTTCATATGCCAAGCCGGACGCCGAACTCATCTTTTGCGGCAAGCTGCCCGGCTTCCATGCCATGCAGCAGGAAACGATCAACCATGCGCTCGTCTGGCATGCCAAAAAAGGAAAAACGGTCGTCCGCTTAAAGGGCGGCGATCCGTTCGTGTTCGGGCGCGGCGGCGAAGAGGCCGAGGCGCTGGCCAAACATGGGATCGAATTTGAGATCGTTCCCGGCATCACCTCCGCCATCGCGGCGGCGGCTTATGCCGGCATCCCTGTCACCCATCGCGCGTTCAGCTCAAGCGTCGCCTTTGTCACCGGGCATCGGCGCGACGGAAGTCGTGACGAGATCAAATGGGAAAGCCTCGCCAAAGGCATCGATACGATCTCCATTTACATGGGGGTTCATCACTTGCCATACATTTGCGGCCAGCTGATGAAATATGGAAAAGCGCCGGAGACGCCGGCGGCGGTCATCGAATGGGGAACGACAACTGCTCAGCGCACCGTCACCGGCACGCTCGCGACGATCGCGGCCGTCGTCGCCAAAGAAAACATCCAAAATCCGAGCATGATCATTATCGGAGACGTCGTCCGGCTGCGGGCCAACATTCAATGGTTTGAGCAGTTGCTCGCGTCATCCGCAGCCGCTGGCGCAACATCGTGAGGCGATGGCGATGGAAGCTGTTTTGTACGTCAGCCACGGCAGCCGCATTGCCGCTGCGCGCCATGAAGCGGCGCGTTTCGTCGAACAGTGCCGGAGGACCATCGATATTCCGATTCAAGAGCTATGCTTTGTCGAGCTCGCGGAACCGGACATTGTCACCGGCGTTGACCGTTGTGTCGCCCAAGGGGCGACACGCGTCATCGTCGTTCCGCTTCTCCTTCTTTCCGCAGGGCATGCCAAACACGATATTCCAGCGGCATTGGACATCGCGAGACGGCGCCATCCGTCCGTTGATATCCTCTGCGGCGCTCCGTTCGGCGTCCATGAAACAATGATCGACATCATTATCGACCGCATCAGCGAACAGTCCGCACCGCTTGACGGCGAATCGATGATCCTTCTTGTCGGCCGCGGCAGCAGCGATCCCGACACGAAACGCGACATGTCCGCCATCGCCGCACTTTTAAAAGAAAAAACAAACGTGCCGCACGTGGACGTTTGTTTTCTCGCTGCCATCCGCCCGACGCTTGATGAAGGGCTCGAACGAGCCCATGCATCGGCGTATCGGCGTGTGTTTGTCGTCCCGTACTTATTGTTTACCGGCGTCTTAATGAAAACGATCGAACGGAAGTTGCAAGGGTTCTCTGTTTCCGACAAGCAGTGGCGTTTATGCTCTTACCTAGGCTATCACCCGCGGCTTGTGCTGCACATTCAACAACAAGTATCATCGCTATCATCCGTAAAAAAAGGAGCTTGAACCATCAAGCTCCTTTTTTCATGTACTTTCGACCTCATCTATTATATGATAGAAGCAGAACAACCGTGATAAAGGAGGACTCATCGGCGTGAAAAGAGTTCATGTCATCGTGGAAGGGCGCGTGCAAGGCGTCGGGTTTCGATACTTCGTCCAACACGAAGCATTGAAGCGCCAGCTGACCGGTTGGGTGAAAAACAATGATGACGGAACAGTGGAAATGGAAGTTCAGGGGAATGAAAGCGCCCTTCAACTCTTTTTGAACACCATTGAAGCCGGAACGATGTTTGCCAAAGTCGCCCGCATGCACATCGAGCCGCACGATGTCCGCCCCGATGAAAAACAATTTCGCATTATGTACGGGAGCGGCTTTTGACAACTAGGCTCATCCCCTCAAGCAGCGGCCTTCCCGGCTTTTTCAGCCATCGAGCCGACAGAAGCGCCGGCCCGCTCGCCAAAATCCGAAGGGACAGCGTCTCCCTTGCTTTTCTGACCGCCAAACCAAAAACGGTGCTGCCTTTCCCGCTCTTCTCGCCGCTCGATTACGCCGGCCGCAAATGCGGCGCTGCATAATGGAAACATGTTTCCAAAATGGCCATGTTCGCCTGTTCATTTTTTCGCCGCGCTTCGCGACAAAGCGGGTCGAACACGTCGACAGCGGATGGCGGGTACTCGCCGCATATGTCTACGCCGAGCACTTTTTTATGGAATAAGAGCAATCGGAGGCAGGCGAGCAGCCGGGATAGCGGAATCACTCCTTGATCCCAGTTCGTGACCGCGTCTTCGCGGCGAAGAGCGTCTTTATCGATGCTGATATAGATGCTTCCGGTCGGGATGGTCTCGATGAGCGCTTTTGGCCATTCATCATGATCATCAAATGGAAGAACAGTCATGTTCGGAGATAAACGGAGTTGATGCGAAGAAGCAGTTGGGCCAACGATAACGACTTTTTGCAGCCGCGGATGCTTAAGTGCATAGGAGACCCATGAGCCGCACGAAATGACATCATCTCCTTCTTCAGCATCCGTATGGCGGTCAAAAAGAACGAGCGTAAACGGTTCGTTGATCTCTTTAAGCAATAAATATGTGACATAATGGTAGTTTCCGCTGCCGATCAGCACCGCCCCGCGCTTCCGCCGCCGCTCAAGCCGCCGCTCAATTTCAGCAAGCGCCACTTCGCTGCAATACAAATTCGTCTCCGGTACATCAGTGAGATCGACCCATTCGTGCGGAAACTGAAACAGCCGCTTTTGCGGCCGGTACACGCCGTCAAAATTAAGCATCGTGACACCATTGCCTTGAAACCCCATCGATCATCACCTTTCTTTCGTTGAATCAGCATTCAACGCTTTGTAGGTGCGGATGAGTCCAAGATGTGTCTCTATTTTGATTATACAATAGAAGTCGAAATATTTCCGCTCACACGCCTCGGTCATGTACAATAATAGAAAAACAAACAGCAAGGAGGGAGCCGCTTGCAACCGATCGACACGGCCGCCGTGCAAGAGGCGCTGAATCGTTTTGCCAATCGTGACGTGTATATTCATTTGGAAACGACGAACGGAGCATACGCCTCCCATCATAACGAAGGCTTTTATTCCGTCGGCGCCTACATCCGCAACGCCTGCATCCGCTTCACCCGCGGCAAGATCACCGGCCCCGGGCCATACCGCGTCGGACTGAAGCTTGATCTTGGCTGGGTGTACGCAGAAGGGCTGACCCATTGGGAATGGACAGAAAAAGGACAATTACTGTTGGCAGGCCATGATGATCAAGGGAAATTGGCCGTCGCCCTCGAACTAAGCGACGAACCGTTTGTGTAAGGAGGGAGTTCCGTTGAACGAACGACATGTGCTCGTTGTTTTTCCCCACCCAGACGATGAAGCGTTCGGCGTGTCGGGAACGATTGCCGAGCATGCGCAAAACGGCACGCCGGTGACGTACGCTTGCTTGACGCTCGGAGAAATGGGGCGCAATATGGGCGTGCCTCCGTTTGCCAACCGCGAAACGCTTCCACACATCCGCAAGCAAGAACTGGAGGAAGCATGCCGCATTCTCGGCATTCATGATTTGCGCCTGCTCGGCTATCGCGACAAGACGGTCGAGTTTGAGGATGAAGAAGAGCTGGCTGACCGGATCGCCGCCATCGTGGCGGAAACGAATCCATCGCTTGTCATTACGTTTTACCCCGGCTACAGCGTCCACCCCGACCATGATGCGTGTGGAGCCGCTGTCATCCGCGCCTTAAAGCGCTGGCCGAAAGAAGAACGGCCAACCGTCCATTGCGTTGCGTTTGCGAAAAACTGCGAACAAGACCTTGGCCAGCCGGATGTCGTGCGCGATGTCAGCTCGGTGATCGATACGAAGCTGGCCGCCATTCGCGCCCACCGTTCGCAAACCGAAGGACTGATGCAGGCGGCATCCAAACGCGGCGATGCGCTTGCTTGGCTCAAAACGGAACGGTTTTGGACGTATCGGTGGGATGACTAAACGTATACAGGCGCCGGCCGCACCTCCAAGCTGGCTGAACCGGCACGGCCGGCCCGCCGCCGAAAAAAGGAAGCCCGCCTTTCACGTGAGGCTTGGGCGCCTTTTTCGTTGGCATAGGCAGTGAAGAAAACACCAGCCCGCCCAACCGAATCCGGAACAGGCATTGTTTCCGCTGGAATGTTTCAGATGGGTTGCAATCCGAAAGCGGCCTCGGCGGCCAGATCCCCTTTCAGCACGGTGACGGCTTTTCCTTCGAGCTGAACCCTCTCGCCTGCCACCATCACCCGCACAATGCCGCCTCGGGCTGAAGCTTGGTAGCCGACTAACGTCGTTTTCCCAAGCTTGTCCGCCCAATACGGCCCGAGGCAACAGTGAGCGGAGCCGGTAACCGGGTCTTCCGGCACACCGAGAGCTGGAAAAAAGGCCCGCGATACAAAATCCATTTCTTCTGCCGTTGAACGGCTTGTCACAATGATGCCGCGCGCATCTACTTCTTGAAGCAGGCGGAAATCCGGGGTCAGTCTGCGTACCTCCTGTTCTGAGCCGATTTCCACCAAATAATCGAACCGGTTGCGCCCGATAAACAGCGGTTCAGCTGGCAAGGCACCAACAAGCGCAGCAGGAGGCGACTCAACCCGCACTGGCGTTTCGTTCGGAAAATCGAGCCGAATCCAACCATCGTTGTTTATAGCCGTCAATACTCCGCTGTTCGTGAAAAAGGCAATCGCTTCATCTCGGCGGTGTTCCCCGCGCTCCCACAGCACATGGGCACTCGCCAAAGTTGCATGGCCGCACAAATCAACCTCTGCTTTAGGGGTAAACCAGCGCAGACGATAGCCGCCCTCATGTGGAACTAAAAAGGCCGTCTCAGACAAATTCATTTCTGCGGCAACACGCTGCATCCACTCATCCCCAACCGGCTGCGGCAACAAGCAGACGGCTGCCGGGTTGCCGGCAAACGGCCGGTCGGTGAACGCATCGACAATATACATCGGAATGTTCATTGCTCTTCCCCTCTTTCCCCGTTTCGTTTTTTTTCGTTCGCCAATAGCTGAGCCAACTCTTCATCCCATCGGCCGCGCTGCCGGAAGGAATCAGCAGCGAGCGCCTGAAACAGCCGCTTCCGTCCCTCAGCGTCCTCCACTTCGCGCAATACGATGCCGCGGGCCCGCTGCAAAAACTCAAGATACGGCCTGTACTCTTCGCCATACTGCTCCTCAAGCTCGCGGCGAATGCGGCGAGCAACCGCCGGACTTGCCCCCCCGGTCGACACGGCAATTGTGAGCGGACCGCGGCGGACAACAGCGGGAACGTGAAAATCACACCGCTCCGGATCATCCACGACATTTACGAGTTGACCGGGTGCTGCTGCTTGCGTCACCGCTTCATTCACCTTGCGATCGTTCGTCGCGGCAATCACCAAAAAGGCCCCCGCCAAATCGTCTCGGTCAAACCGCTTTTTCTTCCAAACGATCATCCCCCCCGCGGCCAACGCTTGAAGCTCCGGCTCCGCTTCAGGCGCAATCATCACGATTTCCGCCCCTGCCTCTAACAATCCATGAATTTTCCTTGCCGCCACCTTCCCGCCGCCGACAACGACCGCCCGGCGGCCGCGAAGCTGAAGAATCACTGGATATCCCATCGCTTTCTCCTCCCGCAATACAGACGCTCCTTTGGCCGGTTTTGGGCCCGATCCTCTCGACCAACGAACACGGCTCTTTTCCTTGATCGCTTGCACTCGAGCTGTGAACTGTTGACGAAGCCATTGTCCGCCGCAACATTCGCTGAAAAGCAAGATGAAGAAAAAAAGAAGCCGTGCATCGAACACGGCCTTTTTCTTCATTATATCATCCTTGTTTCACTTCCTGAAGCCATTTCGCCAACCGTTCATTTTTCTTTTTCATATGATCGAGCCATTGCGGGAGCAGTTTTTTCATGGCCTCCTGATCATTGTTCTCCATAGCCTGTCTCGTTTGTTCATGAAGCAGATGAAGCTGCTGTTTTTCTTCTTTCGTCATCCACTGTTTCTTTTTATGTAACTGTTTCCATTCTTTCTTAAACTGTTCTTTTGTGATTTTTTTATCGACTAGCTGATCGATGAGCCGGTCAAGCGCTGCTTCGCGCTCTTTTTTCATCTTTTTGCACTTTTCTTTGATGGCCTGTTTCACATTTTCATCGTTCAACTGCTGACGCAACGCGTTCCGCTCATCCAGCACTTTTTTCCATTCTTCTTCCTGCTCAGGCGTATATTTTTGGACCATCTCCATCCACTTTTGCTCGTCAAGTCCCTCATGCTTCCACATATGGCCGACCGGCAAATGCACATCGCCCCCCCCGCCTGCATGGCTTCGAGCAGACACCCATGACGGCATCGCCAGAACGAGCGAAGCAAAAAAGGCAACCCATAATTTTCTCATCATGTGCACTCCTTTTTTCATTTCATTCACGATCCATCAACGACTAGACAGCTGGGATCAATCATTCTTTATTTTCCCTCCTTTGCGCTGCCTCCTTTCCGATCATTTACTCCTTCCTTATTTTCCCCGTTTTTTGGACATCTTTGCATAAAAAATGAGGAAACCCGCAAAAAAATCGTGTTTCCTCAGGATATTAAGGAATCGTCTAGCGAAATTTCTCTTCAATGCGCCGCCCGTAGTCGCGCAATGCCTTCGAGTTTGTCTGCCCCCGTTTCTTCATCAGTTCCGCAAACCGAAGCTGCTTTTCCGTCCGCTTTTTCTCCAGCTCCCGTTTTTCCTCATCATCCTCGCAGCAACGAAGCAAGTCCTCGAGCGTCAAAAGCTCTTTGCGCAACTCCGCTTCTTCCCTCACATAGCCGGCGTTTTTCAGCAACAAATACCCGAGTCGCAACTCCTCTGGAATGCGGGAAAGGTCTTCAATCTCAAGCGGTTTGCCGAAGCCGGGCAAGTTGTCGAACTCGCCGTTTTTCATCGCCTCGCGAATTTTCTCCTCGGCGATGCGCCAAAATCCGTCCATGTTACGTCAGCTCCTGTGCCTGCCGCCTCACGCGCTGCTCGTTTAAAAACCGGACGAGCTCGTCATACGGAAGCGGCGGGGAAAAATAATAGCCTTGCGCCTCGTCGCACCGTTTTCCTTGCAAATAAGCCGCTTCGGTCTCCGTTTCGACCCCTTCAGCCAGCACCTTTACACCTATATTATGCCCGAGGCGGATGATCGCCGGCAAGATGACATCTTTTTTTCCTTGAATATGCTGAACGAACGAACGGTCGATCTTCAGCCGATCGATCGGCAAATCCGTCAAGTAGCTGAGCGAACTGTAGCCGGTGCCGAAATCATCCATGCTGATCGTCACACCAAGCCCCTTCAGTTTCGAGAGAATATCAAGCGCACGTTCTGTATCCATGGTCATCCGCTCCGTAATTTCCAGATCTAAATGGTGCGGCGGCAGCCCGGCGTCGGCGAGCAGGCGGGCGAGTTTATCCACAAATCGGCGGCTTTCAAATTCATATGGCGATAAGTTGATGGAAACGGACAAGTCAGGAAAACGATCAAGCAGTTGCTTCGTCTGTTCACAAGCCGTGCGGATGACCCATTCGTTGATCGGGATGATCATGCCGGTCTGTTCGGCAACAGGGATAAACAATGACGGCGAAACCATCCCTTTTTCCGGATGGCGCCAGCGAATCAACGCCTCCATGCCGATCACTTGCTGGTCGTGAAGCCGAATTTGCGGCTGATAGTATAATTCAAATTCCTCATTTTCAAGCGCACGCCGCAAGTCGCGTTCCATCGCCATCTTTTCATGGAGACGAATCGCCATCGGCTCAGTGAAAAAGAGAAAATCGCTCGCCGCTTTTTTTCGCACCTCGTAGCGAGCAATATCCGCCTTGCGAATCAACGTTTTTGCATCCTCCCCATCTTTTGGGTAGACGCTGATGCCGATGTTCACGGTCACATACAATTCCATCCCATTGACGACAATCGGTTCGTCGGCCACCTCAATGAGCTGTTTCGCCATTTCTTCAGCCTTTTGATGTGTGCTGTTTGACACTACTGCGATGAACTCATTCCCGCTCCAGCGCCCGATGGCCATTCCTTGCTTTTCTTTCCATTCTTGCGCCAAATGGAGGAGCACTTCGTCCCCGACAGCGTAGCCATAAAAATCGTTGATCGTTTTAATCCCACTCACTTCTAAAAATATGACTGCCATTTCATGACGATGCTGTTTCGCCTCAGCAAGGCAACGCTCCACCGCTTTATACATCGCCTCCTTGTTCGGCAGCCCGGTCAGTTCGTCATGGTTGGCGATATAACGAATCCGCTCTTCGTTTTGTTTTTGTTCTGTCAAATCGCGGACAGCGGCCACCGTCACTTTTTCCCCTTCATAATCGTAGCGGCGCCGGACGATTTCCGCCGGAAATGCGGTGCCGTCTTTTCGGCGCAGCTCGATTTCAAAGCGCTCCGGTTCCTCATGCGGACGATTCAGTTTCATTGACCCGTCAACGACTAAATCCCCGATCGGCAAATGAATCAGCTCGCTTTCCGAATAGCCGAGCAGGCGGCACGCCGCTTCATTGACCTCAACGACTTTCCCGTGCGCATAGACGATCAGCCCTTCCATCGTCATTTCCGCCAGCCGCCGCAGCCGATGCTCGTTGGATGCGAGCGTTTTTTTATAGACAGCCAACGCCTTCCGTTCCATTTGTTGATGCAAAGCGAGCAAATAGGCAACCGCTGACGCCAAAAACATGGCCATCATCGTCCACATCGCCTGTTGCCGCCCTCGCTGCAAATGTTGCTCATACGTTTTGGCATCAAAATCGATGCCAACAACCGCATCCACCGTCCCGTCCGGTTGACGGATCGGCATAAACGCGCTGATGCTTCTTCCCCATTCGTCTGTTGTCGGGTGCTGTTCCATCGCAAACCGGCCGCGGAACGCCTCTTCGATCTCTGGAAAATGGCGGCGGTAAACCGTCCCAGGCGGAACAGCTTGTTCCTTTTGGCCGTCGATGCGGCCGTTCCGATTGTAGTCAGTCGCTGGCGCTGCAACGAAATATAGCTCACCGCGCTCATTCTTTTTTAACGTATACACGCTCAACACGCGGCCGTAATGTTGCCAACGCTCCAGCACCGCCATCACCACGTGATACGCAGGCAGATGTTCCGCCCTTTCATCGAGCCGTTCGTGCCCCATGGCGACCAAATCGCCGGCGATCATGCCGGCGATTTGCTTTGCGGCTTCCTCATATTCACGATGTTCTTGTTTTTCAGCATAATTGATATAGATCATCCCTGCCCCCAAAAAAAGCAGGGAAACGGTGGCAAACACAACAGTCAGTCTCGGCGCCGCCAGCCATGGGATGCCTCCCCAATGCCGTTTTGCCATCCAATGGCCGTATACATAGACACCGCCGACCGTCAAAAAAAGGCCCAAGATATACAAGATATATTCAAGTTGATTCGACATCATCCATCACCGTCATCGATTCTTCGACGCTTTGCTTTCATTATAAGACGGCCATTCTTCGCGCTGCCTCCCTCCACCGTTCCTATTTGTTCGACAGCTTACGACATTCATCTGTCGGTCATAGGACTTGGGTATGAGACACCGTTTCCACGCTTGCGGCCATAAATCCAGGTCGGCCGAAACGAAAATATCTATCTATTGGTATAAGCCTTTAGGACGAGGTGCTATATTTGTAACGGCGCTGTAACATTATTTAATCCAACTGTAAAAAACAAGTCTAGTTTCCTCTGCTATACTCTAGTTAAAAGACGTCGAATCGGAAAAGATTTTGTCGGGGGTTAGGGAAAATGAAAAAATGGTGTTCTCTCCTGTTCGTATCCATGATCGTTCTATTTTCCTCCTTCTTTGTAAGCACTTCCAATTCAGATGCAGCCGCCAACAAAGCACGGCTCATTACCGAAGCGAAAAAGCTGATCGGCACTCCTTACCGATATGGCGGCACGACGCCAAAAGGATTTGACTGCTCCGGATTTGTCTACTATGCCCATAAAAAAGTTGGCGTCACCTTGCCTCGCACCTCTCGAGAAATGTACAAAAAAGGTACATACGTACATAAGTCCCAATTACAGCCGGGGGATTTAGTGTTTTTCGACACTTCTAAACAGACGAAAGGCGTCTCCCACGTAGCTATTTACATCGGCAACAATCAAGTCATCCATGCCGTTTCCCGCGGTGTGAAAATCGACAGCTTAAACAGCAGCTACTGGAAAACGAAATATGTCGGAGCCAAACGGCTGTAACAGCTCCGTCGGAAAAGCTCTCTGTCATATTAAGTCCGCTTAATAGACAGGGGGTTTTTATTATGCAAAAAAAAGCGGCCCTCCCAAACCGGAGAGCCCAATGCTATATTTCATAGGGGATCGGGGGAATACTTGGAAAACGTTACGCTATTATTCATTTCCTCCCTTTTCGTTTTTTATACATGAGATCAAAAAATTTTTATGCACAGCGAATGATTCTAGCAGACTTGACACTCCACACGCCTAAAAGTGGACGATTTGACGGCTGATTTTATGGTTCATATCCTTCATCCAGCGGGACTCTTTATGGCCGATTTTGCGAATCATATGGAGCTTCTTGGCTTTGCCCAATGTTCGCCGCAGAGCCGCATATCGCCTGCGAATGAAGGCGCATTGATTTCCTTTGAAAAACAGCGATTTCGTCCCGACACTAGCCACCGCGATATATCGCAGCCCTAGGTCAACCCCCATCACGTTTGTTTCTTCCCGTTGTTTGGTTTCAAACGTGATGGCGACAGCGAAGTACCATTTCTTTTTCTTTTTGTAGAGCTTGGCTGCCCCTTGTTTGGCGGTTCCATCCAGCAGTCGATTCAGCCATGCTTCTTGATAGGGGCGCGTGACCACAGGCACGCCGATTCGCTTCTCTAATGTTGGGAATGAAACAGTGTAGAACTCTCCCTTTCGTTTGACTTTCCAATTTTGATTGTTGAAGCAACACCACTGTTTGCGAAATTTCTTTGACTTCTGATGTTTCTTTTGAGACTTTACGTCTCGAATGGTCTGGCAGGCAATGGCGGAAGGAAACCGTTGTGACGAAAACTCTTTAAAAATTTTACTCGTCGCTTTATTCAGCTCGGGATGATCCAACAGCCAATTCGCAAATTGGGTGTTGATATCGGACATCCGCTCATACATCTCTTGCTTGGCTTTGGTTGGCTTGTGGAGTTCCAATTTCAAGGTGATGGTGGGCATCATTTCACCTCCTCCCTTTTATAATACTCCAATGCTCGCTTTCATCCCAACTTGAAAGAGCTGGGTTTTCCCGCTCGCATTTTATAATGGAAAAGGTGTCCCACTGCTTTCGGGACACCTTCTTTTTTGCTTCAAACAACCGACATTCGGCGAAAACGCCAGACTGCCGCGTTATGACGTTTTCCGAATTCGCTCTTCCTCCTTCGCCGCCTGTGCTCCTTCGACCGCTTCGAGCAACAAATCGACAATATGGACCGCACGGACTTTTCCTGTCCATCCCACCCTCTCGATGCCAAGCTTCATTTGCAGCAAACATCCCGGATTGGCAGTGACGATCGTCGTTGCATTCGTTTGTTTCGCCATTTCCATCTTATAGTCCAAAATTTGCATCGACATCTCCGGCTCGACGAGATTGTAAATGCCGGCTGAGCCGCAACAGCGGTCGGCGTCTTTCATTTCGCGGAACTCGATCCCTTCAATCGCCCGCAACAGCCGGCGCGGAGCGGACACCGTTTTCATCACGTTGCGCAAATGACACGAATCTTGATACGTAACCGTTTGCGGAGCGACGCGAAGCGGCCGTTGATCGAAGCCAAGTTCCACGAGCACTTCCGAGATGTCTTTGATCTTCGCCGCAAACGCCGCGGCCCGTTCACACCATTGCGGATCATTCTTGAGCAGGTGGCCGTATTCAAGCAAAAATGCCCCGCAACCGCCGGCGTTCGTCACAATGTAATCGACGTCCAACTGTTCAAACGCGGCGATATTCCGTTTCGCCAGCTCTTTCGCCATCGCTTTTTCCCCGCCATGCCCGTGCAGCGCCCCGCAGCACCCTTGCGACGGCGGGATGATGACTTCACAGCCCGCCAGCTGCAACAGGCGAAGCGTCGCATCGTTTGTCGCCATAAACATCGTATCCATCAAGCAACCGGCAAAAAAGGCAACCCGTTTTTTCACCGTGCCGTCCGGGCCGAGACGGTGCGGGCGCTCTTTCATTTCTTTCGCCGTCGGCACGTCCGGCAAAACGCGCTCCATTTGTCGGAACGATGCCGGCAACAGACGGAGTAAACCAATTTTGCGGACAAACGTCCGCAGCCCGGAGCGCTGGTACCATCCAAGCAGCGCCGTAGCTTTGCGCATCCGCTCTTGATGCGGAAACAATCCGGCAAAGACAAGCTTGCGGATCAGGCGGACCGGAAGCGGCATTTTTTTATGCTGGGCAATAATATCGCGCGCCTCTTCCAAAAGATGGCCGTAGCGGACGCCGGACGGACAGACTGGTTCGCACGCCCGGCAGCCTAAACATAAGTTGAGCGCCCGTTCCACTTCCTCGTCCGGTTCAATCAAGCCGTCCACGACCGCTTTCATCAACGCAATCCGCCCGCGCGGCGATTGGGCTTCCTGCCGCCCAGATTCGATATACGTCGGGCAGGATGGCAAGCAAAAGCCACAGCGCATGCAGTTCATCAGCTCATCTTCATCCATCCGCTCTTGAAACGCTTTTTGAATGAGCGCTTGTTCGGTCTTCGATGTCATCGTGTCACCACCACCCGTTTTCTCGTGCTTTTGGCGAACACTTTGCCCGGATTCATAATGTTGTTTGGGTCGAGCGCCTGTTTGATCGCTTTCATAGCGGCAATGCCGGCCGGGCCGAGCTTCCATTCCAAATACGGCGCTTTCATCGCCCCGACGCCGTGCTCGCCGGTAATCGTGCCGCCGAGTTCAATCGCTTTGGAAAAAATTTCTTCAAACGCTTTTTCCACGCGCTCCATCTCATCACGATCGCGAGCATCTGTCGGACACGTCGGATGCAAGTTGCCGTCGCCGGCATGGCCGAACGTGCAAATTTTCACTTGATACTTCGCGGCAATCTCATTGATGGCTTTTACCATCTTGGCAATTTCCGAACGCGGCACGGTTGCATCTTCCAAAATCGTTGTCGGCTTCAAGCGCGCCAACGCCGACAGCGCGGATCGTCTGGCCGTCCGCAGCGCTTCCGCCTCTTCTTCTGAGCGAGCGAGCTGGACAGACACAGCCTGTTCTGAACGGCAAATATCGGCCATCTTTTTCATGTCGCGCTCGACAACTTCCTTCGGTCCGTCCTGCTCAATCAGCAAAACCGCTTTCACATCGGTCGGCAAGCCGATGCGGGCGTAGTCTTCAACCACCTCCAACGTTGGTTGATCCAAAAACTCCAGCGTCGCCGGAATGATTTTGTTCGCGATGATTTTCGACACCGAACGGGCGGCAGCCTCCAAATCTTGATAAAGAGCAAGCATCGTCTGCTTTGTCTCCGGCATTGGGATGAGCTTTAGCGTCGCTTCGGTGATGATGCCGAGCGTCCCTTCCGATCCGACAAACAGGCGGGTCAAATCGTAGCCGGCGACGTCTTTCGCCAGCTTGCCGCCAGTGCGGATCACATCACCGTTCGCTAGGACGACCTCAAGCCCAAGCACATAATCGCGCGTCACACCATATTTCAATCCGCGCAAGCCACCAGAATTTTCATTAATGTTGCCGCCAATCGTCGAAATTTTCATCGAGCTCGGATCCGGCGGATAAAACAGCCCTTTTTCCTCAACAGCTTTCATCAAGTCAAGCGTCACAACCCCCGGCTGAACGGTCGCAGTCAAGTTTTCCTCATCAATTTCTAAAATGCGGTTCATATGTTTAAACAGAAGGACAACGCCGCCCTCAACCGGACAGGTGCCGGCGCAAAGATTCGTCCCTGAGCCGCGCGGCACGATCGGGATCCGGTATTCATTGCAAATTTTCGCGATCTCCGCCACCTCTTGCGTATTTCGCGGCGCGATGACCGCGTCAGGCAGCGATTGAAACTGCGGCGTCGCGTCATACGAATAAACGAGACGCCCGGCCTTCGTGTCATCGTAGTTCTCCGCTCCGACCACTTCGATCAGCCGTTTCTTTGCCTCATTTGGAATCAATCGTCTCACCCTTTCTGAAATTGTTTGCCTCCGCGCAGAGCGGAAAAGGGGCCGGGCTTGGCGCCTTGTTTCCACCCGCACCAAGCCTCGTCCCCCTTTGTGGCCGTTATGGAATCATCCACGACAATACCGTCGATTGCAAGTAAACGAGAATGCCAATCAAGATGATTAAGAACACGCTATGTTTGACCGTGAAGCGGAACAAGTCGGATTCTTTGCCGGTCAAACCGACGGCCGCACAGGCGACGGCGATCGATTGCGGCGAAATCATTTTCCCGACAACGCCGCCTGATGAGTTGGCTGCCAACGCCAGCACCGGATCCATGCCAATCGATGTCGCCGTCACTTTTTGCAAGTTGCCAAACAACAAGTTCGACGACGTGTCGGAACCGGTGATAAACACGCCAAGCCAGCCTAAAATCGGCGAGAAGAACGGGAACAACGGGCCTGTTTTGGCCAACGCCATCCCAAGCGTCGTGCTCATGCCCGACGAGTTGGCGATATAGGCAAAGCCGACAACCGAAGCGATCGTGATGATCGGGAATTTCAATTCGTTAAGCGTTTCTACAAACGTACGCGCCCAATCTTTCCACGAGATGCCGATGATGAACTTTGTGACGACCGCCGCCAGCAAAATCGCCGTCCCAGCCGCGCCGAGCAGCTCAAGCTTATACACCGCAGCGATTGGCTGGCCGCTTGGGTTCAAAATTTGGTTGTTGAGCCCCGGCACAGGCGGCATAAACGTCAAGTGGACGCCGATAGCGTTGACCAACTTCAACAAGCCGTTTGTCCCTTCATAATGGCCGGTGAGCGCCGCCTTCACTTGCGGGATGCCCCACAGCGAGATCAACGCCGTCAGCACGAGAAACGGCGACCAAGCGCGGAATACTTCCCCGCCGCGTTGTGTCGCGCGAGCAACTTGCACAGCGGCCGCCACTTCCGACTCTGTTGCAAAGCGGAATGTGCTTTTCGGCTTCCAATATTTCAAAAAGACAGCCAACGCGACGATCGAAACGAGCGAGGACAAAATGTCCGGCAGCTCCGGCCCTAAAAAGTTCGAGGTCAAATATTGCGTCAGCGCGAACGAAACACCGGAAACGATAATGGCCGGCAACACTTCCACCGTCTTTTTCCACCCGGCCATAATGAGCACGAGATAGAACGGGATGAACACTGATAAAAACGGCAGTTGCCGCCCGACCATTTTTGAGATTTCCATCGCCGGCACGCCAGTCGGCCCTTCCATCGAGATGATCGGAATCCCGACCGCCCCGAACGCCACCGGCGCTGTGTTGGCGATCAAGCAAATGCCCGCGGCATACAGCGGGTTAAACCCCAACCCGGCAAGAAGCGCCGCTGAAATCGCCACCGGCGCGCCAAACCCAGCTGCCCCTTCCAAAAAGGCGCCAAACGAAAAGGCAATCAGCAACGCTTGCAGCCGGCGGTCTTCGGTGAGCGAGACGACCGAATTGCGGATAATGTCAAAGTGGCCTGTTTTCACCGTCAGCTTGTATAAAAAGACAGAGGTGATGATGATCCAGCCGATCGGCAACAATCCGTACACCGCGCCTTGCGTCACCGACATAACCGCTTTTCCAGCAGGCATTCTGTAAGCGATTACAGCCAACACAACAGCAAGCAATAACGTCGTCAACCCAGCGATGTGCCCTTTCATCCGCTTGACAGCCAGCGCCCAAAAGAAATACAAAATCGGAATGAGTGCAACAATGGCCGATAACCAAAGCTGGTCGGCTACTGGCGTAAAGTCCTGCTTCCACATGCAGTTTTCTCCTCCCCTTTGTGCCTGACTTAGCGGCGTTTGCAAACTATCGCCCGTTCATCTTTGTGCTTCACTCTTCCAGTCATCAGATGACCGGATAAGAAACGCCGTCTGTATCACATTATAAAAGCGTTTTCTGCAAAATACAATAGGTGTTTTTAATTTTTCAAACCTTCTGTTTTATTGACCCCCTTTTCAAATAAACAAAAAAGCGCTTGTCTCCCCTGGTTGGCTGTATCATAATTAACAGTGCGGGCATATCCATTCCCTGAAACCGGGAATCTATTTTTATTCGAGTGTCGAGGTGGAACCATTGGCGTTTAAACGAATCAAAACGAAAAAAATCTATGAAGAAGTGGCCGAAGCGATTTTTGATATGATCAAAAACGGCGAGCTGAAACCCGGCGATAAACTTGATTCCGTCCAACAGCTCGCTGAGCAATTTCAAGTTGGGCGCGCCGCCATTCGCGAGGCGCTCACTGCCTTGAAAGCAATGGGGTTGATCGAACTGCGGCAAGGCGAAGGGACGTACGTGCGTGAGTTCGATCCAACGATGATGACGTTTCCGTTGTCAATGGCTGTCTTAATGAACAAAGAAGATATTTGGCATTTGCTTGAAGTGCGCAAGCTGCTTGAGGCGGGCGCCGCCTCGCTTGCAGCTGCCAAGCGGACAGAGCGCGACCTTGAGGCGATGGCGAAGGCGCTCAAACAAATGAAAGAAGGCATCGGCAGCGGTGAGCTCGGTGAAAAAGCTGATTTGGCCTTTCATATGGCCATCGCCGCGGCGTCGCAAAATCCGATGCTTACAAGCATCATGAACAGCGTTTCCGGCATGATCGTTGAAACAATGCGGGAAACGCGCCGCATTTGGCTGTTTTCCAAACAGACAACGACTGAAAAGCTGCTCGCCGAGCACCAAGCGATCTTCGAAGCCATTCGCGAACAAAATCCAGATGCCGCCCGGGCGCGCATGCTTGAACATTTGACCAATGTCGAAAACGTGTTGCGTCGCTACGTTCGCACTCAGCAGCCAAACTGAGTGCGTTTTTTGCAAAAAAGAGCTACGAATCTGAAAAAATCGTTTATAATAGACATATAGTCATCAGATGACCCGCTCATCTAATGGGAAAAACAGGAGGGAAACGAATGAAAGTGTCATTGTTCGTCACTTGCCTCATCGATCTTTTTTATACGAACGCCGGCAAAGCGACCGTTGAACTGCTCGAACGGCTCGGCTGCGAGGTTGATTTCCCGGAGGCGCAAACGTGCTGTGGACAGCCGGCGTATAACAGCGGTTATGTCAAAGAGGCGAAAGAGGCAATGAAACAGATGATGCGCGCGTTCGCCGATGCCGACTACATCGTTGCCCCGTCCGGTTCGTGCGCGGCGATGCTGAAAGAGTATCCGCACATTTTCCAGGGCGACCCGGAATGGGAAGACAAAGCGAACCGGCTGGCGGCAAAAACGTACGAGCTGACGCAATTTCTCGTTGACGTGCTCAAAGTCGAGGATGTCGGCGCCTCTCTCCACGGGCGGGCAACATACCATACATCCTGTCATATGACAAGGCTTCTTGGCGTCAAAGACGCGCCGTTCCGGCTGTTGGAACATGTCAAAGGGCTTGAGCTCGTTCCGCTGCCTAACGCCCATCAATGCTGCGGATTTGGCGGCACATTTTCCGTCAAAATGGGGCCGATTTCCGAACAAATGGTTGATGAAAAAATCGAGCATATCGAAGAAGTGGAAGCCGACTATTTAATCGGCGCTGACTGCGGCTGTTTAATGAACATCGGTGGACGCATCGGGCGGCTCGGCAAGCCGATCCGCGTCATGCATATTGCCGAAGTGTTGAATGCGCGCAACTAAAGGAGGGAAGCGAACATGCCGATGAAAATCGAAAACGGGCCGTTTTGGAAACGGGTCGGAGAAAACTTGGACAACGACTTTATGCGCGGGGCGGTCGCCGGCATGCAAGACCGCGGCTATGTGCGGCGGCTTGGCGTCATCGAAGAGCTCGGCCATTGGGAGGAGTGGCGCTCGCTTGCCGAACAAATTCGAAAACATACGCTTGAAAACTTGGACTATTATTTAATGCAACTCAGTGAAAACGTTGCCAAACGGGGCGGCCACGTCTTTTTCGCCCGGACGGCCGAAGAGGCGAACGACTATATCCGCCGCATCGCTTTGGAAAAACAAGCGAAAAAAATCGTTAAATCGAAATCAATGGTCACGGAAGAAATCAACTTAAACCCGGTGCTGGAATCCATCGGCTGCCAAGTGATCGAAACGGACCTTGGCGAATACATTTTGCAAATCGATGACCATGACCCACCGTCGCATATCGTCGGTCCGGCGTTGCATAAAAACAAAGAGCAAATTCGCGACGTCTTCCGCCGCAAGCTCGGCTATACGAAGTCGTCCGATCCGGTTGAACTCGCCCGCCATGCCCGCGAGATGCTGCGGCGCGACTATTTGACAGCCGACATCGGCATTACCGGCTGCAACTTCGCCATCGCCGAATCGGGCTCGATTACGCTCGTTACGAACGAAGGCAACGCCGACTTGGTGACAGCGCTGCCGAAAACGCAAATTACGGTCATGGGGATGGAGCGGATCGTTCCGACGTTTGAGGAGATGGAAGTGCTCGTCAGCATGTTGACGCGCAGCGCCGTCGGACAAAAATTGACGAGCTACATCACCGTTCTCACCGGTCCGCGTGACGAAGGCGACGCTGACGGGCCGGAAGAGTTCCATCTCGTCATTGTCGACAACGGGCGCTCATCGATTTTAGGCACGGAGTTCCAGCCGGTGTTGCAATGCATCCGCTGCGCGGCCTGCGTCAACGTCTGCCCGGTGTACCGCCACATCGGCGGCCATTCGTATGGCTCGATTTACTCCGGCCCGATCGGAGCCGTGTTGTCGCCGCTGTTGGGCGGCTATGACGATTACAAAGAGCTCCCGTACGCATCCTCACTTTGCGCCGCCTGTACGGAAGCGTGCCCGGTGAAAATCCCGCTTCACGAGCTGCTCATCAAACATCGCCAAATCATCGTTGAGCGCGAAGGAAAGGCGCCGGCCGCAGAAAAATTGGCGATGAAGGCGTTCCGTCTCGGAACGGCCTCGCCATCGTTATACCGATTTGGCACGAAGCTCGCTCCAGGCGCCTTCGCTTCGTTCGTTAAGGACGGGCGCATCACGAAAGGCCCCGGCCCACTCAAAGCGTGGACGGAAAGCCGCGAATTTCCGGCGCCAAGCAAAGAGCGGTTCCGCGATTGGTTCCGCGACCGCCAAAAAGGAGGAAACCCGTCATGACGCGTGGTGCTATTCACAACCGTGACGCGTTTTTAGAAAACATCGCCCATCGCCTCGGGAGAGCTCCCCGCCTGTCCGGCGTCTCCCGGCCGCAATGGAGCGCTCAGCCGCAATGGAAGGTCTTGGCTGGCTATAGCCAAGACGACTTGTTGGCAGTGCTTCGCGAACAATGTAAACTGATTCATACTGATTACATCGAGACGACAAACGCCGGACTTGCTGGGGTGCTCAAGCAACAAGTCACGGCTTATGGCGGCGGCCCGGTCATCGTGCCGGATGATCCACGCTTTGCCGAATATGGGCTGTCAGCCTTGCTGCGAGACGAATGGCCCGCGGAGCGAACAGCCATCCATATATGGAATCCGGCGCTTGGACGCCAAAACATTGACGCCGCCGAACAGGCGAACGTCGGCATCGCCTTCAGCGACATCACGCTGGCGGAATCAGGGACAGTCGTGTTATTTTCCCGCAATGAACAAGGGCGGGTCATTCACTTTTTGCCGAAAACGTATATCGCCATCGTGCCGAAAAGCACGGTCGTGCCGCGCATGACGCAAGCGGCGGTGATCATTCGCAAGCAAATTGAAAAAGGCGTTCTTGTTCCGTCATGCATCAACTTCATCACCGGCCCGAGCAACTCCGCCGACATTGAAATGAACTTGGTCGTCGGCGTCCACGGCCCGATGAAAGCGGCGTATATCGTCGTCACCGACCGCTGATCAAAACGAAACGGTGCCCCTTCTCCGATCATAGGGCACCGTTTTTTCTTCAATATTGCCGGCTCACATCGACCGCATTGGCGAGCGGTTCGCCCGTTTCGATGCGGCGAAAGGGGTTCAACGGTTTGACGTCTTGATCAATTCGGGCGGAACGGACTGACGGATACTTTCGTATAATTTTTCACATCCGCAACGACTAGCAAAATTTGTCTCCCATTCTTCTCATAAACGAAAGCTGACCCCCACCTGTCAACTTGAGTCCATTGACGTTTCTCCAATTCGTCAAGATAATAGTCAGCCACTTCCTCCGCCGAAGAAGACGCAACAACAAACTCCACCCGTTCATCCACCGAACGAATGTCACTCGCTTGTGGATGCAGCGGGATGTCTTGATACCCTGGCACAGTCTGTTGCTGCTGACATCCTGAAAAAAAAGCAATTACAAGGATTAAAACCAACGGGATGCCTATGCGCACTTCATCCTCCTCCGCTCCCACAGCTTAAGCAGAATCTTAGCTTTGAAATGCGTCCATAGCAGACTGGATTGTTGCTGGATTATCTATCATCGCACTCCTTAGTTAGTTCACCCAATATTGACACTCCACACGCCTAAAGGGCGTGGGATTCTTGGGTCGTTCGCGTCCTCATCCATTTCTGGTTCGGACAACGCCCAAGTTCAGGGGTGTGCCATCACCCCGTCCCATCGGGTTAAGATGTACCCCGATGGGCGGCGCACCTGTGACCAGTGCACTAGGTTAGGCGGCGAAGCCCAAAATCGCTTTGGCGATGTTGATGGCGCCATTTAAGTCGGCGTGGAGGGTGTATCCGCATTTTTTACACTGAAAGTGGATGCCATTACGATTTCCCTTTTCCCGATGTCCACATTTACACGTTTGGCTCGTGTAGGTCGGCTTCACCCACTCGACCCGAATGCCCGCCATTTCGGCTTTATAGGCAATCATCATTTGCAGTTGATGAAACGCCCAAGAGTGAAGGCTTCGCCCCGCTTCTTTGGCCGATGCTGCCCGCTTTCGAATCCCCGTCAACTCTTCCATCCGAATCACGCCAACACCGTTGGCGAGCGCAAAATGGACAATTTGACGGCTAATTTTGTGGTTGACATCCTTCATCCAACGGGATTCTTTGTTTCCGATTTTTCGCACCGCGCGAAGTTTCTTGGCTTTTTGCCATTTGCGCCGCAAAGCCGCATATCGTCGGCGCACAAAGGCGCATTGGTTCCCTTTGAAAAACAACGATTTCGTTCCCACGCTGGCCACGGCGATATAGCGAAGCCCAAGGTCAACCCCCATCACCTTTGTTTCGTGACGCGGCTTGACTTCAAAGGTGATCGCGATCGCTAAATACCATTTTTTTCTCTTTTTGTACAGCTTGGCGGCCCCTTGTTTGGCGGTTCCATTGATCAGCCGGTTCAGCCATGCTTCTTGATAGGAGCGCGTGACGACCGGCACGCCAATTCGCTTCTCCAGTGTGGGGAAGGAAACCGTGTAGAACGCTCCTTTCTTTTCCACCTTCACGTTTTGATTGTTAAAGCAACACCAGAATGTTCGAAACTTCTTTGTTTTCTGGTTTTTCTTTTGGGACTTCACTTCTCGAATCGTCTGATTCACGACGGCAGAAGGAAACCGCTGCGATGAAAATTCTTTAAATCGTTTGCTCGTCGCTTGATTCAGCTCGGGATGATTCAACAGCCAATTCGCAAACGCGGTATTCACTTCTGTCATCCGTTCGTACATGTCTTGTTTGACTTTCGTTGGGTTGTGCAGCTCCAGCCTTAGCGTGATCGTCGGCATGGATTCACCTCCTTGTGGCGATTACAGGATACCATTTTTTTCAGAATCATTCAATATTAAGAAAACGGCTCGCTTTCATGGAGCTGACCCAAAAGGCCGTCTGTCTTCAGGATAGGCACAAAATATAGTACAGAAGAAGCAGTCAGTGCGTATATATAGAGACGAAAGAGGGTGTCCCGATCCTTTTGGGACACCCTCCATAGCCATCAAGTTAAGAAAACAGGAATAAATATATGCCTGATTTGACCATCCTTTTGAAGACCTCATAATGTCTTAGAAAGGGTGGTTTTTTTGAAGACGTCCTTATCTCTCCAAGAAGAATGGCATTGTTTTTTAGACGGATTAAGAAGCGTGTTATCGTGCGAAGAACTTGAACATATGGCCCGAGATCATCAATTTATTCAACGAAAGGGGAAGTCACGCGCCCATGATTTCGTGGCACTTTGCACATTTCTCCAGGAAGGAGGCGGTCAAAAATCATTGGTGCAGCTTTGCAGTGCTCTAGCTCTCAAGCAAAACACCTCTCTGAGTGCGGAAGGGCTCAATCAACGGTTTAATGAAAAAGCGGTGAGTTTCCTCAAAGCGGTGTTTGAAAAACTGCTCATTCATCAGACTCAGGAGGCCCGTCGCTTATGTCCAAGACATTCGCTGTTTCTCCGGATTCGCATTCTCGATTCCACGTCGTTTCAACTGCCTCCTGAAATCCAGGGGATTTACGAGGGATGTACGGGGCCTGGGGTGAAAATTCAGCTAGAATATGAATGGCTAGAAGGGAAGGTTCTCCATGTGGACGTCGAAGATGCCCGTCATCACGACGCCGCCTACGGAGCGTCCCTTCTATCGACCATCCAAGAGGGAGACCTTTGTTTGAAAGACTTAGGCTATTTTTCGCTTGAGGGATTGCAAGCCATTCATGACGCCGGAGCCTTTTATATTTCACGGCTCAAACACAATGTAGGGATTTACCAAAAAGAAGGGGACCGATTTCGAAAATGGGAACCAGAGGATTTCCTTGCGGTGCTGCAACCGGGAGAAACCATGGAACTGGAACATGCGTATGTCAGTGGAAAGAAAGTTCATCAACCGCGGCTCATTGTGTATCGGCTGACAGAAGAACAGGAGCGACAGAAGGAAGGACAATGGAAACAGAAGGCGAAACAAAAAGGGGCCGCGTACGTGACGCGACGCCCCCACCCAATATATGTATATATCACCAATATTCCAGCGATTTATACCTCTTTGCACGAAATTCATACGCTGTATTCTCTTCGCTGGCAGATTGAGGTGGTATTTAAGACATGGAAATCCCTGTTTCACATTCATCGATTCAAACCGATGAAAGGGGCTCGCTTTCAGTGCCACCTGTATGGAACATTGATTGCCTTATTGATCAGCTCCACTGTCATGTTTAAAATGCGGGAATGGCTCTATCGAAAACAGAAAAAGGAATTGAGCGAATCCAATTCAGTTGAGAAACACACCGCAGAGCCATCCTAATCTCGTGGATTACCTCCTCTTTTTAATGACAGCTGTATAGTAGCTAGATCAATGACAATGAGTTAAACCTGCTGGATTCCTAGTTAAGAAAGTTGGGTTCCGTGGTCATTGCGGAGTCGCAAAGGGATGTGGAAACAAGTTGCGTTTTCAGCAGATCATCACAATTGATTATGATGTGAGAAAGTTGAACTCAAATGGCAATAAAACTCGTGAACTACCGTTCGAACCTTAGAAAGACGGATTGAAAGAAGAAGCGAAACACTCCAGCTTGCAAGGACGGCCACTGCCAACGCCAGCCACTCGCCCTTGCTTTTCGCCTTCCCTACTTTCCAATCCATGGATTCTTTAATATTGTTATCATAACAAAACTGAATTTACCAAATCAACTGTATTTTCCGCAATGGGACAGATTTTTTTCAATGTTCCCCTTTTTGCCAACACCGGCGACTCGATTCGCTTGTTTTATGAGACAAAGGCCAACAACATCACAGCCGAATATACGTGGGACGCACCGGGCCGCCCGCTCCCCCTGATCAGCGAAAGATTGTGGAAGGTTTGGGCATGGACGAAAGCATTGACATTGAATGTCACAAGGAGGGAAGAGCGATGGCCAAAAAAGAGCTGTCATCGCTCGTTGTGCTGGTCAAAAAGTTACTAAAAAAGCCTTTGTGACGCGGTTAAGACGCGAAATGCCGGTTCAATACCGCCGGCTGACATCCACCACATTGTCAAGCGGCTCCCCGGTTTCGATGCGGCGGAGCGTGTCTAAAACGCTATGGGCGGCGGCATCCGCTGATGTCAGCGCCGCGATATGCGGGGTGATGATGACATTCGGATGAACCCAAAGCGGCGAGTGCGGCGGCAACGGCTCTTCTTCGAACACATCGAGCACCGCTAGGCGGACATTTCGGTTTTCCAGCGCGCCGACAAGCGCCGTCTCATCAACCGTCGCCCCACGCCCAACATTGATAAAGCCCGCATTGTGCAAGCAGGCAAAAAACGTCTCGTCAAAGAGATGATGCGTTTCCTCTGTCAGCGGAAGGACAGCGATCACCCAATCGGCGCGAGCAAGCGCTTCACCCGCCTCTTCATGGCGGTAAACAGCCGAAAACGGCGGCGTTTCTCGGCCGCTTCGCGATACGCCGATCGGCGAAACGCCGAACAGACGAAGCGTTTCCGCGATGCGCCGGCCGATCTCACCCGTCCCATAAATGACAATCCGCTGTTCACCAAGCCGTTTCGGAGCGAGCGGCTTCCACTGCCGCTGTTCTTGATACCATGCATAAACGTCATGGCATTGGGCGTCGCGCAGCAAATAGCTCAAACAATATTCGCTGACCTGCTCGCTGAACGGGCCGATCGTCCGCGTCAGCAGCACGTCCGGCTTCCATTCCCGTTTCCACAAAAACGCGTCAACGCCAGCGCCGAGCGAATGCACCCAACGGAGCGATGCAAGCGAAAACGGCCCGGCCGGACGAAAGCCAACATACGCGTCCGCCCAAGCGAAATCATCCGCCTTCAGTTCGGCCTCAGCGACAAAGCGAAACTCTTTATCCGGCCGCTTGTCCGGAAGAAGGGCGGCAAGCTCGGCATAAAGCCTTCCCGTCACGAGAATGCGTTGGATGTTCATGGCATCACACCACCCCCAACCGCTCAAATAAGCGTCCCTTCTTCACGCTCGGCCTTTTTATTCGTGATATAGCCGGCAGACACGACAAAAATCGTCACACCGGCGGCAACCGCGTAGACGAACGGGCCATACGACAAGTGAAGCCAATGCAGCACCCCTTCATCCCCCGCCATCATCTTTCCGGCCGTCCACGCCAAAATGCCCGAACCAACGTACGCAATCCAACGATGTTTTTCCATGATGTGGACGATCGCTTTCGATCCGAACACCATGATCGGAATGCTGATCGCTACCCCGAGCGCCAGCATGCCAAGATGCCCTTCCGCCGCACCAGCGACGGCGACGACATTGTCCAAGCTCATGACCGCATCGGCGATCATAATCGTCATAATCGCCTTCAACAACCGGTCTGCCGATCTTACGTTTGCTTCCTCTTCCCGCTCAACGAGCACTTTATAGGCGATCCATACGAGCAGCAAGCCGCCCGCAAAGTGAATAAACGGGATTTGGAGCAAAAAGACGATGACAACCGCAAACAAAATGCGCAGCAGCACCGCCCCCGCCGTTCCCCAAACGATCGCTTTGTTTCGCTGGTCTTTCGGCAGCCGGCGCGTCGCCATGGCAATGACGACCGCATTATCGCCCGACAAAATGATATCAATCGCAATAATCTTCCATAACGCCAACAGCGCCGCGGCAGAAATCGTCAATGGCATGCCCACCCTTTCCCCTTGTCTCTCTTCTTCATCTTACTGCAAATTCGATTGGGGGACAACTATGGAATAGACTGTCCATGCTCTCGTCCTAACCAATATGAGGAACGTTCACTGCACCGTCCGAACTCCGTAGAAAACGTTAAGGAAGCAAACCATCTTCACTGATGACTGCTTCCCTATCTCTATATACATGCTCATTGAAAAATGAACATTTGCCTTCTCCTTCAACTAACTTCCTCCCCCCATGGCTCAGCTTGTAGATTGAGCCCACAGGATCTTTGAAGGAAGTGCTGCAGCGCTTAGGGTGTGCAGGATAACGGAGAGGTTAACTCTTCATGTTGCATGTATACAGCGAAACGATCAAGGTCTATATAACT
>NZ_MQMG01000007.1 GCF_001908025.1 Geobacillus proteiniphilus
TTATGTAAATATTTTTTAAATAAAAAAAGACGCCCTGCCAACGCAGAGCATCCTATCACCAGTTTACAACCTTTTTGATCATCCGTTTTCCCTTATTAACGAACGCCCTTCATCAACCGCTGAATGCTTGGCGCCAGCGCGAATAAAAGGATGCTTAGTACAAGCGCCGCACCGCCGATCGTGCCGAAATAGGCCGTTTCGGTTTCCGGCGTGTAAAAACGGACAAGTTGGGCGTTGATCGCTTGCGCGGCGGCGTTCGATAAAAACCAAAGGCTCATCGTTTGCGCTGAGAAGGCCGCAGGGGCAAGTTTCGTCGTCGCCGACAGACCGACCGGCGACAGGCAAAGTTCACCAAGCACGACGATGAAATAGCTTAACACAAGCCAAATCGGATGGACGAGCTCCCCGCCGCTCAAATAGCCCGGCACGAGAATGACGATGAACGACAGGCCGGCGAACAACAAACCAAGCGCGAATTTTTGCGGGATCGTCGGCTGCCGTTTGCCGAGCTTCACCCACATCCATGCGAACACCGGAGCCAAAATGATGATAAATAGCGGGTTCAGCGACTGGAACCATGCAGGCGACAAGTGGATGCCTGCTACATCCAACTGCGTCCGCTTGTCCGCATAGTTCGCCAAAATCGTCGATCCTTGTTCTTGAATCGCCCAAAACATCGCTGAAGCGACGAACAACGGAATGTAAGCGATCACGCGCGACCGCTCCTCCGCCGTCGTTTTCGGGCTGCGGTACATGACGACAAAATAGATGATCGGGATGATGATTCCTAAGATGCCGACAAGGGAAATAAACGTTTCCACAGTAAACCAACCGTTCGGAATCAAGATTGCTAGCAGCACGGCAATCACGACCGCTCCCACGGCCATGATCGCAGCCGCTTTTTTCTTTTCTGCCGGCGTCAGCGGGTTGGGCACGTACGTTCCCGCCAACCCGAGATTTTTCTTTCTTGTCGCCACAAACACGACAAGCCCGAGAAACATCCCGACAGCCGCAAGTCCGAAGCCGAGGTGGAAGTTGTACTTCATCCCCGCGGTGCCGACAACAAGCGGAGCCAAAAAGGCGCCAAGGTTAATCCCCATGTAAAAAATGCTAAATCCGGCGTCGCGGCGATCATCGCCAGGCTTGTACATATCGCCGACAATGCTTGAGACGTTTGGTTTCAACAACCCGGTTCCCAGGACGATGAGCGCCATCGACACAAACAGCGCCGCCACCCCGCCCGGAATCGCCAGGGCGATATGACCAGCCATAATGAGAAGGCCGCCGTAAAAGACCGCGCGCGACGTGCCGAACACCCGGTCGGCAAGCCAGCCGCCAATGATTCCGGACATGTACACAAGCGCCCCATAAATCGACATAATCGCGAGCGCCAGATGCTCATCAAGCCCGAGCCCGCCTTTCGATACTTCGTAATACATGTAGTACACTAAAATGGCGCGCATGCCGTAGTACGAAAAGCGCTCCCAAAACTCGGTGAAAAAGAGCGTAAACAGCCCTTTCGGATGGCCGAAAAAGCCGCGCTGGGGAACGCTGGCAGCGATTTGTTGCTTGTCGATGGATGCCATAACCACTACCTACCTCCTTTAAATTCTTTTAATATAATAATTCATTATGTTTATATTGTCAAAAAAATTTTGTATGATTCATGATTAAAGATCATAAAACAACAATATTAAGAAAAAATATTATTTAAATAAAAATTCTGAAAAAATTTTCTCCCTTTCCGTTTTCTTCGTTATAGGAAAAACCCTTTTCCGCTTTTCGTTGATCATGTATAATCAATGGCAGGGAATCATCGTTTCCCCACAACACCATTTCCTCTTTTCCATCTCATCTACATCTTTGTGTCCACCGCAATTCCCTTATCTTATTGACGATTAGGAAAGGATGTTGCCCATGAGCGAGCCGTGGCATCTTATTTTGGACAAGCTCGAAATCATGCAGCAGGAAATGGCAGAGATGAAGGCCAATATGGCCACCAAACAGGAGCTCGAAGACATCAAAACCCGCATGGCCACCAAAGAAGAACTCGAACACATCAAAGCCAACATGGCCACCAAGCAGGAGCTTGAAAATATCAAAGCCAATATGGCGACCAAGCAAGAACTTGAGGACATGAAAGCGAATATGGCGACAAAAGCGGAGTTGAATGAAATCAAAGCCGACATGGCGAAGGGATTTGCCGCTGTTCATCAAGCCATTCGGGAAATCGATGCGATCGTGAAACGGCTTGAGCAAAATCAAGAGCAACAAATGCAACTATTGCTGCGCCAAGAGCGGATCATCGATATGTTATGCCGCCGGTCGCTTGAACATGAAGCGGCAATTTCAGATCTTCGCCTTGCCCTCAAAGGCTGATGCCCGCCTCATTGCCGCTTTCGCTCCGCGAGGCATTGTGCATGAATCTATGCTTATTGATGATGGGAAAAGACATTGTTCATTCCGTCCATTTTCTCCCCCGTGCAAAATGTGTTATACTTATCATGACACATAAAATGAAGGGGGATGTGGGGATGCTATACCCGTATAACGGAAAACGTCCGAATGTTCATGAAACCGCATTCATTGCCCCGGGAGCCTATTTGATCGGAGACGTCACCGTCGGTCCGGAATCGACCATTTGGTTCAATGCCGTGCTGCGCGGCGATGAAGGGCCGATTACGATCGGCGCACGAACGAGCATTCAAGACAATACGACCTGCCATTTGTACGAAGGGTCGCCGCTCGTTGTTGAAGATGAAGTGACGGTCGGGCATAATGTGATCCTTCATGGTTGTACGATCCGCCAACGCTCGATCATCGGCATGGGATCGACGATTTTGGATGGGGCCGAAATCGGCGAAGAATGCATCATCGGCGCCAACACGTTAATTCCGTCCGGCAAAAAGATTCCGCCCCGCTCCCTTGTCATCGGATCGCCCGGAAAAGTGGTGCGTGAGCTGACGGACAAAGACCTTGAGCTCATCCAGCTGTCGATTGATACATACGTGCAAAAAGGAAAAGAGTATCGCGAACAGCTGGCCAATCATCGGTAATAACGCCTTGAACGCTCTCCCACCTACGCTAACGCTTAGAGGTGGGAGATTCTTGGGAACACCCGCCCCACGGCAGGCTGTCAACCAAGCCATCCCCGCCCACTTCAAGTGGGGGGCTTCTCGGCGCGAGATGATCAAAACAAAATCATCAGAGAACAGATGGTCGCACGAAAAAACGATATTCGCGGCCATCTGTTCGTACAGCTTATCGTTAAAAGAAAAAGAGCCAGCCAGAGGGCATGGCTCTTCGTTTATGATTCATCCGCGTTTTGTACAATCATCTTCCACACTCGAAAAACCGTTTCAATGCGGCGAGGCGGTGTTTTCCGAACTTGCTTTCTGTTTCATTGACAAAAGATGAATGATTCCTGATCTCAATGCTTCTACCGCTTCTAACAAACTTTCGTCGCTGCTTGGGTGCGGACAAAAAGGGAATTTCATGTCTTCCTCTCGCGCCGCTAGAAATTCATCACTTTTTCAATGGCATGCAAAACGCGCGCTGGCGTTGGCAAATAATCGTCTTCGTAGGCGAAAAACGGCACAGGAACGTCAAATCCCGTCACCCGTTCGGCCGGCGCTTTTTGATAGAAAAACGAAGTATCGTTGATGACAGCGAGAATGTCATTGGCCAATCCGCCAGTCGCATGCGCTTCCTGAACGATCACGGTTCTCCCTGTCTTTTGCACCGACTCGGCGATGATGTCCTTGTCAAGCGGGTAAAGCGTACGCAAGTCGATGACATCGGCATAAATCCCTTTTTTCTTCGCTTCTTCCGCCGCCTTTATGGCGACCGGCACCATGGCTCCCCATGCAATGACGGTCACGTCGTCCCCTTCACGTAGTTTTTTCCCTTTGCCAATTTCAATCGTATATTTTCCTTCCGGAACGTCTTCGCGAAACGCACGATAACTGCGCATCGGTTCTAAGAAGAGAACAGGGTCCGGGTCTTCAATCGCGGCGATGAGCAACCCTTTGGCGTCATACGGCGACGCGGGACAGACGACTTTAATGCCTGGCATATGGGTAAACAGCGCTTCCGTGCTGTCCGAATGAATTTCCGGGGCTCGCACGCCTGCGCCGTACGGGGCGCGAATGACCAAGGGCACGGTAAAATGCCCTCTCGTCCGCGCACGCATGCGTGCCGCATGGGTCATGATTTGTTCATAGGCTGGATAGATAAAACCTAAAAACTGAATTTCTACGACAGGACGAAATCCACCAAGCGCCATTCCAATCGCTGCACCAGTAAATCCTGCCTCGCTTAACGGCGTGTCCATCACCCTCTCCTCGCCAAATTCCTCCAGCAATCCTTCGGTGGCGCGAAACACACCACCATTTTTTCCAATATCTTCCCCGAGCAGGATGACATCTTCACGCTCTTTTAGCATGGTACGAAGCGCATCATTGACCGCTTGCACGATGGTGAGCGATTTGACGCCTACTTTGGTGATCACCTTTCCATCCCCCGCTTCCACTGAAGATACGCTTCTTTCTGCTCCGCAATCGTCCATGTCGGTTGGGCGAACACAAAGTCAAACATGTCAGATACATTCGCTTTTGGATAGCTCTCCATTTCCACAACCGCCTGCTCGATTTCTGCGTTCACTTCCTCTTGCACTTGATTCACCCATTCTTCATCCCACCAGCCTTCCCGCTGCATCAACCGCTCGACCCGCTTAATCGGATCGGTTGTTTCGCGCCGTTTCTTGCTTTCCTCCTGGTCGCGGTATCTGGACGGGTCATCGGACGTCGTATGGGCGCCATAACGCCATGTCACCGCTTCGATTAACGTCGGCCCCCCTCCGTTTCTCGCCCGCTCGAGCGCCTCAGTTGTTTTGAAATACACGGCAAACACGTCATTTCCATCGATGCGAAGGCCGGGAATATCGTACGCCAACGCTTTTTGCGCGATCGTTTTTGTCTTCATCTGACGGGTGATCGGAACGGAAATCGCATATTGGTTGTTTTGGTTGAAAAAGACGACAGGCGCGTTGAAAACGCTCGCGAAATTCAATCCCTCATGGAAATCTCCTTCTGATGTCGCCCCATCACCGAAGTACACAATCACCGCATTTTTCGTCCCCTTCCATTTTTCAGCGCACGCCGCCCCCGCTGCATGAGGGAGTTGCGTGGCAATCGGAACGCTCGGCGGAACGATTTTTTTCCCCTCAGGTGGAACACACCCTTCCGTCCTCCCTTTCCAGTATAAAAGCGTTTGCGTTAAGGAACGGCCGAACGTCATCATCGCCCCATGATCGCGGTAGGTCGGAAACATCCAATCACCGTCGTTGAGTGCAAGCGCGCTTCCGACTTGACACGCCTCTTGCCCTTCGTACGGCACATACGTCCCGATGCGCCCTTGCCGCTGCAGGCTGACACATTTTCGGTCAACCATTCTCGTGCGAATCAGATGGCGGTACATCGTCATCGTCAATTCTTTCGTGATTTGTTCACGATATTCAGGCTGCGCAATCGTTCCTTCTTCACTTAATACTTGCACAATCGGAAAATCGCGTTCCATACCATTCCTCCTCTCCATGGTATTTGAATGGCTGATCGATCAGCTCAATACCGCACGATCGCTCACGAGCTGTTCCCCGCGAATGCGTTGGAATTCTGCGAGTAACTTTTCTACCGTTAAGCTTTTCTTTTCATTCTCATCCACTTCGAAAATGATCTGCCCTTTATCCATCATGATGAGGCGGTTTCCTAAATCGATGGCCTGCTGCATATTATGGGTGACCATCAAGGTCGTCAATCGATATCGCTCCACAATCTCTTTTGTTAAGTTGGTGATCAACTCCGCTCTGGCTGGATCGAGGGCCGCTGTATGTTCATCGAGCAGCAAAATGGCAGGTTCGGTGAAGGTCGCCTAAGCAAAGACAACGCCTGCCGCTCTCCGCCCGAGAGCAAGCCGACTTTCGCCTGAAGACGGTTTTCTAAACCGAGATGAAGGGTGGAGAGCAACTCGCGAAAATCATCGCGCCGTTTTTTCGTCACTCCGCGGCGGAGCGTGCGCTTTTGATTGCGTGTATACGCCATCGCCAAATTCTCCTCAATCGTCATGTTTGGCGCCGTTCCGGCCATCGGATCTTGAAACACCCTTCCGATATAGCGGGAGCGGACGTATTCCGGCATCATGGTGACATCTTGACCGTCAATCCAAATCGTCCCTTCATCAGGAAACAACACTCCTGAAATCAAATTCATCAAGGTTGATTTTCCTGCTCCGTTGCTGCCGATAACAGTGACAAAATCTCCTTTTCGAAGCGTTAAATGAATGTTTTGGAGCGCGATCTTTTCGTCAGGCGTTCCCTCATGAAACACTTTATAAATCCCTTTTAACTGCAACATCCGCCTCACCCTTTCCCGTTGCGGCAACGGCCATCACCTGCGCTCGATTCCGTCTTTTTTCTTCTTTGCGTTTTTTCTCTTTTTGTTGACGAACCATTTGCGGAACAACGAGCGCCAAAATGACAATGCATGCCGTAATGAGCTTCACATCCCCTGTTTCGAGAAATTGGACGCGCAAAGCGAGACTCACAACAATGCGGTAAATGATCGCTCCACCGATCACGGCAAGCGTGGCTCGCGCGATCGTTTTCGTTCCAAATACCGCTTCGCCGATAATGACAGAAGCCAGACCGATAATGATCATGCCAATTCCCATCCCGACATCGGCAAACGCGCCGTACTGGGCAACAAGCGCCCCCGAGAACGCGACCATGGCATTGGAAAGGCCCAACCCTAAGACAATGAGCAAATTGGTGTTCGCCGACAGGCTGCGAATCATGCGCGGATTATCGCCCGTCGCCCGAATCGCAAGCCCAATTTCCGTCTGTAAAAACCAGTCTGTGAACCATTTAAACAAAAGAGCAAGCAACGTCATCGACAGGAGAATTCCCCATGTTTTCGCCGCGGCCGAGTCAAGTCCGATTTTCGTCCCCCATTCTTGAATGGTTGTAAAGACGGTCTTTTGATTTAAAAGAGGTACATTCGAACGCCCCATGATGCGAAGATTGATCGAGTAAAGCGCAATCATCATTAAAATGCCCGACAAAAGCGGATTGACCTTCCCTGCTGTATGAAGAAGCCCGGTCATACACCCGGCAACGAATCCAACGAAAAGCGCCAGACACGTCGCCACAAACGGATTGGCCCCGTTGACAATCAACGTCGCCGCTACAGCAGCTCCTGTCACAAAGCTGCCGTCTACCGTTAAATCCGGAAAATCTAAAATACGAAACGATAAATAGACTCCTAATGCCATGATGGCATAAATCAGTCCTGATTCAACTGCTCCTGTCATTGCCGTCAACAAAAGCGTTCATCCTTTCATTCGATGTATTCTGCCATTTGATCCCATTCAGGCTTCAGTTTGATTCCTTGTTTTTCCGCTGCTTGTTTATTGATCACCAATTTTAATTTTTTTGGATATTCTGGTTTGATCTCTGACGGTTTTGCTTCTCCTTTTAAAATAGCAACCGCCATTTTGCCAGCTTGATAGCCGATATCGTAGTAATCAAACCCATACGCCGCAAAGCAGCCTCGTTTTAATGAATCGAGCTCTCCCGTAAAAACAGGGATTTTTTTCTCATTAGCAACGCTTACAACCGATTCAATGGCGGATACAACGGTATTATCTGTAACGATGTAAAACACGTCTGCCTTGCCAACTAACGACTCTGCCGCCTGTTTCACCTCGGCTGTGGTCGAAACGGAGGCTTCCACCAACTTCAAATCCGTATGTTTCGCCGCTTCCTTCACTTTTTCAATTTGCGCCAACGAGTTTTGTTCGCCAGCGTTATAAATAAGCCCAACGGTTTTGGCATCCGTTTGCTCATCGATGAATTGAATCGTTTTGCGAATCGCATCGGGATGGCTGTCCGTTGTTCCCGTGATGTTTTCCCCCGCCTGATCCATCGATGGAACTAAACCGGCGCCCACCGGATCCGTCACGGATGTAAACACAATGGGAATGTCTTTCGTTGCATTGAGTGCACTTTGCGCGCTCGGAGTCGAGTTGGCAAAAATGAGGTCAACCCCATCCGATACAAAGTTATTGGCGATCGTTTGACTGTTGTTCATGTCGCCTTGGGCATTTTGAATATTGTACCGAACATTTTTCCCCTCTTTAAATCCCCCGTCTTCGAGCGCCTTTTTAAATCCATTGAAGGCAGCATCTAACGATGGATGTTGAATGATTTGGGTGACGCCAATCGTAAACGTTTTCTGCTTTCCATCTTCTTTCGCACCGTTCGTCGCGGCCTTCTCTTCTCCCCCACAGCCTGAGAGCGCCAAAACTCCGAAAACGATCGGTATCGCGAATCGTTTGATCGCTTGTTTCATGAATGATTCCTCCTCGCCTCTTTGATCGCTGCTTTCCAAAAGGATTTTTCTCTGAATTGAAAAATAAGGTATTATATTACGTATTTTCAGATAATTTTTTTCATATGGATAGACTCGGCATTAACGTCGAATATCCCACTTCGGCCGCTTTTGGTGCGTGAAAAAATGATTGCGGCGTTTGCGTTTCTCGAGCCGCTCTTCGCAAAATTGATCGGCTGCCTCGATCGTCGTTATTCCTTCCGATTCAGCCCGCGCATAAATGGCGAGCAGCGTATCATAAATCGCTTTCGTTTTCGCCAACACCCGCTCTTTGTTCGCTCCGTACAGTTCATCGGCCACTTGAATGAGGCCGCCGGCGTTGACGATATAATCGGGGGCATACATGATGCCCTTTTCTTTCAACATACGGGCGTAGCGTTTGTCAGCCAGCTGATTGTTCGCCGAACCGACGACCGCTTTCACTCGCAGCTCGGCGATCGTTTCATCGTTGATGACGCCGCCAAATGCGCACGGGATGAACACATCGGCTTCGACGCGATAAATATCCGTTCCGTTCACCGGCTTGACGGACGCCCCGATTTGCTTGCCGTACGCCACGACCTCTTTGACTGCCGCTTCGTTCAAATCGCACACATACAGATCCGCCCCTTCTTCAAGCAAACGAAGCGCCACTTTTTTTCCGACTTTTCCGAGCCCTTGCACCGCATACGTTTTGCCATGCAAGTGCTTGCTGCCGAACACAACATCGTTCGTCGCCTGAATGCCGTAAACAACGCCCTCAGCGGTCGGCACGGATGAGTCGCCGCTTCCGCCATACGCTTCCGGAACGCCGACGATGCAATTCGTCTCTTTCAGCGCGTGCACGAAATCGTCCGGCGTCGTCCCCATATCGGTGCCCGTGTAAAACCGGCCGCCTAATGACTCCACGAACTGACCGAAAGCACGAAACAATTCCGGCGATTTGTCTTTGCGCGGGTCGCCGATGATCACCGCTTTGCCGCCGCCAAAATCGACATCAGCGGCCAAGCATTTATACGTCATCCCTTTCGACAGCCGAAGCGCATCGGCGAGCGCCTCTTCCGTCGTGGCATACGGATGCATCCGACAGCCGCCGAGCGCCGGCCCAAGAGCCGTGCTATGAATGGCGATGATCGCCCTTAGGCCGGTCGCTTCATCGAGACAAAACACCACCTGTTCATGTTCACGCATTTGGAAAAACAAATCCAATCTTTGTGACATGTTTGGCGATAGCATGACATTCATCGCTTCCCCTCTCCTTTGCTTCACCGCTTGAAAGCGTTTTCAAGTTAATATAACAAAAAATATTATTACGTTAAAATAACGTTATACTATTTTTATAGTAACGATGTTCGTTGTCAGTGTCAACCCTCTGCCAACCAATTTTTCATCGCCAAAAAAAGACGCCGTTTGACAGGCGTCTTCGTTCGATCAGCGAAATAGTGTCGATAATGATTGCCACTGCGTTTTGGCTTCCGTCATCATTTGTTCAAACAGCTCGGCCACCGTTGGCACGTCATCGATGAGGCCAGCGATTTGCCCCGCGTTGATAAATCCTTCATGGAAATCGCCGAGGAGGGCGCCGCGGCGATGACGATCCTCCGATGTATATTCTTGAAACTGCTCGATCGGCATGCCTTGCTGTTCATACTCCAGCAGCTTCTCGACATACGGCGTGCGCATGACGCGGCGGATGCGCCCGACCGAACGGCCGACAATGACCGTTTCATTTTCCTTTGCCTCGACAAGCCGTCGTTTATACGCTTCATGAAACGGAGCTTCCTTCGTTGCCACAAGCCTTGTGCCGAGCTGCACCCCTTGGGCGCCGAGAGCCAACGCGGCAAGCAAGCCGCGTCCATCGCCGATGCCGCCGGCAGCGATGACAGGAATGCGGACGGCGCTGACGACTTGCGGAATGAGCGTCATCGTTGTCAACTCTAGCGGCGAGTTGATTCCCGCCGCCTCATACCCCTCAGCGACGACGAGATCCGCTCCAGCCGCTTCCGCTTTTTTCGCTTGGCTGACCGAGGCGACGACGACGATCACCTTGATGCCATGTTCCGCAAAACGTGGAATCCACGGCGCCGGATTGCCAGCTGAAAGAGAAACAACCGGCACTTGATGGCGGATGACAAGTTCGGCGATCTCCGCGGCGTGCGGCGTCACCTGCAATGGGATGTTCACAGCAAACGGACGGTTGGTGCGCCGCTTCGTTTCGATAATCAGCGCCTCCACCTCATCGGGCGTCATCGTTCCGGCTCCGATCGTTCCAAGCCCCCCTGCTTCCGATACGGCGCTCGCCAGCTCGGCGTTGCTGATGTTGCCCATCCCCCCTTGAATGATCGGATAACGAAGGTCGAGCAAACGGCAAACATCATTCATTATGTTCACACCCCGTAAAAAATACGTTATATATAAACGATACCATATTTTTTAGAAGATGAGAATGGTTGATTTATATAACGAAGAAAAAACGAACACCAATTAAACCGTATGAATTTCCTTTGAAGCCTATTTTTCACCAGTGAGACTGCCGTAAGTCAACGCCGCGCCCCACAGCGATGAAAAATCGACAACGATTGGTGGGCGCCCACACCAATGATGATCGTTTGGACGACAACATGCTTCTTCCACGGTGCCGTACCGAACGTTCCATGAACGTCAAACGGGATGCACAGCTGTCGTTGCGCCGTGCATCCCGGTTCATTCCACCGATATCTCTTCCTCTTCTTTTTTGTCAAGCTCTGCCCCTTCCTGAAACACCGCTTCAAAGAAACGGCTGGCCGGTGCTGCGAGCTGTTGGTAATAGTCGTTGAACAAGGCGGCGGCATGGCTTCCCATCCACTCATTCGGCAACAGCTCTTCCGGCAAGCCGGGGTCGATGAACAAAAATTTTCGGTATTCATGGACGAGCTTCGTCCGCTCGACAAAACATTCCGCGTCCGACATCTCGCCACGCTCGATTTTATGTTTGTCAATCACATATTTTTGACTGTAGACCGCAATAAACTGCTCGTATTTTTGGTTGATCTCTTCTAAGTTCCAGCACTTTTCCACAAGCTGCTTATTCGTATGCGGTCCATCGTATTCGGCAAGAAAGAAGTCGACATACGGGCGGATGTCATACTTGTCGATCAAGTCGTATACTTGTTGCTCCAAATTATTCGGTGAAATCCAGCAGCTGTTGGAAATCGTGCCGAACCCGCTCCAAACAAGCTCCTTTCGCAGTTCGTCGCGCAAATGCCGCTTATCCTCAGGAATCGTATAGATGAGAATGCGCCATTTCCCGTCCCAATGCTCGGGGCGCGTTTTGTAAATGCGCCGGGCCGCTTCTTCCATCCGCTTGACGCCGCGCTCCGTGAGCGAATAGTAGCTTTTATTGCCGCGTTTTTCCGAACGAATCCAGCCTTGTTTGCTCATGCGCGACACCGCCGCCCGCACCGCCTGGTCGTTATGGCCGAACTCGCGGAGGAGGCGGATCAAGCTGCCGATCCAAATTTCACCGCCGTAATGGCGGATGTAGTCGCCGTAAATCGTAAAGATCATTGAGCGTGTGTTCATTGTGAATGGGCTCCCTTTATCTTGTTTTCGAAATATAATCGTAACAAACTTTTCTCACGCTGGCAAGACGGACGAAAAAACAAAAGGAATAAAAAAGAGCCGCACCGCTAAAAAAGCAGGCGGCTCTCGACGGCATGCAAACATGCGGCCGCAGCTTCGGCAGCTTCATCAACTTAGGCAGACGTCATTCAACCAGACCGGCTGTATGACGGGCCGTCGTCTGAATATAACCAGCCTTTCCGCCGAACCAAGGCAAGCGTTCTCACCGTTCGTCCGCGTTTTTCACAATCGTCGCGATTCCTTGGCCGACGCCGATGCACATCGTTGCCAAGCCATAGGTGACGCCGCGTTTTCGCATTTCGTAAATCAATGTCGTCAAAATGCGGGCGCCGCTCGCGCCAAGCGGATGGCCGAGGGCAATCGCTCCCCCGTTGACGTTCACTTTCGCCCGATCGAGCTCAAGCTGCCGGATGCATTCAAGCGCTTGCGAGGCAAACGCCTCGTTCAGCTCGACAAGCCCGATGTCGTCAAGCGACAACCCGGCGCGGCGCAACGCTTTGCGCGTCGCAAAAACCGGACCGATTCCCATCACGGCCGGTTCAACGCCGGCGACCGCCGAGGTGACATAAGCAGCCAGCGGTTTTAAGCCGAGTTCCTTCGCCTTCTCTGCGCTCATGACTAGCAGCGCCGCCGCCCCGTCGTTAATGCCGGACGAGTTACCCGCCGTGACCGTGCCGTTTTCAAACAACGGCGGCAGCTTCGCCAGCTTCTCAAGCGTCGTATCCGGACGCGGATGCTCATCTTTGTCGACGACGACGCGGTTGCCTTTCCGGTCGTGATAAACGACCGGCACGAGTTCATCCGCAAACCGATTCGTTTCGATCGCTTGTTTCGCTTTCATTTGACTTTCGTAAGCAAACTCATCTTGCGCCTCGCGCGTAATGCCGAATCGCTTCGCCACATTTTCCGCCGTTTGCGGCATGCTGTCGGTGCCATACATTTCGTGCATTTTCGGGTTGATAAAGCGCCAGCCGATCGTTGTGTCATACATCTCGATGTTGCCGCGCGGAAAATCGCTTGACGGTTTGGCCATGACAAACGGGGCGCGCGTCATGCTTTCCACGCCGCCAGCGATCATGATGTCCGCCTCATTGGCCAAAATCGCCCGCGCCGCATAATTGACCGCATCAAGCCCTGAACCGCACAGCCGATTGACCGTCACCCCTGCGACCTCAATCGGCAGCCCGGCCAACAGCGCCGCCATGCGGGCGACGTTTCGGTTGTCCTCGCCGGCTTGGTTGGCGTTTCCAAAGACAACGTCATCAATTTGCTCGACCGGCACATTCGGATTTCGCTCGATGAGCGCTCGAATGACAACAGCCGCCAAATCATCCGGCCTGACTTCTTTTAGCGCGCCCTTGTAGCGGCCAATCGGCGTGCGCACCGCATCGACAATCACAACTTCTCTGCTCATATTTTCTCCCTTCCTTTTCCAGCGAATCAGCGATTTTCCCGATTCGTATAGTCATAGACGCCGCGGCCGGTTTTGCGGCCGAGACGCCCTGCTTTGACGTATTGCTCCAAAAGCGGCGCTGGGCGGTATTTTTCTCCGAGTTTTTCGTGCAAATATTTTAAGTTGTTCAATCTCGTATCAAGCCCAACTAAATCAGCGAGCTCAAACGGCCCCATCGGGAAATTGAGGCCGAGCTTGATCGCCTTGTCGATCTCTTCGGGCGTCCCGACCCCTTCTTGCAGCATGTAAAACGCTTCATTGCCGACAAGGGCGCTGATCCGGCTCGTGACAAATCCCGGAAATTCATTGACAACCACTGTCTCTTTTCCCATTCGCTCGGCCGCTTCTTTCGCCACTTGCGCCGTTTCGTCGCTCGTCTCAAGGCCACGGATGATTTCCACAAGCTTCATTTTATGAACCGGATTGAAAAAGTGCATGGCGATCACCCGCTCCGGCCGCTTCGTGAACGAACCGATTTCGGTCGGGCTCATGGTGGACGTATTCGTCGCAAAATAGCACGACGCCGGCGCATGGGCGTCAATCGTCTCGAACACTTGCTTTTTCAATTCAAGCTTTTCCGGCACCGCCTCGATCACCAAATCGGCATGGCGCACAGCGGCCGCCAAATCAAGTGAATACGACAGGCGCGCCTCGGCTTCTTGCCGCTCGCCAGCGGTCAATTTCCCTCGAGCGACCGCTTGTTCAAAAATCGAAGCAATCTCCTTCTGGGCGCTCTCCAATTGTTCTTGCTTAATGTCCACTAATGTCGTCTGGAACCCGCCGACAGCGCCGACATAAGCAATGCCTCTCCCCATCACGCCGCTGCCGACAACAACAAGGCGTTCGATCATCGTCTTCCCCCTCTCCTTTTTTCGCATATGACGGCTGATGTATCAAGCCGGCGTGCCTTTCGCCAAGCGGCGGACGCCGTCAAATGAATGGGCACCCCATCAAGAGCGACGGGGTGCTCGGCAAACGAGCGGGCGTGTCTCTCCACGCTTGCCCTAACCAGCTCTTGCCTTCAAGGGCGGCAAACTGAACGTTGCTTCCAAGGACGCGACACGCTCTCGTATATGGGCAAACACAAAACGGCAAAAGCCCTTAGACGCCAAACGGATTAAGCGGACGCGGGCCGTAATACGACAGCACGCTTTTCGTTTCTGTGTACAAATCAAGCGCCTCGACAGACAGCTCGCGCCCAAATCCGGACTGTTTGTAGCCGCCAAACGGCGTGCCTGGGAAAGCGGAGAATGGGCTGTTGACCATGACAATGCCGGAGCGCAGCTGTTTCGCTACGCGAACGGCGCGGCCATGATCTTTCGTCCAGATCGCGGCGGCCAGTCCATAGTCGCTGTCGTTCGCCAATTCAATGGCTTCGGCTTCATCGCGGAATTTCATCACGACGACAACCGGTCCAAAAATTTCTTCACGAACCGCTTTCATTTGATGGTTCACGTTCGTCAAAATCGTCGGTTCATACCAGTAACCGTTTTCAAACCCAGCGACAACCGCCTCTTTTCCCCCGGCAGCGACCGTCGCTCCGTCGGCGACAGCCGATTGCACATATTCGTCAATCACTTCCAGCTGCCCGCGGCTGATGATCGCCCCGACATGCGTGCCGGCATCAAACGGATCGCCGAGTTTCAGCTGCTTCGTTTTGGCCACGAACGCTTCCATAAACGCGTCATAGATGCTTTCATGCACATACAAGCGGGAACGCGCCTCGCACGATTGGCCGCTGTTGTAGAAAATGCCGAACAATGAGCCGGCGACAGCGGCTTCTAAATCAGCGTCCGCAAACACAAGGCTTGGCGATTTGCCCCCCAGCTCGAGCGTCACCCGTTTTAATGTTTTCGACGCCTTCTCCATAATTTCCTTCCCCACCGGCGTCGATCCGGTAAACGCCACTTTGTCGACGAGCGGATGTTCGACCAAATAGTCCCCAACTTCCGCTCCGGCGCCCGTCACCACATTGACGACCCCTTCCGGCACGCCGGCCTCATGGCAAATTTCCGCCAGCACAAGGCAGGTGAGCGGCGTCAGCGACGCCGGTTTAACGACGACCGAGCATCCAGCGGCAATGGCAGGCGCGATTTTCCAAGCCGCCATCATGAGCGGATAGTTCCAAGGAATGATTTGGGCGCACACACCGACAGGCTCTTTTTCCGTATAGTTGTGAAACGCCCCCGGCATCGGGTTGACCGCCCCGCGGTGCCCAATGATCGCCCCGGCGAAAAATTCAAAGTCTTCAATCGCCTGCATTACTTGCCCTTGAGCAGCCGACAACGCTTTGCCGGTATTCAAAATTTCCAATTCCACCAATTCATTAAAACGTTCGCGCATGATGGCCGCAATTTGGTACAAGATGCGCGCCCGTTTTTGCACCGGAAAATGACGCCATTTCCCACGGTCAAACGCTTGCCTTGCCGCCTGCACCGCCCGTTCGGCATCCTCGCGCGTCCCTTTGGCGACGCGGGCGACCGGTTCGCCAGTGGCCGGATTGGTCACCACAAATGTTTCGCCCGAGGCGCTTTCGACCCGCTCCCCGTTCACAATCAAATGATAGAAATCACGTTTGGTCGGCATCGGTTCCATTTTCTTTTGTTTGACAGTCGCCATCGTTTTTTCCCCCTTGCTTAGTTTCCTTGGAATAGTGGTTTTCGTTTTTCAAAGAACGCCTTGACGCCTTCGCGGTGGTCGGATGTCAATCCCGCAATGCGCTGGCATTCCGCTTCCCGTTCGAGGTAGCGGTCAAACGTCGTTTCCTCGCTTTCGCGAAGCAGCCGTTTGATGAGTCCAATCGCCTTCGTTGGCATGGCAGAGAGCCGCTCGGCAAACTGCTTTACTTCCTCCTCCCAATCAGAGAGAGGAATCACCTTTGTCGCCAGTCCGAGCGCAGCTGCTTCCTCGGCGGTCACTTTTTCCCCGAGCACCGCAAGCTCAAGCGCCTTCGCCCTCCCGACAAGACGCGGCAAATAGTACAGATGGCCCGCGTCCGGCACAAGACCGACGTGAATAAACGCGGGAGCGAAACTCGCTTTTTCCGAAAGGAGCCGGAAATCACAAGCCAATGCCAAGCTCATGCCCGCGCCGGCCGCCGCCCCGTTCACCGCCGCGACAACCGGTTTTTCAAGATGATGAAGCGTTTTCATCATCGGCGCGTATCGGGAGCGCAGCACGTCGCCATGGTCCATTTCTTCCGTCACGCCGCTCAAATCTTCCCCCGCACAAAACGCCCGACCGGCGCCTGTGATCACCACGCAGCGGACGTTTGGATCCGCCCCTGCTTGTTTTAGCGCCTTTGTCACTTCCGCATTCATCTGCTCCGTAAACGCATTGAGCTGATCAGGGCGGTTGAGCGTCAGCCAGGCGACTTGTCCCTTCACTTCATAACGGATCGTTTCGTACATCGAACGCCCCCCTTATTTTCCTTGGAAGCGCGGCTTTCGTTTTTCGAGGAATGCCGCCATTCCTTCTTTTTGGTCTTCCGAGGCGAACAATAGGTAAAAGTTTTTCCGCTCAAATTGCATGCCTTCATACAGCGGATAGTCGACCGCTTTCTGCACCGCCTCTTTGATCAGCCGGAGAGCCAAAGGCGGCTGTTCAACGAGACGCCCGGCCAGCCGCATCGTTTCTTCCATTAAAAGCTCCGGGCTGACGACGCGGTTGACAATCCCCAGCTGCTCGGCTTCTTTCGCCGACATACGCGCCCCAGTCCAAAGCCACTCGAGCGCCCGCTTCGGACCGATGAGCTTTGTCAGCCGCTGCGTGCCTCCCGCACCTGGCATGACGCCAAGGTTCACTTCTGGAAAGCCAAATTCGGCCGCCGACGACGCGACAATCAAGTCGCACGAAAGCGCCAGCTCAAAACCTCCCCCTAGCGCCAACCCGTTCACAGCGGCGATCATCGGCGTTTTCACGATGGACAGGCGATCCCAATCGGCAAACTGGTTCAGCCACTCAAGACGAATGGGGTCATCTTTTGCCATCTCTTGAATATCCGCCCCAGCCGCAAACGCCCGTCCACGCCCGGTCAACACAATGACACGCACCTTCTCATTCCGATCAAACGCTTCCACTGCCGCAACGATTTCCGCCACCATTTGACGGCTCAGCGCATTCAATACATCAGGACGGGCGAGCTCGATGATGCCGACCGCTCCCTCTTGACGCGCCGCAATGGAAACAAACTCACTCATGTTCCACTTCCTCACCGACCATAAAGGTGACGAGGTCGCCGGCAAATGACATGACATCTTTTGCCGATGCCTTCGCTTCTTTCGTTTTCATCGCCTCTTGAAACGCCTCTTGACTATCGTAATACATTTCACACAACAAATAATACTCGCTCTCCGTCCCCATCGGCGTCCCCGTAATTTTCGTCACCTTGATTTTTCGGAGGCCAGGAATTTTTTCCGTCAACGGCACATGCGTCCCATAATAATGGGCGTCAAACTGCTCCTTATCTTTCGGCTGTTTGTACAAGGCGATCATTTTAAACATCACGAACGTCCCCTTTCCCTTTTCTTATCCTGAAATTAATACGGGCTTCATCGCCTCAAACGGATTTTTGCATTGTTTGCAGTAGAAAATGCTGCGGCAGGCGGTCGGGCCAAACAAATTTTCCATGACGGTCCGCTCCGCCCCGCAATATGGACACGCCACTTGCCATGCCCCTGACGGCATTTGCCGCGGCGGCGGAGCGATGCCAAACTGCTTCAGCCGCTCCCGTCCGGCTTCGCTGATCCGGTCGGACGTCCATGGCGGATGGCGGAGAAACTCAACCGTCACCGCCGAGGCTCCTGCTTGCTTCACCGCTTCCTCAACCCGGGTGCGGATGATATCAAGCGCCGGACACCCGAGAAACGTCGGCAACAGACAGACCGAGACCGCTTCATCCCGAACGTCAACCTGTTCCACCATCCCAAGATCGACAATGCTAATCGAATGAATTTCTGGGTCTTTCACCGTTTCTAACGCTTTCCAAACCTCTTCATTTGTCATGGTTCTCCCTCACATTTTCCAACCCGCTGCCGTTTTCCCGCTTTGGCTGCGTAGTGCCGCCAATGCTGCGCCGTTTTGCTCCTTCAACAAACACTTCGCCGTCACAAAGAGGCGTCATGCCCAACGCCGCACTTTGGCCAACAGCGGCGCGGACATTACCATATCGCATGCGGGACGGCGCGGTATACTTCTGACAACGTCGCCAGCGCTTCGTCCAAATCCGGCGTATGTTCGCCGTTGCGGCCGTTGCCATGTTTCATGCCAAACGGCATCGGCCAATCAAGCCCCACTTCGGCAAACGCCGGCGCCAGCGCGGCAATCGTGTTTTCCGTCAGCACCTTTTCCTCATCAATCAGCCCCCACCGCACCATTTCCGTTCCTTTCGCCCCGAGCGTCAATACGCCGGCAAAATCAGCGGCCACATCCTGAATGGCTTTGGTCATTCGCGTCCGCGCTTCCAAAGGGGCATTCGTCAGCTGGACAAACCACGTATGCCAATGAAGCAAATGGTAGTGCAGCTCCACTTGAATTTTCGCCGCCACTTCCGCGAGCGGGGCATAGCTGCTTTTGGTCAGCGACTCGAGACGGACGCGCTTCGCCTGCGTATAAAAATATTGGCGAACAACGGTAAACGCCCAGTCATAGCGAGGCTCACGCAAATAATGCCCCGGGCCGTTCGCCCGTTCGAGCAAAACCGCATTGCGCCGGGCCGAAGCCGGCCGGGCGTGCGCCAGTTCGTCGGCTGATCCACAGCCAAGGTCTTCAAGCAGCTGATAATACATGGTCGCATGCCCCATCGTATCTTGGCTGATGGAAGAAAAGGCAATGTCCTCCTCGATATGCGGCGCCAACCCAAGCCATTCCGAGCCGCGGTAGGCAAGCAAAAAATCATCATCCGCGAGCTGAAACAATAGCTCGACAAGCGCTTCTTGACCGTCTGGATGGAAGTGAATCGGTTTTTCGCTCATCGCCGAATCTCGCCTTTCCATGACAAAATTTCCTTCTCATCGAATGCTTCTTGCTCATATTTCCGCCACCGTTTTTTCAAGTCTCCATATCCTCGCGTCAACCGGTAATCTTTGTTATCAAGCCGCTTGAGCGCTGCTTTTTCCTCTTCACTCATCCGCCGAATATAGTCCCGCTTCACGACCCAAAGGTCAGCGACCGGCTCGCGGCGCATAAAGTTTTCCTGCGCCATCACGAGCGCGATCTCCTCATTGGGGGCAAGCAGACTGAATTGATGCTGCATCGGCGCATCCGGCGCTTTGCGGCTGAACACTTCAAACACTTGATAAAATCCTTGTTCTTTCTCCGCCATGGACATCCCCCTCTCATCCAGCCGTCCGTACGGCGCTGAGCGCCTCGCGCACCCACGCGTTCTGCTTATACGCCGTCCGCCGAAGCTCAAGCCGCTCTTGCGACTTCGGCCCGTTGTTGCGGATGATCTCTTTAAACCGCTCCCAATCCGGCTGCCGGTAAATCCATTGGCCCTTCTCTTTGTCAAAATGCATTGTCTCATCAGGAATCTTCAGTCCGAGCGCCCAAATGCGCGGCACATATTTCGTAAAGAAGTCTTGGCGCAGCTGTTCATTCGTTTTCGTGCGGATGCGGTATTTGATCGTGATGTCTTGCTTCGAAGTTCCCGTCGTGTCGGCCGTCGGCGGGCCGAAAAACATGAGCAACGCCTCCCACCAACGGTTGAGCGCCTCTTGCAGCATCTCTTTCTGCTCCTTCGTCCCTTCGGCGAGCGCCAAAATGATCGACTCGCCGTGCTGGGCGTGAAACACTTCCTCGGCGCAAATGCGCTTCAGCGCCCGTGCGTACGGTCCGTATGAGGCATCCAGCATGTTCGTCTGCGTCATAATCGCCGCTCCGTCGACGAGCCAGCCGATCAACCCGGCGTCCGCCCATGTCGGCGCTGGCATATGAAACACGTTATGAAACTTCAACCGTTCGTTCAATAAATCTTCGATAATATCTTCCCGCGTTTTGCCGAGCGGGGCCATCAAATCTTCCGCCACCCGAAGCAGCAGCTGGCCGTGCCCCATCTCATCTTGCACTTTCGCCATGATGCCAAGCTTCCGGCGCAGCGACGGCGCTTTCGGCACCCATTCTTTTTCCGGAAGCGCTCCCATAATTTCGCTCACCGCATGCATCGCAATGAGCTTGATAAGCGTCACCCGATACTCATCCGGCATCCAGTCATCGGCTTCGATCTTTTCCCCCGCCTCGATGCGCTGCATAAACCGTTCGTATTTCTCCTCATCTGACAGGCGGGTGAACGTCATCATAGCCGCCATCCCCCATCCACCTCTCATTTAAAATATACAACGTTTGTTTAACGTTATTATATTTTAATGTTATATATTTTGCAATCGTTTTTTTCTCTTTCTCTATCAGATGGATTGCGGTGCTTCAAGATGGCGGCGGTCAACGATGCGAACCGCTTTTCCTTCCGAGCGCGGGAGCGTTTTCGGCGAATGGAGACGGACGTCAATCGAAATGAGACAGTGCGTTTTCAACAATGACTGAATGCGCCGGACAAGGGCAGCGGCCTGCTCGCTTTGCAAATCTCCGCCGACCTCGCTGTAAAAACGATCGGTCACTTCCGCATGCAGCTCGAGCGCTTCCAAATGTCCGTGGCGGAGACGATGCAGCTGATAGTGCGGAGCCAGTTCCGAGACGCGAAGCAGATGGTGTTCAATTTCCGACGGGAACACATTGACGCCGCGGATGATGATCATATCATCAACCCGCCCCTTGACCCGCGACATACGCGCCGTCGTCCGCCCGCAAGCACACCGCTCTCTCGTCACGGAAGCGATATCGCCTGTCCGGTAGCGGATGACCGGGAACGCCTCTTTCGTCAAACTCGTAAAAACAAGCTCTCCTTCTTCCCCTTCCGCCACCGGCTCGAGCGTTTTCGGGTCGATCACTTCAACAAGGAAATGGTCCTCGGCGATATGGAGGCCGTTTTGCGCTTCATGGCACTCCATCGCCACCCCTGGGCCGATCACTTCACTCAGTCCGTAAATGTCACATGCCTTCATATCAAACGTCTCTTCAAGCGTGCGCCGCATTTCCTCGGACCACGGTTCCGCACCGAAGATGCCGTATTTCAGCGATGTTTGCCGCGGATCTTTGCCCAGCTCTTTCATCCGCTCAGCAATGTTCAATACATAGGACGGCGTGGCGCAAATGACGGTCGGCTGAAAATCTTCAATGATCATCACTTGCCGGTCGGTGTTGCCCCCAGATACCGGCACCGTCACCGCCCCAAGCCGCTCGCTGCCATAATGCAGCCCAAGGCCGCCGGTAAACAGCCCGTATCCATAGGCATTGTGAATCACATCCCCCGGTTTCCCACCAGCGATGACAATCGCTCGCGCCACAATATCGGCCCAATGGTCAATGTCCTGCTTTGTATAAGCGACCACCGTCGGTTTGCCGCTTGTGCCGCTTGATGCGTGCACACGGACGCATTGGGAAAGATCGACCGCGAGCAAACCAAACGGATAATGGTCCCGCAAATCCCGCTTTGTCGTAAACGGGAGTTTGCGCACATCCTCAAGCGTGCGAATATCCTCCGGCTTCACTCCCTTTTCATCAAACCGTTGCCGGTAAAACGGCACCCGCTCATACACACGCTCCGCCGTCGCCCGCAGCCGCTTGAGCTGGAGCGCCTCCAGTTCGCTGCGTGCGGCCGTCTCGATGTCATGCAAAATCATCGTTTCCGCCCCCTCTTTTAAAGCGCTTTCATAAAAATGGAAAATACAAAACTATATAACGTTATACAAACGTTATATAGTTTTATCATGATATCTAATTTTAAAATAGGCTAAATATTTGAAAATGTCAACGGATTTTCAGGCGGACAAAGCTGTAAAAAAAAGAGGCGATGGACGCCCCTTTCCAAAATAAATTAAAGAGGCGGAAAAACCGCCTCTTTTGATCCTGATCGTCTAGTGGCGTCCCTCGCACGCTTGGAAGGGGACAACGTTCTTACAGAAATCGGCTAAATCTTCATAATCCCCCCCGTGCTCGCCGATGTGACGTGTTTCGAGTAGCGGGCGAGATACCCGGTTTTCACTTTCGGTTCAAAGCCTTTCCAGTTCGCTTTCCGGCGTTCGAGCTCTTCATCGGACAGCTTGACGTTGATCGTCCGTTTCACCGTATCGATCTCGATGATATCGCCGTCTTGGATGAAAGCGATCGGTCCGCCTTCCGCCGCTTCCGGAGAAACGTGGCCGACGGACAAGCCGCGCGAGGCGCCGGAGAAGCGGCCGTCGGTGACAAGCGCTACCTTCGTACCGAGCCCCATGCCGACGATTTGCGACGTTGGCGCAAGCATTTCCGGCATCCCCGGGCCGCCTTTTGGTCCTTCGTAGCGGATGACGACGACATGTCCCGGCTTGATTTTGCCGCTGGCAATGCCTTCAAGCGCCTCTTCCTGCGAATCAAACACGATCGCCGGACCTTCATGGCGCGTGATGCCGCCTTGGACCGCGCCGGTTTTGATGACGGCGCCGTCCGGCGCTAAGTTGCCGAACAAAATGGCGAGCCCGCCCGTTTCCGAATACGGGTTGTCAATCGGGCGGATGACATCGTAGTTTTTCACTTCGCAGCCGGCGATGTTTTCACCGAGTGTTTTGCCGGTGACGGTCAGCGTATCTAAATGAAGCGTGCCTTCTTTTTTCGCCAGCTCGTTCAACACCGCCGAGACGCCGCCGGCTTCGTGCAAGTCTTCAATGTAATGCACATCCGACGCCGGCGCGAGTTTGGCCAAATGCGGCACGCGCGCGGCGATTTCGTTGATGCGCTCAAGCGAGTAGTCGATGCCGGCCTCGTTCGCGATCGCAAGCGTATGCAACACGGTATTCGTTGAGCCGCCGAGCGCCATATCGAGCGCGAACGCATTGTCGATCGCTTTTTCCGTTACGATGTCGCGCGGCTTAATGTCATGCTCGATCAAATACATGAGCTGCTTCGCCGATTGGCGGACAAGCTCTTTGCGCGCCGGGTCGACCGCCAAAATCGTGCCGTTGCCTGGCAAAGCGAGCCCGAGCGCTTCAGCGAGACAGTTCATGGAGTTTGCCGTAAACATGCCCGAACACGATCCGCACGTCGGACAGCCGTAGCGTTCGAGTTCTTCGAGCCCTTTCTCATCGAGCGTTCCACCTAAATACGCCCCGACCCCTTCAAACACGGACGAGAGCGAAATTTTCCGCCCGTCTTTCGTCACACCGGCTTTCATCGGCCCGCCGCTGACGAAAATCGTCGGGATGTTGAGCCGCATCGCCGCCATCATCATCCCCGGCGTAATTTTGTCGCAGTTCGGAATGCATACCATGCCGTCAAACCAGTGCGCAGAAATGACCGTTTCGATCGAATCAGCGATGATTTCCCGGCTCGGAAGCGAATAGCGCATCCCGATATGCCCCATGGCGATGCCGTCATCAACACCGATCGTGTTCATTTCAAACGGCACGCCGCCTGCCTCGCGAATCGCTTCTTTCACGATTCTCCCAAACTCTTGCAAGTGAACGTGCCCTGGAATAATGTCGATGTACGAGTTGACAACCGCGATGAACGGTTTGTCAAAATCCTCCTCTTTCACGCCGGCCGCCCTCAGCAAACTCCGGTGCGGAGCCCGGTCGAATCCTTTTTTGATCATGTCGCTGCGCCGCTTTTTCATGTCCTGGTCCCTCCATCGTGCAGATTGCTAGGTTGCTAGTATTGTACCACTTTTTCTAATAAAAAGACAATTATCTTTATTCTGAATGCGCTTTCATTATCTACTCCGCGAAAACGAGTCAGAAAAATCAGCCGGCCCTCTTGACAACCGGAGCATTTGGCGTCATAATTTCTTACAAACTATAAATCACAAGGCTATCCTTGACAATGAAACAACGATAACGGCACGGGACTAGTAAACCGAGGGAACGCGCCAGAGAGTGGAACCCACAGGCTGGAAGGTTCCTCGCGGGAAGCCGGTTGAACCTGCCCTAGACGGCCGCTTATGCAAACATAAGCCGCACGCCTGCGTTACAGGCTAGAGGAGGGCGCTTTGTGCGCCAAAAAAGGTGGTACCGCGGAACGCTTTTCCGTCCTTTTGCAAAAAAGGAGGAAAAGCGTTTTTTATTGGCCGGCCGCTTCGCAGGACGGCTAGGCGATCCAACTCATGCCATTCAACACGCAAAGGAGGGAGGAACGCGATGAAACGGCAGCGCGTGGTGGTCAAAATCGGCAGCAGCTCTCTCACCGATCCGAAAGGCGGCCTTTGCCATGACAAACTGTTCGATCACGTTGAGGCGATCGCTTATCTCAAACAGCTCGGCCATGACGTCATTCTCATCACGTCCGGCGCTGTCGCCGCTGGGTTCGGACCCTTAGGCTACCCAGCGCGCCCGACGACGATCGCCGGGAAACAGGCGGCCGCTGCCGTCGGGCAAAGCTTACTCATGCAGGCATACAGCTCGGCGTTCGCCCAATTCGGCTTTACGGCCGCTCAGCTGTTGTTGACGCGCAGCGACTTTTACAGCCGCGAGCGGTTCCGCAACTTGTTTGCCACGATCACCACACTGCTTGAGAACGGCGCCGTGCCGATCATTAATGAAAACGACTCCGTTTCCATCGAGGAATTGACATTTGGCGACAATGACATGCTTTCGGCGCTCGTGGCCGGCTTTTTGCACGCTGATGCGCTCATTTTGCTTACCGACATTAACGGGTTGTATGACGCCAATCCGAAAACGAATCCGCAGGCGAAAAAATACGCCTTTTTGCTGGAAATCACCGATGAGATGATCGAAGCCGCCGGCGGCATCGGTTCAGCCGTCGGCACCGGTGGGATGCGCTCGAAGCTTCTCGCGGCCCGAAAAGCACTCTCGTTTGGCGTCAGCGTGTTCATCGGCACAGGTAGCGGCAAAGAAAAACTGGCTGATATTTTAGCTGGAAAAGGAGACGGCACGTACATCGGCGCTCCGTTTCCGAAACAAATGCAAATGCGCAAACAATGGATTGCCTATCATGCTCCTGTCGCCGGCACGATCACGATCGACAGCGGGGCTGAGGAAGCGTTGCTTATGCGTGGGAAAAGTTTGCTCCCCGCCGGCGTAACGGCTGTTTCCGGCGATTTTCACGCCATGGATGTCGTTGATGTCGTCAATGAAAAAGGGATTACGATTGGCCGCGGCCAGGTGTATTATGCCGCCGCCGATTTAGAGAAAGTGAAAGGACTTCCGAGCGAAGAGGCCCGGCAATATTCCTACCTTCACCGCCCGGAAGTCATCCACCGCGACAATTGGGTCACGTTGCGAAAGGAGAGTGTATCGAAATGAGCGAACTGCTCGAAAAAGCCGAACGATTGAAAACCGCCTCACAAACGCTCGCCATGCTGTCAACGGAGGAAAAAAACGCGGCGTTGGAACAGATCGCCCAAACCCTTGACCGCGAACGCACCTTCATTTTGCAAGAAAACGAGAAAGATATGGTCCAAGGCCGCGAACAAGGGCTGTCGCCCGCGTTGCTCGACCGGCTCCAACTGACGAATGAACGTCTTGACCAAATCATCGGCGGCGTCCGCCAAGTCGCCTCGCTGCCTGACCCGGTCGGAGAAATCATCGAAGAGTGGACGCGGCCGAACGGGCTTCGCATCCAAACGGTGCGCGTGCCGCTTGGGGTCATTGGCATGGTGTACGAAGCGCGCCCGAACGTGACGGTTGATGCGGCGAGCCTTTGCTTGAAAACGGGCAACGCAGTTTTGCTTCGCGGCAGCACATCAGCGCTTCATTCGAACAAAGCGCTCGTTCGCGTCATGAAAGAGGCGCTCCGCACGACGGCCGTTCCGGAAACGGCGATTGAACTGCTCGAAGACACAAGCCGGGAAACGGCCCAGCGCATGTTTCGCCTGAACGAGTATTTGGACGTTCTCATCCCGCGTGGAGGAGCCGGGCTCATCCGCTCGGTCGTCGAAAACGCCACCGTGCCGGTGCTTGAAACCGGCGTCGGCAACTGTCATATTTTCATCGACGAATCAGCACAGCGGCAAATGGCGATCGATATCGTCCTCAACGCCAAACTGCAGCGCCCGTCGGTCTGCAATGCCGTCGAAACGGTGCTCATCCATGAGCGTTGGCCATATGCCGGCGACTTGCTTGAGACGCTTCACGCCCGCAGCGTCGAATTGCGCGGCGACCAACGTCTTGCCTCCGCCTATCCGTTTGTCAGCGAGGCAACAGAAGATGACTGGTATACGGAATATTTAGCGCCGATTTTAGCGGTCAAACTGGTCGCCGATGTCGACGAGGCGATTGGCCACATCCGCCGCTACGGGACGAAGCACTCGGAAGCGATCATCACGGAAAACGAGGCGAACGTCCGCCGCTTTTTCCAAGCGGTCGACGCGGCTGTCTTGTACCATAACGCCTCAACCCGCTTCACGGACGGCGAACAGTTCGGCTACGGGGCGGAAATCGGCATCAGCACACAAAAGCTGCACGCCCGCGGTCCGATGGGGCTTGTCGCCATCACGACGACAAAATCGCTCGTGTATGGGACGGGGCAAATTCGAGAATGAAACAATCGCGTTCAGCAAAGCGAGTAGCCTTTTTCAACACAAAAGCACGCAAGGAGAGACGAACGATGCCTTTTATGGATTTTCGCAGCGATACAGTGACCAAACCAACGCCCGAGATGCGCCAAGCGATGTTTGAGGCTGAAGTCGGCGATGACGTGTACGGCGAAGACCCGACCGTCAACCGGTTAGAAGCGTTGGCCGCCCGGTTGCTTGGCAAGAGGAAGACGCCTTATTTGTCACAAGCGGCACGCAAGGAAACCAAGTCGCCATTTTGACGCATTGCCGCCCGGGGGACGAGGTGATTGTAGAAGCTGAATCTCACATTTTCTTGTACGAAGCCGGCGCGGCATCCGCGTTGGCCGGCGTCTAAAAGAAGCCGAAATCTTGGCCAGCCCGTTTGATGACGGCGTCATCCGCTTTGTCACCCACCGGGAAATCACCGCCGATTCGGTGCAAACCGCCATCGAGCGGATTCGCCTGATGTTGTCCTAAAACACAAAACGATCCGGGCTCAAGCATGGCTCGGATCGTTTTCTTATCTTTCCCCTTCCATTTCCACAAACACCCAAAACCGGCTGCCGATAAAATTCACCGCCATACCGGCTATCGTTGCCGCACTTTTGGCCAGCCAGAGCGGCATGATCCGTTCGGCTGCAAGCAAAACGCCAAGCGACGCGCCAAGCGACAACCCGTTGACGGCAAGAAAACGCAAAAATTCCCCGATGTTCGCTTTTCGTTTCACTTGAAACGTCCATAGCCGATTCCAGATGTAGCTGTTCGCCATTCCAACACCGTATGAAACAACTTGGGCGGCCGCCGCCGGGACGCCCATCGCGGCAAGCAAGAAAAAGATAACAAAGTCAACCGCCGTATTGCTCACCCCGACGACGGCAAATCGCCATATCGTTTGTTTTTCTTTACGAAAGGTATGAAGGCTTTCGTTCATGTTTCGTCCTGACTCCCCACGTTTCATTGATGACATAGAGCGGACGCTCTTTCACCTCATGGTAAATGCAGCCAATGTATTCCCCGATGATTCCAAGCATCGTCATCATCACTCCGTTGCCAAGAAGCATCACCATAAAGAGCGACGCCCGTCCGGCAGCCGTCGAATGGGTGAACCATTTCAAGTGCAAAACAACCATCATACCGACGACGCTGGCCGCCGACAACAAAAATCCAAGCAAGCTCGCCAGTTTGAGCGGCTTATGCGAAAATGATGTAATGCCATCGAGCGAAAACCGAATCATTTTTTTGAGCGAGTATTTCGTCTTGCCGGCGAAACGCGGCTCCCGCTCGTATTCGACCGCCGTCTGCCGGAAGCCGACCCAGCTCACAAGACCCCGGACAAAACGGCTTCGCTCCCTCATATAGCGTAACTGATCGCACACCTTCCGGTCAATGAGGCGGAAATCGCCCGTATCGACCGGGATGTCGATTTCGGTCGCCGCCCGCAGCAAGCGGTAAAACACATACGCCATCCATTTTTTGAACGCGGTCTCCCCTTTCCGTTTCACTCTTCGGGCATAGACGACATCATCCCCTTCTTTCCAACGCGCGATCATGTCCAAAATCAACTCCGGCGGATCCTGCAAGTCAGCGTCAATCACGATGACCGCTTGGCCGGAGGCATAGTCCATCCCGGCGGTGATGGCGATTTGATGGCCAAAATTGCGGGAAATATCGGCGGCAGCGACTCTTTGTATTGCCAAGCGATCCATATTTCAAACGCATAGGTGGCAAGGAGAGCGGCAGGAAACAGCCATGACGTTCGACGTTCATGGGTTCCGAACGATGCCAACATCTTTCCCCCAGCCCCAACCAACACCGCAATAGCCGGGGCGAGCATGCTCACCGCTTGACCACGGCGCCTCATTGGCCGTGCCGCTGTTTACCGGCGGCCGCTCCCTTTGGTTGAAACCTGCCGCCATCTTGCCCCTCCCGGTCCAGCTTCTCCCGTCAGCCGCTCAACGCCTGCAGCCAAAGCGCCACCGGCGGCTTGTCGACTGTAATAAATCCGGCTGGATCTAACGCGGCAAAGAAAAACGCCTTCCAACTCGCCGCCATGCTTTTCGCCGCCGCTGTATAATACACATTAGAACCGCTGTTTCCAATTTGATAGAGATGCAAAAAAGCCGACCATGCCAAGATGGCGGTAAGCCATCCATCCCACGCATTCCTTTGTTTCTTCAATGGCTTCCTCTCCTTCCACTTCACCTTCTGAATCATCACCATACATCCATTTGGTGAAAGTTGAATGAAAAAGCATCACCCGTTTGACTAAATTTTTCTGTTCCACCCAGTTAGGCATGTGCTATGATGAGAACAAAAGGAGGTGAATCACGTGGAAGAAGAAACAATCGTGAAGCAGATTTTAAAAGCGCTCGATCTGCATTTCGACCATATCCGCTGGCAAATGCAACAAATGGAAGAGCGGCTGTCTACAAAAATACAAGAGACGGAAGACCGCTTGCGCGCAGAAATGCAAGACATGGAGACTCGTTTGCGCGCCGAAATGAAGGAAACGGAAGAGCGGTTGCGCGAAGAGATTCAACAATCAGAGAAGCGGCTTCGTCAAGAGATGTATTGGCCTCGAAGAACGGTCGGACAAGCAGTTTGAACGCATGGAAACGAAAATCGGCTATTTGCGCCTCGAATGGTCAGAAACGCAAGAAACGGTGGACTTCCTCGCCCGCAAAACGCTCCAGCATGAACAAAAACTCCGCATTTGGGCTGATAAAAACTAAATTCCCAACAAAACGAATCGGCCGTCGAGCAATCAAGACTGCGACGGCCGATTTTCTTTTTGCACTATTCACCACAAAGAATATGAGAATCCATCTGCCCCCGTCCCCTGCACTTCCCGCCTGTTCCAGCCCGTTACGGCTGAACGATGTTCGCGCGCGAAAACGCCTCTTTCATCGCCTCATAAGACGATTTCAGCCGCTCATGATAGCGCGGCGTCTCCCACGCCGGCCACGTGTACTGGTAAAACCGCCCTGATGGCAGCGCATGTTCCTGTTCATCGCTGGAAACGCAAACGAATCCGCTCCGTCCGTGATGTATAAACCGAGGCGAATGCCCGAGACGATCCGCCGACTCTTCAAGCCGTCTTTCGACCAGATGTCGCCCATCACCTCGCGCCGGCTCGGGTCCGTGACATTGAGGAGCGCCCACGGCAGGCGGATTTCATACCCGTTCCCGCTGCGGCTCACGCTGATATCGGCAAGTGAATCATACACCGCATCAGCCGGGTTGGCCGTGCCAAACCGCAATACTCCGGTTTCATACGAATCAAAGGGCACCGCCTTGCCGCGAGTCTCTTCCAATTTTTTATTTAATGTCAGACGAATCGGGTGGTAGACGCCGTTATCTTTCCGGTTGGCGTACGGCGTAGCCGGCATCATCTGGAGCTGATGGCCATAATGATAATAAAACGTGTCATAGTAGCTGTCGATCAACAACCGTGCGCTTTCTTTCCCGCGAATCACCAAAGCGAAATCGACTCCCGCCGTGCGCACGCCGGGAAGCTCCGGAAGGCGCGACTGCCCTTGGTTCGGGATCGTATCAAACGCGATGTACGTCGTTGTTTGATCCTTGATATGCCCGCTGTCTAGGCGCACATATAAGCAACCCTCATCACTTGTGACATAACGCCCCCCCCCGTCCGTCCATACGGGGTTGATCCCGTTGAACGTCCAATCATCTTTGCGTCCATCAACCTTGATGATCGCAGCTGCGCCTGGTCCCGGATCAAAACGAAGCAAACCAGCTTCAGCCACCAAAGCTAATACGGTGCGGAAGGCACAGCTACGGCCAACACCATATACACATAAAGCCAACTAAACGCTTGCTTTTCCATCTCCCACTCTCCCTCGCATCCGATATCTTCCTTATAACAAACGGAAATATTGTCCGGCAAGAACAGGCAAGGGCATCTGTCAAATTTTTCTTTTCGTCAAACACAGCTTCGCCTGTGGCAGCGGCCGTATGGGCTGACGGGCATTGGGGCGGAAATAAAAAGAAAAAGCCCCCTTGCCCGGGAGCTTGTTTGCCCGCCAATAAGCCGCCTCAACGGTTCGGCTCGTACACATCCCACGTCCATTTAATGGACTCGACAATTTGGTCCGCCGCCTGTTCAGCCTCGAGCTCGTTGACGATGACGCGGGAATGATGGAGAGCGTAAGCGGATTGCCGTTGGAAAAAGAGCTGTTCGACCTCTTCGAGCGTTTTGTTTTTCAACACCGGGCGGCTGTCGACAATGAGCGGCAGCCGCTCTTCTTTCCAATAATCCCACGACAAGTCAAGGAAAAAGACGATGCCGTGCGCCAAACAGACGCGCCGCACGTCTTCCTGCAAATAGGCGCCGCCGCCAAGCGAAAGGATTTTCAACCTTGTATTTGTGCATAAATCGACGATCAGTTCCCGCTCGACCTGTCGAAAGTACGCTTCCCCTTTTTGCGCGAACATCTCCGGAATCGACATCCCGTGCCGCCGCTCGATTTCCGCGTCGACATCGATAAAGTCGCGATACAGCTTTTTCGCGACCAGCTGCCCGATCGTTGTTTTCCCCGCTCCCATAAAGCCGATCAAAATGATGTTCCGCTCGCGGAGCGGGATGGCGGTTTGCCTGCTCATGATGCATCCCCCTTTCGTGCCGAACCCGCTATATTTCCGTGTATAGCAGGAGGAAAAGTCATGGTCAAATAATCGTTTTCCAATCGCAGTTGCTTTTCAACAAAAACCGGTCAACGGCTGTACGTTTGCAAAATAGAAAGCACCGTCCGCACGTCATCGATCGGAATTTGCCCCGGAGCGGAGCTTTGGTTTCCGACAGCAAACGTCACCGCCGAACCAAACAGCCATCCAGCCAGCCGAGTAATGGCGCCCAACCCGCCCATCGCCATCGTAATGAGCGGAATGGCAAGCTCGCGCCGCGCTTCTTCCGTCGCTTGCAACAAAACAAGCACATCTTCCGGCGATTTAGGCATAACCGCTACCTTGGCGATGTCGGCACCGTACCGCTCGGCTTGGCGCATGTCAGCCAAGAGCGTTTCCTTCCGCGGAGTGCCGTCAAAGTAATGGCGCGACACGACGAGCCAGACGCCGCATTCTTCCGTCATGCGGCGCACGTCGGCGATGCGTTCCCCATAAGCTAGCTCATAATCTACTAAATCGATTGCCCCGCTTCGACAGATTGCTTCGATCAACCGCCGCACTTCCGCTTCATTGAGCGGAATCGGCTGCCCCCCTTCTCGCTCGGAACGGATCGTAAACAAAATTGGAATCTCTCCCGCTATGTTCCGCAACCCGTTGGCCGTCGCCAATACGCGCTCCTGGTCATCAATCGCTCGGAAAAAATCGGCACGCCATTCAAGCAAATCCGGCTGCTTCCTGCACACTTCCGCCGCCTCGCGCAACACTTGCTCGGCGTCAGCACCGACAACAGGAGCGCAAATGCACGGCTCATTGCCGCCGATCCATGTATTTCTGACCTTGATGGCCTTCAGTGAAATATTCATCGATGGTTCCCCCAATCATGTTTGTCGAACAGAAAGCGGCGGCTAGCCGCAAAAAAACCTACCAAGTGGGCAGAACAGCATGGCCCATCTGGATCTCGCGATGGCTCTGCTACGCTTATACAAACGGAAAGCAAATTGCTTTTTATTATAATCCGATTGCCCCCCTCTCTTCCCGCCGTGCTTCAATCGTTTCCTTTTCCGCTCTTCGCAAGAAAAAACGACCGGCCACGTTGAACGCCTAGAAGACTGGTGACTTAATGAAAAAACAGCTCAAAACCAGCTCTTCTCAAGTTGAGCAGCTCTGTAAAATCATCTCTTCTTTCCTGATGAACTCCATCGATTTGGTCAAGACCATCGTTTTTCAATCGTTTTTCACCGGCCTTCTAGCTCTTTAGTAGAAAGATTAGCAAAAAAATCATTGTTCAGCAATCTTGTACGCTGAACCATCCACATTTTCTGCATTCGCTTGGTTTTCGCACCTCGGTGAGCATGGGAAAATCAAACGTTGAAGATTTTACGCGACAGACGCCTTTTTTCACCCTTGATCCGAAGAACAACGTACAAAAGTACATTTGTTGGAAATATTCAACGATTTAGGTTAGACTGAATGACATTCATCTCTCGCTTATTTTGGGCTACCCCCCGTACAAAATGGAAGCGGGAGTCGTCTGTCGGAAAATAATAAAGAGCGAACATATTACTACCACCAATGTCCAAACGTTTTTTCTTTCTAAATCATATGCCAGCTTCTCCCTCAAGACGGACTTTTCCTCTTTTGGACGCAGCCATTCCGCAATGCCCTTAAAACATGAAAAAACCCGGAAAGACGGCAAAAACCAGTCCTCTGGGTTTTCGACATAACGATTCCCTTCTCACTTATTCATTGTCACTTACGTCCTCTCAACGAGACCCAACTTGATCAAGAGCACCTTTATTTTACCATTGATTTTCTAAGGCAACAAAAGGCTGTTTTGCCCCCTTGCACCCCTCGAAAATAAATGTGGTTATGTCAACTTGTACAGTTGACTGAAATCATCAATCGTCCAAAAGCTTGATAGATCAATTATTTATTTCTTTCGATAATCGAAGAAAAAATCCTCATGCACACCTCTCCCGTTTTTGCAGCCATTTTGGGGTGTACAAAATGGGGAAAAGGGCGCTTCCGCTCACCGTTGCCGAAGCACCCGCTCAAGCCCCGCCGCCACGCCGTCTTCTTCGTGGGAGAAGGTGACAAAGTCGCATGTTGCTTTCAACTCCGGCGCGGCGTTGGCCATGGCGACGCGGCAGCCCGCGACCTCAAACATCGACAAATCGTTATGGCTGTCGCCAAAGGCGACCGTGTCGCGCAAGTCGATGCCGTAATGGGCGGCGAGTTGCTTGAGCGCTTCGCCTTTCGTCGCCCGTTCGTTGTTCATCTCAATGTTGTGCGGATGCGACGAAGTGACCGTGACGCCAGGGAGCGCCGCGAAACGGGAGGCCGCATCAAGAAGCCGCCCGCGGTCAAGCGCAAAAATAAGCAGTTTGTATAAGGTCAGCTGCGAATCGTCCCACACCGTGCGGATGTCGTCGACATACGTCACCCGCGCTTGCTGGAACTGCTTATTGACAAGCCATTTCACATCCGGGGCCACATCAGCCATCTCGGAAGCGAGCGCTTCCCATTGGGAGCGGTTGTGCAAGCCGACATAGACCGCATCGCCCGTGTACGTCTCGCAATACAAATCCGACTGTTCGCGCACCCACTCGAGCGTCGGGCGGACCGCCGCCCGCTCGAGCGGCGCCTCGCTGATGACCGTGCCGTCCTCAAGCGTCACAATCGCTCCGTTTAAGCTGGCGATCGGGCAGACGAGGTCTGCCTCACGAAGCGGGGCGAGCGCGTCTTTGCGCGCCCGCCCTGTCACGACGGCGACGATATGGCCTTGCGCTTTTGCAGCCGTAATGGCCGCCCTGTTGCGCTCGCTGATTTTTCCTTCCCCGTTTAACAGAGTGCCATCCATATCGAGTGCAATCAACATAACTCATCCCTCTTTCCTTCGTCATGCAAAGAGCTTCTAGAAAAACGGCGTTCTGACAGAAGCAGGGGGCTAGTGGAAAGCTGGAAATTCCCGCACTTTTCACTCCGCACTCCAGCGCCTGCCTCCATCTGCTCTTGTTCTGCAACTCTTCCTTTTATTCTGAATAGCTGTCGGCTTCTTAGATCGCAAACTGTTCGAACAATTGCCGTACTTCATCAGAACGAGGGGTTGGACCTGTGCTCATATTGACGCCCAACTCGCGCAAAAGCGGCGCCAGCAACGGTCCGTGTTCCTTCGTGACGCGCACATGGCTCGGCACACACCCGAGCGCGCGGGCAAATGCGAGAAAACTTTGTTGCAGCGTCTTCGCATCCGTCTGGCCGCGAAACACCTGATGATGCAAAATGACGCCGCTCGCTGCATCGGCGGCCAACGCCAGCAACGGAAAATACGGGCGCTCCGAGCGCCGTTCCTGGATCGGCCTGTTCACATAAGCGACCGAAAACTCCACGAACAGTGGGGCTCGCTCGAGCGTCTTGGCCTTTGCCAACTCGTCCGTGCCGATGTCAAGCGCGGATGTTTCCTTTTTCTTTGCCTTCGGGCGCGGCACCCAGCCGTCGCGCCAATGAAGCCCATCCTCTCTCCGTTCGGCGATCCGGGCAAACAACCGATTGCCGCGGGAAAACGCAGCTAGCGCCAGCTCGCCACCGCGCAGCCGCTCGGCAACAACGACCGCTTGTTCGAGCGCCATGGCCGCCCATGCCGCTTCCTCTTCCGAAAGAAACCATGGATAATATCCAGGAACAAAACTGCGGAACATCGGCAACAGCTGTTTTCCGCTCACCGGAATGTGATGCTTCCGCAACAGCGCTTTATCGTCTCTTTCTAGGTGGTTTCGAGGCGCCAACGACACAAGCAATGCGCGTTCTTGAAATACGGCGTCTTTTGGATGCAACGTTCCAGATAAAATGTCTTGCAAGCACATGTATCCTTCCTCACCGATGTAAATCACAAGCCCGTACTCCTGTCCAAGCGCTCCGATCACCGTACAATACAACGATTCACCATCAGGAGCCATCACGGCAAAAATGTGATCATCGTCCATCCACGTCCACGGCGCCAAGTCCCTGTAGGCGAGCGCTCGATCGAACAGCGTTTTCCATACGTCTCTTTCCACTTCTTCTGTTCTGCCTTTGCTTGCGACTCGTTTGGTTTCCTTCGCTTCTCCTTTCTCCCCAACCGCCTTTCGTTGAAATGGGGCGAGCGCCGCATTCACTCTCGCTGTCAGCTTTGCGGGGCTGATCTCTTCGTCCACGCCCCGCACTTCTCCCCAACTATCCTCTTCCAATCCGGCCCGCACGGCTTTGATGCAGCATGGATACAACGCATCGGGAATCGGATCGACGATTTTTTCCAAAACGATGTCATGCTCCCACATATCACCAAAATCATACACGTATTGGGCGCGGTCACCTTCTTCGACAAACCATTGCCCGATCGTTTCCTCCCGCTCATCATAATCGGCGCCGTCCCACCCGGCTGCTTCGTTGCCGATTTCAATGCGCAGCCGCGCCGTTCCGCCGACCTTTGTCATGTAAAACGTATGCAAATGTTGGTCCATCCAACCGAACGCGGCTTGCAACACGCGATGCAGCTCGGCGAACGTCATCTCCCCCGGCACAAGCAACCGGCGCCAAACCGGCGGCCTCGTATGTTTCAACTGCACTTTCAACTGATAGATCATTCTCCACTTCCTCTCCTGTTTGCTTGTCCTCCATTATAACAAACGAATGGAAAAATGGTGAAATGTTCTCCCTTCTCGTAGTATAATAGATGAGAAAAATTCTCAATGAAAGCGAAGGGATGTGCATGTGGATCGTTTATGCTTTGCTGGCGGCGGTGTTTGCGGCGCTGACATCGGTGCTGGCGAAAATCGGCATTGAGAACGTGAACTCCAATCTAGCGACCGCCATTCGCACCGCCGTCGTGCTCGTGCTCGCATGGATGATCGTCTGGATGACAGGGGCTCATCAAGGCGTCAAAGCAATCTCAACGAAAAGCTGGGTGTTTCTCTGCCTCTCAGGAGCGGCGACCGGATTGTCATGGCTTTGTTTCTACAAAGCAATCCAAATCGGCGATGTCTCGCGCGTCACCGCCATTGACAAATCAAGCTTGGTGCTGACGATTTTGTTTGCCGCCATGTTTCTCGGCGAACCGCTGTCCGCGAAAGTGGTGATCGGGGTGTTGCTCATTACCATCGGGACATTGATCATGATGTTTTAGCTGGCCGCCTCCTCAAGCGCCTAGCCTGTTCTTCTGGAAAAACTGCCATCATGCCCAAATTTGGCAGTTTTCCATCAAACCTATAGACAGGACGAGTCAAAAGATGTTATGATATATATTATAATTACCAAGAGCTTTTCTCGCCCCTTCACTCATTTAGGCATAGAGAACAGCTTTTGGGATCACCTCATGAAATAAGGTCTTCGTTGCGACCAAGAGTGTGTGAATGGCTTCGCCGCTGCTTGTCAAACGGAGAGTAGTTTGAAAGGAGATCACTTAATGAATGATTTTCACCCGTTCGGTTGGTACGCGGCGAAAATTGCCCCGCATTTGCCGAAAAAAGCGTTTCAACCTGTGAAGTCCCGCTTGTTTGGAGGTCTGGCTTATGTAGGGCTCGTCATCACCGGCATCCTCGCTGTATCACTTTTTCATCTTCACCCGGTATGGAACCTCCTCATCTCTGTTGTGCTTGGTTTCAGTTTTGCCGCGTTAGGATTTTTAGGACATGAAATTTTGCACGGCACAGTCGTCAAAACGCCATGGCTGCGCGATCTTCTCGGAGCGATCGCCTTTTGGCCGCTTTGCACCGGTCCGAAGTTGTGGAGAAAATGGCATAACGCCAGCCACCATGTGCATACCCAGCATGAAGAAAAAGACCCGGACGCGTGGCCAAGCATGGAGAAATTAGCGAAAAGCCGCCTGCTCTCTTGGGTATATCGCATCCCGTTTCCGATTCGCGCTTTTTTCGCCTTTAGCTCCTTGTCCGTGATGTTTACCCTTCACTCGACCCGGATGCTGTTTTACTTTTTCAAAGACTTTCGCCGGAAGAACCGCGCGGTTGTCCTGTTTCAATTTTTCTTGCCGTGGGCGTCATGGCTCGGGCTGTTATGGCTGATCGGCTGGGAAAAGTGGGTTTTCGCCTTTTTGCTTCCGTTGCTTGTCGCCAACACGATCGTCATGAGCTATATCTCAACAAACCACCGGCTCAATCCGTTAGTGCCGGTCAACGATCCGTTGGCAAACAGCTTGTCCGTCACGGTGCCAAAGTGGGTGGATATCCTTCACTTCAACTTTTCGTACCATACCGAACATCATCTCTTTCCAGCGATGAGTTCGAAGTACTATCCGCTCGTGAAAACATACATCAAACGAATGTGGCCCGACCGCTACCATGAAATGCCGATGGGAAAAGCGTTGGCCGCCCTTTGGAAAACGCCGCGCGTCTACTACGAGCAACACGAGCTCATCGAGCCGAAGCAAGGCCATGTGTACGGCACGCTTGGCAATGGGTTGGATCCCGACCGGATTGTGCATCGCGAGCTGGAAACAGAGAAACAGCCGCGCTCAGCCAAAAAACGGGCAAAAACAAAAAAAGCGGCGGGGCAAGGGAATTTGTAGAAAGGATTGGTTTTGCAACAATCCGCCACCTATGTGGTTCTCCTTTTGGATCATCGATCAAGAAGCGGCGGAGAAGTGAAAAGAGCGCTTTTCTTTCTGCAAACCTGCGTTTCCGTGTATGCACGCACAACCAAAAGGTGCCCCATCATTTGGGACACCTTTTTTCTTTGCCCATCAGCGGCAGCGGTCGAGGCAAGCGGCCAGCCGCTTCTCGATGTCGGCCGCGATTTCCTTCAACGCCGGCTCGTTTATCATGCCAACGAGCATCGTCGGTTTCGGCATGCCGATTTTCGTGATCCCGTTTTCTTCGTAGACAACGATTTTACACGGCAAAAAATAACCGACTAAGAGATTTTCGTTTAACACCCGCGCCGCTTCTTGCGGGTTGCATACTTCTAAAATGACCATCGGCGTGGAAAAATCGAGCCCTTTCTCTTGCAGCTTTTCGGTCACGCTGAACCGCCAGAGCACACCGAATCCTTCTTGTTTCAAGCTTTCTTCCAAACGCTCGATCGTTTCATTCATGCCCGTTGACACGTCAACCGTGTAATGGAACATCGCTCATTCTTCCCTTCGTTATGTTTTCCCGCTGTTTAGCATGCCCAAATGGATCGCGCACCATCACGCAGAAAACGGACAGCGAAACATGATCAGTTCCAGCATTCACATGCCTTTTCCCGTGACCCGTCGCCTTTCAAGCGCTTCGATCATAAAATATCCACCCAAATTTTCACCGCCGTCGCCAAAATCAACACGGCAAGGATGACTTGCAGCACTTTCGTGTTCATTTTTTGCCCCGCTTTCGCCCCTAGCGGAGAGGCAAGCAAGCTCGCGACGACCATGATGAGAGCCGGAAGGTAATCGACTTGGCCGGTGGCGATTTTCCCGAACGTAGAACCAATGGAGGAAATGAACGTAATGGCCAAAGACGTGGCGATCGTCATTCGCGTCGGGATTTTCAGGACAACGAGCATGACCGGCACAAGCAAAAACGCCCCCGCCGCCCCGACGATGCCGGACCCGACGCCGATCAGAAACGCCAAGGCGGCCGCCACCCCTTTGTTGAACGTCACTTGGTCAAGCGGAATGTCATCGATCCCTTTTTTCGGCACAAACATCATGACCGCCGCCAATGCCGCCAAGATGCCGTAAACGACGTTAATCGTTCCCTCGCTCATCAGCTTCGAGCCATAGCCGCCGACAAAACTGCCGACAAGAATGCTCACGCCCATATAGAGAATGAGCGATTTGTTCAAATAGCCGCTTTTTCGATACGCCCACACGCCGCCGATCGTGGCGAAAAACACTTGCACCGCGCTGATTCCCGACACTTCATGAGCGCTGAACGCCGTCAGCCCAAACAACGGCGGAAGATACAAAAGCATTGGATATTTAATAATCGACCCGCCGATCCCAACCATCCCAGAAATAAATGAACCGACAAAGCCGATTAAAAAGATGACAATGAGAAACGCGAGCGAAACATCCATCGGCCATCCCTCCCTTTTGTTTTCAAAAAGGACGGGGCGCTCCCCGTCCCTTACCAATTTGTATCACTTTAAGCATGGGTATGATGCAATGCACAGCGGTTCGGGCCGATCTCAAGCTCCCGCTGCGTTTCGATATCCACGGTTTTGAGCCCGCGGTTGATGGCGACAATGTCTTCAAAGTTCGGCGGTGTTTCGGTATTGGCGCTTTGGATGACAAGATCGATAAATTCGTCTTTTGGTTTGTTTTGCATCATCTCATTGCGGGCGCGGATGCGGCCTAACGTATCGCCGACATACCCCTCCGCATTGATTTCTTCATCTAAATCAGCGTAGTGAGCCGGCAAGACGATCACATCATCAGCCATGGCCGCGACTTTTTCGTACACGGTGTCATACAAATCCGCCGCCCATTCCGCCACCTTGCCGCCGAGGTCCGGCCGCCCGAGACCGCCGACAAAGATGGTGTCGCCGGAGAACAGCCATTTGCCGTTGACAAAGAACGAGACGCTGCCTGGCGTATGCCCCGGTGTTTTCACTGCCAACACTTCCAAATGCACGTTTTCGAAGTCGATCGTTTCATGTTGCTCGAGCGGCTCGAAATCAAACACCGCTCCCTCGCTTTTCATCAAGTAGTACGCCGCCCCGGTCCGCTCGGCCAGCGCCTTGCCTCCGGAAAGATGGTCGGCATGCAAGTGTGAGTCCACGATATGCGTGATCTTTACCCCTTCTTGTTGGGCTGCTTGTTCGTACACATCGATAAACCGCAGCGGATCGACGACAAGCGCTTCGCTTCCCGAGATGACCATATACGACAGGCATCCTTTGCCGACGCGGATGAATTGGTAAATTTTCAATTGATCATCTTCGTATACTTTGGCTTGATGGAGATGCTCGCTCCACGCCTGCATCCCGCCAGCGAGCGTATAAACGTTGTCAAACCCGGCTTCCGCCAGCTGTTCGGCGACAAACGCCGCCGATCCTCCTTTGGCGCACACCACGACGATGTCTTTGTCTTTCGGAAGACGGCCGACAATCGAGTCAACCCCATCGATCAACTCAAAATACGGAACGTTCAAATAGGCAAAGTTTTCCCCTTCGATTTTCCAATCGCGAAAATCGCTTTCGTTGCGGACGTCCAAGATGAACAGCGGTTCTTTGTTTAACACCTTTTCCGTCATTTGTTGCACGGTCATTTCTTTCACCATATTAACATACCCCCTAATGTATATTTGATTGTTTAAAAAGGCCGCTCCATTACGATTGAGCGGAATCGAGCGGCCCGTTCCATTGCGACATGCCGGGAACGACGTTTCGCACACGGTCAAATCCTTTTTCGGCCAGCTTTTGCGCGGCCAAATCGCTCCGTGTCCCTGTGCGGCACACGACGTAAATCGTTTTGTCTTTCGGAAGTTCCTCCATCCGGCGATCGAGCTCTCCAAGCGGAATCGAAACGGCGCCCGGAATATGGCCAAACGCATACTCCGCTGGTTCGCGGACATCCAAGACAAACGAATTAGGATCGTCCAGTTTTTCTTGCAATTCTTCATTCGATACGACATGAGGAAATGCCGTTTCTTTGCGTGCTTCATTTTCCGTTGCCTTGCGGATATAATGTTTCAAAATCCCATTTTCTTCAATTGTTCCTAAATATTGATGCCCTGTGCTTTCCGCCCATGCTTTGATATCGGCTTTGGACCCCTTATCCGTCGCCTGCACTTCCAACACTTGGCCCGGCTCCAATTCGTTGATCGCCTTTTTCGTGCGGACGATCGGCATCGGGCAGGACAATCCTTTAGCATCTACGGTCATATCGACTTTGATCATTGGTTGATTCCCCCCTTGATTGTTTATTCGACAGGCCCTTCCCAGGCCAACGACTCCCTCATTTTAAATGAATAAGTTCACATTTCCTTCCGACGCATCCGCCAAATACGCGGCGACGCCGGCAAACTCAATGCCGTCGATCAATTCTTCCGGCTTCAGTCCAAGCAAATCGACCGTCATTTGGCAGGCGACGAGTTTTATACCTTGCTCTTTCGCCATCTCGATCAACTGCGGAAGCGGCATGGCGTTATGTTTCTTGATCACCTTTTTGATCAACTTTGGGCCGATGCCGGCAAAATTCATGCGCGACAGCCCCATGCGGTCCGCGCCGCGCGGCATCATCTTCGCAAACATCTTTTCGAGAAATCCTTTTTGCACCGGAACCGGCGCCTCTTTCCGCAAGGCGTTCAGCCCCCAGAACGTATGAAAAATCGTCACGTCATGGTCGTATGCCGCGGCGCCGTTGGCGATGATGTAGGCCGCCATCGCCTTGTCATAGTCGCCGCTGAACAAAATGATCGTCGTCTTTTTCTTCGGCTGTGTCATCTGGCCGCCTCCTTTCTATATACCTACACAGGTATAAGAAAGACCGGAAATTATCCTTTTTGAATCCAGAACGTCAACACACCGTTTTCCTCTTTCATATCAATAACCGTATGCCCGCTTGTTTTCGCCCATGCCGGCAAATCGTTTTTCGCCCCTTTATCGGTCGTTTGCACCTCCAGCACTTGTCCCGATTCCAATTCGTCCATCGCCTTTTTGGCTCTCACCACCGGCATCGGGCAGGCAAGTCCTTTGGCATCCAATACTTTCGCTACGTTCATTGTGATAACCTCCTTGACATCATATGTTTTATTACCATTACCCCTATGGGTATATTACTACAAGAAAAAGAACGTTGTCAACACGTTTTTCTCTTGCTGTTGACCAACGGGTTATCGGCTTTTTACCAATAGTTCAACTGCTTCTTTGACAAGGTCGTCTGTGTTCTCTCCTTTTTGCATGCTTTCACGCAGACAGTGCTCTAAATTCGTGCTGACGATCACGGCAATGGCGCGGTCAATGGCATTGCGCGCCGCTGAAAGCTGAGAAACGACGCTCTTGCAGTCCTTCCCTTGTTCCATCATGCCAAGAACGCCTTTAATTTGTCCTTCAATCCGTTTTAAGCGGTTTTTGATTTCTTTATTGTATTCCATTGGTCCATTCGCCCCCTTTCTCGGCAGTCGCAAGCGGCGATCGAATAGCTTTTCACCTCATAGCCATAGCGGCGCAACAGCCGGATGCCGACGTTTTTTTCGATGGCATCTTGGGCAATGATATGAAGCGGCTTTCGCGGGATATGCCGAACATGCCGTTTCAAATACGCCACCGGAATATGCAACGCTTGGCCAAATATGGGGCCATTGCTTTCATTATAATCGCGCAAGTCGACAAGAAGCAAGCCGTCCGGCACCTCTCCTACCGGAAGGCACGGAATATTTTTCACAGGATAGTAGCGTCGGTACAACGCAACGCTCAAAAGAAAAAGAAAGAATAACAAACTACTGCCTGTCAACGGTTCACCCCCTCTGCTTCTCCTATGCACGATCATTATATACCCTGTGCAGTATAATGACAACAAGAATCATTTCCCTGAACAATCGGCTATTTCCAGCGAATCAACAGACCATAGACAGCCGGGTGAAAACGGACCAATTCCACATCACTCGCCTTTTGTTTCACATAGGAAAGCAGTTCATCCGACGGAATCCGCTCATGAAGCGGCGGCCCCATTTCGCTTTCAACCGCTTCCCATTCAATGAAAAGAAATCGTCCATTCGGCTTCATCACGCGGCGAATCTCGTCGACGACAGCGTCTTTTTGTTCCACTTCATGAAAGACAAACGCCATGATTCCTTTATCCATCGAATGAGAAAGCAAGGCGGTTGAAGCGACATCCGCCACCTGATATTCAATGTTGGTTATCGAAAACTGCTGCGCCCGTTTTTTTAATAACTGGATCATTTCCGGCTGCACATCGACCGCGTATACTTTTCCATTTGTCGCCTGCGCGAGAGGAATCGTAAAATAGCCATTCCCGGCGCCAAGATCAACGACCGTGTCATCCGGTTTCACGGACAACATCGAAATCGCCTGTTGCGGGTCGATCCACTCTTTGCGCTTCGGGTCGAGCAGTCGATCAGCGTGTTCATAATGAAAACGATGCCCTGTCATCCTGTCCCCTCCTATTCGACAACTTGTATTCGTTATTGTATTCTTTTTATCGGTTTCCAAACGACTCACATCAACCAGTCGACACGCCCATTATGAGTCTGAAACATGAAAAGGGCCGGCATCGGAAAACGCCGGCTTCTTTTCCCTACCGAACGGCGCAACGGTTTGGGCCGATTTCCATCTCCCGTTGTTCGTCTTCTGTCGGATGCAGTTTCCCCATATTCGTCTGCCGGATTTCCTTATAAGCATTCGGCTGCGGAGCAAGTTTTCATGCCGCCTTCAATCGAATAAACGTCCGTATAGCCCGCCGCTTCCAACTGCTCTGCCACAAACTCCGACGAGCCGCCCTTCGCACAAACGGCATAAATCGTTTTGCTTTTGTCTTTCGGCAAACGGTCCAAATACGGTTCGATACCGTCCAACACGTCAAAATACGGAATATTGACGACCTCAACGCCTTTGCCTTCGATCCGCCAATCGGCAAAATCTTCAGGGTTGCGGGCGTCTACAATAAACAACTCTTCACCGCGCATGATTTGATTGGCGATTTCTTTGACCGAAATCGTTTTTGCCAACCATACCCAGCCCCTACGTCATCGCTCTATCATTCACATGTGATTTTCAGCGATGATTCGCTTCGTTCCATAACGCCATAATCGTTTCCGGGTCATACCCGAGCACCCAGCGGCCGTTAATTTCGATTTGCGGCACGCCCATTTGCCCGGTCGTTTCCACCAGTCTCCGCGCCGCTTCCGGATTGAGCTCGACATTCACTTCCTTGAATGGAATCCCTTGGGCGCGCAAAAAGTTTTTCGCCATTACACAATATGGGCATGTAGTGGTTGTATAAACGGTGACTTGCGCCATATTCTCCTTCCTCCTCTCCCTCATTAGAAGGCCAATGTAATGTCCGCGTCTTTCGCGAACTGCAGGAACGTCGCCGCCCCCGCCACTTCAATGCCATCAACGAATTGGTCTTTGTCCAACCCCATGACGTCCATGGTCATTTGGCAAGCGATCAGCTTCACACCCATCCCTTGCGCCATTTGAAGCAATTCTGCAATCGATGGAACGTTCGCTTTTTGGAACCCTTGTTGAAAATGTTCTTTCCCTTCAGGAATCGGCAATTGTTTGTGCGCTTCTTTGTGGATGAGATTCAACCCTTCAAACGTGAAAAACACGCCGACTTCTGCGTCTGCCGCCGCAGCGGCTGTCGCGATGTTGAACACCTTGTACGCATCAAACAACCCGCCGTTTGCCGCAATGATCGCTACTTTCATCGAGATAACCTCCTTATGTTTTTTGTTATTATGTTTGATACCTATCCCGGTTTTATACACGTACATGCGTTGTATACACATACGTGTATGTGTATTACAATCCCTATGTTATCGAATCGCTTTCCTTTTGTCAACAAAAAAGAAAAAATGGCGAGAAAGTGCCGCTGTCAAAGCAAAGTGAAGAAATAATAGCCAAACAATCCAGTGATCAGCAACAACAAGGACGCCAAAAACCAAATTAACGGGCGTGACGGCCGGAACGTTTGTTCATTAATTTGTTTTGTCTTCATGACATAACTAATGGTGGAAAACACAATCGTGCAGACGGAAATCACCACCGCCAATGCCCCGATGAGCTGGACAAGAAATGTCGACAGGGCGCTCGCCGTTGATTTTTCATGCAAGTTGATCATCAAGAAAGCAATTCCGATCACAGCGATCGAAGTGCGAATCCAAGCGAGAAACGTCCGTTCATTGGCTAAGTGTTGCTGAATATATTTTGAATCCTCTGTCGGCTTTGGTCTTTCTTCTCTCATTCACCATTTCCCCTTTTGCCAAACTTACTGGATCGATTGCATATGATCGACGATCCAGTCATAACTCATCGGTCCGATCATTTTTTCTGTATGATTCCTTTTCTGTATGATTCCTTTCGAATCGATCAAGTAGCTCGTCGGAATCGCTTGAGCTTGGTATTGCCGGGATACCTCTCCTTTTTCATCAAGAACGACAGTAAACGTAATTCCATACTCCTGAATGAAGCGCGCAACATGTTCCGGCTGCCTTTCCGATTGAGTTAAATTGACCGCGACAATCTCCACTCCCTCATCTTTATACTGCTCATAAAACTTTTGCATATCCGGCATTTCCGCACGACAAGGCGGACACCAAGTCGCCCATATGTTCACCATCACTCTCAATGAACCCACGATATTGAACCAACATCTGTCCAATCGCACTTGCCGTCGCTCCCATCAGCACGAAAATGACACTGAATCCGCCGATAAACGCAAGGGAGCGCATGAGGATCTCCCGTTTTCCAACTTGGATTCTGTTTTCCGCTATTGGAGTGCCTGTTAAATGGGCAACATAAGCAGGAACAATCGGAAAAATGCAAGGGGAAAAGAAAGAAAGCGCCCCTGCAACGAAAGCGAATATCACTGACATATAGATCGACATCCTTTCATCATTCCTATGCCTTCGAATGAGGAAAAAAAGTTTTATTCACAAAACTACCCCTACGGGTATGTTAACTAGCCTTTTCACTATTGTCAATCTACCTAACAAAAAACAGTTCATTAGAACGAAAAAAACGCCTTGCCGCTATCGGCAAGGCACCCCATTCGTTATCGCTTGACAGCGGCGTACAGCCGGTATCCGCCATCTACGTTTTTCGCCTGAAACCCATGCCCCTGCAAAATCCTTACGGCAATGTATCCTCGCAGCCCAGCTTGGCATGTCACATAGATGGTCTTTCCTTTCGGGAGCTCATGCAAACGGTCACGCAATTCGTCCAATGGAATGTGAATCGAACCGCGGATCATGCCGCGCGCCGTTTCCTCCGCCGTGCGGACATCGATCAACACGCCCCCTGCCTCCACAATCCGTTCGATTTCATGCCACTGCACCGTCTCGACAAGCCCGTCCATGATATTGGAGGCGACATACCCAGCCATATTGACCGGGTCTTTCGCCGAAGAGAACGGCGGCGCATAAGCTAATTCCAAATCCGGTAAATCCCGAACGGTCAATCCCCCTTTGATCGCGGTGGCAATGACATCGATCCGTTTGTCGACTCCCTCTTTTCCGACCGCCTGCGCGCCGTAAATGCGCCCGGTCTTGCGATCGAAAATCAATTTGAACGTCATTGGCTCGGCGCCCATAACATCACTGAAACACCTGCTAAACAAATCGCCGCGCCGATCCAATCGATTCGATCATTCATTGTCGGTGCAAAGCCAACAGCTGCAACACCGTTTGTTCTTTCGATCCACAGGCTGCGGTCTCGATTCGATGAACGATAGCCCCATTTTTCATAAATACAATGATATCCCCGATATCTGCGGCCACATCCATCATATGTGTCGAAAAAATAATGATCGTCCCCTCGTTTTTTCTCTGTTTCAATATATCGATAAACCGATCAATCCAAAACGGATCGAGACCGTTTGTCGGCTCATCAAGAAGCAATAACGCCGGATTTCCTAATAACGCCTGACCGAACAACAACCGCTGCCGCATTCCTTTTGATAAATGCTTGATCCATTCCTTTTTTTGCGCTTCCAATCCTATGTCACGAAGCGTTTCTTCCACCTGTTCTCGCGTGACTTTTCGCAATGATGCATAAAACGAAAGAAATTCCCAAACGGTCATCATGGGCGGCGCATGGAACTCATCCGGCATGTATCCGATGTGCGAAATGTATTGCTTTCGATTCATCCGCAAGGAAACACCGTGAAGGGTGACCGTTCCATCTGTCGGCGGCAAAATGCCCGCTAAAATTGAAAGAAGCGTGCTTTTCCCCGCGCCGTTTCCTCCGCATAAAACGATACACTCCCCTCGATTCGCCTGAAAGGACAGCGAAGACAACGCGGTTTTCTTCTTATACATTTTTGACACTTCCCGCACATCGAGTCCGGTCATCGTTGTTTCCTCCTTGTTAACTTCCACGTTGCCATGGACCATAACAAACATAGATAGCCAATGGCATATACGGTCAATATCAGCCTGAACTTTTTTTTCCATAAATGGATCAAATGATCATAAGCTTGTCCGAAAATGGCGCTCCCCCCCAATTCGACCACAAACGCCACACGCAACACCTCGGCCGGATTGAAAAGCGTCGCCGCTTGCAACAAAGGGGCAATGAGCGGATATGGAACGATGTTAAGCACAGCAATTAACAACGTCGGCCAAATCATAATGAACAAAAACCATACTCCGACCGATACCGTCAACGCTTGCCATCGAGTCGACGTAAACGCGCCGACGGATAGACCCAACATGAGAAACAAAGCGATGAGGAATAATGAAAAACTATAGAGCGCAATCACCCATTTCACCGGCAATGCGATTCCAGCAAAGGAACTGATCGCTACGCTCACGCCAAAACTAAACGTAAACAATGTCGCCTGCCCTAACCATTGCCCAAGCCATTTCCCGGCCACATACATGGCCTGTGACAGCGGATACGTACATAACAGGCGCCATTGTCCATTTTCCATCTCACCCGCAATCGCGAACGAACCGGCAATGAGCATAAACAGAGGCAAAAGATATAAGATAATGTTCGCGATCGTTCCTGTGACATTCGTATATCCAGCAAAATCTGCATCGTTTTTGGCGATGAAAAATAATAGCGACAATATGACAACCCATAACAAAACAAACGAATAAGAGGAATATTGGCGCATCAGCAGCCGCCATTCCATCCGTCCGATATTCCACATCCTTCTCTGTCCTCTCCATCGATGTTTCAGTTTCAACAGCCACTCGAGAAACACCTAAGAGTTTCGAAACATTAGATCTCTCTACAGAACAGCCCGTGCAGGCAACGGACAGATAAACAAAAAGGCAACTGGCGCTCAGTTGCCCATATGGTTATCCTTCTGTTTGTCCATTTTCATATGTTCTTTTTTCATTTCCATCATCATCTCTTTATTTCGTTCCCATGTATGGCGACCCAGTTCATTATACGTCAAAACCGCTCCACCATGTTGTTCGACAAATTTCTTTGCTTTATCTTCATCTTTAAAAGAGATCACATTGTATGCCATAGGAGTGCGAATTGTTTGATCATATACATATGTTGCTTGATCCGCCTCCAGCCAATCGTTCGTTTCATAATCGCGAACAAACATGGCTTCGACCGTTTCGTTTTTATGTTCCTTCATCCATTGATACATACAACCGATGTCATCAAACTTCAACACTTTGCCATTTTTCAATACGAGTTCGGTCGCAAATTGATTATTTCCTACCGCCATATGGCAAAAATCACATTTATCGTTTTTTTCATCAATGGCTACCGGCTCAGCCTTTTGGTTGCAACCAGTTATGACGCCAATAATGAAGATAAAAATGGCCAACCATATTCCTTTTGCTTTCATGGTCGTTTCCTCCCTATTATAAATCCACTAATGCTTCCAGCGATCATCACAGCACTCATCACATACAACAGGCTTGCCGACCGGGAAGGCCGATCCTTCCTTGCCGTCGGTTGCTCCATGAGCGGAGCGTCATCCGTCAGCACTTGTTCGTCAGGACTGCGCAACAACTTTTGCAAGACAATCATACCTGGTGACTGAAAAAACAATTGGTATTCCGGCACGTCGACGGTAAGCGCTAGGAAAAACGGATCAGCTCGATACGGGATGGCGCTGACTCCCTTGCCCGTGACATCTAATTTAGTCGCTGCGTCCCAATAGTTACGAACAATGGTATTGTCAGGACTGCGAATGGCTTGTGCGTCATAGACATTGCCAATGAATGAATTGTCCGAAACACGATTGTTCGACGATTCATTCCACTGCATGCCGATAAAATTGTGGGAAACATCGTTCTCAGTCAATTCGTTATGGCGCGCTTGTTCCACATAAATTCCGACTCGATTGGCCGCGATTCGGTTCTTTCGTACAATCGTTTTCGCCGCATCGTATAACAAAAGGCCTTGAGAGTGGACATTTCTTTTGTTTTGCACGAACGAATTTTGTTCAATCGTTGTTTGCTCTGTCCCCATCACCATCGCTCCAGCGATATTTTTTTCGGAAATGTTTTTTCGCAACACGATGCGATTCGAAAACATGACATGAATGCCATAGCGGGCATTGTCAATGTGATTGCCGCTTAGTACGTTGTTATGGCTGTTTTCCATGTAAATTCCGTCTTTTACCCGCTCAATCGCCGTATAATGAATCACGTTTTGCGTCGATTCCCATAGATCAATGCCATTGCCGTTTTTCTCGCCTTGAACAGCGCAGTGGACAATGGTTGTATGATGCGCGTGATCAAGCTTGACGCCTTGCTGATTCGTCAACACGCGCACACCGTCGATCGTATGATCATGTCCGGTTACGTAAATCGCCGGCATATCGGGCGCATCACCACATTGCACCACACGAATATTTTTGAGCACAACATGCCGGCCGTATATCGCAATGACAGGAGACTTGCGGCACGAACGAATCGTCACCTCCCCAATCCCTTCCAACGTAAGTGGTTTCGATAATACGATCGCTTCATCATAGACGCCGCTCGCTAGCCTCACCACCCCATACTCCGGCGCTTCGTCGATGCGGGCTTGAACGGTTTCTTCCGCACGCGCCGGCAACGGAAAGACAAGGAGCAGCAATAGGACAAGCAGCCAATGATCTGCATATCTCCTCATCGGCTCACCACCTTCTTGTGATACAATACCAAACAATGATGTGAACTTTGTGAAAACCGTTTGTCAATTGTTCAACATTCACGTTTATTATTTTTGAATCGTTGCGTTGATTGCTTTGCGTTCAAAAAACAAATGCGACACCGTTTTCGTATATTTTTCCGCCAATGGGCGTTCTCTTCACAACATTGAACGCTCTCCCACCTACGCTCACGCTTAGAGGTGGGAGATTCTTGGGAACACCCGCCCTACGGCAGGCTGTTAACCAAGCCATCCCCGTGCGTCCCACGGTTCGACTGCCTTACAACGACAGCAAACGAAGCCCTTCATTCAGGATATTCCGGGCGGCGTTATGGTCCCGGTCATGTTCGGCTCCGCAGTTTGGGCACACCCACTCGCGGATGTCGAGCGATTTCACCTCAATCTGCCGATGCCCGCAGCACGAGCACAATTGGCTCGATGGAGGTGCTCGCGACACGGACCAACGTCCGCCCGTACCATTTCGCTTTATACTCAAGCATCTTGAGAAAACGCCCCCACGCGGAATCGGAAATGCGTTTGGCCAGCTTGCGGTTCTTTTGCATGTTCCGCACGCGCAAGTCCTCCACGCACACCACTTGGTTTTCGCGGATGAGGCGGGTGGACAGTTTGTGCAGGAAATCGTTCCGGCAGTTGGCGATTTTCTCATGAAGCTTGGCCGCTTTCAAGCGGGCTTTATGCCAGTTCGAACCGCCCGGCTTCCGGCGGGACATCACCCGCTGCCAGTAGGCGAGCTTTTCTTCATATCGGCGCCAATACCGGGGGTGTTCGATCTTCTCACCCGTGGAAAGAACCACCATATGCTTCAACCCCACATCCACCCCCACTTGCTTGTCGGTGGTGGACAATGGAGGAATCTCCGTTTCCACCAAGATGGAGACGAAATACTTCCCTGTTCGGTTTCGACGAATGGTGGCCGAGAGAATGCGGCCTTGAACCTCACGGCTTTTGGCAAACTTCACCCATCCGAGCTTGGGAAGTTTCAATCGATGGCCGTCCACTTCGATCGATGGGCGCCCTTTCTTTGAATAGTTGCACTGGGCGGTGTACGATTGGTTCGGATGTTTTTTGCTTTTGAAGCGGGGAGCGTTCGCGATTCCATCGAAGAATCGGTCAAACGCCTCGTCCAACTGTTGCAGCGCGTTTTGCAAGGCGGTCGAATCGGGAGTCTTCAGCCACGGAAGGGTCTGCTTTAAGGCGGTCAGCCGCTTGGAGCACTCGTTGTAGCCGAGTCCTCTTCCGGTGGTTTCATACGCCTGATTCCATTCGGACAAAAAGTGGTTGTACACAAACCGGCAACACCCGATGGTTTGATGGATCCGTTCCGCTTGTGTGCGGGTGGGATACAGCAGGAAGCGGTAGGCTTTGTGCATGACCTTCCCTCTTTTAGAACGGAACATTTGTTCTGTTTCTGTCTATTTTACACCTTTGATTCGTTGGAGGCAAGAGGGAAATCGATGGCGAATACCGATTCATCCCCCACTTCCGCTCACGCGTGGAAGTGGGGGTCTTCTCGATTCAGGATGATAAATGGCAAGGCATGGGAGTAATCAAAAGAGATAGCCATATACACTTCTCCTTTCTCATTCTATTTTGCAGCGCATGTCCATTGTAAGTCTTACTGCAAGGGGATTTTATGTTATTTCTTCTCATTTTTTTCTACAGCATGTCCGCCAAATTCATTGCGTAGAGCGGCTACCACTTTTCCTGTAAATGTATCGCTTTCTAATGAACGATACCGCATCAATAAGGCCATGGCGATGACAGGAGTGGCCGTTTGCAGATCTAATGCTGTCTCGACCGTCCATTTTCCTTCACCGGAAGAATGCATAATTCCTTTGATTTCCTCTAATTTTGCATCTTTTGAAAACGCGCGTTCTGTTAATTCCATGAGCCATGAACGAATAACCGAACCATTGTTCCACACTCTCGCCACTTTTTCATAGTCGTAATCGAATTCGCTTTTTTCTAATATTTCGAATCCTTCGCCAATGGCAGCCATCATTCCATATTCAATCCCATTGTGGACCATTTTTAAGAAGTGGCCGCTACCTGCTTTTCCAGTATATAAATACCCATTTTTTACAGCAGTGTCGCGGAAAAGAGGCTCGACCATGTTCCAAGCTTCGGGATCGCCTCCAACCATGTAACATGCTCCGTTTCGAGCACCTTCGACTCCGCCAGAAGTTCCCGCATCCATAAAGTGAACTCCAATCTCCTTTAGCTCGTTGTAGCGACGAATTGATTCTTTGTAGTGAGAATTGCCACCATCAATCACAATGTCTCCTTTGCTTAAAAATGGCGCAATTTCACTAATCACCGAATCAACAACGGTGTGGGGAACCATTATCCAGACAATTCTCGGTTTTTCTAATGATAGGACGAGTTCCTTTAAAGTGGATACGCCTTTAGCACCGTATTTTTTTATTTCTTCAACCGCATTTGCATTTATATCGAACGCCACTACTTCGTGCTTATGGTCCATGAGATTTTTGCCTAAGTTTAATCCCATTTTTCCTAAACCGACTAGCCCGACTCTCATGCTGACTACCTCCTAAAAATATCTTGGTCAAAGAAGATTAGCTATTCCTATTTCATAGTTAGTTTATCCAGAAATTATGTTTTCGGGTTTGCTCCGGAAGAGCTTATTTACCGCCAATAAAATCCGTCTTCTTTCAATAATTGATAAGAAGCCTCTGGCCCCATCGATCCTGAACGATAGGAGTAAAGAGGAAGGAGGTTTTCCGCAAATGCCTCTAAAATAGGTTGCAGCCATTTCCAAGATAGTTCGACCTCTTTCCAATGGGCAAAGAAAGTCGAATCGCCGTGTAAAGCGTCAAAAATTAAGAGTTCATACGCTTCAGGCACCTCTTTCTGATTCGTCGCGAAGTCCATATGGACAGGCTCCATCTTTCCGTTGTTGAATACATTTTTACTATTGAATTGCAGCGAAACACCTTCGTTCGGATTGATTTGAATCACCAAAAGATTAGGAGCTGTTTCTTCATTTTTTGGCAAGTACCATTCCTTTAATGGATTTTTAAACTCAATCACGATACGTGTGGACTTTTCCTTCATTCTTTTACCTGTACGGATGTAGAATGGCACCCCGCTCCAGTTTTCATCATCAATCCACAGACGGGCCGCAACAAATGTCTCCGTTGTCGAAGAAGCATCGATGCCAGGTTCTTCTTTATATCCAACCACTGGTTTGCCATCGATTTCTCCAGGACCGTATTGGCCGCGAACGACGTGCAAACCTACTTCTTCCTTCTGTATTGGTCGAAGAGATTCCATAATTTTTCTTTTCTCGTTACGGATGTCTTTTGCGCTAATTTGTTTTGGCAAGTGCATGGCTGTCATCATCAACAGTTGCAACATATGGTTTTGAAACATGTCGCGAATGGCGCCTGCCTGATCATAGTAGCTTGCTCTTTGTTCTACCCCAACGGTCTCGCTAGCTGTAATTTGCACATTGGCTATAAATTGATTATTCCATATTGCTTGAAACACAGGGTTGGCAAATTTTAAAGCTTCAAGGTTTTGCACCATCGGCTTTCCAAGGTAATGATCTACCCGATAAATTTCTTCTTCTTCGAAAGTTTGGCTTAATTTTTCGTTTAAATCTTGGGCCGATTTGATATCGTGGCCAAACGGTTTTTCGATAATCAGACGTTTCCAACCTTTTGTGGATCCTAATCCGCTTTCCTTGATGTTCGACGCGATCACATCGAAAAATTCCGGCGCAACAGATAAATAAAACACGCGGTTTTCAGGAATATTCAATTCTTTTTCCCGTTGTTGAACCATTTCGAGCAACTTTTTATACCCTTGTGCATTTGTTACATTTAAAGAAATATAGCGAAACGCGCGAAGAAACTCCTTCATTTTGGAACGGTCATTTGTCAAACGTCTGGAAAAGGTTTTTACCGAATTTTCCACATATATTTGAAATGCCTCATCGGATAATTCTCTTTTGCTTACACCAATAATGGAAAATGACTGCGGCATTTTTTGATCAAGAAATAAATTATATAATGCAGGGAAAATTTTTCGTTTCGCTAAATCACCTGTTGCTCCAAACAAGATAAAGGTCATTGAATCCAATGTGATCCCCCCCTGACTTTTCGAAACATTTTTCAAAAAGAATAAAGTTGATAGAGCAGATATAACGACGTTTACTACATTGCTCGAATTGGTATTTTTATGAAGAGAGCATTCTCTCCAAAATAAATATCGCGAGGAATAGTAAAACGATTCATGCTGCTCCCTCCAGTACTCGTGATTGTTTACAGATGCTAGTATAATGTGTATAAAACTTATTGAGAAGTACGCACTTTATTATCATGTAGTGACAAAAATATAATATAGTGTAAAAAAAAATACTTAATGATATAAAAGGCATCCAGATGCAATGAATGGATTATATTATCCAGAAGGAATGAATACCATTTGCAATGAGTGAAAATAAAAGATATATAACATTTATTTGTCAGTATGTGCTTTATGATTATAAAGTGACAAAAAGTATACCATAGGTTATAATCAACATGGGAGGTGAAACGATGGGGCACGTTTGTGGCAAGACGTATAATTGTGAAAAAGAATTAACACTCGCTGTTATTGGCGGTAAATGGAAAATGCTTATTTTATGGCATCTAGGAAAAGGGGGAAAGAAGCGGTTTAGCGAATTAAAAGCCCTCATGCCTGGGATCACCCAAAGAATGCTTGTTAACCAGCTGCGGGAGCTGGAGCAAGATCGAATTGTTCATCGTGAAGTCTATCCTGTTGTTCCGCCAAAAGTAGAATATTCATTGACCGAACATGGGAAAAGTTTGATGCCAATTCTTGATGCGATGTATGAATGGGGCAAAAACTATATGGAGACGGTCGTAAAGGGGCAAGTAAAAATCAATGAAGCCACTAAGTAGAAAGCTTTCTCCGTTATGAAAGCTTCGAAAACACTCTGCGTGTATGTATATGTACTTTTCTTTTTTTGCTGGTAAACAAAGAAATACACACATGAAGATGATGAGGAAAGCAATAAGTTTTATATTAGACGCGAAAAACCAACGGACAACCATCTTTATGAAAGATCCGCTGTCCGTTGGTTTTTCTGTATATACGTTGATGACTGTTGATTGAGTCCCGAAAATGGCGTAAAAAGAAAAACGGCAAAAAAGTGCTTTTGTTTTCCAGTGATCCAAGTTCACTGACAATAATGAGGACTTGACATGGCTGTTCGAATGCGAGGATGGTCTGGAAAAAATATTCCGAATTTCTTTTTTAGGTATAATTTTTCACACTATGTAACACGAAAGTATCTACTTGTTAAATGGAATGATGTGCCTAATAATATCAGTATCGCCACATGAATGGGCGATACATTGCTAGATGGATAACGAGAGAGGAGGGGTAAGAATGTATCGAAAGGAGTTTTATGTCTTTGACCAAGACCATCCTGTTCCAGCAGTGATCCGAAATTATGAAGAAAAAGACTTTCCTGGCTTAATCCTCATCCAACAGGAAAGTTTCCCGCCACCATTCCCCTCTGAGTTATGGTGGAACACGGAACAATTGAAAAATCATGTTACGCTCTTTCCAGAGGGAGCCTTATGTGTTGAGGTGAATGGTGAAATTGCGGGGTCAATGACAGGGCTTATTGTCGACTTTGATCCCAGCCATCCAGACCATACATGGGAAGAGATCACGGATAATGGATATATCCGTAACCATAACCCAAACGGGAATACGCTTTATGTCGTTGATATTGGCGTGCGCCCTGCCTACCGCAAATTGGGGCTGGGAAAATGGCTGATGCTATCCATGTATGAAGTGGTTGTTCATTTGGGACTAGAGCGGCTGTTAGGCGGAGGGAGGATGCCTGGCTATCATAAAAAAGCGCATGAGATGACAGCGGAGCAATATCTCGAAGCGGTAGTAAAAGGCGAATTGAAGGATCCTGTTATTACCTTCCTGCTTCGCTGCGGCCGCACACCGGTCAAAGTGGTGGCGAACTATTTAGAAGATGAAGAATCGTGCAATTATGCTGCACTGATGGAATGGAAAAATCCTTTTTATCGCTCAAAATCTTAAAGGAGAATGATGAAGATGGAGTATCGCAGAATTACGAGCATTGAAGACCCTTTGTTTAAGAAAATGCATCAATTGATGCAAAATGTATTTCCTCCGGAAGAAGTATTAGCATTTGATTTGTGGAAAGAGCCTCTGGAAGATCCGGGAATTCGTGTGTGCGTTGCTGTTCACGAAGGAGAGGTAGTAGGCGCGACTGAGTACCGCTATTATGAAGATTTAAATGTCGCTATGACAGATTTTACCATTATCGGCCAAGCAGGTCTGGGGATCGGTCGATTTTTAGCTAAAAAGCGACTGGAGGATTTGCAAAATTGGGCCGCTGCAAATGGAAAGCAGTTGTATGGCATGTTCGCCGAGATTTATGATCCTTACCGGATGGAGCATTATGAATTTGGTGGGATTAAGCCGATGGATCCATATGTTCGTCGTGAGGTATTATCTCATTTGGGATATAAGCGGCTTGACTTCCCTTATGTCCATCCATCATGGAACAATGATGGAGAAGCCGTAACCGGGCTTGATCTTTGTTTCCTTCCGATGGACGATAGCGTGAATGAACTTCCAGCGGATCTTGTTGTGAAGTTTTTGAAACGTTATTATTCTGTCTTATCGAACAAACCAAGGGATTGGTATGAAATGATGGAAAAACTAGAGGCGAAAAATACCATACCGCTATTACCGATTTAAACCTTAATAAAAACACAATGCTTATGAACTCTAAAAAATTCTTCCAACTTCAGCGCGTCCTTTATCGTTTCCCTATCGAAAGCAGCAAAAATGCTATTTCGATACCTGAAAGGTGAAGGATGCTTTATTTTTCGGATGATTGTTAGGCCTCACACTAGGAAGACAGGCGTTCCAAAAAAACGTTTGAACCGCTGCTATCTATGTTTCATGTCGCTCCTTTCGATGAAAACGAAGGGGTGCCGGAGTGGAATGGTCTTTACTCTTTTAGGGCGAAAGGAGTGATACCCATGTCGAAAGTCGGCATTGCTGCGGAAAGTCGTCGGATCGACACGCTTCTGCTTCGTGCGCTTTACTTTGGTCCCAAATCCTACTGGGAACTGATGCGGGCAGGGAAAGCCCAGACGCACCAAGTGCTGAAGGCGCTGCAGTCGCTCTTGGAGGGCGAGCTGGCGGCCTACAACGGCGACCGCTTTGTGATCACTGAGAAAGGGCGTCGTCAGGCAGAAACTATGGGCCTAGAACGGGTGACCGAACAGCGCTGTGAGGCTTGCGCGGGGCGCGGCATTGTTCTGAGACCGCCTTTTGACAGCGTCCTTGCTGCTTTTCAAGATATTGTAGCCATGCGACCCAAGGCGACACCCGACTTTGACCAAGGGTATGTGACGCCCGAGACAACCGTGCGGCGGCTGGCCCTGATGGCCCAACAGGGAGATCTGATGGGACGAGACATTTTGCTACTGGGCGATGATGACCTTACAAGCATTGCGGCCGCGCTCTCGGGGCTGCCGCGGCGCATCTGTGTCCTGGATGTGGATGAGCGCATTGTCCGCTTTATCCGCGATGTGGCTCAGGACCAAGGTTGGGACCACGTCCACGCCGAGGTCTACGACGTGCGGGATGAATTGCCGTCCCATCTCCGTGGCCAGTTTGATGTGTTCTTCACGGACCCGGTCGACACCGTCAAGGGCCTCCTGCTTTTTTTAAGCCGCTGCACAGAGGGGGTGCGTGGGCCCGGTGCCGCGGGCTATTTTGGACTCTCTTACTTGGAGGCCTCTTGGCGGAAATGGCGGCAGATCCAGCAGGGCATCCTTGACATAGGCTTTGCCATCACTGACATGCTGAGCGCCTTCCAAGACTATCAGTTAGAGGATATTGTGTTCCTAGACTGGGCGCGCATGGCACCGGTGCCGGTCAAAGAACCCGATATCCCCTTCTACGTCAGCACCGTCTATCGCTTAGAGATGGTCGAGGAGCCTCGGCCCCTCTTTTTCGGGCGGGTGGAGTTTGGGCAGGACTTCTACTACGACGAAGAGTTCTGCGTCAAAGAATAGCGATAAAGACTGCTCGCCCTCGGTAACGGGTATTCCCGCCGCCGAGGGCGGACGTTTGTACGCCGTTTCCTGACACCCGCATGCGGAGTTGCGTTCTTCAAAGTTTGCTGAATCACATTTATTACCACAGCAGGATTTTACCGATGGATTATGGCAGGCAACAGACTTTTTAAAGTTTTTGACGCCGTTTGCAACCATTAAAGGAGTGGTCATCCGATTTTGAAACAAGTCTTGGCAAACGCCACGTTCCAACTATAACCGATTTGATTTGTAATGATAATCGAGGGAATGCTGATAGTGGGAGAGCGACTGATGTGTACGAAGAGAATGATAATGTTCAAACTGTTGGAGGACTATCATGGATCGATCACAAGAATCCAATCTCCCGATCAAAAAAAGACCGCAAAGCGTTTCTTAAAGAAAGCTTTGCGGTCTTTTCTCCTTTCCCCCGTGATCAAGTTGAAAATTTCGTTTAAATAGTTTAAAATTTTGAATGGTTAAAGATGTCTGCGCAAGAATCCCTTTACTCTATTCCAGATTGGCATGTCTTTTAAACATGGTATTGGAGTCCAATCCCTTTTTCTCCATGCATCTTAATATGATGGCATCATAGAATAGTAAAAGGGTTTGCTCAAAAAGCGATCCCATTGGCTGTATCGTTTTGTATCCATTATCTGACTGGTCTTTAGGCGAGCCAGGCAATTTGACCGTAATATCAGCCAATTGTCCAATGGTCGATTCAGGGAAAATGGTCACTAACGCTACGGTAGCCCCTAAACTTTTCGCTTTTTCAGCCATGGAAACTAAACTTCTCGTTTCCCCTGAACCCGATCCAATGATCAAAATGTCGTCTTGTTCTAGGTTAGGGGTGATGGTTTCGCCTACTACATAGGCGTCTAACCCCATGTGCATCATTCGCATCGCAAAAGATTTGGACATAAATCCAGATCTGCCTGCGCCAGCTACAAAAATTTTCTTTGCTTCGAGAATCCCATTTACCAATTTTTCCGCTTCTTCCGCGGCGATTAAATCGGCTGTCCCATTTAACTCTTTGATGATTTTGCCTAAATATTGCGTAGCCTGCATCATTCATTCACCTTGTTGGATCATTTTTTTCATTTCAGCGGCTACAGCTCGTTTATCTTCTTGACCAGTAATACCGCCGCCTACGATGATAAGATCAGGTTTTGCTTTAATGACTTCAGGCAATGTGTTTAATTTAATGCCGCCTGCGATCGCAGTTTTTGCGTTTTTCACGACACGTTTGATTGTAGCAAGGTCTTCAAGAGAGTTTTTGCCGACTGCTTGAAGATCATAACCTGTGTGTACGCAAATATAGTCGACTCCAAACCCATCTACTTCTTTCGCCCGTTCTTCTAAATTTTTAACCCCGATCATGTCCACCAATATTTTTTTGCCTTGTTTTTTAGCTTCTTCCACAGCACCTTTGATGGACAAATCTTCAGCAACTCCAAGTATCGTGATAATGTCGGCTCCAGCTTCGGACGCTTTCATGACTTCATATGCGGCTGCATCCATGATTTTTAAGTCTGCCAATACTTTTAAGTGAGGAAATTCTTGTTTGATTTCTTTTACGGCTCTAAGACCTTCATTAATGATAACTGGAGTGCCGATTTCTACAATATCCACATACTCCTCGACTTCTTTTACTAATTGTTTCGCTTCTGGAATGTTTACGAGATCCAATGCTAATTGTAATTCCATGAATCCTTCACCTCTCATAAAAATTTTATTGTAGGTTGCATAAGCAGTAGTATTTTTATGTGTTTATCTCTTACACACTGATGAGTATACTATGTATGTTTTATCTTTAAAAGTACGCACTTTATTTTTACATAGTATTAAAAAATATACTATTGGTTATTATTTATACTCTTTTACTTTTGAATGCAACCTGGAAAGAGGGGCTCTCCATTTCCAGACAAATTTTATTTTGAAATGGCCCAAAAATAAGAAAAGCAATATGCTATCCATTGCTTGTGGCATTAACTGAAGAACTGTTTCTTTGTCAAACCATATGTAAAAAGGGGGCTGACCCAAAAGATTGTCTTTCTTCATGCAAGATACAATATATAGTTTTGTAAGGGTGTTTCGCGCGTATATATGGTGATCAGAAAGGGTGTCCCGTTACTTTTGGGACACCCTCCGAAAACGCCGGATTTTATTTGTTGGTCGCGCGAAAAAAAACAGTGTTCAATAGCATTGCCACCGAATCCTTTCAGCAATGGGTGGCGTGGTTGTGCATTGGGAAAAGCATTCAAGAAGTGACACAATGGTTATGCATAGCTTATACCACCGTGGAACGATGGTTTTACCAACACGCGCCTGTGCTTTTGCCTGAATCGAGTCCTACAGTGATCTGTGTGAGGTTGTAGACATACCAGACCGGCTCGCTGTATCCATTCCTTCGGGTGAGCTTCATCCAGAACCGGCGGGCGCTTCGGATGAGCCGTCCCGCCATGGTGATCACTGTCTGGATGATCGTTTTGATCCAGTAGCGTTTCACGTGATGATGTAAGGGATGGCGCGGATCGCTCAAAATAGTTTCGTTTGATGAAGCAAATAGCCGACCAGGACCAAACCGGCACTGGGAATGATGGGTTCATCCGTCAATACCAAACGAATCGGGAAGTCTTTCATGATTTCACCTGCTTAGTGAAGACTCATCAACCTTGTTCATCCTTAGCGTATCAACGGTTCGCGAGGATTGTAAAGATGTTTTGTCACGGATTCAGGAATAAATCACTCAACCATTTTTTTACTTTTTCGAAGAAAGAAATGTTCTCTTCCTCGCTGCCCGTGTCTGGCTTTTGTCCGGCTGAGTCTTTCACCTTCACCGGCTCGATCGGATCTGTTTTTAAAATAAAACGGACTTCCCCTTTCGCACCTTTTGGTTTGCCAAGAAATGTATCGTATTGTTCCGCCGCTGTTTTTGATTGATGTAAAATAGCTTCTCCTTCATACAATTTATTTAATCCGGCAATCAGCCCATTTTTCATTTCCGCCGTTCCGCCGGATAACTTTTCTATACCAGTTTTTAATTGCAACGAACCTTTTTCCAGTTGGCCCGCCGCAGCCGCTAACTTGTCAGCTCCAGCTTTGGAGCCTTTTAAACCTTCCTCCATCTTATCGAGGCCTGGAAATGGCTTTCCCTGCAAATTCCCCCCTTCGGCTAGCATCTTCAGCATTTGTTGCTGGCCTTTTAGTCCCTGCACGAGAGCCTGCAAATTCGCATCCTGCGGTTTCTCAGCAGCCAGATTTTGAGCCAGTGCCAGAAGCTGCCGGTTTGTTTCCAGCGACTGTTTCACAAGTCCCTCATGGGCTTGATTCACTTGGTTCAACTGCCCCAGTCCTTCAGAAAGTTGGTTTAAACCGTTTTTTACTTGACGATTGCCAGCGGCAAGTTGATTTGCGCCATCTCCTAGTTGATCTAGTGCAGAAGAGATTTGCTGAATGCCATCTGTCAGTTTTTCCAATTGTTCTTTGACCGGTACTTCTGATACTGGAGGAAGCTTCGGAATCAAAGTAATTGTGATTGGTTCAAGCTCAATGTCTGTTCCTTTCATTTCAAGGGTGATGGTCTCTTCTGGATTGGGCACAACCATCCAAGTCGCGCTCATCGTTTTCCCAGACATAACCGTCATTGCATCACCGAGTTTCATATCCGTGAAATGTTCAGTCGAAATGTTAAGCGAAACAAGCGATAAAATCGGGGTGTACAGCTCTTTTTCTACTGAATGACGGGCTCCCTTATAGCCGGAATAGGAAATGTTTTTCTTTTGTTTCAGCCGATTCTTCAACGTTATCTCGATTTTTACTGTGCCATTTTTTCCGGCCAATGAGGGAGCATCCACTTTTTTCCCATTCAGATAATAGTTGATCGAGACGTCCACCGGAAGAGGCTGGCTGGTTTCACCGGAATAATAAATCGACCGTTCTCCTTTCACTTCCGCATCCCAAATGATTTGTCCGTTTTGCACCACTGGTTTTTCCAATCCGCTTATATTGCGAATATGCTGTAATTGTCCGTAATCTGTCACGGTGACATTTCCATTTCCTTTAAAATACAGCCAATCCACAACGATCGATTTTTTCACAGTCCCATCGGAATTAAGAAGGGTATAAACCGTTTCTCGATCAACGACTTGATCGGGAGCCGCTGCATAAGTACCGGTTGCCGATGATAATAAAAGGGTGGCAGCAGTCAAAACGGGGATTGTGGCTTTTACCGCATTCATTATGCTTCTCCTCTCCTTTTATTAAGATAATTCTGAAAGCGTCTCATCTTCTTTCATGGATTTGGCTTTTAGGCCAGCCAAATGTCGTTTTGGATATAAAACTTTCTAATGTGAGCAACACTGCCGGAAGCAGGAATAAGATGACGGCAAGAGAAATAATCGCTCCTCGCGCAATCATAAAGGTTAAATCTCTGAGCAACGTGATGTCGGAAAACAGCCAAATCCCGATGACAGCGGCAAACAAGGCAAGCGCACTGCTCAAGATCGCTTCTCCACTTGCTGTGATGGCTCGATACATCGCTTCCTCTTTCGGATAATTCATCAACTCTTCCTTATAGCGTGTGACAAGCAAAATCGCATAGTTGATCGTGCTGCCGAGCTGGATAGCGCCAATGGCGAATGTGCCGATAAATGGCATGGAACGGCCAAGATAGAAATCGAGTCCTTGGTTGAACAAAATCGCCAATTCAATTCCGCCAACTAATACAACCGGCAACGCCACGGATCGGAAGGCAAGCGCAATAATCAAAAATACAGCGACAACCGAAATCAAATCTACTTTTTTCATGTCGTCCCGCACCGTGGTAGTCAGATCGTTTTGCAAAACAGCTTGACCAGTCAGGTACATATGCCCTTCATATGGCTCGGTTAATTTGTTGATTTGTTGAATGGCCTGTGTCGTGCGTTCATCATACGATCCATATTCCATCTGTACCAACATGTAATTGTATTGATCCTTGATAAACATGTTTTTTAAGTTTTCGGGAACAAATTCTGAAGGAATCGCAGGATCTGCAAAGGTGTCATACCCAATTACTTTCTTGATTCCTTCTATTTCTTCAATCTGCTGCTTGATTTTGAGACGTTCCTGATCAGAAATCTTGCTATCCATGACTAAAAAAGCCGAATCAGTCGACGTAAATTCTTTTTTGATTTCGTCAAGATTTTGGATCGAAGGCAGCGTCTTCGGCATAAGTTGCTCCAAATCATACACGATATGCACATTTTTAAAACCGATGAAAGCAGGGATAAACAAAAGCAGGAACACTACAAAAACAAGTTTGTGGCGATTGGTCACAAATTTGGCTAACAGATGAAAATTAGGGATTATCACGCGGTGCTGATATTCGCGAATCCACTTGTCAAACACCAGAATGAACGACGGCAACAATGTCAAAATCATCAACACACTAAGAATGATCCCTCGCGCCATCGTCATCCCTAAGTCTTCCCCAAGTCCAAGCGACATGGTGACCATCGCAAGAAAACCGGCTACTGCCGTTGCCGAGCTGGTTAAAATGGCCATCGCTGTGTGCTTGATGGCCGCGATCATGGCCTCGTTCTTTTCTTTCATCTTTCGTTCTTCTTCATAACGATGCACTAAGAAAATAGAAAAATCCATCGTAACTCCGAGCTGCAAAGCTCCCGCAATCGCAGCGGTAACATACGACATTGAACCATTTAAATAGTAAGCCAATCCCAAGTTGTAAATAATAGAGACCCCAATTGAGAACAGGATAAGGAACGGAATGAAAAGCGATGGGAGCGTTAATCCCAAAAGCAACAGAATAAACCCAATTGCGGACACTGCATAGACAAACTTCTCACTTTCAAGCAACTGACGCAGCTCCGACAACATTGGAGGAGTTCCCGCAAAATAAGTATTCGGCCCAAGAATGTTTTTGATTTCTTGTACAGCATAATGAGTTTTTTCTGATGCCGCCTCCTCTTCAAATTGAATTTGCATGATAGTGCTGTTTCCAGAATAAAACTGATCCACCAATTCCTCTGGAAGAAACTCGCGAGGCACTGCAAAATCAGCAATGTCGGTGATCCAATTGACTGTTTCAACACCATCCACTTGCTCCAGTTTTTGTTTTAAATTTTCTACTTCAACATCTGTTTGATTTTTTACCATCAGGATGCCTGTTCCACCGAACCCAAACACTTTGTTCATAATATTTTGCCCTTGCACCGAAGGAAGCTTTTCCGGCAAGTAAGCAAAAATATCATAATTGATTTGCGTTTTGACTATTCCGGACAATGCAGGAATCACAAGTATCAATGATAAAACAATGATAGCAATTCTGTTTTTCACCACAAATCTACCAAATAATTCAAGCACATCAATCACCTGCCAAAGCAATTTATGGGCCGTTACTTAAGTAACGTCAATGATCAACCAGCCATTAAATATTTTGAAATGCTTCAAGGATTTTCTTTAAGAATTCAAGAAAATCGTTCATCATGTTACCACCTCCCCTCATTTTGTTTATGAGGTTGCGTTCTTCTCTTTACTCAACCTATTCCCAAAAAAACACAAATAACACAAAAAACACAAAAACTCAAACAAATAAATGGCCAAGGTTTTAACCGTTGACCACAATCATGCTAATGCTTCATGGAGAAAATCGGAAAGCATTTCCTTTTCAAAATGGGAAAGGTCGGCGATCGATTTCAGATACCGTCCAACCAATTCAGTCACTTCCACGCCAATTTCGTGATTCACCGTTTGAATAATGCCGCCAAGGACGGTTCCAACAAACACGGTCATCTGCATTTCATTAGTTGGGGCGTTCTGAACGAGGTTCTTAATCAATACCTCAGTTTTCCCGCCCAGCTTGCGAAGATAAACAAGAAAAAGACCGATGATGTACGCACAGAAGGCAACACGAATCTGCACTTTCGGAATCTCCTCTAAAACCTTTCGGACGGCGGCGCTGAGACTGCAATTTTTTAAGCTGTTTAGAAACTCAAGTATTTTCGCCTTTGTTTTATGCCACTCTTCCAGATTGATTGCTTCAGAGCGTTTCTGTTCAAACAAACTCATCGCTTTTGCCGTCGGCAGAAAAACGATTTGGGAACGTCCTGTTTCGCCGGGATTCACCGCGTAATCGCGGGTGAGATAGCCAAGTTTTTCAAGTTCTTTCAGCATGTCATATGCCGTCCATTTGCTGACACCAAGCGCTTTCGCTAATGTTTCATAATGGACAGGAACGTTTGCTTTTTGATATAAGTCGATCAACTTCTGGAGAAATTGCTTCCGACGTTCAGTTAACAACATCGTTTTCACCACCCAAAAAACCCAAAAATAAACACTACGTTATCAACTATAAGACCAATGAAAACTTTTGTCAACTTGAAAGTGTATGTTAATAAAATTTACCAAAAATTAGGTAATTTCGATTGGTACACCACAACCCGATAGGCACAACGGTCACTCCTGGCTGTAACCAATTATACATAACCATTTCCATGTGCCCTCTTGTATTGTAAAAATTGTTTTCGAATACACCTATCAAGAGCACGTGCGAACCAGCTCCTTTGTAAAAGCGACCGGATTAAATTCCACCCATCTCCATCACCCCATGCCGCAAAGCACGACACAGAGGTAAGATAAATTACGCTTCATTCATCTGAATTTTATCAAAATTTTATCGTATTTTTTGTCTGATAAAAATAAAGACCACGGCATTGTGGAATTACCTAACATTGCACTACTCTACTTTTTTCATGCGCCCGAGAATGACTCTCTCAGAACTTCAAAGTTCCGTTCGCGTAAGGTGTACACTCCGCCTATTTGTCTGTGGAAAAGACTAGGGGAATTACCGCGCATACACGGACAGCACGTGAATTCCCCACGTCAAGCCACCTCCGAAACCAATCATCGCTACCAGATCCCACTCCCGGACAGCTTTTTGTTGGAGCGATTCCGTCAGAGCAATTGGAATGGAAGCGGCAGAGGTGTTTCCGTAACGATCCACGTTCAGAAAAAACTTTTCGAAAGGATATCCTCCCTTTTTCGCCGCGCTTTCAATCATCTCTGTGGTTGTCACTGACTCCTCCACGCGATAGCGCTGGCGGATTCCTGTTCGTTGAACAATCCACTCATCGTCCGTCTCCAACCGCTGGCTCAAATCGTTATTGGTAACCACGCGTGGAGGTACATAAAAACCCGCTCCCGCAATAGCAACATGAGCTTGATGCTTCATGCGAAACCCTTCTTTCTCTGTTTTTTCACTAAGGATTTATTCATGCTGACACCACGTTTTCTACTCTGTTACAAATAGGTTTCTTGATCATTGAGTTGTTTTTTCACTTTCCACCATCCATGTATCCGTTGGTTTTGGAAGATTTAGGATTGTGAGTTCCCATCAGGTAATCCATGACGGGATGGGATACACCGTACCAGGACTGTTCATCCATATAATGATGCAAAAGGTGTTTTTTCTTCATCCACTTCCCCCATGGTGTTACAGGGGTAATCGGACGGTGTGCAATGTAATGCATCCATTGATAATACAATTGATAGAGCGAAGTGCCAGCTATGAAGGCCATAACCAAGGAAAGATTCCGGAACACTGCCCATAATACAACAAAATAAACGACGTAAACGATCAGGTCATACCACATCGGACTGAATAAATATCTGAGTGCCGTAGGGTACTGATGGTGTTCGACATGTTTCTGGTACAAAACGGGAATAGCGTTGGGAAACTGGTGCAGAAGGTAACGGTGCACCAAATATTCGACGACAGCATAAAAAACTGCACCAGCCAGTAAAGCAAGGATCGTCTTTACCCCATCAAATTCCACAATAGTTAGGATGGAACTGACCGTTCCCACAAAAAGCACGAACTGAATCATTGAGTTGGAAAGAAACTCCCGGTAATACCGCATCATTTTAAAGCTCACTCCCCCATAACGACATCCTTTACCAAAAAGACCAAAAAACCAAAGACAAAAAAGCCGCCAACTTCCATGATCACAGAAGATTTTGTTAGATGTTGCACAACATAACGGAATCGCGTTTTAATAATCCCATGAAACAATACACAAAAAACCAAAAAAATAACCAAAGAATAACCTTGGACAATAATTGTACTCCTCTTCCCAACAACCGGAAAGCATATCCTCCACATGTTCCGAAAGGTCAGCCACTGATTTCATTCAGATACCGGCCGATGTCCAACTTGCGGAGATAAACAAGCAGAAACCTAATAACATCATCCGAATTTGCACTTTCGTAATCTCTTAGACTTTTTGAATGGTGTCGCTGAGGCTGCAATTCTTTAAACTGTTTAGAAATTCATGTATTTTCTCTTTTGTTTTATGCCGCTCTTCCAGATTGAACACTTCAGAACGTTTTTGTTCAAACAAGCTCGCAGCTTTTGCTGTTGGCAGAAAAACGATTTGGGAACGTCCTGTCTCGCTAGGATTCACAGCGTAATCGCGGGTGAGATAGCCAAGTTTTTCAAGTTCTTTCAGCCTGTCGTATTCCGTCCATTTGCTGACACTAGTGCTTTTCGCAAATGTTTCATAATGAACAGGCACATTTGTTTTTTGGTATAAGTCGATCCGATCAACTTCTAAAGAAATTGCTTTCGACGTTCAGTTAACAACATCCCCCCATCACCCAAAAAACCCAAAAAATAATCATTACGTTATTAACTATAAGACCAATAAAAACTTTTGTCAACTCGAAAATGCCGCATGAGTCAGTCAAGACTTTGTGGAGAACTTTTTTTCGGTTCACTAGGATCATTGTTAATCATAGGGCATTGAACCATTTTCATGAATTTATATCGTAAGTGCTTTCGGACGCTCATCCCTCATCTTGAGGTGGTGAATCAACATTCCATTTTTTTACATAAACCAAAATCCCGAAGCGCCGACAACGCTTGATGGATCGGCGTCCCCGACGACTGCTGAAGATACGGCATGTTCTGACGCACCACGTCCGGATACAACCGCCCCACCTTCCGTTTGGCCTGTTCGATCCGCTCTGCCTTCGTTGATGTCGACGCGGCGGTCGACGCCGTCTCTTCCTCCGGACGCCGTTTCCTCAACGAAATCCCATCGATCCGAGCCGCCATCGCTTTCCAAAACGCTCGAAGTCCTTGGTCTTTCCAGCTGCGGCGGGATTTCACCCGGTGCGCGAACCGGCTCATCACGCTCTCCGCGTGGCCCATCGGACGCATTCCCGCCGTGTCCACTCCTTGCTCCGCCAGCCACTTCCGGTAGTCCCGAATGCATCCCGGCATCGACTCGATCCGGCGGATCAGAGCGAAAAGCTGCTGCTCCTTCGCTTCGTCCTCCAACGTGCCGACGGCGCGGCGCTGTTCAGCTCCATCAAAAGCCCTTGTTCGTCTTGTTTCGCCAACTTCTTCCGCACCTCCCGCCAACGCGGATGGCCCGCCAGACACTGGCGCAGCTCCCGCGCGACATGAAACCGATCCAGCTGGAAGCAGGCCCGCTTTCTAAAGTGTTCCCGGCATGCCGTGATCCACGATGCCGCGTCGCCGTTGATGACTAAAAGGTCCCGTCATTCCATTCCCAGAAAGTTTCACCAAGTTGTACAGCCCTCCGGACGCATGCCCCGTTCCAGCAATGACCAAATCTCGGCCCTCCATTTGTCATCCCTCCAAAATTTTCAGTTTTAACTCCTCGATGCACGCCGGCACGTGCAGCCGCGCAACGAGCTTCGCCTCCGGCTCCACATACATGTCGCCTCCGCCCGCCACAAGCAAACACACAGTCACTCCCATCTTGCGAATGATCGCCAGCTCGCAGCTTTTCCCTTGAAGTTTCGGGTAATGCGTTTCGAAAACGTTCAGGACGCTTTTTCCTTCTTCCCAACTCAGATCGCCCGAGCGCAGAAGCTGATCGAGCACGTACAGAGGAAGAAGATCGGTGAACGAAAAGACCTGTTTGTTTTCTTTCCACTCGCTATAACGTTGCACCACCATCTCCGAAACAATGTGACGTTCCAACACTTCCTCTTTCGTCAACATCACAGCCGCTGGATTGGGAGAAAGCATGCCCGCCAACTCATCAAGCGACAGCTCATCTTTCAGCTCTTTGATTTTCTCAATGCGCGCCAAGATTTTTTCTTTCGGGAAAAACGTCTCTTGCCCTGTGAATGTCGATTTGCGAATAAACCATTCTTCCGGAATGAGCTTTTTCCGCTTCCATCGATACAGCTGGCCGTACGAAATGCCAGTCAGCTCGAGCAGTTCTTTTTTCGAAATCAATTCTTGTTCCATGAGCCGCTCACCTCCTTCACCACCACCAATGTAACATAACATTGTTACGTTATAAAGAGTGTGAAAACAGCAGTGCCATACATATGTCAAAAAACGAACCAAAGCGGTTGACAACTTGCCGTCTAGCTCAGTACAATGAAGCCAATTTCCACTGGCATCGCGATTCACATCATGAAGAGAGGAGAATGAGCCGCATGCATTCGACATTACAGAAGAAAATCGCCGCCGCCGCAAAACAAACGAAAGCCGATCTCGTCATCAAAAACGGGAAAATCGTCAACGTGTTTACGCACGAAGTCATCGAAGGGGATCTCGCCATTGCTGAGGGGATGATCGTCGGCATTGGCCGCTATGAAGGCAAAGAAACGATTGACGCCGAAGGCCGCTATATTTGTCCTGGACTGATTGACGGACATGTGCATATTGAATCATCGATGGTGCCCCCGAGCGAATTCGCCCGCGTCGTTCTCCCGCATGGGGTCACCACGGTGATCGCCGATCCACACGAAATCGCGAACGTCGCCGGCATCCGCGGCATCCAGTTTATGCTCGATGATGCGAAACAGACGCCGCTCGATGTGTATATCATGTTGCCATCGTGCGTGCCGGCCGCCTCGTTTGAACATGCCGGCGCCGTCTTAACCGCAGCGGACCTAGCGCCGTTTTTCAACGATGAACGCGTTCTCGGATTGGCGGAAGTGATGGACTATCCGTCATTAAGGGAACAACACCCGTCGATGCTCGACAAACTGGCGCTCGCGGCAAACGCCAACCGCCTGATCGACGGCCATTTGGCGGGCCTTGACGCCGACGCCGTCAACGTCTACCGAAGCGCCCGCATCCATACGGACCATGAATGCGTCACCGCCGACGAAGCGCTTGAACGCATTCGCCGCGGCATGTACGTGCTCATTCGCCAAGGCTCGGTCGCCAAAGACCTCGAAAAACTTCTTCCTGCCGTCCATGAGCACAACGCGCGCCGCTTTCTGTTTTGCACGGACGATAAACATCTCGACGACTTATGGTTCGAAGGCAGCGTCGACCATAACGTGCGCCTTGCCATTCGCGCTGGGCTCGACCCGCTTCTTTCGATCCAAATGGCCACATTAAACGCCGCCGAGTGCTACCGGTTGCCGACGAAGGGCGCTGTCGCCCCGGGGTATGACGCCGACTTTTTGTTCGTTGAGGATTTGGAAACGCTGAAAATCACCCATGTATTCAAACAAGGGGCGATCGTCGCCGAACATGGAAGGGCAACGTTTTCCTTCCATCCGGCATCCAGTGAAACCGAACCGAAATTGCTTCAATCCATTCGTTGCCGACCCGTCACCGAAGCGGATCTTCGCATCCCGATGACGAAAGGAAACAAAGCCAATGTCATGGAGATCATCCCGAATCATTTGCATACGAACCATCTCGTCACCGAGGTGGATGTCCGGGACGGGGCCTTTTCCCCTTCGGTCGAGCGGGATTTGCTGAAGCTTGTGGTCGTCGAACGCCATCGCGGCCTCGGAATCGGCCTTGGCATCGTCCGCGGCTTCGGGTTCCAAGCAGGCGCCATTGCTTCTTCGATCGCGCACGATTCACACCACATCATCGCCGCAGGCATCAACGACCGCGACCTCGTCGTCGCCATCGAACAGCTCCGCCGGCAACACGGCGGGCTTGCGGTCGTCAAAGACGGAACGGTGCTCGCCAGCCTGCCGCTTGAAATCGGCGGATTGATGACAAGAAAAGACTATACCGAGGTGCTAAACGGATTGAAACAGATTGACAAAGCACTTGAAGCGATCGGCGCATGTGGCTCTTTCAATCCGTTCATCACGCTGTCATTCCTCGCCTTGCCGGTCATTCCGGAGCTCAAGCTGACCGATCAAGGGCTGTTTGATGTCAAGCGGTGGGAATGGATTCCGATCGAGGCATAGAGGAGGGCGAGTGTCCCTCCTTCTTTGTTGTTCAAGGATGTATTAACTAATTGATTATTTAGAACATAGTTTATCTTTATAAAAAAACCGCATTGTTCCCAAGGAAACACGTCGCCCGCACGGCAAAAAATGTGATGCGAAACGCCCGTTCGTCGGCGGCGCGCCGCCTTGTTGCCGATTCGCGTCGTCTCAATCATGTCATCCCAAAACGGGAGACGAGTGCGAAGGCGCTCGATCATTTTGCGAATGGCCTCTTCCGCCATCTCTCGTTCCAAAAAGGAGAAAAACAGCGTTTCACGGATGTCCCCTTGCCAGCAGCCGCTCGCTGTACAGCAACAAGTAAAACGTGGCATAATTCAAAATCACGCACTTGCATCCATAGCATACAACCAATCCGTCGTAATGATTTTCAATCAACAGCCGTACTTCATCTGGATGGCAGTCGTCCTGCTCGGCGAAATACCGCTCCTCGCTGACGATTTCACTGCCTTCTGGCGTCACGATGTGATACAGCGCCCGCACAAACGTTTCCGCCCGCTGAAGCAAAATTTCACCGCGGTAACGCTCAACAAGCTCCTCATCGTACAGGCTGTCTTCCATTTCTTCAATTTTCTTCAGCGACCGTGAGGCCAACAAAAGGCCGCAGTTGGCAAGAAGCATATGACTAAGCATGCGCTGCGTGTCATTTAATCCCCCGTCTGCCCCATTCGAAAGCACACGCTCAAAATGATACACTGCTCTCCCATACTCTCCCTCTGCATAATAAATATGGGGTTACAACGATACTGTTAACTTGTTCCTACTAAAATAGGAATTCTTTCTTTGTATCTTGCAATTAATCTGTTGTTATGTTCATCCGCCCCTTCCATATTGCCACTTAAAAAGATCGGTGGTTCCAAACCATTTTCCGCCATTAAGACAATAGCTTCAGCAAAAATAGCATTTAAAATCACGCTTCCTACAACAGTAGAGGTAGGAGAAAACGGAACGGAAATACTTTCGTGGGATAAAATTGCGTCACCTTTCACCGAATAATTATTAATAACAAGATCCACTACCTCGTATAACAATTTACCACTTTTATGCCGTGAGGGCTGGCTTTTTGAATATTCCAAAGATGTAATGGCGATTGTATAAGTTCCCTTCTCTTTAGCCGTCAGCGCAACGTCAATCGGAACTGGATTGCGCCCCGATGTGGACAAAACAAAAAACACATCTTCAGGACGGATATCCTCATGATCTATAAAATTTTGTGCGAAATCATTCATTCTCTCCAACATTGACGAACGGACCGCCCCTTCATGAAGCATAAGGGGCTCAAAAAATATTGGTTTAATTGGTACAAGCCCTCCAGCACGATAAAACACTTCTTCCGTTAAAATGTGGGAGTGACCACATCCGAACAGTTGAATAATTCCACCTTTCTGAATGGCTTCACTTACTACATAAGCAGCTTTTTTGAGATTGTCCTTTTCATGTTTTAAAACGAGTTCCAAACGTTCGTTGACCTTTTGAAAATAATGTTCGATCACGAGCCGATCACTCCTTTTAGTTGTCGAAAAATTTCTTTGACTCTGCTTGGATTCGATTCTCCCTTACCTTGTAATACGTCTCCAAATACGTGCGGCATAAATAATTCAATATTTATTTTTCTTATCTCTTTGTATAAAACAGGCAGATGGTGAACTTTAATACCGCCCGCCGGCTCAATAGCTCTTATTCCTCTTTTGGCTGCTTCTTTGGCAATGAAAAGAAGTTCTTCTAGATGATCGAGCCCTTTCATTGGCATGACTTTTATGGATTCCACTCCACAAGCAGCAACCAATTCTAATAATGGCTCTACTCTTATCTTTTTTCCTGTTAGCATTTTTGCAAAACCGACCTCCCCAGATGGAGAGATAAGAGCAGTAACAATAGGAAAACATTGATTTGCTGCTACAAATCCCTTGGCAAAAAGGGCTCTTTCCAATGGCTGATTGATATGTTCCGGATTGCTCCTAACGGCTATATCAACAACTCGTTTCCACTCATCAAACTTTCCGCCACCACCAAGACCGATACTGACCACTGGCGATGATTGTTTAATACTTTCAACCGTCCCAACGGCTTCCTCAATGGTGGCAAAATCCGCCGCTGCAATTCCTGGCACACAAAAGCCATCCGATGCCTCCAAAAGATCGGCGGCGTTTTTTCCATCCTTCGCTAAAACGTTGAGCAGCAACTGATCTTGAAACCGCTTTATATTAAATAGCTTCATTTTGTGCTCTCCTTAACATATATGCCATTTTGTCCAAAGCTGTTTCCACAATTATTTTTCCTTTTTCTTTTGTTGCTTTTGTTGCATCCCCTAACACCGCTGTTTGAGTAAATGACTTCCATGGCGTTGGACTCACGTCCGCTTCCTCATCTATATTCGGAATATCACAAATGGCTTTACTCATGTCCACATATTCTTCAGCTAAATAAAGCATAATCGATGTTTCAATTTCGCAAGCATGGAAATAGACGGAATGAATCGCCTCCGTTTCCCGTATTTCATTAACGACTTTGTTCATACCGGGATAGAAAAAATAAAAGGTTTTAAAATTTGGAAATTGATCATATAATATTCTTGCTGCTTCTTTTAACGCTGTTTGATTGCCAAGATGACCGTTGACCATTGCCCAAATCCGAAATCCTTGTTTATATAAACTCGTTCCAATTTCCACTAATAAACGGATCAACGTCTCATTGGAAATAGATATACTACCGGGAAAATCGCGTAAACTCCATACCTGTCCATATGGAATGACAGGGAGAACAAAACCTTCAACCTTTTCTGCCAACCGACAGGCAAGACGTTCTGCCAAAATGGTATCGGTACATAACGGAAGGTGTGGACCATGGGCTTCTACTGCGCCTATAGGCATGATGGCGATGCTTGATTTCGTAATTTTGTTGCTTATCTCGAATGAATTTTCTAAAGCGAAGTTCATCAATTTCACCTACTTTTTAAATGTAAGGCAACGAGAAGGGTTTTCTACAAAAAATAGATAAATTAGTTTTTCACCATCAAAACCTGCACGATTTGCTTCATCGATAAATCGTGGAACCCATTTAGAAATGATATACTCTAAACCAAGTCCGTAATCATAATGTTTGTAATATGATTTTCTCGCCGTATCTCCACTCACTAGTATTTGTTTTTCGTATCCTTTGCGGACAAGTTCCAAAATACAATGGATTCTTGTACTTTCAGGAGCATACTTTATCTTTCCAATGCCATCAAAACAAAGGTAAGCACCAGTTTTAGCTATTTGTTCATGGTAATAAGGATCAGGATTTCGATCCATATGACCGAAGCTTACATTAGACAAATCAACTCCTTCACTTCGCAAAATTTCGATTTGTTCAAGGGCCATCGTACCTGCTTCCGTATGGGAATGAATCGGTGCTTTTGTTTCATGATGTGCTCTGGCGACGGCACGTATTGTTTTTTCTTCTAAAGGAGTAATTCGGTTGTAACCTGTTCCGAATTTTATTTGTCCACCTTTATAAGATGTTCCTTCAAGCCCTGCCTCTACTTCTTGGATGACAAATTCCGCCAGTTCATTTACAGTTGCTGTTTCAATCCACTCATAGTAGGTAGTATAAGGACCAACTATTTTTTGTATTTTTTCTTCCAGTTTAGCCCCCCATAAAAAGCTTTTATTAAAACCGGCTGTCCCAATGATATGGATTTTTGCTTTTCTTGCAATATCTGCAACAGCTTCTACATCTCTTCCATAATCTACTGCAGTAGCATCCACAATCGCATTGCCGCCATGTTTAACAAAGTCTAGAACGTCTTTCAATGATTTTTCCTTATCATCCAGCAATAAATCGTCTTCTCCTTTTTCTTTCCAATATGGCGGGCGGCAAACAATGTGCTCATGGGAATAAGTAAATCCTAACTGTTCAGGATCAATATCTCCATGCAATGTACGAATAAAACTCATTTTTCAACACCTCCAGCACAAAACCCTATTACGGCGGATAAAACTATATAGATGCAATTTGAAGCTTTCACATTTGTAACTTTTATAGAGCTATTGGATCCGACTGTCGGGCGACCGAACAACGCTGCTTCCGGGTGGTCGGGTCGTTCGGTCTTCCGCCACGCCAAGGCGTGACGAAGGCAAGCCAAAGACTTGCCTTCGATAGTCGAAAATCGAGATCGTCAGTCATCGTACTAAACGTGCGAATCTCTTTTCCTTCAGGGGTAAGGGCGCAAGCCGTGATCGATTGCTTATGCACATCCAATCCACAGCAGCGTTCATACAAGACGCGCATCCGTCTCCCTCCCTGCTTCGTCCTCAAACACAGCTGGTGCAGCAGCCTTTGTTCAAGCATTCTATCCTGTGTGCTTCCCTCAAGGGAGCGACATTCCGTCGTGCACCAGACTGCTGGGGTCCGCCTATATATCGGACTTTTCCCTACCATTAATGCAACGACCTCATGACCCCAGCTGCAAGGAGACCATTTGACAGAAGGTTGTTTTCATCCTTCCGCTCGTGACGAATTTTTTCGTCATGAGAGTCTATATAGATTCCGTCACGTTGAACGGTTTGTTGCCCAGCCCGCCTTCTTTAGCAAAATCTAGAAGAATAATTGGGCAAGTATTTTAATAATAGGCCCGAGAATAAACATATCCGAGTCAGCTGCCCACATAGCGGTGTCAGGGATTGTACTCGATATTAAAAACTTCACCATGATGTACTGCCCCCATGCCACCACTGTTGCGGTCATAAATCCGCCTAACAAGGCGCCTCTTACACCACCAGTCGCATTGCCAAAAACTCCTGCTGTCGCGGCATGGAAGAATAGAACGATCATCGTTGGTACAAATACGTAACCAACAGTATTTCCGATAATAACAAGCCAAATTAATGCTCCTGCGAACGCACCTAAAAATCCTAATATTACCGCGTTTGGAGCATAAGGGAAAACAATCGGACAATCGAGAGCCGGCTTCGCTCCTGGCACAAGCTTGGTCGCAATACCGTTAAAAGCCGGAACAATTTCGCCAATAAACATCCGAACTCCCATTAGTACAACAGCAATTCCCGCGGCAAACGTAAAGGATTGAACGATCGAATAGATAATAAAGTTTTGATTTCCTGCTTTCTTTATTAATTCCTCCGCTCCTGGAGTTCCTTTTAGAGAAACAATGATTGCACCTACTAAAAATAACGTTCCCATCGTTAGTGCAGTAATGACATTAGAATCCCTTAAAAACTCCAACCCTTTTGGAAGTTTGATCTTTTCTGAATCATTCTCTTTATTACCAAGTACTTTACCGGCCAGTGCCCCAATCAACGCAACAGATGCAGATGTATGCCCTAAAGCAATATTATCGTTGCCCGTAATTTTCCGCATAAATGGTTGTGTAAGCGCTGGCTGTAATGTCCAATAGAGACCCATAATAATAGATAGAAAGATAACAAGTTTCCAAAATGACACATCTCCAACTGTATGAATAACAATACCGGCAAAAACGGTCGTTGTCCAAAACATCATATGTCCAGTCAGATAAATGTATTTGAATTTGGTCAATCTGGCTAGCAAGACGTTAATTAAAAACCCTATTGTCATGGCTAAAGTTACCGCACTTCCGTATTTCGCGTTAAATCCTTCCTGCCCTATAAACTTACCTAACGATTCCGACTTTAAATTAAATACTTCTTTCCACATAGGTTCAAAAACGGTCAAAGAATCTACTATAACGCCAGCACCAGCGCCAATAATTAGAAACCCGATGACAGCCTTAAATGTGCCGCTGATAATTTGATTGGTTTTTTTCTTCTGTAATAGCAAACCAATAAATACAATGAAACCTAGCAATATAGCCGGCGTTCCAAACACATTGGCAGCAATCCACTTAATGATTTCCATTGGCCATCTCTCCTAATATGAAGATTATTATTTTAAATTCTCCTCTAAGGCATTTTTAATTTCCACTCGATCAAAATAGTTATTCACAATAATGATCTTCGCGTTTACACCAGCTAAAGAATCAGCCAATTCCTTGTTGGTCACGATAAAATCTACATCCATGCTTGATGCAGTAGATACATCCGTATGTTCTACATCTGCCGCAATTCCTAGTTCAGACAAAACTTGTTCCACATTCATTCTTAAAATTAAACTCGTTCCCTGTCCTAGACCACAAACACATAATAACTTCATGCTCCCACTCCTCTAATAAAATTTTCAATTTCCTCATATGTCTTTGCGTGGATCATCTTTTCGATTGTCTCTTTATTTCCTAACAATACCATTAACTTTTTTAAAATTTCCAAGTGTTCATCATTATTAGAAGCTCCAAGAGCTAACACAAGCTTGACAGGATCGTTTGGTTTGTTTCCGAATTCGATCGGTTCTGCCAACTGTACAAGCGATACTGACGCTTCTTTCACTCCATCTTCCGGTCTTGCATGCGGCAAAGCTACTTGCGGTGCTAAAACAAAATATGGTCCATTATTTTTATACGATTCCACCATCGCCTCTATATAAGAATGATCGACATGATTTTGATCAGCAAGTAATTGTCCCGCTTTCCTAATAGCTTCTTCAGGTGTATTAGCTTTTACATTCAATGCTACTAGGTTTGGTTCTAAAAACTTCATGACTAATCTCCTTTTTGTTATCCTCGCTCATTTTCTTTTTTAAATACGACCATATTTCTTCAGGCGTATAACATCGAATTAACTCTTGGACAAATTCAGATGACTGAAAGCACTCCGACAATGTTGATAATGCATGAAGATGAATTTCTGGATCTACTGATGCCAAAACAAAGATTAATTGAACATCATGTTCTTTTTTTTCCGAAAAAGAAACCGGATCTTTCAGCACCAACAAACTAATCCCTGGCTTTTTCACCCCTTCGTCCGGCTTTCCGTGAGGAAGTGCTACTTTCGGCGCGATGATGATGTACGGTCCCAAATTTTTAATATGATTGATCATCCCAACAACATATTGCTGCGTTATTCTACCGGTTTGTAAAAGCGGTTTAGAGGCGAGCTCTATTGCATGCTCCCAACTTTCCACTTTCGTAGCAATTTGAATATATTCTAGTGAAAGCAGATCAAGTAAGCCCGGTTTTCTCGTCCAATTTTTTGGAATAGAAGGCTTATAAAAGTATTCCTTTAATGCGGTCATTAGTGCTTGTTCATCTTTTATATCAGCGTATTGCTTAATGATTCCCAAAATCGCTTCTGGGGAATATTTTGTATTCTGTGATGCGCTTTCGCCAAATAAAGCATGAACCTTTTTTAATAGCGTTTCTTTTTCTTGATCCGTTAAAATCGGATTAACGACGAATACAGGGTGCTTTTTCTTAGAAACCGGAATAGTCGAAACAGCAAAATCAATGTCATGAAAATCCCTTTGCTCGTAATCTCTTACAGAAATGGTTTCCACAAAGTCAACGGTTGAAAATAATCCTTCCAACTGTTTTCGTAAAATGGTTGAAGTACCGATGCCGCTCGCGCAAATAAGAATGGCGCGTTTCCGTTCTTTTGGCTGAATTCCTTCTTTACGCAACCATCCTCCAAAATGTATGGCAATTAACGCTACCTCCTCATCGCTAACTTTCTTGCCGATAGCGTTTTCAAAATGATGAATCACCTTTTTTGTAATTAAGAAAAGATCTTTATATTTTGTCTTAATTAACTCAATCATCGGATTTTCCACTTGTAAGCCATATTTAATTCTGTAATAGGCAGGCTTTAAATGTAAAAGCAAGTTTTCTTCAACTGCTTTCCTGTTTGGAAACGTAATACATGTAAAAGCTTGAAATTCTGCAACCATTTTTTGCACAATATTTTGTAGATTCTTATAATCATCATGACTTTGCAGAGAATTTCCAGAATATTGGACTTTGCTGCTTAATAAATGAGTAGCCAAATAGTAAACTTCATCATCTGGAATAGAAGTTTGAAAGATGGATTCCAACTTGCTTCTTGCTGTTTGTGCTGCTTCAAATTCTTTCGTTTGCTGGATCACTTCCTTTTCCACCGGATCAAAGTCGATTTTTTTACCTTGGACGATTCGCTTTCCAAATAACCAAAAGCGTAGAGCCAAGTGGTACAAAACATCATCTGCAAACTGTATATTTAAATTCTTTTCACATTCATTTAAGACATCGAGTATATTTCTTAGCTCACTTAAAACTGTAGTTGACTCATCCTCATCATGGATCAACAGGCGTTTTAAATTAGCTAAAACCGTTTGCCAATTTTGCTGGTGTGGAATAACAAGGGATAAGTAATATACGATCGCTCTTCGTTTATCTTCTTCCTTTCCCTTTATTACATAGCCAGTGTAGCGGGTAAAACAAAGGGTTAATTGGAAACTGTTCAACTGTGCACGCAATTTCTTTAAATCTTTAATGGTCGTATTTCTACTCACTTTTGTTTTTTCTGATAAATCTTTCAGGAAATGTGGTGGTTCCTCTACTAATAAATGGATTGCAAGCCGCGCCAACCTTTCTTTCTTAGAATATGCGTAATTCCATGCCTCTGAATTTTTTAATTTTTCGAGAATAGCTTGTTTCGTCCGTTCTGTTATATAAAAGCCTGAAGTCCGAACATATTTCACTTCATCAAGATGGTTGATCTTTAACCAATAGTTAATCTTTTCTATATCGTAATAAACCGTTCGTCTGGATATATTAAACTTTTTGATCAACTCCTTTACTGATAGATAACCATCGCGCCTTACCAACTCTTGTAATATCGCAGTACTGCGTTCATCAAGCGACATCGCCAGACCCCCTGCACAATTGTGCAAAATCGGATTGGTCTTAAAAATATTTAGCAATTGCTTAATTTCATTTTATTAGAAAGCACTCTCAATTATAAGGCCAAATTTCCCACACTATGTTTGTGCAAAACTGTACGAAAAGTACCCTAATCCCAATTTTCATTATTCTGTATCTAACTATATACATGCTCATTGAAAAGTTAACATGCAACGCATAAGCGGTGCCCACTCCGGTTATACTGCCCCTAATGAAAACCATGGAAAAGAGCGGAATCATCCATGAAACGTCTCAGAAACGTCTAACCATCACCAACGATCACGGATGGATACCACAGACACTTCGCAAGCAGGAACGGAAAATCAAAAACGCGGAAAGAGATGTTCACCGAGTGGGAGGCCAAACCCTAGGTTGTCGAGTTATTCCCGATACCGGGCGTACTTGCCAGAAGCGATCCAAACATATTTGACTGGACCCCATCCTCAGGCGGCTTCCTGCCTGAAAGGGCTACGAACGCTCTTGGATCGGCACACCCTTTATGAGATTGCCCAGTGGCTTGACGAGAACCAGCGATGAGACTTGGCTCCTCATGAAATCGGGGTGTTAATGGAAGCCAGGCAACCCCATTATTCGGCCAAGCGGGAAAGCAACCTATCCCCCTTCCGTTCTCGTTAATCATGAAACGGACTCAACGGTGTATGATCAACGTCTTCATCCCGTACGGAAAGGGGGGGCGAGGGATTATATTATTGATTGTTCGTATCGTTTCCCGAATTCCAAAGCAAAAAGCAATAGCCTCGACCATTCAAACGCCACGGTTTCGATCTCTGTCAATCTTTAAGCACATTCGAATCAGCCGTCTCGCTGTCCCCCATTGTTTACAGAATCCTAACCATTTAAGCCCTTTTCAAAAGACTCGAAAGGTATTCGCATAAGCACTTCTTTACGTTTTTCATATATATTAAAAACACCCCTCATCTAAGGAGGTGTAAGCTCGTTGATCACCATCAGCCTTTGTATGATTGTCAAAAATGAAGAAGATGTCCTTGCCCGATGCTTAGATTGCGTTCAAAATCTAGTCGACGAGATCATTATTGTTGATACAGGATCCACTGATCGAACAAAAGAAATTGCTCGACGTTATACCACACGAATCATTGACTTTCCTTGGAATGATGATTTTTCCGCAGCAAGAAACTTCTCGTTTTCCCATGCTACAATGGATTATATTTTTTGGTTAGACGCCGATGATGTGTTATGGAAAGAAGACCAAGAAAAATTCCTCACGTTGAAGCATACCCTTCCTTCTGATGTCGATTCGGTGACCATGGTCTACAGCCTTGCGCGGGATGAACATGGAACAACCATCTCCACCGTCCGTCGCAATCGTCTGGTCAAGCGCTCCAATCATTTCAAATGGCATGGTATGGTTCATGAATACTTGGAAGTATGGGGAACGATTCTCAACAGTGACATCACCGTGATCCATAACCCGGTCCATCATCATTCCGATCGAAACTTAAACATTTACGAGAAGCAGTTAGCTCAAGGCAAAGAATTTTCACCTAGAGATTTGTTTTACTTTGCAAATGAATTATTTGACCATCAACAATACGAATGGGCCATTCAATATTATGAACAATTTTTACAAACGAAAAAAGGCTGGGTGGAAGATTTCATTGCGGCCTGTGGAAAGCTAGCCGACTGTTTTTATGCGCTTGGCAATTAGGAACAAGTGTTCGATATGTATACCAGCCATTTGAATACGATTCTCCCCGCGCTGAATTT
>NZ_MQMG01000008.1 GCF_001908025.1 Geobacillus proteiniphilus
TGGCGACGAGAGAGGGCGTCGCGGCGTTGGACGGCCGAATCGGGCACATTGAACGGACGATGGCGACGAAAGAGGACGTTGCCGAATTGCCGTTTATTCGGCAAGCTGTCGTGGAAACGTTAGAAACGCTCAATGAAATTTCGGCGATGAAACAAACCCTCACAGAAATGCAACAAAAAGTCAATGAAGCCATTGCCGGACAAGCCCGGCAAGAGCTCGTGCTTCAATCCCTCGCTTTGCACTTGCTCGAGCATGAAAGCGAAATCCGCGCGCTAAAAGCTAGGTAAACGACAAACATCTCTATGTACATCCTCGCTCATGACCATTTTCCTTCAAAAACAGGCCGGCTTTGTCCGCGCCTGTTTTTTGATTGCCGCATGCTGTTTTTTGGGCGCAAAAAAAACAAGGGACCGATCAGCTGTTCCCGAAAAAAATTGGTGCACAAACACACTTTCCTCTGCATACCGATTGGCTTGTTGCGCACCCTAATAGAAAAAGAGGAACAGACCGAGGTGTTTGTATGCCGGTTCTTTTATCTGTCGGCACAGCAAGGATGCCGTATACGGCCGCCCAAGACGAGGTGAAGCAGCATGTCGCCGGGCTGTTCGCCGGGCGAATGGCGCGCGCTGAGCGGCTGCTGCAGGCGTTTGACAACAGCGGCATCCATACGCGCACGTTTGTCCAGCCGCTTGCTTGGTACAGCGTGCCGCACGGCTTTGGAGAAAAAAACGGGGTGTATATCGACCGCGCCGTTCGCTACAGCGGTGAGGCGGTCAACGACTGTTTGTGCAAGGCTTCGTCCAGCCATGTTTTGCATGAGGAGATCGATGCGCTGTTTTACATCTCAACGACGGGACTGTCGACACCGAGCATCGAGGCGCGGCTGATGAACGTATTGCCGTTCTCCCCTCATGCTGTGCGTGTGCCGATTTGGGGGCTCGGTTGTGCGGGAGGGGCGGCAGGGCTCGCCCGGGCAGCCGACTATTGCCGCGCGTTTCCGAATGCCAAGGCGCTTGTGATCGCCGTTGAGTTTTGCAGTTTGACGTTTCAACTCAATGATTGGTCCAAAAGCAATGTGATCGGTACGTCGCTTTTTTCCGACGGCGTGGCGTGCGTGCTTGTGGCCGGCGACGGAGCGGCGTCGGCAAACGGCGCGCCGCGTGTCATCGCCGCCCGCTCGGTGCTCATGCCCGGCTCGGAAGACGTGATGGGCTGGGATGTCTGTGACGAAGGGCTGTTTGTCGTCTTTTCAAAAGATATTCCAATGATTGTCCGCACATGGCTGCGCCCGCAAGTCGAGTCGTTTTTGCAGGAACATGGGTTAGGGCTTGGGGATCTTCATTATTTCATCGCCCACCCGGGCGGGAGGAAAGTCATTGAAGCGTACGAGGAGGCGTTCGGATTCGGTCCGGAACAGACAAAAGCCGCTAGAGACGTGCTCGCCCGCTACGGCAACATGTCGTCGGCCACCGTGTATTTTGTGCTCGAGCAGATGATGCGGCAGCCGCTTTCGCCCGGGCACGGCCTGCTTATCGCTCTCGGCCCGGGCTTTAGTGCGGAAATGGTGCTGCTTCAATGGGAGGGATGATCGTGCGGTTTCTGTTCGTGTTTTTGGCGGTTTCCGGCATGCGCGTCATTGAGCTTCGGCTTGCAAAACGGAATGAACAGTATGTGAAAGCGCTCGGGGCGCGGGAGTTCGGCGCCTGCCATTACCCGTTGATCGTATTGATGCATGTCGGTTTCTTTTTGTCATTGGCTGTTGAGGCGCTTCGAAAAGGCGCGCGTCCGTCGCGCCGCTGGCCGCTTTTGTTTCCGTTCTTTCTTGCCGTCGAGGGGTTGCGCGTATGGACGATTTTGTCGCTCGGCCGTTTTTGGAATACGAAAATTTTGATCGTGCCAAACGGCCAAGTAGTGAAAAAAGGGCCGTACCGATGGCTTCGCCACCCGAACTATGTGGTCGTCGCCTTAGAGATCGCGCTGTTGCCGCTTTTGTTTCAAGCACCGATCACCGCGCTTGTCTTTTCGCTTTTGAACGCATTTTTGCTGTCGATTCGCATCGCGGTTGAGGAAAGGGCGCTGGCCGCGCTCACCGACTATCGGGAGGTGTTTCGGGCGCGGCCGCGGTTTTTGCCCCGGTTAAGTGGGGGCTGCCATCCGCAAGATGCGGCAAGCTGAAAGCAGCGGACAAATGAAAAACAGCCCTTGAGCCGTCTATGATGACATCTGTTCGCAGTTCGCCTGCGGGCGGCGCCGGGGCGTTGCCTCTTTCTCTATGTCATCCTGTCGGGTTACGGCGGGATTTTTCATTTTTTCTATTGGGAAACGGGGCGAAATGCAGTAAAATGAATGTAAATGACATTGACGGAAACAAAGGGGTTTTGGTCATGGGGAATATTGCGATTGAGCGGCCGTCATTGCGGTTGTGGCTTTCGAAAATGATCGACATGCACGATCAGCTTCAGTCCGCAGATGACCAGGAGCATGCGGACAAAGTGAAGCAGCTCATCGAAAAAGCGGCATCCGGCGAGCTGATTGTCGCGTTTTGCGGCCATTTTTCCGCCGGCAAATCGAGTTTGATCAACGCGTTGCTCGGCGAGCCGCTTTTGCCGTCCAGCCCGATTCCGACGAGCGCCAATCTCGTCAAAGTGAAAGCCGGCCCGGACTATGTGCGCGTCTTTTTCCACCGCGATGAGCCGGTCGAGTATGAACCGCCGTACGACCCGGACTTGATTCGCGCCCAATGCCGGGACGGGGAGACGATCGAATGGATTGAAATCAGCCGAACGACGGACGCCATCCCGCCGGGGGTCGCTATCCTAGATACGCCGGGCATCGATTCGACCGATGACGCCCACCGGCTGGCGACGGAGTCAGCGCTTCATTTGGCGGATGTCGTCTTTTACGTCATGGATTATAACCATGTGCAAGCGGAATTAAACTTCCAATTTACGAAGCAATTAACAGATGAAGGAAAAACCGTTTATTTGATCATCAACCAAATCGATAAACATCGCGACGATGAGTTGCCGTTCGCTGAATTTCGCGCCTCGGCCGCCGAGGCGTTCCGGCGTTGGGGGGTTGAGGCGGCCCGTTTGTTTTTCTTGTCGCTGAAAGCCCCGTCACATCCACACAACGAATGGCATGAGCTTGTCACTTGTTTGCGCCGGTTGTTTGCCGACAAGGAGGAATGGCTCGTCCGCGGCGCCGAGTCGGCGTTAAAACGGATCGCCGCCGGCCATCTTGAGCATCTCCGCGCACGGCACGAGCCGCTTGAGCAAGAGATTGAGGCGCGCCTTGAGGCGCTTGGCGGCGCCGATGACGAGGCGGCAGCCATCGCGGAGCTCGATCGCCTTGAGGCGGAGCTTGCCGATTGGCAAACAGCGCCGGCGCGGGCAGAGGGGGCGTTCCGTTCGGAGCTTGAGCGCGTGCTGCAAAACGCGTACTTGATGCCGTTTGAGACGAGGGAGCGGGCTGAGGCGTACTTGCAGGCGATGCAGCCGAATTTCAAAGTGGGCCTGTTGTTCGCGAAGACAAAAACGGAGCAAGAGCGCAAGCGGCGGCTTGAGGCGTTTTATGAAAGCGTCAAAGCGCAAGCAGCGGCGCAAATCGAATGGCACGTCCGCCAGCTCCTTGTTCAGTTTGGAAAGGAATGGCATGCTGATGACGCTTGGCTCAGCGAGTGCCAGCAATGGACGGCGGAGTGGGATGAGACGATGCTTGCCGGCCTCGTCAAACAAGGGGCGGAATCAAGCGGCGCCGCGCTATTAAATTATACGGATGAGGTGGCGGCGGCGCTGAAAAAACGCTACCGCGACTCGGCGCTCGCCTTGTTTGCCGAACTGAAGGAACAAATCGCCAAACGGGCGGCCGCCCAAACAGAAACATTGAACGGACAGCTTTCGGCGGCGCGCGAAAAAGTGGAGCTCGCCGCCCGCCTCGCCCGCCTCAGAGCCGAGCGGGACGAGCGCCGGCGTGCGTTCGAGCAGCTGATCGCTGCTCCATGCGAGTCTGCATCGCTTGATGAAAACCGTCTCGCCGCGTTGACGGCGCCGCCGGTCTTCCGGAAAGCGCGTCATGCCGAGGCGGCAAAACCGCAAGCAGCATCCAAGCCAGCGGAAACAAGCCGTCTTTCCGTCAAAGAGCAAGCGCTCGGTCAGGAAGCGGCCGGCCTCGGAGTGAGCGAAAGAGCGGACGAAGCTCGGACGCTTTCAAGCGGCGGAAAACAGCGGAGCGAAGAGGCGGCCGAGCGGCTTGAGGAGGCGGTGGCTTGGCTTGAACGGTCCGAAATGCTTGGCCGCTTCGCTGGACCATTGCGCGACAAGGCGCGTCGGCTTCGCGAGCGATCGTTTACCGTCGCCTTGTTTGGCGCCTTCAGCGCCGGCAAATCGTCGCTGGCGAACGCCTTGCTCGGCGCCCCGCTTCTGCCATCGTCGCCCAACCCGACCACCGCCGCCATCAGCAAAATCGCCCCGCCTGATCACAAGCATCCGCACGGCACGGCGGTGGTCAAGGTGAAAAGCGAACCGAAAATTTGGACGGATGTGCAATCGTCGCTTCGGCAGTGCGGCCATGAGGCGGATACATGGGATGAAGCGCTCCGCCTTTGCGCCCGCCTGGCCGAATCGGGAGCCGAACATCCGGCGCAAAAGCCGCATGTGGCTTTTTTGGCAGCTGCCGCGGCCGGCTATGAGCGGATGAACGGTCGATTCGGGGAGATCGTCTCCATCGGTTGGGAAGAACTCGAGACGTATGTCGCTGACGAAGCGGTGTCATGCTTCTTAGATGAGGTCGTGTTGTACGCCGACTGTCCGCTCACCCGCCAAGGGGTGACGCTTGTGGATACCCCGGGGGTGGATTCACTTAACGCCCGCCATACGGGAGTGGCGTTTCATTACATGAAGCATGCTGATGCGTTGTTGTTTGTGACGTATTATAACCATGCGTTCTCGAAAGCAGACCGCGAGTTTTTGCTTCAGCTTGGGCGCGTGAAAGACACGTTTGCGCTTGATAAAATGTTTTTCGTCATCAATGCGGCTGATTTGGCCCAGTCGAAAGAGGAGCTTGAGGCCGTCATTTCCTATATGAACGGAGAGCTCGCCCGCTTCGGCATCCGCTTCCCGCGCCTTTATGCGCTCTCAAGCCGCTTGGCGCTGGCGGAAAAAACGGGGGCCGAGCCCGGTCCGCGCGGCGTCTTGGCGGACTCCGGCTTGTCTGCCTTTGAAACCGACTTCTTCCGCTTCTTAACGGAAGAACTGGCGGAAGTCGCCGTCGAGAGCGCATATGCCGAGCTTGAGCGGGCGCGGCGGACGGCAGAGGAATTCGCGCGCGCCGCCGGGCAAAGCGAAGCGGAAAAAGCGGAGAAACGGCAGGCGCTTGAGGCGGTGAAAACGAAGATGCACGCCGTGCTTGCTGGCATTGATGATGCCTACGGCCGGCAGGCGCTTCGCCAGGAAGTCGACGAATTGCTCTATTACGTCAAGCAGCGCGTCTTTTTCCGCCTCAATGATATGTTTAAGGAGGCGTTCAACCCGGCGGTGCTCCGCGACGACCAAGGCCCGGCGCGTCGGGCGCTTGAGCGTTGCCTCGACGAGTTGCTCGCATCGGTTGGCTTTGATTTGGCCCAAGAGTTGCGGGCGACGAGCTTGCGTGTTGAGTCGTTTTTGCACAAGCAGCTGGCCGAGCAGTTCTCGCGCCTATTCCATGAGCTTCGTCGTTTCGATGATGCGCTCGCGCTCACGCCGCCTGAGCCGTTTGCCTTTTCGGCGCCGGAGTTTGCCAACGCCCTTGGGGATGTGGACCGGGCGCGGTTTGCCAAGGCGCTTTCGCTGTACAAAAACGCCAAATCATTTTTTGAGCGCGACGAAAAGCGGCGGATGAAAGAGGAAATTGAGGCGGCGCTTGTCGAGCCGATCGACGCCTATTTGGCTGAGCAAAAAGAGCGGCTTGTGGCGACGTACGCAGAACAATACAAGGCTGCCGTCGCCGCACTTTCGGCCGCTCTCGCGGAACAAGTCGACAGCTATATGGAGGGCTTGCTTGCCGTGCTCTCCGCAACGGCGGATCATGAGGCGCTCGCCCGCATCGAAGCGGCGCTTCGCGGCCTTCTTTCGGGCCGCGGCGGGGAGGCGCGTTGATGAACCGGTTTCACGCTTGCGCTACATGCATCCACTACCGTATAGAAAAGCGAGCCGACGGGCTGTACACGTATTGCCGCCGGCTCGGCTATGCGACGAAACCGAACTATCGGTTCAACTGTTGGACGCCGAAACCGAACGTCCGGCGTTTGATGGAAAAAGAAGCAGGAAAGGACGAGGACCATTGAGCGAAGTGCATCACGCGATCACTGCCCATGTGCAAAAACAGCATACCATCTTGAAGCAATTTGCTATGCTCGACGCCGAGCGCGAGCGGCTCATCGACGAAGCGGTCGAGCGGTGCCGCCGCGGCGAGCCGTTTACGGTTGATGGGATCAATGAAGTGACGAAGCGGATGAACGAACTGGCCAAAAGCGGCCTCGTGCCGGCGCGCCGGTGCGTGACGCCGGAGATGGTGCGCGAGTACGTGAACCGGCTTGAAGGGAAAGAGCGATCGTGACGATGGCGAGCGCTGGCTGAGCGTGTCGGCGCCGCCGGCGTCCTGTTGATGATTGGCTGCTTTCCGTTCCGATCAAGAAACAACGTTTGGCGTCAGCAAAAACAAAAAGGGGGAGGACATATGGCGTCGCTTGTTTCCCATGAATGGCTCCTTCGCCATTTGCACGACGAAAACACGCGCATTCTTGATTGTCGGTTTTGGCTTGGCGATCCTGCGAAAGGAGCGGCCGTTTACCAGGAAGATCATATTCCCGGTGCCGTGTATATGGACTTGGAACGCGACTTGTCGGGCCCAGTCGGAGAGCACGGCGGCCGCCACCCGCTTCCGTCGGCCGAGCAAGCGGCGGACGTGTTTGGCCGGGTCGGCATCGATGAAACGGTGACCGTTGTCGCTTACGACGACCAAGACGGGGCGATGGCGGCGCGTTGCTGGTGGCTGCTTCGCTATTTCGGCCATGCCCACGCATACGTATTGGACGGCAATTATCGTGAATGGAAGAAGAAAGGGCATCCGGTGACGAACGTCGTCCCTGCTGTGGCGTCCCGCCCGTTTCGGCCGCGTCCGGATCGGTCATGGCTGGCGACGGTTGAGGATGTGCGCGCCGCCGTCCGCGATCGCTCGGCTGTGCTCATTGATTCGCGTGAATGGAAGCGATATGCCGGCCTGGAAGAACCGATCGACCGCCGAGCCGGCCGCATTCCGGGAGCAGTGCACCGGTTTTGGAAAGACGGAATGACGGAAGGCGGCTACTGGAAAAGCGCTGTCGAGCAGGCGGCTCGGTTTGCCGATTTTGACCGTGGGCAGTCGTTGATCGTTTACTGTGGTTCCGGCGTCACCGCCTGTCCGAACGTGTTGGCGCTCCGCGAAGCTGGTTATTACAACGTTCGGCTGTACGTCGGCAGCTTCAGCGACTGGATTTCCTATCCGGACCACCCGATTGAAACGGGTGATCCGTCATCCGATGCTTAGTTTTCTTCGATTCGGGCTGAAACAACATTCGACGCCTCGGTGTTGTCGGATGGAACGTTGTTTCCTTTTCATTTTTCTTCGGTCCGCATGAGGTCGAAGCGTTGTTGATTTTCAGCGATTTTCACCTAGAATGCTGGTGATTTGACAGGAAATGCGGTTCAATCATGTCGCTTCTCAAACGGAGGAGCCTTATATATAAATGTTGCTCTTCCCTCCACTCAAGAATCATCGATTTAGGGGAAATGGGCGTTTTTCACCAGCCTCCTAGTGTTTGTTTCGCTTTTCTTCCATTGTTTCGGTCGCCGGTTGAAGCGCTGTATGCATAGTTTTTTGGCCGCCGGCGGATACTATAGGTGAACCGACGGAAGCAGAGGAGGAGACGCATGGGCCGGACAAAACTTGGCAATGCCAATGCCCAACGAAACAACAACGCGAAGAAGAAAAACGGCTTTAACGAATGGAGGAGCGAATTCGCTTCGTACGCAGAAGTCGAAGCGGAGAAAATGAAAAACGATCATAAAAACATCCGATAATGATGAGGGCGTGCCCCTCGTTTTTTCGTTTTAAGCACGATGGTTGGTAAATGGCAAACGTATGTGCTATAATTATGGACAGAGCGGCGGGAGACGCCGGCAGGGAGGGGATAACGTGCGGAAATGGCTAGTCGTTCTTTTGTTCTTGGCTGTAGCCGGTTATGGCCTTTGGAATGCGATGGCGGCTGACAAACCGAATGAAGCAAACGGAGTCGGTCCGGAAGTGGGCCAGACGGCCCCTGACCTGACCTTGCCGGCGCTTGGCGGCCGATCGATCAAGCTGTCCGATTGGCGCGGCAAAGCGGTCGTCCTCAACTTTTGGACGTCATGGTGCCCGCCGTGCAAAAAGGAAATGCCGGAGCTTGCCAAGTTTTACGAGCGGCATGGCCGCGAAGTTGCGCTCCTTGCCGTCCATTTGACGACGCAAGATACGTTGGACAACGCTGAGCGGTTTGCGAAAGCGAACGGGCTCGTGTTTCCAGTCGGCCTCGATGTGCGCGGCGAAGCGCTTCGTCAATATCGAATCCAAACGATTCCAACGACGTATATTATCGATCCAAACGGCGTCATTCGGCGAAAAATTGTCGGCCCGGTGACGGCGAAACGGCTCGAGCAGGAAACAGCGCTTTTTCGTTGAGCAGATGGCTGCAGCGAAAGGCGCTTTCTTCGTGGTTCGTTATTTTTCAAAAAGTTGTCATAATTTTTATCTTTTTTGGGCATGAATAAGATTACAATAAAAGTGAGGGGAGGTTGAAGCGATGAGACGATCCCGCAAAATGACTCTCCAAGAACTGATCAGCGAGAACAAACGGCAATTGTTGAACGATCGGGAAGCGCTCGAAAAAATTGAGAAAAAGCTGGAAGAGCGGATGCTCAAGAAAGCAGAATAACCCATGCATAGCGGTCCTCCGGGCGGACAGACTAGATGGCGAGGAGGCGAAGACAATGAGCAATCCGAAAGGAAGCCGCAAACATTTCGTGCCGAACCATATCGGCACACAGCCTCGAGCCGCAGGAGGAAACAAGGGCAAACAAATGCAAGACCAGTCCGGCCAGCACGCCCAAGTGATCCAAACGAAGGGCGAATAGCCGGAAACTCGCGCAAAGGAGGAAGCATTCATGCCGCGTCCGAAACCGGATGACCGCAGCGACAATGTGGAAAAGCTGCAAGAAATGGTACAAAACACCATTGAGAACATAGAAAAAGCCGAAGAAACGATGCAGTTTGCGTCACCGGAGGAACAGGAGAAGATTCGTGCGAAAAACCGCCGCCGCGAAGAAGCGATCGCTGCAATGCGCGCGGAAATTAAAGACGAAGCAGCTGCACGGGAACACGGCTACCAGTAGACGAAGCAGCCCTCATGCGGGGGCGGCTTCGTTTTTTTGTCTACCGCTTGAGCGAGCCGACGGGCGAATGGTAACATAGAAGAGGAGGCCCGGCAAAAAATGGAGGGAGAACGAACGTGAAAGTGGCAGAAAAACAAATTGAAGTGCGTTATGCGGAAACAGACCAAATGGGCGTCGTCTACCACGCGAACTATTTAGTTTGGATGGAAGTCGGGCGCACGGAATTGATCAAACAGCTTGGCTTTCATTATGCTGACATGGAGAAAGAAGGCATCATTTCGCCTGTTGTCGATTTGCAAGTGTCGTACAAAAAGCCGCTTCGTTATGGGGAAACCGCGACTGTCCGCACGTGGATTGACGCCTATGACGGCATTCGCGTGACATACGGCTACGAGATTCTCGCCCCGGACGGCGAGGTGGCGGTGACCGGAAAGTCGCAGCACGTTTGCGTCAAGCGCGATACGTTTCGGCCGATCGTGATCCGCAAATATTTTCCTGACTGGCATGAAGCATATGAGCGGGCGAAGCGGTAAAGGGGAGCGGTGCGATGGCGTTTGGCATCCGCCGACATGAGCTCGCGGCGTGGAAAGAGAAAGTGAAGCGCGGTGAAATCGCCTTTTTGACCCACTATTGGTACGACGAACGGTTTCCGCATTGCACGACGGTGACGAAAGTCGGCTGCGCCGATGTCGAAAAACTCGCCGCTTGGGGGCGGCAGTACGGGCTGAAGGAAGAGTGGATCGACCGGCGCGGTGAGTTTCCGCATTTCGATTTGCTCGGCGAGACGCAAACGCGCGTTTTGCAGCAGGAAGGACGGCTTTTTGAACTGGAACGATTCACGAAACGGGGGAAGAAGGAATGATGATCGATTTGGCCGTTGTGAAGGAAATGGCGAAACATACGTTGATCGATACGCTCGGCATCGAAATTGTCGAGATTGGCGAAGGCCGCGTCGTCGCGACGATGCCGGTTGACCATCGCACGCACCAGCCGGCTGGGCTGCTGCATGGCGGCGCCTCGGTCGCCTTGGCGGAGACGGTCGCCAGCATCGGCGCGTACGCGCTTGTGGACCCCAACACGGAAAACGTTGTTGGATTGGAAATAAACGCCAATCACGTCCGCGCTGTCCGGAGCGGGACGGTGACGGCGACAGGGACGGTGTTGCACCGCGGCCGGACGACGATGGTGTGGGATGTGCGCATTACGGACGAACAAGGGGAGCTCGTCTGCATCTCCCGTTGCACGATCGCCATCATTCGAAAAAGTGAGCGCCAAGGCTAGCTTTTTCAATCGCCGCAGGACATCAATGGACGAGAAAAACCGGCTCATCGCTTTTTTCGTCCAAATCCACAGTCAAATCGCGTCCATCGAAATACCATTGGTCGCCCTCTTCAATAAAAAAGGTGACGCCATCAACCGTCGTCTGTGCCGCCGGCTTGTCCGCCGGTTCGTCTTTGGCCATGCCAAGCGAAAACCCTTTTTGCACGGCGCTGCACCCGCCGTAGCGGGCAAAAAAGCGGATCGCATCGCCCGGTTTCAGCCCGAGCTCCCGCTTGTACCAATCAAACGCTTTTTTTGTGATGGTGATATTCATGGCTTCCCCTCCTCACTTGTTTATTATAAGCGAATCGAGAAGAGCCGGTAAAACGATTGTGTGAACATTAGCTGACAATTTTAGGATGAAGCGCTTTCCATAAAGTGGCGGCGTCCTTGTTTTCATCGGTTGGAGTAAAACGCTGGCTGGCGGCAAACAGTAAAAGCGAAGGGGGTGAGGGCGGTGGGCAAAAAGCGGACGTTTCCGCTCAGCTACGAATCCGACGGACTGATGGGGAAAAGCAATGAAAAGCATCCGCGCCGCTCGGACAGCCGGCAAACGGGCAAACAGGCGCCTGACTTTTTCAACACGACACCATCGAGTGAATAAAGCAGCCGAGACGGGCGACGTTTGAACATTGCACCGTTTTACTGAATAAAGTAGCCAGTAGGCTGCTTTTTTTATGGCAACTACTATACAAACGGGCCGGTCCGCGCTATCATTACTTGAGGGACATCTTTTTTGAAAGGAGTGGCGTTTTCGTATATGAGTAGTTCAAGCCCGAACGAACCGGAGCCGGAATACAGCGGGGAACGCGGCCTGTTCCTTCTCCCGCCCGCTGCTCATCATACGAAAACGAGCTCCGGACGGAAAGGAAGAGGCGCCGCCTTCCTCGCGTAAAAAGGAGGAAGGATGCCAAATGATGAAAATGTATTTGTCGGATGCCAGCGGCAAAATGCGCGAAATTGATCGGATCGAAAACGGCTGCTGGATCAACCTCGTCGCTCCGACAGAGGAAGAAATTCGCTACATCGCCCACCATTTGGACATTCCGATCGATTCGATCAAAGACGCGTTGGATGACGAGGAGCGGTCGCGCGTCGAAAAGGAAGACAACCATGTGCTCATTATCGTCGACATTCCGATTGTCGCCCATGATGAAGTGGACGGCCCGATTTACGAGACGATTCCGATCGGCATGATCATTACGAACACGTGTTTTATTACGGTTTGTTTGCAGGAGAATCCGATTTTCGAAGAATTCTCTAAAAACAAAATCAAAAACTTTTACACGTTTATGAAAACAAGGTTCGCCTTGCAAATGCTGTACATGATTTCAACGTATTATTTGCGCTACTTGAAGCAAATCAATCGGCGGACGAGCGAAATCGAAAAAGAATTGCACCAATCGATGAAAAACAAGGAGCTGTTTTCGCTTCTCAGCATGGAAAAAAGCTTAGTGTATTTCATGACGTCGCTGAAGGCGAACAACATCGTCATGGAGCGGCTCATGCGTCTCAACTATTTGCGCATGTACGAAGATGACCAAGATTTGCTGCAGGACGTCATTATTGAAAACAAGCAGGCGATTGAAATGGCCGAAGTATACAGCAGCATTTTAAGCGGCATGATGGACGCGTTCGCTTCGGTCATCTCAAACAACTTAAACATTGTGATGAAGTTTTTGACGGCCATTACGATCGTCATTTCGCTGCCGACGATGGTGGCGAGTTTCTACGGCATGAACGTACCGATTCCGTACCAACACTCTCCGTACGCCTTTTTGATCGCGATGGCGCTCGCCGGTTCACTGTCAGCGGCGACGGCGTACATCTTTTGGAAAAAGCGATACTTTTGACGGCCAGGCGTGTTTTGGATGGCCATGCGAACGGCTGCCCGTTGTCACTCGGGCAGCCGTTTTAGCTTTCGGACGGCCACGCCGCCGGAGAGGATGAACTTCATCGCCTCTTCCGGCGAGATGTCGACGACTTCCACTCGCTCTTTCGGGACGAGCAGGGTGAGCCCGGCGACTTGAAACGTCTGCGGGATATAGACGGCGACGTAGTTGGCGAGAGGATCGTGCCAAGCGCCGACATCATCCATCGTCATGAAGCCGAGGCATTTCCAGCCACTCTCCGGTATCGTGACGAGCACGACTTGCGAAAACGATCGTTTTTCCCCGACGAAGGAAGCGATCGTATCTTTGGCGACGGAATAAACAGTTTTCATCAAGGGAATGCTTTCAAGCAACCGGTCGATGAGCCGAATGAGGCGGCCGCTCACGTATTGCGTCGACAGCCAGCCGCAGACGGTAATCAGCGCGACGGTCGCCAATAGGCCTAGGCCGGGAATGTAGCGGCCATCCAAATACGGACGGACGTATTGGCCAAGCAGCCCATCCAAAACGGCGAACACTTTGTAGCACACATAGACGGCGAGTAAAATCGGCACGATCGTCAGCATGCCGTTCAGAAAATGTTTCACGAAAAAGCGCATCCCTTTCCCTCCCCGCTATTCATTCTCTACCACCATACCAATTTTTTTGGCTTTATACAACTCTCTATTATATCGAACGTTTTTCGTTATATTCGGTAAGAAAGTTCGTTTTTTCCTTGACGAACCGCCAAATGTTCCGTATACTTTCGAATGGAACATGAGAAATGAGGGATGGATCATGAACAATCATTACGATGTGATCGTGGTCGGCGCCGGGCCGGCCGGCATTTTCACTTGCTACGAACTGACGCTCAAACTCCCTGGAGCGAACGTGCTCTTGATCGATAAAGGGCACGATATATATAAACGCAATTGTCCGATTTTGCAAAAAAAAATTGAAAAGTGTCCGCCGCCGGCTGGCAAAAAAGACTATGCCGGCTGCGTGCCGGCCTGTTCGATCACGAATGGATTCGGCGGAGCGGGGGCGTATTCGGACGGCAAATTCAACATCACGAGCGAATTCGGCGGCTGGATGACCGACTATTTGCCGGCTTCGACCGTGCTTGAGCTCATCCGCTATGTCGATGAGATCAACTTGAAGCACGGAGCGACGACATCGATCACCGACCCGATGACGGACAAGGTGAAAGAGATCGAACGGCGCGCCTATGCGGCCGGGCTGAAGCTATTGCGCGCGTACGTCCGCCATTTGGGCACAGAGCAAAACTTGGAAATTTTGAAAAGCATTTTTGAATATTTGCGCGCGCGGATTGCGATGCGCTTTACAACGGAAGTGGATGATATCGTGACCGAGCGGACGGAGAGCGGCCATCGAGTGAAAGGCGTTGTGCTGAAAAACGGCGAAACGTTGACAGCGGAAAAAGTCGTCATCGCTCCGGGGCGCGATGGCTCGGTTTGGCTGAGCAAAATCTTGCGCAAGCGCCGTTTGCGGATGATCAACAATCAGGTTGACATCGGAGTGCGTGTGGAAACATCGAACATCGTCATGCAAGAAATTAACGAACATCTGTATGAAGGGAAATTCATTTTCAACACGTCGGTTGGGACGCAAGTGCGCACGTTTTGCAGCAACCCGTCCGGACATGTCGTCGTCGAAAACCATTCCGGCATTATGCTTGCTAACGGCCATGCGTACAAAGATCCAAAGCTCGGCAGCAACAACACGAACTTTGCCCTTCTTGTTTCACATAAGTTTTCCGATCCGTTTGACAAGCCGAACGAATACGCCCATGAAATTTCCCGGCTGGCGAACGCTTTGTCCAACGGCGGCATCATCGTCCAAAAATACGGCGACATTTTAAAAGGACGGCGATCGACGGAAAAGCGGATCAAAGAAGGGTTCATCGAACCGACGTTAAAAGAAGCGGTTCCGGGTGATTTAGGCCTCGTCCTGCCGTACAACACGATGAAAAGCTTGATCGAAATGACGGAAGCGCTCAACCATGTTACTCCAGGGCTGGCGTCCGAGCATACGCTCTTTTACGGCGTTGAGGCGAAGTTTTACTCGGCGCGTCCAAAACTCAACGACCGCTTTGAAACAGAAATCGCCGGGCTGTATGTCGGCGGCGACGGCGCCGGCATTACGCGCGGCCTCGCTCAGGCGAGCGCCTGCGGCGTTTGGATCGCCCGCGACATCGTCGAGAAATTGACGCATTAGGTGAGGAACCGAGGGCAGGCACCTTCAAACGGGAGCCTGTCTTTTTTGCCCTCTGCTGGCGGACGGATTAAGAGTAAACCGAAATGAAAATATAGTTGACAAATATACAGTCGGTCCGTTACGATAAATGTAATGATATGGAAAGGGGAGAGGAGAGATGGCAAACTGGCTGGTGTTGGCCGAGCAAGTGTTGGGAGGCCACGAGCTGACCGATGAGGAAGCATTGGCGATATTGGATTGTCCGGACGAGGAGCTGCTCCTTTTGCTGCAAGGGGCGTACCGGATTCGCTCCGCCTATTATGGAAACAAAGTGAAGCTGAACATGATCATCAACGCCAAATCCGGCCTCTGTCCGGAAAACTGCGGCTACTGTTCGCAGTCCGCCGTATCGACGGCGCCGGTGAAAACGTATAAAATGGTCGACAAAGAGACGTTGTTGCGCGGCGCGGAAGAAGCGCACCGTTTGCGCATTGGGACGTACTGCATCGTCGCCAGCGGCCGCGGGCCGAGCGATAAAGAGATCGACACCGTTGTGTCCGCGGTCAAGGAAATTAAAGAGCGGTTCGGTCTGAAAGTGTGCGCCTGCCTCGGAATATTAAAGCCGGAGCAGGCGGCGCGGCTGAAAGAGGCGGGGGTGGACCGCTACAATCATAACATCAACACGTCGAAGCAGCACCATCCGAACATTACGACGTCCCATACATACGACGATCGGGTGCGGACGGTGGAAACGGTGAAAGAAGCTGGCCTTTCGCCTTGTTCCGGCGTCATCATCGGCATGAAAGAAACGAAGCGGGATGTCGTCGATATGGCGCGCAGCTTGCGGGCGCTTGACGCTGACTCCATTCCGGTCAACTTTTTGCATGCGATCGACGGCACGCCGCTGGCCGGCACGAACGAATTAAACCCGCGTTACTGTTTGAAAGTGCTGGCCCTTTTCCGCTATATGAATCCGACAAAAGAAATCCGCATCGCCGGCGGACGGGAAGTGAATTTGCGCTCGCTTCAGCCGCTTGGGCTGTATGCTGCCAACTCGATTTTTGTCGGCGACTATTTGACGACCGCCGGGCAAGAAAAGTCAGCCGATTATCAAATGCTTGAGGACCTTGGATTTGAGATCGAATTTGCCCCGGCTCCGCAAGCCGGAGTCGTATCATGAACGATGCCGCCGGAAGATGGCGGCTTTTTGTATGTGCGCTCACCGAGGGCAAGACCTAGCGAAGCGGGAGGCATGGGAGGCCCCATGCCGTTTCAGATGGGGCGTCACGATGGCGCATAGCAAGCCTTGGCGAGAAGCGGAGCGCATGCCAGGACGGTGGACTTGGCCTTCCGTTGCGCTCTGACGAGAAAGCGGATTGAACCCCTATTGCGCCGTTCAACGCGCTTTTTTGGCATGAAAAGCCAACCCGACGCGTACGATGGCAATACAAGCGGCGAAAAAAGGCTTCACAAACAGCCAAAAGCTCATTATAATAGCAACAAAAGGAAAGGAAGAGGATGGGGGACATGGCAAAGTCATTCTACCGTTACTTGCTGCGCTTCCGCCATGGGCACCAGGAAGATCCGGTCGCCCGGTTTGCGAACGGAGCGTATGAAGATCACAGCTTTCCGAAAGGGTCGGCGGACTATGAAGAACTGAGCGGCTATTTGGAGCTTAACGGTGACTATTTGGAAAGCATGGTTGTGTTTGATGAACTATGGGAGCAATTTTTGCATGAAGCGTAACTAGGGAAGCGTTCCCATTTCATGAATTGGGAGCGATTTCAAATAGCTTTTTCCGCGCGGCTGAAGGTGTCCACCCTTCTCTGCATGCATATACTATACTAACCATTTGTTCCAAAGGGTGGAGATGCCAATGAGCGCGCCGAAACGCCCGAAATTTTCCGTCGGTGACATCGTCGTCAATACATTGTACGGAACGGTCGGAACCGTCACCGATATTCAGCAGATCGACGGCACGTTTTTATACGAAATCAACCATGGCCATAGCTTGTTTGCTGAGCAAGCGCTCGTTTTATTGTCTGAGTTTACGGGCGATTTATGGATCGCGGAAGAAATTGAAATTGAGCTGCCGTTTTTTCTCGGCGAAATTGTCCGCGTCCGCGATTATGGCGGCCATTTGTTCAAAATTGTCGGGGTGCGGACAGAAATTTACCGCTACTACGGGGAAGGATGGGAAGAGACGATTTACGAATTGAAACGGCTGACGGATGGTTGGGAGATCGAAGTCCATCTGGAAGACATCATTCCGCTTGCCGAGGGGGAGGAGACGTCCGTTACGCTCGTGCAAGATATTGTCATCGCCGCACCGGTGAAATCGTCGCTTCTATTGCCGTCGGCCGACAGCGGAGAGAAAGGACCGTCGGTCGACGAGCTCCTTGACATGTACAACGATTATAAAGCGTTATATGAATGGTTCGGCGATGAACAGTATCAACGGATGATGGAAACGGTTGTTAAACGTTTGCGGGCAATCGCCGATCACCAAGATAGAAATTGATAAAGAATAAAAAGAAAATAAGGAATGCCGGCGAAGATGACGATCGCGCCCAACCCATTGACAACTGTTTCCATCATTTTATCGATCGCAGTGAGTTTGTCCATTTTGTCCGCCTCCGTGTTTTTTGTTTTGTTGGTACATATGTATGGGGGAGACAGAAAAAATAGTACAACATGATTTTTGACATAAAACGGAAGGCGGCGACATACAACATTACAAAGGGGGCGAGATGCGGTGAAGGAAATTGAAGTGATTATCGATACGGAAGAAATCGCTGAGTTTTTTTACCAAGAGCTCATCCGCCGCGGCTTTGTGCCAACGCAAGAGGAGCTTGAGGAGCTCGCGGATATTACGTTTGACTATTTGCTTGAAAAATGCATCATCGATGAAGAGATTGACATCGACGGGGAGTAGTCCTCGTCGTTTTATGATAAAGTTGATTTGGCCGCCGCGATGGCGGCCGTTTTCATCATGGCCAAATGCCGCTCGTAGCGGTTGGTCATGTCGCCCGAGGCCGGAAGCGGGAGCGTTTCAAGCGCCTGCATGATTGCCTCATCGGTGAACCAATCGCGATCGTCGCGGAACGGGTGCGCAAGATCCGGCCAAGCTGCCTCAAGGCGGGGGCTGTAAAGGCGGCGCCCATCAGGCGTTTCAGTGAACGACTGCGGCCAGAAGTCGGCGCGTGAGCCGCTGTGGGGGACGCAGCGGGCAAAGCGGCAGGCACCGCGAAACAGCCGGGCGTCAAACAGCAGCAGACTGTACAGCATTTTGCCGATATGGATGCGGTGGTGGACGTCGGCGAAATCGCGCACCGTCGTTCCGGCAAGCGCCACGCGGCGGCCTTTGGCATATGGGATGAGCACATCGTTGAACCCGAGCCATTGCTCGGCAATAAACGGCCAGCTCGACAGCACGCGGGTGCGGAAAAACGGATGTTCGATGACGCGAAGCTGGATGTACTGCTGCTCGTTGATGATAAGAGCAACCGTAAGAAGCGCGGCATTCTCTGTTTCCCAAAAATGTTCCCACATCGGCTTCATAAACGAAGACACCGCTAACGCCGGCAACAAATGAAACAGCGGCGTCTCCCTCCGTTTGCTTTCTTCGTACAGCAAAAGCTGCGGATAGGCGTCATGAAAAATGAGGGCATTGGCGCGCTCTAAAAACAAAAAAAGCGGCGCAACGATTTGTTCCGGCAGCAAAAGCGGAAGAAGGCCGCCGCGCAAATCAGTCATGTTCCAACCGCCGTTGCGCGAGACGAGATGGGCTAAAAACGCCCAATGGATTTCCCGATGGCGCTCAAAAAACGCCAAGTAGGCGGCCGTGCGCGTCACGTTGTTGCGGTTATGTTCCGCCGTTTTCCGCCGAATGGCGGCAACAATGCCCTTTTCTTCCGCGCTGAGTGGTCCGTTAGTCGGGACGGTTGCGCGGGCGGCCATCCGGCGAAGCAGGCCGTCATCGGCGAGGCGGACCGGATGACGATACAAAAAGGAACGGTAGGCATACTGAAGCGGATGGCGCAGCCAAGCGAACGGGCGAGTCGGCATCAGGCTGTCTCTCCTTTGCATCGTTTGTGGACTTTTGTCAGAAGACCGCGATCGTTTCGACAAAAGGAGTGCTCGTTTGCTGAAGGAATCGGCACGCCAAATCACCAAATAAGTACAATACACGTTTTTCTTGGCTCCGAAGACGATTCGCGGTCCCAACTATAGTATGGGATATACAGGATCGATTTATCATCTCCAACCGAGAAGCCCCCCACTTTCACGTGATCAGCGTAAGAGGGGGATGAATCGGTATCTTCCATTATGGATCTTCCCCTTGCCCGAAAAGAACAGAAGGTGTAAAATAACTATAACAAGAACGTGTGTTCTTTTTATGGTAGGGAAGATCATGAAAGCCTATCGGTTTTGGTTGGATCCCACAAGCCCATTTCCGATTCCGCCTGGCGGCGATTCCTCACGATGCTGGAATATAAAGCGAAAGGGTACGGGCGGACGTTGGTGTGTGTCGGAAGCACCTTCCCTTCGAGCCAATTGTGCTCGCGCTGCGGGCACCGACAGGCGGACGTGAAACCGCTGCCTATTCGGGAATGGGTGTGTCCGCAATGCGGAGCTGCACACGACCGAAACGAGAATGCCGCCCAAAATATCTTGAACGAAGGACTTCGTTTTCTGTCTTCGTAGGGCAGCTGAACCTTGGGACGCACGGGGATGGCTTAGTCAATAGCCTGCCGTGGGGCGGGTGTTCCCAAGAATCTCCCACCTCTACGCCTTTGCGTAGGTGGGAGAGCGTTCAAGGGGACAGGGGACATTGTGCTGATCGATGAGGGGCGAAAAGGACAGACGTACTATCGCCTTTGTCCGGACGGATGGAAACAAGCGGAACGTCAGCTCGTCTGTTGACGAAATATTCAAAAATATAGTCGCCGGCTGGCGGGAAGAGATGGTATAATATGAATAAAGCCCGGCCGTTTAGGGAACGGATAAGAAAGGAAAGGGGGCGGAATCGATGGAACATGGCGACCGATGGCGCGACATGCCGACGGTGGCGCCGGGCATTGACGATGATGAGGAACTGAACGAAAAGGCGACGAAAGAGGAAATTGAGCGTGGGGAGTATACGAGAGTCGTCACGCTCGCTTGGGACGAATCCGAGCCGTCGGAACCGCGATAGAAACCCTTGTATAGCACAAGGGTTTCTGCGATTTGTCACGATTCTGGATTGTCGTGGTGGCCCGGACCGTTTTTCCGGCCGCCGGCGGCGGAATATTCTTTGGCATGCGCCTTATCTTCAGCGATCAATGCTTCTTTTGGAATATGGTTGTTCTTTTTCTGCCCGTTAATGCGGTTGCGGTGTTTTTTGCCCATCGTTTTCCCTCCTTGAACCGTTGTCGTCGTTAGTGTATGCGGTCTGGCGGCGGTTCATCGGCGGAAAATGTTTGCAGGCGGCATAACGCGGGCGGGCGTAGGAGAAAAGAGGGAAGGGGGCGAAACGATGGCCGCACTGGCGCTGTCGCTGCTCTTGTGCGTCGTCTCGATTGCGGCATTGCTTTGGGTCAAAGGGCAAGTTGAGCGACTCTTGTTCCGTTGGAGAAGCGTGCCCCTTCTCCATGCGGTCAACGTCGTCATCATCGCCGCCATCGTCGCTGGTATGTACTATCGGCTCAGCGGCATCGACGTGTACTTGCGCGATTTGGCCGATATCAACGGGTTTTGGTACGTCTTTGCCGGAACGATGCAGCTCGTCTTGCCGCTCTATTTGTTTTCCTGCTGGCTCATCGCCAGGCGGCGCGAGCGTGAGAAAAAATATACGCGCAGCAAAGACAAAAAAGTGCTGTATATCAATGAGCGGTATTTGGCGCGCCGCCATCGCGGCGATTACCGCCGATCCAAAACATCATAAAAAAGAGAGCGGCTCCCCCGCAAACGACTCACCACCTACGCGAGTGCATAGGGGGAGCTTTCAGCGATTTGTATGTGTGCCAAACGACAAGTCACACAAGGACCCTTTCCGCTTCCCTTCGTTCCGAAGGTGCCCGTTTGAACAACACGTGATTCTATCCGTTGGCGATTGCCGACCGAAATTCATCTCCCACATTGACGGGTGCTCGTGCACCTTCACGTTTCGAAGTGGGAGACTTCTTTCGGAATGATGTTAGAATTTGGTCTTTTCCTTTTTCGATGTGGACGGCTGATTGTTTGATTTGGATGATGGATTGGTTTTGTTGGCGTATTCCACCGCTTGTTCGAGTTTCTTTTTCATCGGTCTTTTCCTCCTTTCTCCTCGGGCGGGCACACATAGTATGCCCGTTCGTCGCCTCGGCTACTCGAAGGAAGACTGCCATTTTCCGCAAACATATGATATGATAGACGAGGGCATGGCCCGACAACGATCGTTCAAACCAAAGGAGGAATCCCGTTGAGCGTACATATCGGAGCGAAGGCAGGGGAGATCGCGGAGCGCATTTTGCTGCCGGGTGATCCGCTGCGCGCCAAATACATTGCCGAAACGTTTCTGGAAGGAGCGGTATGCTACAACGAAGTGCGCGGCATGCTCGGGTTTACCGGGACGTATAAAGGGGAGCGCATTTCCGTGCAAGGGACCGGCATGGGCGTGCCGTCCATTTCGATTTATGTGAACGAACTGATCCAAAGCTACGGCGTAAAGACGCTCATCCGCGTCGGAACGTGCGGAGCGATTCAGCCGGATGTGCGCGTCCGCGACGTCATTTTGGCGATGAGCGCGTCGACCGATTCCAACATGAACCGGCTCATTTTCCGCGGCCGCGATTACGCGCCAACCGCCGATTTCCATCTGTTGCGGACGGCGTATGAAGTAGGTGTGGAAAAAGGGCTGGCGCTAAAAGTCGGCAATGTGTTCACCGCCGACATGTTTTACAATGATGAACCGAATTGGGAAACGTGGGCGCGCTACGGCGTATTGGCTGTCGAGATGGAAACGGCGGCGCTCTATACGCTGGCGGCGAAATTCGGCTGCCGGGCGCTGTCGGTGCTGACGGTCAGCGACCATATTCTCACCGGAGAAGAAACGACGGCTGAGGAGCGGCAAATGACGTTTAATGAAATGATTGAAGTGGCGCTTGAAGCGGCGATCCGCAATGGCGCGTGATTGGTCTGCCGGGCGCTTGGGCCTGGGAAAACAGAAAAGGAGAAGGAACATGAACCAGCGATGGCAAGCGGCGATGTTGGTGTGCCTGCTGCTCGCCGGCTGCCAAACAGGGGAGAGCGGCAGCAGCGGTGCGGCCGGCCCGTCTGGCCAGCCGCCGGAAAGCGCGGTGCACCCAAGCGATCATCAACAGGGGAAAACGAGCGAGAGCCCTGTCGATCCCGATTTGCAGCTTGAGGCCAAATATTGGAACATCGTCGAGGTGCGAAACGGACAAAAAGTGATTAAAAATCCTGACAACATTTTGGCGCTCGTCAATAAAGAGCAGTCGCTCCCGCCTGGCTATAAGCCGGCGGACTTGGTCGTGCCGCGCGTGCCGTTTTCGTTTGCTGACCCGAACGCGGAAAAACGGCATATGCGGGCCGAAGCGGCCGCGGCGCTTGAGGAGATGTTTGCCGCCGCCCGCCGCGATGGCATTGAGCTGGTGGCCGTGTCCGCTTATCGTTCATACGAGCGGCAGCAGGTGATTTTTGCTGAAGAAGTGCGGCAAAAAGGGAAGGAAAAAGCGGTTCAAGCGGTCGCTCACCCAGGGCAGAGCGAGCATCAGACAGGGCTGGCGGTCGATATCAGCAGCCGCTCGGCCGGCTGTCAGCTGACCGAATCGTTCGGGGCGACAAAAGAAGGGCAATGGGTAGCCGCCCATGCGCACGAGTACGGATTCATCATCCGCTACCCGAAAGGAAAGGAAGCGGTGACCGGCTACAAGTATGAGCCGTGGCATCTCCGCTACGTCGGGCGGAAGGCGGCCGCGGTGATAAAAAAGCGCGGCTTGACGCTTGAAGAATATTTCAAAGTAGCGAAAAAAGTGTGAAAACGGCGCCTCGTCGAGGACGCCGTTTTTCTTGCCAGCTATGGTTCGCAGCAAAAGACGCAATAGCCAAGACGGTCGCCGAATTGAGTTGTCAACTGTTGGTGCATCTGCCACATGCTCGCCATCTCCGGTGTCGGCGGAAGGGCGATGACGACGGGTGCCCCAAGGCTTGGCGCTTCGGCCGCAGCCGTGTAGGAAAACTGGCGGCAGCGGAAGCCGCTTTGTTCGAGCACTTCTTTCCACTCCGCTGGTGTCATTAGCCGACGGAAGCCGTAAAAGGCGGCGATTTGCTTTTGCTCGGCGGCAGTCAGCCGCTCATGACACGCTTCAATGCCGACGAATAGGCCATCGTTTTTGAGCACGCGGCGGATTTCGGCGAGCGCGTTTGGCAATGAAACGAAAGCAAGCACCGATTCAGAAAGCGCGAGGTCAAACGTCCCGGCGGGAAACGGGAGCGCTTCGACCGAGGCGCGATGCAAACGGATCGAGACCGCCTTGGCGGCAAAACGCTGTTTCGCCTTGGCGATCATCGTCGGGTGGATGTCGATGGCGGTGACGTTGGCCCCGTACTGTTCGGCGATATAAGCCGCCGTCTGTCCGGTGCCGCAGCCGACGTCAAGCACGGATGTCGAACGGTCGATATGGAGTTTACGTAAGATTTGTTTTGTTAACTCAAAACCGCCTGGGTGAGCGCCATCGATCCCCATGTCCGCCAACCAGTCTAAATATGCAGACATCTGTTCCTCTCCTTTTTTTGTTTCGACTTGGTTTATCATACGCAAATGCGCTCGATTTTGCCTTTAGACAAAAAATTTGCTTGTCCCTATTCTTATGAAAAAAGGAAATTTTCTTGCTGTAGACCCAACCGGCTTCAAGCTGGTACACTGATACGTGCAAGAATGAGATGGCTAGGTTGGTGAAGAAAGTGGATCGAAAACAAGGAGCCGAGGCGGGCGCACTGCTGAGCATTTTCGTCTATCTTCTCCTTTCGACCGGCAAGCTGTTGGCTGGGGCGGTGTTCGGCTCGGATGCGGTGGAAGCGGACGGTTGGAATAATTTGAGTGATATTATCGCTTCCTCGGCAGTCTATATCGGCATGAAAATCGCTAAAAAACCGCGTGATTGCAACCACCCGTACGGACATTCGCGGGCGGAGAACATCTCCTCGCTGTTGGCCGCTTTTTTGATGATGTCCATTGGCATTGACGTGATCACAAGCGGCGTCCGCTCGTTGTTCGGCAAGGAAAAGGCAGCGGCTCCTGACGTTTTAGCGGCTGTGGTTGCGCTCGCCTCGGCGGCCGTTATGATTGGCGTTTATGCAATCAATCGCCGGCTGGCGCGGCGGACGAACAGCATGGCGTTGGCGGCCGTGGCGAAAGACAATTTATCGGATGCGCTGGTGAGCATTGGCGCCGCCATTGGCATCGCCGGCGCGCGGCTTGGGTGGCCATGGCTTGATCCGCTGGCGGCGCTTGTTATCGGGGCGATGATTTGCAAGACGGCGTGGGAGGTGTTTATGGAGACGGCGCATACGCTCACCGACGGTTTTGATGAACAGCAGCTCGCCGTTTATAAAGACGAAATCGCGGCGGTGAGCGGCGTGCGTGATGTCGCTGACATTAAAGCGCGCATGTTAGGCAACGACATCGTGCTGGAAGTGACGATCCGCGTTGACTCGCATTTGACGGTGGCAAAAAGTCATGAAATCGCCGATGAAGTCGAGCGTTTGATGCGAAACCGGCATAACATTCGGGCGACGCACGTCCATGTGGAACCGGAAGCGGTGCGCTGACTGGCTTCGGGCGCATCGGCGGGGTGGACGCGGCCAAACCGTTGCCGCTGGTTTGTTTTTGGCGGCGGGAGGGGAGTAGTTTTGCGGCAAACAGCAAACAATACAATTAAAATCGTTTGCACGGAAAGGACGTCAGTCTATGGCTATCGAGCATAACTTTCGTTTGACGGTTGACGGAACGTACAAACGCCATGCGCCGGCAGGCAGCCAGTCGTGTTGGCTTCATTTCACCGCCGCCGCCAAGCCGGATTTGGAGCAGCTTCTTTCTTCGCTGTCCATTCACCCTCTCGCCCAACAGCGGCTGATGAATGGGACAGACATTCCGACGTTTGACGAATACGAAGGATGTTTCTTTTTATCGTTGTTTATCGTCCGCCCGGCCGGACGGACGGCGAACGTCCGCCTGCTCGCTGACGATCGGTATATGATCAGCTATATGGATGGAGACGACCCGCTTGTTGATCACGTCAAAGAACGTTTGTTGGACCATCGCGATCAGGCGCTCTATCCTGGGTATGTGCTGTATCACTTTTTAGACTTGGCCGCCATCCGTTTTTTGCAAGTCATCGACCAGATCGCCGACCGCATTCAGGCGCTTGAACGGCAAGTGTTTGCGACTCCGTTTGCCAACGAAATCGGGCGCGAGATTTATCGGATGAAAACACATCTTCATGAGCTGCGCCAAATCGCCGAGGCGCAGGAAGAAGCGATCAAAATGATCCGCCATGCTGATTTGCCGTATATCAACCAAGAGACGAATCCGTATATCGAGGAAGTGGCGTCGCGATTCTCTCGCGTGCCCGCCGCGCTCGACGCGTTTAAGGAATCATTGTCCGCCATTTTCGATTTGCAACTGTCGCTCAAATCAGATCATATGAACGTCATTATGAAGACATTGACATTGGTGAGCGTCATATTTTTGCCGATGACGTTTATCGCCGGTGTATATGGCATGAATTTTGCGTTTATGCCAGAGCTGAAATGGAGATACGGCTACCCGTTTGCCTTGTTGCTCATGGCAACCGTTGCTATGCTCATCGCCCTCTATTTTAAGCGAAAAGGTTGGTGGGGAGAGACGGGGACGAAAGAAAAATAGGCGTTTTTCTAGAAGGTCGGTGATTTAACGGAGAAAACGCTCCAGCAAGGAGCTTTCGCCAATGGATCAACGGCTCTTCCGTGCGTTCGTGGACCAATCTTTTTGAAGAAAACGCGGTTTTTCACCAATCTTCTAGAAATTTGGGCATTCGCCCGGCCGTTTGGGCGGGCGGGCGCATATGATGGCCCCGTGAACCGATGAAGGAGGTGCCCGCCGTGAGCGGTTTTGTCAACAGCGGTTATACGGTCGTCATCGTCCTGTTCATTTTACTGATTATTGTTGGCTGTGCCTGTGTCGCTTGATGAGCGAAAAAATAAGAAAGGGCGGCGGTCAAACGGGCCGCGAAGGGGGGCGGGCGCTCATATTCAGCTGCGCCCCTTCTCCATTGGGCAACCGCGTCGAGCGATGCGGGTGAGTGTTTTGATGGATAAAGTGAAGCGGCGGCGGTATAATGGAACAGAAATGATCATGGAAAAGGAGAAGACGACGTGGGGCATTGGAGCGAAGAAAAGCAAGGCATCTTGTATACTGCTGCTTCGTACTTGCTGTGGGGAGTATTGCCGCTTTACTGGAAACTGCTAGAGGCGCGCCCGGCGCTTGAGATTTTGGCGCACCGCATCGTTTGGTCGTTCGTGTTTATGGCCATCCTTTTGGCGGCGACTGGGCAGCTTGGCGCCTTCCGCCGGGAGCTTCGGGCGATGCGCCGCCGGCCGGCTAAGGCAAGGGGGATCGCCGCTGCTGCCGTGCTCATCAGCGCCAACTGGTTTGTCTACATATGGGCGGTGAATCATCATCATGTCGTTGAAACGAGCCTTGGCTATTATATCAACCCGCTTGTCAGCGTGGCGCTTGGGACGATCGTATTGCGCGAGCGGCTGAGCGTTGGGCAGTGGGCCGCTGTTTTTCTTGCTGCCGCCGGCGTGGCAGCGATGACGGCGGAATACGGATCGTTTCCGTGGGTCGCCATATCGCTCGCGTTGACGTTCGGGTTTTATGGCTTAGTGAAAAAACTGGCCAGCGTTGACTCATCCATTGGCTTGACGCTTGAAACGATGGCCGTCATGCCGCTTTCAGCCGTTTACTTATTATGGGTGTACAACGAAACGCCAGCCCTCGTCAAGACGGCCGAATGGTGGCAATGGGCGCTGTTGGCTGGAGCCGGGCCAGCGACGGCCGTGCCGCTTTTGTATTTCGCCAAAGGGGCGAAGCGTGTGTCGATGACAACACTTGGTTTTTTGCAATACATTTCGCCGACGATCAGCCTTCTCCTTGGCGTCTTTTTGTTCGGCGAGCCGTTTACGAAAGCACATTTCTATGCGTTTAGCTGCATCTGGGCGGCGCTTATTTTGTTTTCCGCTGTTCAAATCAAGCAAGCGCCAGGGCGGAAAAAATGGAAGCGAAACTCGCTCGAGGCGTAGCAGCGGTCCGAGGACGGGCCGCTTTTTTTCCATTTCTGCGGCAAATACCCATTTTTGCTGAAACATCTAACCATTTCCTCGGCTTCTGAATAGTCTACTAGTACAAAAACGAAGGAGGTGCTGGCAAATGGGTGCAGCTTACGGCGGCGGATTCGCGTTGATCGTCGTTCTGTTCATCTTGTTGATTATTGTCGGATGCGCATGTGTCGGTGGTTGGGTGTACTGATGCCTCTTACTTGCTAACAAGGAGGTGACGAATATGCCATATGGCTTGTATGGCTGGGGTGGCTATGGCTTCGGTTATCCGGGCTGGGGCGGCTACGGCCACGGCTACGGCTTCGTGCTGATCGTCGTTTTGTTTATTTTGCTCATTATCGTCGGGGCAACATGGTGCTAGGCGGATGATGGGCATGCGGGGGGAGACGGCCGGGCAACGGCTGTTTCCCCCGCTATTTTTTGAAAGAGGGAGGAAGATGGGAGGGAAGAGGAGAAATATAAGGAGAATAAAAAAATGGAAGTAGCGTGGAGGGTAAGAAAATGAAACGCATTCCGAAAGATGTTGTCGCGACGTTTTCGATCGTCGCGTTCGATCCGGCGACCGAGGAGCTTGGAATCGCTGTTCAATCGAAATTTTTAGGCGTTGGTGCGGTTGTTCCGTGGGCGAAAGCGGGTGTCGGAGCGGTGGCGACGCAATCGTACGCCAACACGTCGTACGGACCGCGCGGCCTCGAATGGATGGCAAAAGGGAAATCGGCGCAAGAAACGCTTGAGTTGCTCGTTGCCGATGACAGCGAGCGCGATTTGCGCCAAGTCGGCATCGTGGATGCGAAAGGACGGGCGGCGACGTTCACCGGGAAAAAATGTTACCCGTGGGCCGGGGGCATCACCGGGCCGAACTATGCGGCTCAAGGCAATATTTTAGCCGGCGAGGAAACGGTGCTGGCAATGGGAAGGACGTTTGAGCAGACAAAAGGTCCGCTCGCCGAGCGATTGCTAAAGGCGCTTCAAGCTGGTCAGGCAGCGGGGGGCGACCGCCGCGGGCAACAGTCGGCCGCTTTGCTTGTCGTGAAAGAAGGAGGGGGATATGGCGGCTACAACGACCGTTATATCGACTTGCGTGTCGATGATCACCCGCGGCCGATCGATGAGCTCATTCGCTTGTATCAGTTGCGCCAGTTGTATTTTGAGAAGCCTCGTCCTGAAAAGGTGACGGCGGTGGAAGGCGCCGTCCAAGAAGAGGTGGCCGCGCAGTTGGTCCGTCTCGGCTATTTGTCGAAAGAGCGCTCGGCGGATCGCGAGGCGCTTCATGAGGCGCTGACCGTGTATATACATACAGAAAATTTTGAGGAGCGCCAAGTGGAGAAAGGAAAAATCGACCTCGATGTATTACAGTATATGAAGCAGCAGCCGTCGCCTAACGAGGTCGGCTAAGGGAAACCGGCCTTGTCGACTGCATGATCCATCATGCTGCAACAAAAAGGGGCTGACCCAAAACGCGAATGCGTTTTGGGATCAGCCCCCACTTTTTTGCCCCAAATATAGAAGAATCGCCCTTTTTTCTGGTAGAATAGAGTCACCGAAACCACTACCACCGAAAGAAGGGCGATTCTTTTATGAAACATGATCATATTTCCTTTAAAGAGTATACCATGGACAACCTCTCTTTGCCAAGCAACATCGCCGATCTCATTCCGCGGGATAACATGGCCCACGTGGTTCATGAGATGGTTGAACGCATCCCCATGGAGACGTTTCTCCCTTACTACAAAGGAGGGGGCACCTCCGCCTATCATCCGAAAATGATGACCAAAATTCTCCTTTACGCTTACACCCATGAACAAAAACAGAAAGCCCGCGAACGGCTGGAGAGTGAAGAAGGGCAAGCCCGATACCGCCAACGCAAAACCGACATTGAGAGTGTGTTTGGGCAAATCAAACAAAATCGCGGGTTTCGTCGCTTTGTCCTGCGAGGCCTCCAAAAAGTTTCCATCGAATGGGGGCTGATTTGTGCTGCCCACAATCTTCTCAAAAAAGCCGCTAGGGACAAGCAATTGTCCTTGGTGGCGTAAATCAGGGGGGTGAACAGAGTCGGAATTTTCTTCCGTTTGGTAAAATATACAAAAACCAAAGAGGGCTGACTCCAAAAGTCCGCTTTTTGGCGGACTTTTGGGTCAGCCCCTTGTTTATCGACCGCTCCCTCTTAAAAGGCGCATGGCGCGCGCCCGCTGTCATGCCTGCGCCAAACGGCCCGCAGGCGAAAGCTGAGAAACAGTGCGCCCGCTGCCAATCCGGCGATCAGGCCGATCCAATAGCCGAACGCCCCGGCGGCAGTCAGTAGAGCGAGCGCGCAGCCAAGCGGAAGCCCAACGCCCCAATAGGCGAGAAGAGCGGACCAAAAGACGGCGTTTACCTCTTTATAGCCCCGCAGCGCCCCTTGGATGGGAGCGGCGATGGCATCGGAAACTTGAAAGAAGATCGCATAGAGCAAAAACTTCCCCGTCAACGCCGCCACTGTCGGATCGTTTGTATACAGCCGGGCGACATGGCTGCGGAAGGCGAAAAGGAACAGCGCTGCGGCGGCGGCGACGGCCAAGGCGAGGGTGATGCCGATCAAGCAATATTGTTTGGCGGCTTCATAACGGTTGGCCCCAGCTTCAACGCCCACGGCGATCGTCAGCGCCATCGATAAGCTGAGTGGAATCATATACAACAGTGAAGCGAAGTTGAGGGCGCTTTGATGCGCGGCGACCGTTTCCGCGCCAAACCGGCCGACAAGCAGCGTCACAGCAGCGAAAATGCTCGTTTCAAAAAAGATGGCCGACCCGATCGGCACCCCGGTTTTCAGCAACTCTTTCCATGCGGCCCATGACGGACGGTAAAAACGGACGAGCACGTGATAGGGAGCCAAGCGGCGAAATTTCAAAGCGGCAAAGGCAGCGGCCGCGAAGCAGTACGCATACGTGATTGCTGTCGCGTAACCAGTGCCGATGCCGCCAAGGCGTGGAAATCCGCCATGCCCGTAAATCAACAGCCAGTTGAACAGCATATTGACCGGCAAGGCGGTGAGCGTAATCCACATCGTCACTTTCGTTTGCCCAAGCGCATCGATGAAATAGCGGAGCACAGAATAAAGAAACAGAGGGATGATCCCAAACGACAAGGCGCGCAAATAATGAAAGGCGATATGCCGAACGTTTTCATCCAAAGACATCTGTTTCAAGATAAACGGCACGGTGGCGGCGCCGATCAGGACAATGGCGACAGCAAGCGCGACAGCCAAGTAGAGCGCCTGGGCGACGGTGCGAGCGATCGAGTCATGCCGTCCGGCGCCGAAATGGTGTGAGATGATCGGGGACAGGGCCAGCAAAATGCCGCCGACGCCGGTAAACACCGGCACCCATAGGCTTGAGCCGATCGCGACGCCGGCAAGATCTTCGGCGCTCGCATGACCGGACATGGAGACATCGACAAAGTTCATGGCATATTGACCGGTTTGCGAAACAAAAATGGGAAGAAACAAGGCGAACAGGCGCCGCCATTTGCCGTTGGGCGGAGCGGTCGTTGCCATAATGGCTCCTCCTTTTCTGTGATAAAGTGACACATTGTTCTAAATCATCAATTTCTCCGCTTCCGAAGCCGGGATGGCCTCCTCCCTCTTCGGAAGCGGTTTATGACGAAAGAAACGGCGGCTGGATGCAAAGCGGAAATTCGATCAAAAAACACGTGCCGCACGTGTCGCTTTGCACTTTCATCGTCCCGCGATGCAGTTCGACGATTTTTTTCGATAATGACAGGCCGAGCCCGGTTCCCGTTTCCTTCGTTGAAAAAAACGGATCGAAAACATGGTCGATGACCGACGGCGGAATGCCGGGCCCATCGTCGCAGAAGCGAAGCTGAACGAGATGGTTGATTTTTCGGCTGCAGATCGACACCGTCATCGTTTTCGCCACTTTCGCTTCCACGGCGTTGCGAAATAAGTTTAAAAACACTTGCAAAAGCTGGCTGCGGTCGCCGCTCATTTCGTAATCGTCAAGCTGGTCATCAAGGTCAAAATGGACGTCGACGTTATGCAATAGCGCCTCGCTTTGCAATAGGACGCCGACATCGTCGCGCAAAAAGCGGTGCAAGTTGAACGTCTCCATTTTGACGTCCGCCGGCTTGGCGATATTTAAAAAATCAGTGATAATGTCGTTCGCCCGGTCGAGCTCAGGAATTAAAAGCCGCTCAACGAGCGAGGCGATGCGATCCGGCAAGTCGCTTTTCAACAGTTGCAAATACCCGCGCACCGTCGTCAGCGGATTGCGGATTTCATGGGCGATGCCGGCGGCGATGCGGCCGGCGACCGCCAGCTTTTCTGTTTCTTTCATCATATTGAGCGACTGAAACATACTGATGACTCGTTTGACCGATCCGTCATCGTTGTAAATAAAACGGGTGTTGACGATGCCGTAAAACCGGTCAAGCACCTCGTGATTGTAAAGCGGCTCGCCTTTTTCGAGCGACTGGAGCGTCGCGATCAGTTCATCGGGAAGCTTCAGCAGCTCACGAATATGTTTGCCGATGATGGCGTCGCGATCCACGCCGGTGTCAACAGCCGCCTGCAAATTGCAAAGCGTGATGATGCCCTGGGCGTCGACAAAGACGATATGGTGCGGAACGAGATCGAGCAACGGCGTTAAAAACGCTTCAACCTTTTCAAACGGCACATCGCGGTGCAAGTCAATATCCCACTGCCATTCCGCTTCCTTTTCAAGGGCCGGCGGAATGGTGCGAAGGTGCGGCCGGACGTCGCCGCGCTTTTTTTCGATGGCGATTCCACTTTCGTAATCGGCAAAGGTGAACGGAAACGGAATCTTTTCGATGAGCCGCTCATAAGCGCGCAGCTTTCGTTCGAGCTCTTCGGTATGTTGTTGCATCAATCGGTTGTTCATCCTTCCAAACCCCTTAGCCATACATTTTTTGAGAAAACCGACCACCGCCGTCGGTTGCGGCCAACGCGCTGCTGTCCGGCGCTAAGACGGCGGATGGGATGCTTGTTGCCGTCGTTGTCCATTTGGCAACATCGGGTGCTGTATCGTACAACTTTTCCGTCAAATCCGCTTCATCCTTTCGCATTCCGAACTCTTTTCTTTACATATTAGCAAATTCGTTCGTGTTTGCCCATTCTCAACTTCACTTTATCATCTCGAACCGAGAAGAACCTCCACTTCCACGCGTGAGCGTAAGTGGGGGATGAATCGGTATTCGCCATCGATCTTCCTCTTGCATCAAAAGAACAAAAGGTGTAAAAGTGTTCTGGTTACAACCGGATGTTCGTCATATATGTTTTATTACAAAACTATGTTCTAAATAATCAATGGAAATCCGCCATCAAAGCGAATTAAGGAAGCAAGCGGCCTGCTTGATTGCGGGAGGCAAACAGCCAATACAATCCTGCGCCGGCAACAGAAAGGACGATGTCGAGCAAGTAGAGGGCTCTGCCATATAACGAAACAGGCCGCCGCGGACAATCGGCCCGATGATGCGCCCAAGCTATTGGCTGAGGAAAAAGCAACATTTGTCGGCGGCGAAACGTTTTGTATATAATAAAACGGAGCGAAAACGAACCGATCGCCGATCAGAAAGGGTGGTTTGATGATGTTGACGTTAACAGACATTGAACAAGCGCGAGCGAAAATGAAAGGCATCGTCCATCAAACGCCGCTTGAGCATTCGCAAACGTTCAGCCGGCTGTCCGGCAATGATGTATATATGAAACTCGAAAATTTGCAAAAAACGGGTTCGTTTAAAGTAAGAGGTTCATTCAATAAAATTATGTCGCTCACGGAAGAAGAGCGGGCGCGCGGCGTCATCGCCGCTTCGGCCGGCAACCACGCCCAAGGGGTCGCCTATGCGAGTGGCATGCTTCATATTCCGTGCACGATCGTCATGCCAAAAGGCGCGCCGCTCAGCAAAATTGAAGCGACGAAAAGCTACGGGGCGGAAGTCGTGCTGTACGGCGATGTGTTTGATGAGTCTTTGGAATATGCGTTAGAGTTGCAGCGCGAGCGTGGAATGACGTTCGTTCATCCGTTTGACGACTTGGCGGTGATGGCTGGCCAAGGGACGATCGGCTTGGAGCTGATCGATCAGCTTCCCGACGTCGACGTCGTTCTTTGTCCGGTCGGCGGCGGAGGCTTGTTGGCCGGCCTGGCGTTTACGTTAAAACAGCTGAAGCCATCGGTTGAAGTGTACGGCGTCGAGTCATCGGCTTGCCCGGGCATGACGGCGGCCTTGCGCCATAAGCAACCGGTCGCCATCGCTGCGTCAGAGACGATCGCAGATGGCATCGCGGTGAAAAAGCCAGGCAACATTACGTACCAATACATTGAGCAATACGTCGATGGCGTCGTGTGTGTGGAAGAAGCGGAAATTTCGCGGACGATGTTGTATTTGCTGGAACGGAACAAGCTGTTGGTCGAAGGGGCGGCAGCTTGTCCGCTGGCGGCGCTGTTGTATCAAAAGTTGCCGTTTCGCGGCAAAAAAGTTGCTGCTGTGCTAAGCGGCGGCAACGTCGATGTGACGTTGATTTCGCGCATCATTGAGAGGGGGCTTGTCGAAGCCGGCCGGTTTGTCACGTTTACGACCGTCATTTCCGACAAGCCGGGCCAGTTGAACAAACTGCTTCGTATTATCGCCGAGCTCGAGGCGAATGTCATGTCGATCCATCATCAGCGCATCGGAGCCAAAGTGTTGCCGGGCCAAGCGGAAATTCATTTTTCACTCGAAACGAAAAATGAAGACCATATTCAACAAATCTACCAAGTGTTGTTGAAAGAAGGCTATGATGTACAGTTTTACCGGTGAGCACGCGATGGGAAAACGGTTTGTGTTTCGCCCCTGTCTGTTAGGCAGGAAGCAGAAAAGCCGCCTTCGGAATCATTTTCACATGGCTGCCAAATGAATACGAAAGCATCATTTGCCCAACATAGCGGCTGTTCCTTATGACATGGGGGACAGCCGTTTTGTCAATGCACGGGCGGCGCGTCTTGCGGCCGCGTCGCGCCGAGGCCTTCGCGGGCCATTTTCGCTTTCAAGCTTTCGAATACGTACAAGCCAAACATGCCAAGCAGCTCTTCATCAGTCATCTCACCGATCAGCTTGAGCACATCGCGGCGGTCGAGTTCATCCAAAATCGACATCGCCACCGCTTCGGCGTCTTCTTCATCTCCGGTCAGTCGATCTTTATAGTATTCGTACAGATCGTCAATAAACTTCATCGGCATCGTCGCCTCGCTTTTTTGAGAGCGGGCTTCCTCCTTTCTTTGCAGTTGGCCGATGCGGACTAGGGGCATCGGCAGTCCCCTCGGTTTGACGCCACAAATGCCATTGGCATCAGGGATGATTCATAGTATAATAGGAAAAATATTATCCGAAAAGCGGGGGAGCGCCATGATTCGCCGGTTAACGGCCGAAGACCATCAACAAGTATTTTCGTTTTTGCGGCAAGATCCGTCGTTCAATTTATTTATCATCGGCGATATTGAGTCGTTTGGCTATGACGCCGATTTCCAAGACGTTTGGGGGCAGTTTGACGATGCCGGCTCGCTGAAGGCGGTGCTGCTCCGTTATTACGATTCCTACATTCCGTACGCGCCTGGCGATTTTGATGCCGATGGCTTTGTTCGTCTCATCCGCCAGACGGCCGGCCCGTCGTCGCCCATTCAGCTGTCCGGCAAGTCGGAAGTTGCCGAACAGTTCGAAGAGCGACTGCCGCTTGGGACGAAGCGAACGCTTTACTTTTGCGAGTGTCGGACGGATGAATACGCCCGCCAAGAAATGGGGGCGTTCGCCGTCAAAAAAGCCGAATTGGCCGATGTCGACCGGATTCTCGACTTGCGGCGCCGCATTGCCGAATTTGAGACGAGGCCGTCGTCCCGCGATATGCTAGTGAAAGGGATGGAAACCAATTCAGCTAGAACGTACTACATTGAACAAGACGGCCGAATGGTGGCCGCGGCATCGACATCAGCGGAAAACTCATTGTCGGCGATGATCGTCGGCGTCTGCACGGATCAGGAGCATCGAGGGAAAGGGTATGCGAGCGCCATCGTGGCGAAGCTCGTTTGCGATTTGCTCGCTGAAGGGAAGATGCCGTGCTTGTTTTACGACAACCCGGCCGCTGGCCGCATCTACCGCCGCCTTGGTTTTCGCGATATCGGGCTGTGGGCGATGTACCGCTAGCAACGAAAAGCGGAAGCTCCGCCGGCTTGCTTCTGCGCAGAAGCAAGCCGGCGTTTATTGCCCGTCCGCCCCGTTTGGCGTGACGCGGCGAATGTGCTCGCCGCCGTGCTCCCGCATCGCTTTTGCCTTGTCGTTGACGAGCTGTTTTTGGTCAACGATGGAAGAAGGTGTTTGTTTTTTGTTCGCCATATGGAATCACCTCAATGGAGACGATTTAGCGCGCTGAATGAACATGTCCGCATCTTCGATCAGCCCGCAGACGCCGCATTGGACGCGGTAGCTCGGGCCGCGGTATGGGAGATGGAACGGTTCGAGCGCTTCGTTTGTGTATTCGTGCTCAATGTCGCCGGTGTGCGGATCGAGCTTGACCGCACGCGGGTGCTGCTCAATGAGATGAAACCGCGTCCGATTCGTTTTGCAGTTTGGGCATAGCATCGGTTCCAATCGAAGCCACCTCCATCTTTATCATTTGAAAACATGGCGGCCATTATGTATCGGCAGGTCCTATACGACCGTGTTGGGCATGAGAAGCAATGGTTGACAATCATGGTACAGTTCGGGTATGGTAAAGGCAAAACAAAAAAAATATTTCACTTTTTCAGAAAATAGTGTAATATAAATGGCAAAGGGGATTTTCTATGGCTGACAAACCGCTTCGAGACCGAATTATCGAGACTGCACTCCATTTATTTGAAAAATACGGCTACCATGGTGTCACTGTCGACCGCATTGTCGTGGAAAGCGACACGTCAAAAGGCGGTTTTTATCATAATTTTAAATCAAAAGATGAACTGCTTTACCATATCCACGACGTCTTTATCACCTATGCGTTGACAAAAGCGAAAGAGGCGTATGAAAGTTTTTCAACGCCGACTGAGCGCTTGCACGCCATTATTCAGTCATTTGTAAAAGTATTCCATTTATATAAGCCGCACATCACGGTTTTTTATCAAGAAAGCACCTATTTAAAGCCGGAATACGCGGAGCCGATCAATGAAAAGCGGGAGGAATTCAAACAAATCATCTTCCGCGTCATTCGTGAAGGGATCGAGGCGGGGGAGTTTCGTCCGGAGCTGTCGGTGGAGATTACCGGCATGTCCATTATCGGCATGGTCAACTGGACATACAAATGGTACAATCCGGATGGTCCGCTGTCAATTGAGGAGATCGCGGCGTATTTTGCCGATTTCATTTTGCACGCGGTGCTCCGCACACCAGAAAACCCAACGGCGGCGCGGTTTTTGTTGCGGCCGGCCGCCGAATAAGTTGTTGATCGTATACAGACCAACTAGTCGGTTTTGAAAACGCTTCAAAAAAATCAAAACCGTTTACACTCGTTTTCTTACTAAAACCGACTAGTCGGTTCAAATGATAGAACATTTTCTATGGGGGAGAGGGACAGGATGGATTTTTCATTAACAAAAGAGCAACAAATGATTAAAGAAATGGTTCGCAACTTTGCTGAGAAGGAAATTGCCCCATACGCGGCGAAATGGGATGAAGAGGCGCATTTTCCGCTGGATGTCTTCCGCAAAATGGGCGAGTTGGGGCTGTTGGGCCTGCCGTTTCCGGAAGAGTACGGCGGCGCTGGAGGCGATACGATTTCGTATGCCATCGCCGTTGAGGAAATCGGCCGTGCCTGCGGCGGCACCGGGCTAAGCTATGCGGCCGCTGTGTCACTTGGGGCGAGTCCCATTTATTACTTTGGAACAGAGGAGCAGAAACAAAAATGGCTCGTGCCGATGGCCAAAGGAGAGACGCTTGGCGCTTTTGGACTCACGGAGCCGAACGCCGGGTCCGACGCTGGGGGCACGCGCACAACAGCGGTGCTCGATGGCGATGAATATGTCATCAACGGCGAAAAATGCTGGATCACGAACGCCCAATACGCGCGGCAAGTCATTGTCACCGCTGTTACGGGCAAAGATGCGCGCGGCAAAAACATCATCACCGCTCTCATCGTGCCAACTGACTCCCCAGGATTTACGATCCGTTCGAATTACGACAAGATGGGCGTGCGCGCGTCCAATACGTGCGAGCTTGTTTTCGAGAACGTCCGCGTGCCGAAAGAAAACGTCTTGGGCGACCCGCAAAAAGGGTTTAAACAGTTTTTGTACACACTTGATGGCGGCCGCATTTCCATCGCTGCTTTAGCAGTCGGCATCGCGCAAGCGGCGTTTGAGAAAGCGCTTCAATACGCGAAAGAACGCGTTCAGTTTGGCCAGCCGATTTCCAAGTTTCAAGCGATCCAGTTTAAGCTCGCTGACATGGCGATGGAAATTGAGCTTGCCCGCAATATGGTGTACAAGGCGGCTTGGTTGAAAGACCAAGGGAAACCGTTTACAAAAGAAGCGTCGTTCGCCAAGCTGTTCGCGTCGGAAATGGGGTTCCGCGTCTGCAACCAGGCGATTCAAATTCACGGCGGCTACGGCTATATGAAAGAGTACGGCGTTGAGCGCCATTTGCGGGATATCAAGCTCATGGAAATCGGCGAAGGCACATCAGAAATCCAACGGCTCGTCATCGCTCGCCAACTGGGATGCTAAAAGCGGAAATGCCTGCATATCCATAACAATGAATTCGGACAAAGGGGAGGAAACGGCCGATGTTGACGGTGACTGTGGGGAAATTGTTGGAAGAACGGGCCAGGCAATATGCGAATCATGAGGCGGTCGTGTATGCCGACCGCGGCTTGCGTCTGACATATCGGCAGTTTAACGACTATTGCCGCCTCGTTGCGCGCGGGTTGATGCGGCTTGGCATCGAAAAAGGGGAGCATGTCGCCATTTGGGCGACGAACGTCCCGGAATGGATCGCCTGTCAGTTTGCGACCGGCAAAATGGGGGCGGTGTTAGTTACGGTCAATACGAACTACCGCGCGGCCGAACTTGAGTATTTGCTCAAGCAATCGGACTCGACGACGCTCTTTTTGATCGAGCAATATCGCGACTCGTCGTATATCGATATTTTATATGAAATCGTTCCCGAGCTGCGCATATCGGCGCCCGGACAGCTGCAATCGAAACGGCTGCCGAAGTTGAAAAACGTGATCTTTCTTGGCGACAAACGATACCCGGGCATGTTCACATGGAACGACATCTTGGCGATGGCGCACGATGTATCGGAAGAAGAACTCGATGAACGGATGGAAAGCCTCGACCCACACGATGTGATCAACATGCAATACACGTCCGGGACGACTGGATTCCCGAAAGGGGTGATGTTGACGCATTACAACATCGTCAACAACGCCCACCAAGTGGCGCAATGCATGGGACTTGGCGAAGGCGATCGATTGTGCATTCCGGTGCCGTTTTTCCATTGCTTCGGCTGCGTCATGAGCACGCTCGCATGCGTGACGGTCGGGGCGACGATGGTGCCGGTTGTGGAGTTCCATCCGAAGCGGGTTCTCGAGACGGTGGAAGCGGAGCGGTGCACGGCGCTTCACGGCGTGCCGACGATGTTCATCGCCGAGCTCAACGACCCGGATTTTGCCAAATACGATTTGTCGTCGCTGCGCACGGGCATTATGGCCGGTTCTCCTTGCCCGGTCGAAGTGATGAAGGCGGTCATCGAGAAAATGGGGATGAAAGACATTACGATCGCCTACGGGCAGACGGAAGCGTCGCCAGTCATCACGCAAACGCGCACCGACGATCCGCTCGAGCTGCGTGTCGAAACGGTTGGCCGCGCTTTGCCGGGCGTGGAAGTGAAAATCGTTGAGCCGGGCACGAACAAGGAAGTGCCGCGGGGAGTGCAAGGGGAGCTATGCACGCGCGGCTATCATGTGATGAAAGGGTATTACAACAACCCGGAAGCGACAAACGAAGCGATCGATCAAGACGGCTGGCTGCATACCGGCGATTTGGCGACGATGGATGAAAACGGTTACTGCCGCATCACCGGCCGGCTGAAAGATATGATCATCCGCGGCGGGGAGAACATTTATCCGCGCGAAATCGAAGAGTTTTTGTACAAACATCCGAAAATTTTGGACGTTCAAGTCGTCGGCGTGCCGGATGAGGTATACGGCGAAGAAGTGATGGCGTGGATCATCTTAAAAGACGGCGAAACGGCGACCGCTGAGGAGATTCGCGAGTTTTGCCGCGGCAACATTTCCCGGCATAAAATCCCGCGTTATATCGAATTTACCGACTCGTACCCGATGACGGCATCTGGGAAAATTCAGAAATTCAAATTGCGGGAAATGGCGAAACAGCGCCTCGGCTTAACAACCTAAGCTTAAACCGCCGCGCCGGGCGGACGAACCGTCCGGCGCCGGCACCTGCACTTTTAAGAAAGGGTGAGACGATGTTTTCGAAAGTGTTGATTGCCAACCGCGGCGAAATCGCCGTCCGCGTCATCCGCACGTGCCGACGTCTCGGTATTCAAACGGTTGCCATTTATTCCGAAGCAGACGCCGATTCGCTCCATGTCGCGCTCGCGAATGAAGCGTATTTGATCGGCAAGCCGCGCGTCGCGGAAAGCTATTTAAATATCGAAAAAATCATTGAGGTTGCCAAAGCGGCGAAAGCGGAGGCGATCCATCCCGGCTACGGGCTGTTGTCGGAAAATCCGGCGTTTGCCCGCCGCTGCGAGGAAGAAGGAATCGTCTTTATCGGTCCGAAGGCTGACGTCATTGCGGCGATGGGCAGCAAAATCGAAGCGCGGCGGACGATGGAAAAAGCCGGCGTGCCGATCGTCCCGGGCGTCTCCTTTGCGCTTGATGGCGCCGATGAGGCGGCCAAAGCGGCGGCTTCAATTGGGTATCCAGTCATGCTGAAGGCGTCAGCCGGCGGCGGCGGTATCGGCATGCATATCGCTCGCGATGAAGCTGAGCTGCGCCAAGCATTTGAAGGGAGCCAAAAACGGGCCGCTTCGTTTTTCGGCGACGGGACGATGTATATCGAAAAGTATATTGAACGTCCGCGTCATATCGAAATTCAGCTGCTCGCCGATGGGCGCGGCAACTGCGTCTACTTATGGGAGCGCGAATGCTCGATTCAGCGCCGCCATCAAAAAGTTGTCGAAGAGGCGCCGTCGCCGTTTTTGGATGAAGAGGCGCGGCGGAAGATGGGGGAGGCGGCGGTGCGGGCTGCGCGTTACATCGGTTATGCAAATGCCGGTACCATTGAATTTCTCGTCGATGAACAGAAAAACTTTTATTTTCTTGAGATGAACACTCGGCTGCAAGTCGAGCACCCGGTGACGGAAGAAATCACCGGCATTGACATCGTCGAAGAGCAGCTGCGCATCGCCGCCGGCGAGCCGCTTCGTTATAAGCAAAAGGACATCCGCCGCGACGGTCACGCCATTGAAGTGCGCATTTATGCCGAAGATCCGAACACGTTTTATCCATCGCCCGGCCGCATTACGGCGTTTTCCGCCCCACAAGGCGAATGGATTCGTCATGAAACGGCGGTTCAAAGCGGCATCACGGTCACGCCGTTTTATGATCCGATGATCGCGAAGTTGATCGCGAAAGGGCCGGATCGGCAAACGGCGATTGAACGCTTGCTCGCAGCGCTTCGGGACTATCGCGTCGAAGGGATTAAAACGAACATTCCGCTGCTTGAGGCCGTGTTGTCCCATCCGGCGTTTCAAGCGGGGGATACGACGACCGATTTCCTTTCGAAACATTGGAAACCAATAAAAACGAAATGAAGCAGAAATGAATGGGGGAAGAAACGATGAATCAAATAACCGCAACGATGGCAGGAAGTGTATGGAAAATTGTCGTCGCCGTCGGTGACCGTGTGGAAGAAGGGCAAGATGTCGTCATTTTGGAATCGATGAAAATGGAGATTCCGATTGCCGCGGAAACGTCTGGCGTCGTGAAGCACATCCACGTGCAGGAAGGAGATTTCGTGAACGAAGGCGACGTGCTTGTCGAGATTGAGTAAAAGGGGGAGCAGAGCATGAGCCGATGGCCGGCGAAGGTGACGATCAAAGAAGTCGGCCCGCGCGACGGCCTGCAAAACGAAGCAACGCCGATCGCGACCGCCGATAAAATCGCTTGGATCAACCTATTGTCAGAAACGGGGCTGTCGTACATTGAGGTGACTTCCTTCGTCCATCCGAAATGGATTCCGCAGCTTGCGGACGCCGTTGAAGTGGCAGCGGGTATTCGCCGAAAAGCCGGCGTCACGTATGCGGCGCTCGTCCCCAACGAAAAGGGGCTTGAGCGGGCGCTTGGCGCCGGGGTGGATGAAGTCGGCGTCTTCATGTCAGCGAGCGAAACGCACAATCAAAAAAATATTAACAAAACCATCGCCGCCACATTTCCGGTGCTTGAAGCGGTCGTGAAAACGGCGAAACAAGCAGGAAAAACGGTGCGCGGCTACGTTTCAACCGTCTTTGGCTGCCCGTATGAAGGGCCTGTCGCCGTCGATCAAGTGCTGATGGTGGCGGACCGGTTGTTGGCGATGGGGGTTGACGAACTGTCGCTCGGCGATACGATCGGCGTGGCGACGCCCAAACAAGTCGAAGAGGTGCTCGCAATCGTGCTCCGCCGTTTTCCGGCTGATCGGATCGCCATGCATTTCCATGACACGAGAGGGACGGCGCTGGCCAATATTTTAGTGTCGATGGAAATGGGGATTACGACGTTCGACAGCTCGCTCGGCGGCCTCGGCGGCTGCCCGTACGCTCCCGGAGCGTCGGGAAACGTCGCCACCGATGATTTAGTGTATATGCTTCACGGCATGGGGATTGAAACCGGCATCGATGTCGAGCAGCTGACGAAAGCGGCTTTGTTTATCCGCGACAAAATTGGCCGCCCGCTTCCGAGCCGCTATTTGCAAACGGTTTTATCATAAGGGGGAAGAAAACATGGGAACACTTGTATCGTTTGAAACACAAGAAAATGGCATTGCCATTGTGACATTAAACCGTCCGGAAGCGGCCAACGCGCTTTCAAGAGCGCTTCTTTTCGAGCTTGGAGCGCTCTTTCAAGAGATCAAATTTCGGAAAGACGTGCGCGTTGTCATGTTGACCGGGGCAGGAGACAAAGTGTTTTGCGCCGGCGCTGATTTGAAAGAGCGGGCGGGGATGAATGAAACGGAAGTGCGGCAAGCCGTCGCCTTAATCAGCAAAACGATCAACGAGGTCGAGAAAGTGCCGCAGCCGGTCATCGCCGTTTTAAACGGCTCGGCGTTTGGCGGTGGGTTGGAGCTTGCCTTGGCTTGCGACATCCGGTTTGCTGCCGACGATATCCAGCTTGGGCTGACGGAAACGTCGCTTGGCATCATTCCGGGAGCGGGGGGGACGCAGCGGCTGCCGCGCCTTGTCGGCATCGGAAAAGCGAAAGAGCTGATTTTTGCCGCGAAGCGCATCACCGCCAAAGAGGCGGAGCGAATCGGCCTTGTCGAATACGCGGTGCCGCGCTCCGAGCTGATGGAGCGTGCGCTTCGCCTAGCGCAACAAATCGCCGAAAACGCGCCGATTGCCGTCCGCCAGGCGAAACGGGCGGTGCAAAGCGTATTCAACGTCGACTTGGAGACCGGCCTGGCGATTGAACAGCTCGCCTATGAGGCGACCATTCCGACGAAAGACCGGTTGGAAGGATTGCAGGCGTTTAAAGAAAAGCGGAAGCCGGTGTACAAAGGCGAGTAAGCCCGCTTGGACAAGGAGGGGGCCGGTTTGGAAGGAGGAAGCCGCACGGAGCGCTTGCGCCGCATCGGCCTTTTCGCAGCGATAAAACACGGCATCCAACCTTGCTCCGGCCGAACACGCGGGATTGAACAGCAAGATCCATCAAAACAAGGAGGGGAAACAAAGAGATGAAGGAAACGGCCAATCAACAAGACACGCTAGTGGCGGAGCTCAAGAAGCGAGCGGCCGACATCAAAAAAGGCGGGGCGCCAAAATATCATGAAAAAAACGCCGCCCAAGGGAAGTTATTTGTTCGCGAGCGGTTGAACTTATTGCTTGATAACGGCTTGGAAGTGGAAGACGGACTGTTTGCCAACTGTTTGGCGGGCGATTTGCCGGCTGATGGAGTTGTGACCGGCATCGGCAAAATCAATGGCCGCACCGTCTGCGTGATGGCGAACGATTCGACCGTCAAAGCCGGCTCGTGGGGAGCGCGCACCGTCGAAAAAATCATTCGCATTCAAGAGACAGCGGAAAAATTGCGTTGCCCGATCATTTATTTGGTGGACTCGGCTGGCGCCCGCATCACCGATCAAATCGAAATGTTTCCCGGCCGGCGCGGGGCGGGACGCATTTTTTACAATGAAGTGAAGCTGTCCGGCAAAGTGCCGCAAGTGTGCTTATTGTTCGGCCCATCAGCAGCCGGCGGCGCCTATATTCCGGCGTTTTGCGATATCGTCATCATGGTCGAAGGCAATGCCTCGATGTACTTAGGCTCGCCGCGCATGGCGGAAATGGTGATTGGGGAAAAAGTGACGCTCGAAGAGATGGGCGGCGCCCGCATGCATTGCACCGTCTCCGGCTGCGGCGACGTGCTCGTGAAAACCGAAGAAGAAGCGATTGCCTATGCGCGCCGTTATTTGTCGTATTTTCCGTCTAATTACAGCGAAAAGCCGCCGGTGGTCGAGGCGAAGCCGCCGAAATCGTTTGACAAAACGATCGAGGACATTTTGCCGGAAAACCAAAATGCGCCGTTCAACATGTATGATTTGATTGAGCGGATCATTGACGAAGGATCGTTTTGTGAAATCAAAAAACTGTTTGCGCCAGAAATCATTACTGGACTGGCGCGCCTTGCCGGCCAGCCAATCGGCATTATCGCCAACCAGCCGCGCGTCAAAGGTGGCGTATTGTTCCACGACTCGGCCGATAAAGCAGCGAAATTCATCACCCTTTGCGATGCGTTCCATATCCCGCTTTTGTTTTTGGCCGACGTCCCTGGCTTTATGATCGGCACGAAAGTCGAGCGGGCCGGCATCATCCGCCATGGGGCGAAAATGATCGCTGCCATGTCGGAAGCGACCGTGCCGAAAATCTCGGTCATCGTTCGCAAAGCGTACGGCGCCGGATTGTATGCGATGGCCGGGCCGGCGTTTGAACCAGATTGCTGCTTGGCGCTTCCGAACGCGCAAATCGCCGTCATGGGGCCGGAAGCGGCCGTCAACGCCGTCTACGCCAACAAAATCGCCGAGCTGCCGCCAGAGGAGCGGGCGGCGTTTGTCGAGCAAAAACGCGAGGAATATCGGCGCGACATCGATATTTACCGGCTGGCGTCCGAGCTTGTCATCGATGGGATCGTCGCGCCGAACGACTTGCGCAACGAGCTCATCCGCCGATTTGAGGCCTATATGTCCAAGTATATGGTCTTTTCTGAGCGGAAGCATGGGGTGTATCCAGTTTGAAAAAATGGATGGCTGTCCCTCTTGCCAAGGAGCAGAACATCATGTATCATAATAATCACCAATCCGTTGCTGCGTTGTGCGTTGTAGAATGAAGTTTCAACCGATGGCAATAGAAAGGGAGTTCTACATTGAAGCGGGAATGTCATGCCTCAATATTCGTGATGGAGGACGGCAGGAACGCTTCTGCGAACACCCACCTGGTGGAGCGTGGTTGAGAAACTGCATTCAGCCAACGGCAACCGCGGCGCGGATTCATGAATGAGAGACGGCAAAGGGCGTCCAACTGGATAAAAGACATCCAGTTGGACGCCTTTTTTGGTTTTGATGTTGGTCGCGCACGTTTTGTCAAAAACACGAAACAATATAGTTGATTTTCCCTGTTTCCATGTTATAATCATATTTCGTTCAGGAATAATTCGTATTGAAACTATTCCAACAAGAAAGATGAGGCAAGGAGGGGGGATGAATGGAAGGGATCAGCCGGGACATCATGTACGCCGTCTTCCGGACGCAAAAGGCGCTTTATCGCCTCATCCGTGAAGACGCCGCCCGCGTCGGGGTGACAGAGGTGCAGCTGATCGTCTTATATACGCTGTTGAAAAAAGAGCATATTCGCCTCAATGACTTGGCGGAAAAATTAAACTTAAGCAACAGCAACGTCAGCGGCACGGTCGACCGGCTCGTCGGCGCCGGCCTTGTTGTCCGTGAGCCGTCGAAGCAAGATCGGCGCGCGGTCATTTTGAGTTTGACGGAAAAAGGAAAAGAGACGGTGTCGGAAGCGTTTGGCGAGCAGTCGGTGCTGCGCCGGCGGCTTCGTCGCATTCAAGAACTCGTCTCTCCAGAGGAGATTGAACAGTTTTTGCATCTTCATGAAAAAATCAAAGCGATTTTACTCGGGGAGGAATAGACGGTGAACGTGAAACGATTGGTTGCGCTGAACATCATTGTGCTCATTTTGCTTGTCGGTGGAGGCTTTGCCGCCTACTACTATGTGAATGAAGCAACGAACTACATTAAAACGGACAACGCCCGCATCGACGGCCAGGTCATCTCCGTCGCTGCGCCGCTGTCCGGAAAACTGACGTCCTGGCGGGGCGACACGGGAAAAACCTTCTCAGCCGGGGAAGAAATCGGCGAGGTGTTTGACGGCAAAACGACGGTGCCGGTGACAGTGCCGCATCGGATGACAATCGTGCAGCAAAACGCGGTCAAGGACTCGTTTGTCGCCGCGGGGATGCCGCTTGCCCGCGGGTTTGATTTGAACGATTTGTGGGTGACGGCGAATATTGAAGAGACGGATATTGAAGACGTGAAAGTCGGGCAAGACGTCGATATTTATGTCGATGCGTATCCGGATCGCAAGTTCAGCGGCAAAGTCGAAAAGATTGGCAATGCGACAGCGAATACGTTCAGCCTGCTGCCAAGTTCCAATGCGACCGGCAACTACACGAAAGTGACCCAAGTGATTCCAGTCACGATTTCCATTGACAATTACAGCGGAGCTGGACTTGTGCCGGGCATGAACGTCACCGTCCGCATCCATAAGTAGGTGATTGAGGATGACAGCATTTGTCATTGGTTATATTGTGTTTGCCGTTTTGGTCTTGGCGGCGGTCAACATCGCGCTGCGCCGCCGCAAACCGGCTTCAGCCGCGGTGAAGGCGGCAGATGAAGCGGCGGAAGCCAACGCTCGACCGGTGGCGGAAACGAAAGAAGAGCCGTCGACAGGAACGGATGGGCGTCCGGCCGCTCCAGCCGGGCAAGGCGGCCTCGGGGATATCGGCAGCCGCGGCAAGGTTGTGGCGACGGTCATGCTTGGTGCGTTTGTCGCTATTTTGAATCAAACGTTGATCAACGTCGCTTTGCCGCATATGATGAAAGATTTCAATGTCGAAACGTCAACAATCCAATGGCTCGTCACGGGATATATGCTCGTCAACGGGGTGCTCATCCCGATCAGTCCGTTTTTAATCGCGAAGTTTCCAGCGAAACGGCTGTTTTTATTGGGCATGTCGTTTTTTGCCATCGGCGCGTTTGTCTGCTCGATCGCTCCATCGTTTGCCGTCATGCTCGCAGGGCGGCTGACGCAAGCGGTCGGGGCCGGCATTATTATGCAGCTTATGATGGTCATTATGTTGTCGATTTTCCCTCCGGAACGCCGCGGGGTGGCGATGGGGACGGTCGGAATCGCCATGATGTTTGCGCCGGCGGTCGGGCCGACGCTGTCCGGATGGATCGTTGAACATTATACATGGCGGCTGTTGTTTTACGTCGTTTTGCCGATCGCCATTGTGGACATTGTGCTTGCCTCCGTCTGGCTGAAACATACGCCGCGTAAAGGCAATCCAGTGCTGGACGTGCAAGGGGCGGTCTACTCAACGATCGGGTTTGGCGGCGTTCTGTATGGCTTCAGCGAGGCCGGAAGCAAAGGATGGGGCGAGACGGAAGTCGTTGTTTCGCTTGTCATCGGCGCCTTGTTCCTCATCATGTTCACATGGCGTTCGCTCCGCTCGGAGCATCCGGTGCTCAATTTCCGCGTGTTCCGCTACCCGGTGTTTACGTTGGCGACCGTCATCGGTTCGGTCATTAACATGGCGATGTTTGCCGCCATGGTGCTGCTTCCGGTGTATTTGCAAAACTTGCGTGGCTTTACGCCGCTCGATGCCGGTTTGCTGTTGCTGCCGGGGGCGATCGTCATGGCGATCATGTCGCCGATCTCCGGTTGGGTGTTTGACCGCATCGGCGCGCGGATGCTCGCTATTGTCGGCTTGATCATCACCGCTGTGACGACATGGGAGTTCAGCAAGCTGACACTCGACACCCCGTATAGCCATTTAATTTGGCTTTACATTTTCCGGATGTTCGGCATGTCGATGCTCGGGATGCCCATCATGACGGAAGGGTTAAACGCCTTGCCGCGTCATCTGTACAGCCACGGCACGGCGATGTCGAATACGATCCGTCAAGTGGCGGCTTCGCTCGGAACGGCGTTCTTGGTGACGATCATGTCCAATCGGGCGAAATTCCATGTGGAAGCTTACCGCAATGAAATGACGGAAAACAATCCGTTGTTCATGAGCCTTGTCGGCCAATTGAAACAGGCGATCCCAAGCGATGAGGCGATCGCTCAGCTGTTGTATGGACTTGTGCAGCAACGATCGACGGTCGAAGGGATCAACGACGCCTTTTTCGTCGCCACTGGCTTGACAGTGCTCGCGTTAATCATGGCGTTTTTCTTAAAAGGAAAAAAACATAAATCGCCGTCGGCATAAGCAGAGACATGAAAAGCGGTTGTCGTGAGTTGTGGATAAGAAGCGGCGTGGAAAAGGGGCATGGCGGCAAACACGAATAGCTGTGCCCAGGGCGTTCTCCCTTCACTTGCGCGCGCATATACATAAAGACAAGCCGCACGAAAAAGGAGGGGGACGCCGATGGCGCATTTCGGCTCGAAAGGATGGCTCGTCGCTGAGTTGAAAAAGGCAGGCATTGCCCGCCATCCGGTTAGACGAAAAAAAATTGAAACGTACAAGGCGACGGAGCTGTACGGGCTGTACCGAAAATATGTGCAGAAAACATGCTGAGGGGCTGACCCAAAAGGGTAATTTTCCTTAACAAAACACAACATATTGTTTCTTAATGATTGTTTTATACCTAATATACGGTAATAAGAAAGGGTGTCTCGATCCTTTTGGGACACCCTCTTCTTTTTTGGGGTACAATAGTTATAAGGAAAGGCCGCGAAGCCTTGATATGTCAACATTTCGAGTGGGAGGAGGGAGGGCGCGCCTCTTTAGCCAGAAAAGCGATGAAGAAAAAACGATTTACCGTAGCGGAAGGAGAAACGATTGCCGCCTGTTTAGAGCGAATGAAACAAGAAGGCTACCGCCCCATCCGCCGCGTCGAGCAGCCGATTTTCTGAGAAGTGGAGACAAACGGTGAAACGATGGTGGAGCCATGCGGGCGCATCATTGAATTTGAGGCGGTGCGCGATGAGCCATAACGGGCGGTTGTTGGCTCCACCTTAGGCTGAAGGCGCGGCCGCAGATTCGACGGGCTCTGGTTATAGGGGCAAGAGAATTCATCAAAAAATTGCGAAGGAAGTTCTTTTCCCAACGATCGCCGCCTATACAAAGCGGGGAGATCGGCCAGCCAAAAAAACCGGAAAGGGAGTTCCTTCCCGGTCTAGCTGTGCGGCCATTCGCGCGTTTTTTTCGCCTCCCGATGGCCGCCGGTCGGGTTGCCGCTTGATGCTTCGTAGCCGACTTGGTACACATAGTGCTTCGGGGCGTGTATGACGTTGTCCATTCGGTATTGGTCCAGATCGTCTTGAAATTGCCGTTTGCTTTCTTGCTCATCCATCGTTGGTACCCCCTTGTGGATATGGACTGCTGCGTTTATAGGGTGCGTCATCAAGGCGTGTTTTACTCAAAAGCCGTGGATCGTCATGCCGCCATCGACGAATAGCGTTTGGCCGGTTATATAGCTTGACGCATCGGAGGCGAGGAACACAGCCGGGCCGACGAGCTCAGGCAACTCGCCAATCCGCTTGAGCGGCGTGACGGCCAAAATGTCGTTCACATACGCTTCGTCCTCAAGCAGCGTTTTGGTGAGCGGCGTCCGGAAATACCATGGGCCGATCGCGTTGACGCGTATACCGTAGCGCCCCCACTCAAACGCCAGCACTTTCGTCATTTGGATGAGCGCCGCTTTTGTCGCCGCATACACAACCCCGGTGCGCAAGGCGACATGGCCGGCGACGGAAGCGATGTTGATGATGTTTCCGCCTTGCTTTTGTTCTTTCATGACGCGACCGGCTTCTTGTGAGACGAGAAACGCCGACTTTAAGTTGGTGTTCATAATCGTTTCCCACTCATGATCCGTCACATCCAAAGCCGGGGTGCGGATGTTCATGCCAGCGTTGTTGACAACGATATCAAGTGATCCGGCTTGTTGTTTGACATCGGCGACGGCGTCATGCACGGCTTTCCGGTCGGTGACATCAAGCGGATATATGTACGCTTTCCGGCCGAACTGTTCGATATGGCTTGCCGTTTCTTGCAAATCAGCTTCCGTGCGGGCGATGAGCGCCACATCGGCCCCGGCTTCAGCGAACCCGATCGCGATCGCCCGGCCGATGCCGCGTCCGGCTCCCGTCACTAACGCCGTTTTTCCGTCCAAGCGAAACGAAGGCAAAAACATCGAAATCTCCCCTTTCAGAATCGTCGGTACATCCTCATGATAGCATGATCCCCTGTTGCAGCCAATCATTGGCATCGCTGTTTGGCAGGGAGCGGGAATTCCAAGTTGCAGCCGGCGCGCCGTCCCGCTACAATAAAAAAGAGAACACCATCTAGATAAGGGGATGACGCCATGATTCATTACACATGGGCGACCCGGCCGACGATCAAAAAAGTAAAGTGCGTTCACACGAACGCGGAAAAGTACATGGTCAGCAATGTGTTGACGCCGGGCAAAGTATATGAAGTGAAAAGCGAAACGGACGAGTTTTATTTTGTCATCGACAACAGCGGAAAAGTCGGCGGGTTTTACAAAGATTATTTTGAGGAAGTCAAGTGATCGCGCCAATAGCCAAGAAAAAACGGATGTCCGAAACAGGGCATCCGTTTTTTCGATCAGCCGGCGGCGCTTTGTTCCGCCGTCGGCGGCCGCACCCGGCTTGCCGGCAGCGTGATCGTCAACGTCGTCCCTTTTTGTACGGTGCTTTCGATCGTCCACGTTCCTCCCATTTGTTCGATGATTTTGACGGCGACCATCGCACCAAGCCCGGTGCCTTTTTCTTTTGTGCTGAAGTATGGCTCGCCGAAGCGGCGCACTTGTTCTTTCGTCATGCCAACGCCGTTGTCGGAAATGGTGATGACGACTGATGTTCCCCGGTTCTCGGCCGCAACATGGAGCGTGCCGCCGTTTGGCATTGCCTCAATGCTGTTTTTCAACAAGTTGAGAAAACACTGTTGGAAATATTGTGCGTTTCCGATGACAACGCCATGTTCGAGGGAAGAGGATACATGGATCGAATGCATATGCGCCATTGGCGTAATCATTTGCAGCACTTTCTGAAGCTGGGTGGCGACATCAATCGGCTCGGTCTCTTTTGGCGCCGGTTTGGCAAACGTCAAATAGTCGCGGATGATGGCTTCCGCCCGCTCGAGTTCCTCTAAGGCGATGCGAATGTACCGCTCTTCGGTTTCGCGCGGCAGCCGACCAGTTTGCAGCAGCTGGATGAATCCTTTGACGACGGTGAGCGGGTTGCGGATTTCATGGGAAATGCTGGCTGCCATTTGGCTGACGATCTGCATTTTTTCCATCTTCATCAGCTCTGCCCGAGCGAGCTGCGCCTCATGAAGCGTCTCCATCAAATAGACAGCGAACATCATGACAAACGGCGGCATGAGAAGAAAATACACGATATACGGTCTTGTCACTGGAAAATCAGCGACGATGATGGCCGCAAACGTCGTAAGCACTGCGAGCAAAAACGTCAGCCAAAGCGACATAACGAGCTTGCTTGGCCGCGGCAGCTTGCGAAACAGCGGCGAAGCGGCCGCCGCTATGGCAAACATGATGGCGTAAACGATCAACGTGAGCGGCTGAAATCCGTACAAAACGGTGCGTGCCAGCATCAAGACAACAAACAGCACCGCCCCGACCGCGCCGCCGCCATACAATGTCCCAAGCAAAAACGGAATTTGCCGGAAATCATGGACGCACAGCGGATCAATGTAAATCGGAAATTTCATGCACAAAACGGCCGCCAACGCCAAACAAGCCCCAAGCAGCGCCTGGCCATAGAGCGGGCGCTGCCGGATCGCTCGACTATGGTCATAAATAAAGGAAAAGGCAAAGATAGTGACTAAAATATAAAATAAGTTGTTTAGGACGTGCTGGTTAATGTATAAACCCGCCATACAAAAAATCTCCTAATTAAATGAACATCATCGTTTTCCATTATAACTCGGAAAAGGTTGAAAGAAAAATAGATTTGTTGCTTATAGCGCTCTATACGTCCAACAGCACGCATTGCCTGGTTGAAAGACACGGTGCGTTTTGTTATGCCTGGTCTTTCGGCAGCCAAACGGCTAAGATTCCAAAGAGCGGCAGCACGCTGCAAAGCAGCATCAACGTGCCGAGCGACGACAAGTCGGCGATTTTGCCGAGCACGACCGCACCAAGCGCCCCCATGCCAAACGCCAGGCCGACGATCAGCCCGGACGCCATGCCGACATGGTTCGGAAGCAGCTCTTGGGCGTAGACGACAAACGTCGCAAAGCTTAATGACAGCACAAACCCGGCGACAAGCAGCAACGGCAAGGCGAGCGGAAGCGGCGCGTGCGGCAGGGCGAGCGCAAACGGCGCCGTCCCAACAGTCGACCAGATCATTAAGTTCCGTTTGCCGAACCGGTCAGCGATCGGCCCGCCGGCGAGCGTTCCAATAGCGCCGGCGATCATAAAGGCGAACAAGTACACTTGCGCCTCGCGCACGGAAATATGCGTCGTTTCCATCAGATAAAACTGGTAATAGTTTGAGATGCCGGCCGAATACCATGAGCGGGCGAACACGACAAAGATGAGCAGCGCAAGTGCAAAGACGATCGAATGCCCGTGATCGATTCGCTGCCCGGCTTTTTTCGCTTTGCTTGGCGTCGGTCGGCTGCCGAGTTCATGTCCGTACCATTGCGAGACGCGCCAAAGCACGGTGATGCCAAGAGCGGCAGCGAGCGTAAACCAAGCCGCCCCTTTTTGGCCGAACGGCACGAAAATAAGGGCGGTAAAAAGAGGGGCTAAGGCGTTGCCTGTGTTGCCGCCGACTTGATAAATCGACTGCGCAAACGCCCGCCGCGCTCCAGCGGCCAAATAGACGACGCGCGACCCTTCTGGATGAAAGACGGCCGAGCCGATCCCAACAAGCAACGCGGACAGAAGGACAAAGAGAAAATTCGGCGCCAAGGCGAGCCCGGCCATGCCGAGCAAACTTGCCGCCATGCCGAGCGGCAAAAAGTACGGCGATGGCGTTCGGTCCGTCCATAAGCCAACGACCGGCTGCATGATCGATGACGTCATGTTCAACGCAAAAGCGATCCAGCCGATTTGCGTATACGACAGCTCCATCGTCGAGCGCAAAATCGGGAAGAGCGCCGGGATGACCGCCTGCATCGCATCGTTCAAAAAGTGGCTGAAGCTGATGGCGAACAAAATCGGGTAGACGGTTATGCCTACGGCGCTCGTTCGTTCTGTATGGGTGTTCATCGTTCTCCCCCGTTCAAAATATATCTTAATATTCCTAATTATACTTTATTTTTTTGTCTTTTCAATCGCCGGCGCGGTAATTGATTTTTTCCTTGCCTCCAGCGCTGATCGCAAGGTCGACGGAGATGGAGGGGAGAATACCGTCATCGAGCGGAACGGTTCCGTTTACCGATAACCGCCGCCATTCAGAAAGGTTGTTTCGATACAACACATCCGAAATGTTCAATGTGTCAATGCCGCGCGCCGCTCCCCACTGATACGTGCCGCGGATTTCCTGCTCGATTGCTTCTTTAGACAAACGGACAAGTTGCGGCCACGATAGCGGTTCGTTTTGTTCGATGATGGTTCCCACAGCACGAACGCGCAACTGGATACGATCAGCGCCTCCTTCCCGCTTCATAGCCCATTCGGCATGCGGTTCCCGAATAATGAGAGTCGCCGCCGTTTTTCCCTTTTTCTTAAGCGCGAGGGGAGTGCGGCGGATGTCTTGTTCCACCCAGCGAATCCCTTTGACTTCGGATATGCGGGCGCAGCCTTGCAACTTGTAATTGTGCAAAAAACAGGCTCCTTTAAGAACTAACATCGGTTTATTCTTTTTATCTTCCGTCCACTCTTTTTTTGCCAATGACAAATAAGGAAGGCGAGTGGTCATGGCCGGCTCATCGATATGGGCGATAAAACGGTTCAGCCGAATGGGCCGAATAAATGAGCTTTGCCGGAACAGCTCTTCTGGGTTGGATAAAAATGAATAATAGGAAGAGGCAAGCAACAATGGAGTTGACTGGAACAACTTTTCTAGCGATGTGTCTGTTGCGTATACCCAAATCGTATGGCGAATCTCGTTATAACGGTTCAATAAATCGATGACATTGCGAATGACGTCAGGCCGCAGCGCCCGTTTCGTAAAGACAAGGCTTTTGACATGCCCCCAAGAAACCATTTGTTGAATCGATCGATATAAGTTATGGGCGGCGAGATCGAACGTTTCACCCGTCGCCTTGCCGACTGAAACGGTCGCTTGTTCTCTTGTTCCGCCAGCTTCCACTTTGGCGAGCCCGCTGAAGTTAATGAGTTGAACGTACAGCACCATTTTCCCATCTTTGTAATCAATGCCAATTGAATGAATGTAAAGAAGATGGTCAATATTGCGCACCCCCCAGCAGCCGCTAAGCAATACGACGGCGAAAAGTAGGGCAAAAAGCCGCTTGATCATTTATCATCTTCCTTTCTTGGTGTCGCATCGTTTGGATGCAAAATGCGGGCGCGTGTGCGAAATAATCTCCATGCACTTGTGACCAGCGTCTTTCCGATATCGTTCGACGCAGGAGCTAATGGAGCTACATAAGGAACGCCGAACGTCCGCAAATTCACAACATACGTTAAAATGAAAAAGAGCGATAATATAAATCCGAACAACCCGAGAAGAGATGAAAACATTAAAATAAACAATCGAAGTATGGAGACCATGTTCAATAAATTTTGATTGACCAATGTAAAGGAAGAAATAACGGAGATGGCGCTTATGACTAGTGTCGCCGGCGCGGTCAGTCCAGCGTTGATCGCTGCTTGGCCAATAATCAAACCGCCGACGACCGACAGCGTCTGTCCGACAGCAATGGGTAAACGCATACCCGCTTCTTTAAACACTTCAAATAAAATGAGCATAATAAACATTTCTAATGGTACAGGAAGCGGCACTCCATGCCGGGATAGGACAAGCGTTGCCAGCAAGGTGAACGGCAGCTGGTCTGGATGGAACGACGTCAATGCTGTCCATGCTCCGGGGAGAAAAATAGATACCGATATGCTGAACAGCCGAATAAGGCGCTGAAAAATAACAAATAGGAAAAATGTATGGTTGTCTTCAGATGTGTTCAATAAAAAGGTCAAATTGCCCGGCCCGATTAAAGCGGTCGGCGCTCCATCGATCAACAAGAGAAAGCGTCCATTGAGCAGCGAACTAGCTGCAAAGTCCGGCCGGCCCGTATATCCAAACAAAGGGAAAAGAGTGAAACGATGGTCGGAAATCCAATGTTCAATTTGATTTGCGCTTGTGACCGAGTCTACACATAAATTCAATAGGCGCCTCCGCACTTCGTCAATCATGTCTAAGTTGACCATATCATCGATATAGAGCAATCCAATTTGCGTTTGGCTGCGCGTTCCAATAATGAATGGTTCGTAAACAAGGCGGTGCGAACGGATCCGCTTGCGAATGAGTGCTACATTTTTGCCGATTTCCTCAACGAATCCATCCTTTGGTCCGCGGATCGATACTTCTGTGTTTGGTTCGTCTGGATCACGTTTCGGTAGATTGGCCAGCGCCATTGTATACAAGGCGTCTGCCTCTTGGAAATAAATCAGCAATTCGCCGCTGAACAGGCGAAAATTCAAGTCATCGATTCGTACTTCTTTCCCGATATATTCAAGTGTTGCCGGCTTATGCATCTCGATTTCGTCAATTGATAGGAATGAGCATCGTTCCCCCATGTCGCGAAGCATCGGATAAACGGCTTTTTGCAACATCGGTGTATCGCACAGTCCTTCACAGTAGATGAATAAAAGACGGACGGCGACCCTATCAGGCGTGATCGATGGGACCACCGCTTCTTTGATTGTGACGTCATGGCATTTTCCATACATCGTGCGCAATGCTTCTTCGGAAATGATCACCGTTTCTAAAACGGTGCAATCATCGGCCAATCCGTTGTTTTCGGCAGCTCGCATCGGCAACGGCATTATCACATCCCCCTCTTCTTTTTGAAATAAGTAATCATCCCGAGCACGCTAATCAAAACAGAAAGAGCGAGAGAAAAGATGAGCGATGATGGCAACACCCAATATTTTACGAAATGAAAAAATTGTTCATCGCTGATCTGAACGAGCGACGCCAATATGATTATCGTATAAATGGAAATGAGCATCCAGCGGCGTGTTTGTTCGTGTTGCACTGGGAACAGCTCGACAAGCAGAGCTGTAAATAAGGAAATGCGAATAAAAGCACCGGACAGCCACTGGTAGACGGATAAAAAATCGACATGTTCGATATACGTGCCTAGATTGACCATCCGCCATTGTTCAAAAGCCGGATAGCGAAGGCGCGTCGCCTGTTCGGGGCCAAACTCCGTAATTGCGCCGATCGTCGGCCCGATGCTTAAGCTGCCGGTCAAGATGGCAATCATGATGAGCGCCTTCATGGAAAATGTTTTCGGCAGATGGTGAGAAAGGAATAAAAGTATAATGACCTCTGCGTAACCTGCCCCTGCGTACATGATTCCCTGAAAAATAGGCTTCCATCCGTGTTCGAACATTGGTTTTAATAATGAGTAGTCTTTATGCGGCATCGTTGAGAACATGACGAAAAAACCAAACAGTGTGACGAAAGTCAAAATAACAAGTGCGGTATTGGCGATCGAGTGAATGCCGCGATACGCGTTATAAAAACAAAGAGCGGCGATGACGATGATAAGCGCCCATCTCGGCGTCGCTGTCAAATACGATGTTGTCGTAAACGTGACCGTATCGTTTAATGTCACGAAGCTATGAACTAACAAAAAGATGCTGCTGCTGAAGGCGAATAGATAGGCAGCGGCGCGCGAGTATTGGGTTTGAAGCCAATCAAACAGGCGTTGCCTGCTTGTTTGTTTAATGGCAAAATACAGAAACGGCAGCCAAAGCGGAAGAGCGAGCAAAGCGCCAACCGCAGCAATCCATGCATCCCGGTGCGATGCTTCGAGCAAGATCGGGATCACAAGGACGTGATTCATCAACCCGGTTGACAGCATGACCATGCATAACAACTGTAGAACATTCAGCGGCTGCCCGTTCATCGCCAGTCCCTTTCTGCTGTGAATTTGATCTCCATTAACAGTATTTTCAAGCGATGGACGTTTATTCGTTATAAAGGTGGTCGTGCAACTGTATTAGACTATTGGACACAATAACAACGAGACAGCATTTTGGAAAAAACTATTGCCTTTCTTCTGTTTTGTGTGTACTATTAGATGTAGTACGGTTGTGACAATGAGAGGAGGAGGGGAGATGTTTGAGTTCGATTGGCGAAGCCGCCAACCGATTTACGAGCAGCTGATTGACAAAATGAAAGAAATGATCGTTCGCGAACTATGGCAGCCGCACGATCAGCTGCCGTCGGTCCGGATGATGGCAAAACAATTGATGGTCAACCCGAACACGATTCAAAAAGCGTATCGCGAACTTGAGCGCGATGGCTGGATTTATTCGATTCCAGGGAAAGGCAGTTTCGTTGCGCCGCGCTCGAAAGAACCAAACATCGAGGCGATCGCTGCGGTCCGTGAGCAGTTTGTCCGCCTTGTCAAGGAAGCACGGTTTTTAGGGGTGACAGACGAGCAGTTATGGCGATGGATCATAGAAGGGGAGAAAGAGGGGGAAAACGATGATTCAACTCGTGGACGTGACAAAAACGTTTGATCGATTTGCCGCCGTCAAGGGCGCGAACATGATGGTGCCAAAAGGAGCGATTTACGGGCTGCTCGGCCCGAACGGCGCCGGGAAAACGACGCTGCTAAAGATGATGGCCGGCATTCTCCGCCAAGATCGCGGAACGATTACAGTGGACGGGGAGGATGTGTGGGAAAATGTCCGGGTGAAGCAACGCCTTTTGTTTTTGCCGGACTTTGTCTACTTTTTTCCGCACGCGACGATTCGGCAAATGGCGGATTTTTACGAGCAACTGTACCCGTCGTTCAGCCGCGGGCGGTTTACAGAATTGCGGTCCGCTTTTTCGCTTGATGTTGATCAAAAAATTCAGCAGTTTTCCAAAGGCATGCAGCGCCAAGCGGCGTTTTGGCTCGCCTTTTCCGTCCAGCCTGATGTGCTCATTATGGATGAGCCGCTTGATGGGCTCGATGCATTCGTCCGCCGTCATGTGAAGCAGCTGCTCATAGAAGAAGTGGCCGAACGGGAGATGACGGTCGTCATTTCGTCGCACAATTTGCGCGAGCTCGAAGATTTATGCGACATCGTCGGATTGATGGCGCAAGGGACCGTACGGATGGAGCGCGATTTAAACGAGCTGCGCGCCGGGATGCATAAAATTCAAGTCGCGTTTCGCGGCGGATTTCCGAGCGAGTTGGCCGAACGCCTTGACATCGTGCATCGCGAGGAGCGCGGCAGCATCGTTCTTCTTGTCGTCCGCGGCGAGAAACGATCCATCGAAGAGACGGTGAGTTCGTTTGCTCCGCTCATTCTTGACGTCTTGCCGTTGTCGTTGGAAGAAATTTTTGTGTATGAAATGGGGGATGTTGTCGATGTCCGCGAAACGGTTGTCGGCTAACCGCGCCATGTGGACGCAAAATGTTCGCCAAATCGGCTGGATTGCCATCATTCATCTGCTGTTATGGCTGGCGGCGATCGTATTGCCGATTGGGCTTTCGTACTCGCAATATGATCCAAAAGTCGGAAATGTGCCGCAATGGAAGAACGTATACTATATATCCAATGGGTTTGAGACGCTGATTGCTTGGCTTGTCCCGATCTTGGCGGCGGCCGGTGTGCTTCGCTACATGCACGAGAAACGGTCGGCTGATTTCATCCATAGCTTGCCAATCCGCCGCACCGAACTGCTTGTGGGGCAAGTGCTATTTGGCTGGATGCTTTTGATTGTGCCGCTTGCAGTGACAGCGTTGGCCGCCATTGGATGCCTGTATGGGCTCGATCTCCCGTGGCCGATTGGGGCGGCGGATGTAGGGCGTTGGTTCGGTGAGACGCTGGTGATGGAAACGGTTATTTTTGCCCTCGGCATTGTTGTCGGTGTGCTCGTCGGCCAATCGGTGATGCATGTCGTGCTGACCAACATTTTTCTCGTTTTCCCGGCCGGCATCATGGTCCTTATGTTTAGCAACCTATCGTTATTATTGTATGGATTTCCGGATACGTACTATTTATCGAGCGAACTGGATCAGTGGGTGATTCCGATTCGCTATGCGATGCTGACGAATCAGGCGCTGAGTGCGGGAGAAATCGGGATGTTGTTGCTGTTGTCGCTTCTATTTTTCGGTTTGTCCATTTGGCTGTACGAGCGGCGGCCGACGGAAGCGGCCGGGCAGGCGCTCGCCTTTTCAGTGCTTCGCCCGCTGTTTGTGTACGGGGTGGCGTTCTGCTCATGGCTTGTCGGCGGGTTTTATTTTGGGCAGGTAGAACGTGAATGGGGGTGGATTGTATTCGGCTATGTCGCGTTTTCGCTCGTCGGCTATGCCATTGCGCAAATGGCCATTGCCAAAACGTGGCGCGTTTTTCATCGTTGGAAAGGATATGTTGGGTTTGCGGCAACGATGGCGTTGCTCTGCCTGTTGGTTCGTTTCGATCCGACCGGGTACGAACAGCGCGTGCCGGCGCTAGCGGACATCAAACAAGTATATTTCGGCCAATCAATGATGAATTGGGAATATCCTGACAGGATGGGGAGTTCGTTTGAAGAGTATGACCAGTTTTTGCGCACGAAGGACAACATCAAGGCTGTAAGGGCGTTTCACGAGCAGCTTGTGCACGATCAGCCGCTCCCGTCACGTTTTGGCAACATCCAGCCGATTGTGATCGGCTATGTGCTCAAAGACGGCACGCGCCTCATCCGCCGCTACGAAGTGCCGATTGAACCGTACATGCCGTATTTTCAGCGCATCATGGGTTCAAAAGAATATAAGCAGCAATATTATTTGCTGCTTCGCCCAGGGGGCTATTCACCGATCCGTCAGGTGACGATCCGAAATGTGGAAACTGGGTGGGCAGAGGTTGTGCTTGCCGAGCCGAAGGAGATCGAGTCGTTTGTCCAGGCGCTCAAACAAGATTTATGGAATGAGCCGGTGGAGGACATCATCGGCGGGGGGCGCGCATGGCAGGGGAATATTGAATTGCTGCAAAGCGACGGCGATTCATTCAGCCTCCCACTCGATGAATACAACCTCCATGTGCGTCAATGGCTAGAAGAGCGGCACATGTGGGAGAAAATCGAAAAATGACAGGCAAACGGGCAGGGGAAGATTCCTGCCCGTTTCATTTTTTGTCAAGAAGCCGTTTTTTTCCGCCGCCAAAGCCATACGGTCAACAAATCGAGCACCCACAAAAGAAGGAACAGAAATAAGATGAACAGCTCAGGCGTCTCCATGACGCGAAACGGATTGATGACGTTATGGAGCGATTGGTATAACGTCAGTCCCATCAGCCTGTCCATTCCGACGGCGGTAGTGATCAGAAGCAAGAGAAAGGTGAGAGAGACAAAAATGATTTTCAACGCCAGACACCTGCCGCTTTTTGAGGTTAGTGTTTGCTAGCAAGAAGGAAACGATACGCTGTCGTATACGTTTTTGGCCGCTTGTCTATAATGGATGATAAAATGATGCGGAGCGAGGAGGAGAGGGGCATGCTGTTTCAATGGGGGATGAGCCGGCAGAAAAAGCGAATGGACGTCAAGCAAGAAGGACCGGACCATAGCGGCGAGGCGTCGGATGTCCCGCAAGAGCCGCTTTCTGCTGAACTGGCCGTCAATATTGACATCATTCGCCAAAAGACCGGAGAGAGCAACGATGTTGTCATCCGCCGTTTTGCGTTGGGCCAGGAATGGCAAATCAAGGCGGCTATCATTTTTGTCGACGGGCTTGTTGATGAGAAAAACGTGTACGAGTTTGTGCTGACGCCGCTGCTTCAAGCGTCGTTTCCGCTGGCGCTTGAGGAAAAAGAGCGGTTTCAATGGATCGAGAAAAAGCTCGCCGCGGTCGGCGGTGTGAAACATATTTCTGACTGGAGGAAGCTCTTTTTTGAGCTGTTTTCCGGAGCGACGGTCATGCTCATCGACGGGGTGCCGTTTGCCATCAGCGCGAGTACGAAAGGCGGGGAATATCGTTCGATCGAAGAGCCGCAAACGCAAATCGCCGTCCGCGGGCCGCGCGAGGGATTTACGGAGTCGTTGCGCACGAACACAGCGATGATCCGCCGTCGCATTAGAAATCCGAATCTTTGGCTGGAGACGATGCAAATCGGCACGGTGACGCAGACGGACGTTGCCATCATGTACATTAAAGGGATCGCCAACAACGAGATTATTGAAGAGGTAAAGGCGCGCCTGCGCCGCATTGACATCGACGGCGTGCTTGAATCGGGCTATATTGAACAGTTGATTGAAGATCAAACGTTTACCACCTTTCCGACGACATATCATACGGAACGGCCGGATATTGTTGCTGCTAATTTATTGGAAGGGCGGGTGGCTGTTTTTGTCGAAGGAACTCCGTTCGTTCTCGTTGCGCCTGCGTTGTTCATTCAATTTTTTCAGGCGGTCGAAGACTATTACGCCCGTTTTGATATTTCGACTGCGTTGCGCTTTTTGCGCGTCCTGATTTTTTTTATTTCTCTTGTCGCTCCAGCCATTTATATTGCAGCGACAACGTTCCATCAAGAAATGATCCCGACCCAGCTCGTCATCGCCATCGCCGCTCAGCGCGAGGCGGTGCCGTTTCCGGGATTCGTCGAAGCGCTCGTCATGGAAGTGACGTTTGAAATTTTGCGCGAAGCCGGCGTCCGCCTGCCGCGCGCCGTCGGTCAAGCCGTGTCGATCGTGGGCGCTTTGGTCATCGGCCAGGCGGCGGTGGAAGCAGGATTTGTGTCGTCGGCGATGGTCATTGTCGTGTCGATTACTGCCATCGCCAGCTTTGCGACGCCGTCGTTTGCCATTGCCATCTCCGCGCGGCTCATCCGCTTTGGGTTGATGTTTTTGGCCGCCATGTTCGGTTTTTATGGCATTATGATGGGGATTTTGGTGATGACGATTCATTTGTGCAGCTTGCGTTCGTTCGGCGTGCCGTACATGTCGCCGCTTGCCCCGTTCATTCCGACTAACATGGGCGATACGCTGTTTCGTCTGCCTACATGGATGTTCCGCGAGCGGCCGCGTCTCATCAATCAGAAAAACATCGTCCGCCAGTCGGGCGATCAAAAACCAGAGCCGCCGGCGCCATCGCGTCAAGAAAAGGGGGGCGGATCATGAGGCGAGCCATCACTGTCATTGTTTCCCTTGCCATCTGCGCAGGGCTGTTGTCCGGCTGCTGGAGCCAAAAAGAACTGACTGATTTGGCGTTTATCGTTGCTATTGGCTTGGATAAAACGGAAGATGGAAAATACTTAGTTACATTTCAAGTGGTCAACCCAGGCAACGTCGCCGGCGCGACGCAGCGCGGCGGCGGAGCGGCGGGCGTGCCGGTGTCTATTTATACATCAACAGGGGATACGTTGGTTGAAGCGAGTCGAAAAGCATCGGAAAAACTGTCACGTCTCCCTTATTACGCCCATACGAATTTGATTGTTGTCGGTGAAGAAGTGGCACGTGAAGGGCTGAGTGGGGTGCTTGATGCCATGGAACGAGGCAACCAGCTCCGGCCGACAGCGCACTTGGTCATCGCCCGCACCTATTTGGCGAAAGACGTGTTGACGGTGTTGACGCCGATCGATAAAATTTCCGCCAACCAAATTATTAAAACTATTGAATTTTCCAGCAAAAATTGGGGAGAAACGGTTCATGTTGATATTTGGGGAGCGATTCATTGCTTGGCGACTGCAGGCCGCAATTTGGTGATCACTGGGGTGACAGTCGAAGGAGATCTGAAGCGCGGAAAACGGCAAGAAAACGTTCAGTCGTCCGTGCCGGATGCCCGCATTAAATTGGAAGGACTCGCATTATTTAAAAACGACCGTCTCGTTGATTGGGTGGATGGACCGTCATCAAGGGGTGTGCTTTGGTTGCTTGATTGTATTCGACAAACTAATCTGACCGTTTCATGGAAAGGAAAGAAAGAAGCAATCAATTACCAGGTTGTGCGAGCAAAAACGGATGTCAAGGCGAAGGTAAAAGACGGTCGGCCGGTGATTTCCGTTCATATTCAGGCCGAAGGGGACGTGATTGAAACTCGCGTACCCATTGATTTAAGTGATGCCAGCATGCTGTTCCAGCTAGAGAAAGAAATCAAGAAAAATTTAAAGCAAGAAGTGGAAGAAGCGATCGAAACAGCCCAACGCGACAAAACGGATGTTTTCGGATTTGGCGAGGCCGTTCATCGCACTGACCCACGCCTGTGGAAAAAAATTGAAAGTAAGTGGCATGATCGTTATTTTCCTGAGCTTGACGTCACCGTAACCGCTGATATGTATATTCGCCGCACAGGATTGCGCAATAAACCGTATACGCCGAGAGGATAAATCGTTGTGATAGGGGAGATGGGAAGCGCGCAAACAGATAAAGGCGGTGAAATTCAGTTGGAACGCATAAAAATCAATGCACGCCAAATGTTCGTTTTAATCGTATTGTTCGAACACGGCAGCGCCATCGTCATTCCGCTCGGCACGAGCGCCAAACAGGACGTGTGGATCGCCATTTTGCTTGGACTGGCGCTCGGGCTGCTTGTATTCTCTGTTTATGGGCGTTTGTTTCGCTATTATCCTGATCAGCCATTGATCGTCTATATGCAGCGCATTGTTGGGGCGCCTCTTGGCAAATTGTTAGGAATCGTATATGTGACGTATTTTCTTTACATTGCCGCTCGCGTGTTGCGCGACTTCGGCGAGTTGTTGTTGACGTTTGCCTACCCGGAAACGCCGTTGTTTGTCTTAAACGCCATTATGGCGCTGGTTGTCATGTACGGCGCCTATAAAGGATTGGAAGTGCTGGCGCGCACCGGCGAACTGTTTTTGACCCTGCTTTATGTGTTGGCGCTGTCGGGGTTTGTGCTCGTATTGGTTTCCGGGATCGTCGATCTGTCTCAGCTGCAGCCGGTGCTGGAGGAAGGGTGGAACCGAGTGTGGAAAACGGTGTTCACGGAAACGTTGTATGTGCCGTTTGGTGAGATGATCGTGTTTACGATGTTGTTTCCGTATACGAACAACCCCGCGAAAGTGAACCGGGCCGCCATCGCTGGCATGGTGTTCACCGGGGTGAACTTGGCGGTCATTGCCGCGATCAATATGGCTGTTCTCGGCCCGGATGCTGCGTCTCGCTCGGCGTTTCCGCTGCTTGATACGATCCGCCGCGTGCAAGTCGCCCATTTTTTCGAGCGGCTTGATGTTTTTTTCATGATCGCGCTCATTATCGGCGGCTTTTTTAAAATCTCGATCTTTTTTTATGCCGGGCTCGTCGGAGCGGCCCACCTGTTTGGCATATCAAGACACCAGCGGATCGTTTACCCGCTTGGATTGCTTGTGCTGCTTTTGTCTGTCGCCATCGCCAGCAACTACGCAGAGCACATTTACGAGGGGTTGAAGATCGTCACCTTTTACTTGCACATCCCGCTGCAAATCATCATTCCGGTGCTCTTGCTAGTGATCGCTGCGATTCGCCGGCGGTTTGGACAATCGACAAAATAAGAAAAATGGACTAGAAGATTTATGCTGCAACAAGCAGGAAAAACCGCAAAAAAACACGAATACAACAATAACCTTGTTCCTATGGGGAACAATGGAGCAAAAAGTGGTGCTGAACATGCAACCCGAAGGCGGGGTGGAAACAACCCGGCGCCGATGCGCGTTTTTTTTCGGGAAGCCGGTGTCAGCTGAGGGCTATTGATTTGATTATAAAGAAAAAGGGTTGAACGATGGTGAAGGCGAATGTACAGGTGATCGATCAGCTAGACGCAGAACAGTTGGGCAGCGGCATGGTGATTACCGACCGCCGATTTTCGATTGTTGCGGTCAGTGAGCGGATGGCAAGATGGCTCGGATTTGCCAAAAACGAATTAGTCGGGCGGCCAGTCGGCGCTCTGTTTTCAGACGAATGGTCAGCCGCGTTGTTGGACCGCGTTGCCGAGGCGGTAAAAAAGGACGGAGGTTGGCAAGGGGAAGCGCGCCATGTGGCGAAAAGCGGGAAAGCATGTACGAGTCGGATGAACGTCTATAGGTTGTCAGGCAGCGAGGGAGAATGGCTCGTTTGGCATTTTATTGAACACGCCGCTATGCCGCCGGCCAACCGACCGACGCCGTCCGAGTTGCTCGAAGCCATTTACGATTCCGCCCCGTTTGCTGTTGTTCCGGTGGCGGCGGACGGAACAGTGCAAGATTGGGGGCTTAGTGCGGAGCGGCTGTTTGGGCGCCGAAAAGAAGAGGCGGTCGGCCGCCCGATATGGGCGCTCTTTCGTTGCGGCAGCCAAACATGTCTTCCGTTTCCGCCCAAAGAGCAGCAATGCGGCGAAGGGATGGTGCAGCGCCGGGACGGCACGTCCGCAAATGTCGCCTATACGGTCATTCCCGTGCTTCAAGCGGACGGATATATCGTCCTTGTCGAAGACGAGACGAAGCAAAAGCAAAAAGAGGCTGAGCGGCGGCGCCAGATCGAGCTGGCGAAAAAAATTCAGCACAACTTGTTGACGCCGCTCATTCAAAACGAGGCGGTGACGATGGATGCTGTGTATATTCCGTCCGATGACCTGTCGGGCGATATTTACGCTTGCTATCAAATCGATTTATACCGCTACGGGGTCATCGTCATCGACGTGATGGGCCACGGCATTTCGTCGGCTTTGGTGAGCATGCTGCTCCGTTCGCTTTTGCGCGGGTTGATCGTGCGCGTCATCGATCCGGTCTCAGTGGCGAGCGAGCTGGAAAAGCATGTGCAAACGTTGTTTCCTGATGAGGCAAACGACATCCGTCACCTGTTTTCTATGATTTATTTAGTGATTGACACGAAAGAGCGAAAAATTGAATATACCAACGCCGGCCATCCGGCTGGGCTGCTCGTTTTTGACGACGGAAGCGTCCACGAGTTGGACAAAGGCGGTTTGGCGATCGGCAGCCCGTTTTCCTTGCCGTTTGAAAAAGAGGTGATTCATTACGACAAGCGGGCCCGTCTTCTTTTGTATACAGACGGTATTTTAGAGGAGATCGACCCATCGATTTTGCAAAGCATTGAAAAAATTCGCTCATGCACGCAAATGTGCCGCCATTTGCCGGATAAACGCTTCCTCGAACGTTTAATCAGCCAAGGTCCGCCGCTCGTCAGCCCTTCCGACGACATTTGCTTATTGTCCATCACTGTTCATGGATAGGCGGGACGCTTTGTGGTGTGTGAATGGATCGTGCGCTGCCGGGCGGACGAGGAAGCGGTTTTGGTTTGCCATCTCCTTGCAGAGCAGGCTGCTTCGTTGTTTGCTGTCCGTGATGCGGAATTGTTTGTGTTGGCGGTGCATGAAGCGGTCGTCAATGCTGTCAAAGCTGTTCAACGGGCGGGGATGGAGGCGGGGACGATTTCGCTCTCCTTTTTCGTCACAAGCGCTGATGTGGCCGTGGCGGTTGAGGATGAGGGCGGCGGCGTTCCGGTGGAAGTGATCGAGCAGCTCGATCAAATGACGCTCTCCGATGTATTGCTCGCCGAATCGGGGCGAGGGCTCTTGCTCATCCGCGAGATTATGGATGACGTTATGTGGGTTGAGCGGAAGGGCGGCCGGTGGATGCTTGTCATGAAAATGAGTCGGAACGCGACATAGCGGGCTTTGGTGCAATGACGCACTCATGTGATCGGAACGAATGCGGGTGGTGGCGGGGACAGGGCATGGCTGGTCAACGATAGGGGGATACAATGAAACAGCATCGGTTGTCGTTTGAATTGGAAACAGTTGTAGAACGCGCATACAAATGCATCAAGCTAACCGGACGGCTCGCCTACGATACACAGCTCGCGGCGGAACAAAAGCTGGCGACGGCGGTGGCTGCCGTCAAGCACCGCCTTGTCGTCGTCGACGTGAGCGGCCTTCAATTTTTGGACAGCACTGGATTAGCGCTCCTTGTCCGCTTTTTTAAGCAAATCGTCAGCGCCGGCCGCGCCATGGCCATCGTCGTCCGGGATAACGCCGCTATAGAAAAGATTTTGCTGATAGCCAAGCTCGACCGGCTGTTGCCGATCGTTGGCGATGAACAACAGCTGTTGTCCCTTGCACCGCCAAGCTCTTTCGACCATATGAGCCAAGAGGCGTTGTATTCGGCCTGGCGTCGGTGCGAATTGTAGATGGCATGGTGCGCTGCCATCATGACAACAGATCGTTGTTCTCGTATCGCCGTCAATAGCCCCCGAGCGACGCACGTTCGCCCGGGGGCTTTGCCTGTCTTGGCCGGGAGCATCACCAATCAATGCATAACCATTGTCAAATCAATCTTTCGGGTTTAGAATGAAATCAAATAGGTGATGACGGGCGGCTCGGCGCCGCAGTGGCAACGGAGAGGAGAGTGTCGCAAACATGCGGCGGGTGCTTATCTATTTGCGGCCATACCGGAAGTGGATGGCGTTAGCTTGGTTGTTTATGTTGATCGAGCTCATCATCGAGCTTTGGCAGCCGCTGTTGATGGGGAAAATCATCGACGATGGCGTCATGAAACAGGATGTTGCGGCCATTTTCACGTGGGGAGCCGTGATGCTCGGGGCGTCGCTGTTAGCGTTTGCCTCGGGCATCGCCAACTCATTTGCCGCTGCCTACGTCGGTCAGGAGTACGGATTTGCGCTGCGGACGGCGCTGTTTGCCAAAATCCAATCGTTTTCACTTGCGCGCATCGAACAGCTGTCGCCGGCCTCGCTCATCACCCGGATGACGAACGATGTGACCCAAGTGCAAAACATGTTGTTTATGAGTTTGCGCATCGCCTTTCGTGCACCGCTTCTGGTCGTCTTTGGCGTCGCGATGGCGTTTGTTGTTCATGCGCGCCTAGCATTCGTTTTGGCGGTGGCCGTTCCGCTGTCCGCCGCTTTTTTATTGTGGATTGTGCAAAGGGCGGCGGCGTCCTTTTCCGCCGTCCAACGAGCGCTTGATCGCGTCAACGGCGTGATGCGCGAAAATTTGGCCGGCATGCGCCTCATCAAAGCGTGGATGAGAAAAGAATACGAGCAAGAGCGATTTATGGCGGCGAACGATGCGCTCATGGAGCGGACGATGGGCGTGCTGCGCCTCATCGAGACGATCACCCCGGTGTTGTTGGTTTTGATGAACACGGCCATTCTCGCTCTGCTGTTTTTCGGCCGCCTGGATGTTGAGTCCGGGACGGCGAGCGCCGGGCAAGTCGTCGCCGTCGTCAACTACGCGACGCGGGCGACGGCGGCGTTGTCGATGTTTACGTTTATTACCATGGCGTTCTCGCGGGCGCGCGCCTCGGCCGCCCGCCTCGCTGAACTGCTTGAGGTGCCGGAAGAGCGAAGCGGGGAGCACAGAGCCGATGGACCGATCGTCCGGCGCGGGGAAATTCGCTTTGAGCACGTTTCGTTCCGCTATCCAGACAGCGAACATGACGCGCTTTCTGACGTATCGTTTGTCATCCGCGCGCAAGAAACGGCGGCTATTTTAGGGGCGACTGGTTCCGGCAAATCGACGCTTCTTCAGCTCATCCCCCGGCTGTATGAACCAGGCGCCGGGCGAGTGTTGATCGACGGCATCGACGTGCGCGAGTTTTCTGTCGAACAACTGCGAATGTATGTTCGATTTGTTCCGCAGGAAGTGCTGCTATTTTCCGGAACGGTCGCCGACAACCTCCGCTTCGGCAAGATGACAGCGACGATGGAAGAGATCGTGCAGGCGGCTCGTGATGCGCAAATTCATGAAACAATCACTCGGTTTCCGGATGGATACGACGCACTGATCGGCCAAAAGGGCGTCAATTTATCAGGCGGGCAAAAGCAGCGGCTGTCAATCGCCCGCGCCTTGGTTGGGCAACCGCGCATTTTGCTTTTGGATGACAGCACAAGCGCGCTCGATGCAGAGACGGAAGCAAAGCTGCTCGCAGCGTTGCGGCGGTATGCGTGCACGACGGTGATGGTGACGCAAAAGGTGAGCACAGCGATGGCGGCGGATACGATTTTGCTTTTGGAAGACGGCCGCCTGATCGCGCAAGGAAGCCATGAACAATTGTTGGCGGAAAGCGAGTTATACCGTCGCATTGTCGCGACGCAGGAAGGAAAGAAGGGACCAATGGATGTCACTACGGCATAGTCCTCACGGAGCGCGCTTCGGGGCGAACCAGCGGGCAAAAAACAGCGTCGGCACCTTGCGGCGGCTCTGGGCATTTATCGCTCCGCAAAAGCGAAAGCTGTTTGCGGCTATGGCCATGGTTGTCGCCAGCTCAGCGCTGGCGCTCGCCGGCCCGTACGTCATCGGCTGGGCGGTCGATGTGTACATCGTCGAGCGGAGGACGGACGGTTTTTTAGCGACGCTCGTTTTGCTTCTTGCCATTTATATTGCCCTTGGCGCGGCGACGTTTTTGCAAAACTATTGGATGATCGATGTCGGCCAGCGGACGGTGCATGCGATCAGAGAGCGGTTGTTTCGCCATTTTCATGAGCTGCCGATTTCGTTTTTTGACCGCCGCCAGCAAGGGGAGCTGATGAGCCGGATTACAAATGACATCGACAATATGAGCCAGACATTTAACAGTACTGTTGTCCAGGTCGTCTCGAGCACGTTGACTTTGATGGGCGCTATAGTGGTAATGCTTTCACAGAGCGTTGTGTTGACGATCGTAACGCTTGTTGTCGTGCCGCTGATGTATGTGGGCATGCGCTGGATCACAAACCGGACGCGGGTGCGTTTCCGTGAGCAGCAACGGGCGCTCGGTGAGATGAACGGCTTTATCGAAGAGGTCATTTCCGGACAGAAAGTCGTGAAGCTGTTTTCCCAAGAAGAGCGGATGGAGTCTGAATTGGCGCGCAAAAACGCCGAGCTGAAACAAGCCGGGTTTTGGGCGCAAACGTATTCCGGCTTCATCCCGAAGCTGATGAACTTTTTAAACAACGTAAGCTTCGCCCTTATCGCTGGCGTCGGCGGATGGCTGGCGGCCAAAGGAGCGATATCGGTCGGGACGATCGTCGTGTTTGTCGAATACGCCCGCCAGTTTACCCGACCGCTTAACGACTTGGCCAACCAATGGAATACACTGCTGTCGGCGTTGGCTGGCGCTGAGCGGGTGTTGGAAATTTTGGATTTGCCGAAAGAAGAGGAAGACGAGCGGGAAGCGGCGGTCTTGGACCGGCTTGATGGACGCATCGAGTTTCGTCAAGTCGTCTTTTCCTACGACAAACAGCGCCCGGCGCTCGACGGCGTCACCTTTTCCGTCGCCCCGGGGGAGACGGTCGCGCTTGTCGGCCCAACTGGAGCCGGCAAAACGACCGTATTGCAGCTGTTGACCCGCTTTTACGATCCAGATCGAGGAGTGATTTTGATTGACGGGCGCGACAGCCGGACGATCAAGCGGGCGAGTTTGCGCCGGCATATGGCGTTTGTGCTTCAAGATACGTTTTTGTTCGCCGGAACGATCCGCGACAACATTCGTTACGGCCGGCTTGAGGCGACCGATGAAGAAGTCGAGGAGGCGGCGCGCCAGGCGAACGCCCACTCCTTTATTATGAAGCTGCCGGACGGCTATGACACCGTTTTGGCCCCAGGAGGCGGCGGAATCAGCCAAGGGCAGCGGCAGCTGTTGGCCATCGCTCGGGCGATGATCGCCGACCCGTCCATTTTGATTTTGGACGAAGCGACGAGCAACATCGATACGGTGACCGAAGTGCGCATTCAAGAAGCGCTCGCGCGGCTCATGAACGGCCGGACGTGCTTTGTCATTGCCCATCGGTTGAACACGATTCAACATGCCGACCGCATCCTTGTGCTCAACGAAGGCAAAGTGATCGAGCAAGGGACGCATGAAGAGCTGCTGGTTGCAAAAGGATTTTATTTCCAATTGTATCAGCGCTATTGGTTGCGCAGTGTGCATGTGGCCCGATGAGGAGTGGGCCTGCGCGGCGACGTCGCTCTTCCGCTGAACCGAACCGAAAACGAGCGCCCCGATCGTTGAACAAAGCCATGTGTCGCGAGGGTCGACGATCAGGGCGTCTTTCTATCGCTGTGTGAAACGCCGGCTTGTGTCGGGCGTGTCTTGCCAGCATAGGCTTAAGGACGCGTTCGCTCGGAGAGGCGCTTTTGAAACGCTTCGCGCCAGCTTGCGGATAAGGCCGGATGGCTGGCGATTTGCTTCATGGCGGTGGTGTTGTCGCGCTCGTGATAGTAAATGTGATTGATATACGCGATGGATAGCGCCCCCGCGCCCTGCTCGACGAGAACGAGCGGCGCGCCTGGAGCGACGACGCCCTCTTTGAGAACGCGAAAGTAAAACCCGCTTTTTCCTGTCTGGCAGACGGCTTTCGGCAAATCGGGCAGCTGATGTTTGAAGGCCAATTTGGAGCACGGCTGGCGCGGCTGTGACACTTGTACGAGCGCCGTGCCGGCGGCATAAATGTCGCCAAGACACACATCGTCTTCCGTCAAACCGAGAAGCGTCCAGTTTTCTCCAAACGCCCCCGCCGTAAACGGGCGGCCGTATCGCTCTTCCCAATAGACGAAATGCTCGGACGGATAGGCGCAAATCGCTTTATCTTCTCCTCCGTGATGGACGAGGTCGGCTTGTCCATCTCCAGCCAAGTTTTGTTTGCCGACCGCAACGGGATGAGTGACCGGCGTTTTGTCAATGCCGGTTGTGATCCGCTGGCCGCCGATGTGGATCGTTTTCGGCTTCCCGACATTAATGGAGAGAATCTGCATCGCGTTCACCCCCATACAGCGTCGGCGATGAGCCGGAAACTCGCGAGTTTATCTTTGAAGTCGTATGTAATCGTCACGAGCATGATTTCCTCTGTTTCATACTCTTCGCTCAGCCGATACAGCTCGTCTTTGACGCGCGCTGGACTGCCGACGATCATCCGCTTCCGGTTGTCCTCAATCCGTTTGCGTTCATACGGGCTGTATGGGTAGGCGGCTGCTTTTTCTGGGCTCGGCGTACCGTTGACGGCCATCCCTTGCTCGATCATGAGCAGCGTCAAGTCAAGGCTTCCCGCGATCCATTCCGCTTTTTCATCCGTTTCGGCGCAAATGGCAAATACAGCCACGAGTGTACGCGGCTCGTTCAAAAGCGGCGATGGGGTAAACCGGTCGCGATACAGCCGCATGTACTCTTCGCCGCCTTCGCCGTTAATAAATTGCGCGAAGGCGTACGGCAGACCTTTTTCCGCCGCCAGCTTCGCTGTTTCCGAACTGGAGCCGAGCAGCCACACGTCCGGAGGCGATTGCACAATCGGAGTCGCCTTGACGCCATAAAGCGGGTGGACGGGCGGAAGCGCATCGTGCAAATACCCAAGCAAGTCATCGATTTGTTCCGGATAGCGGTCCGCTGAACGCGGCCGGGCGTCTTGGAGCGCCATCGTCGCCCGCGGCATGCCGCCAGGCGCGCGGCCGATGCCGAGATCGACGCGGCCGGGGGCTAGACCAGCCAACACGCGGAAGTTTTCTGCCACTTTATAGGCACTGTAGTGCGGCAACATCACCCCGCCTGAGCCGATGCGAATGCGCGACGTTTTCGCCCCGATGTGTCCAAGCAGCACTTCTGGAGACGAGCCGGCGAGGCTGTTCGCGTCGTGATGTTCGGACACCCAAAAACGCTTGTAGCCGAGCTCTTCGACAAACTGGGCGAGCCGGACCGTGTTTTCAAGCGCTTCTTCCGCGGTCATGCCTTCGGCGATTGGCGATTGATCAAGAACGCTGAGCTTTAGCGGCATGATCATTTCTCCTCCCTCTAGAAATGTTGATTGTATCAAGGCTTTCTTTTCCTTGCGGTTGAACGCTCTCCCACCTACGCTCACGCGTGGAAGTGGGGGTCTTCTCGGCGCGAGATGATAAAAATGGTTAGTTCTTATTATGGGATGTTTCGTTTCTTGTTGTCCATTGATTTGCTTTTGCCATCCGACGGCAGCCAGCCAAAAAAACAGTCCGCCGTTTCAGCCGGCGGATGGCGGCAGACGCCGAAAGAGGATGACATTCTACAAGCGGATCGGGTTTTTTGGTTCAGCGGCTTGGCGGTCGATTTTTTGGCTGCGCCCCCGCCCGGAAAAGAACGAGAAAAACAGTTGTTTGACGCTGTCAACGATAAAGGAGCATCGTTCATACAGCGCTTCTTTTAAGCTATCGAGCTGGCGGGTCACTTTGTATTGCGCCGCCTCTTGCGCTTCAAGCCGCTCGATGACTGTCTGGTGAAAGACGTGCTGCAACTCGAGCTGTTCCACTAATTTTTGGTACAGTTTTTCTTGCCCTTCCAGGCGGGCGGCCATTCCTTCGGTTGTTTGTTCCCGCTCAGTCGATTGCCGCTCAAGCCGGTGCATCGCTTCACTTTGCACCATCAACGCTTCGATGACCGCTTGGCGCGCTGTTTCTTCTTTTGCGAACTGCTCCTCCCATGCGCGCCGCTGTTCGTGCTCCATCTGCTCGTGGGCGTTGACCGATCGTTCAAGGCGGGCCAGCGTTTCGGCGAGCTCCGCTTGCTCTCGTTGTCCGGCAGCGAGCAATTGCTCGAGCCGGTCGAACGCTGCCACCCATTGCTTGCTTTGCTCCGCCTGCAGGTTTTGCCCGGCATTAGAGGCATCAATGAAGCGCGAAACGGTTTCAGTTAGTTCGCGATACAGTTCAGTTTGCTCGGTTTGGCTTGCCGCCACCATCCCCTTGAGGCCGTCTAGCGCCTTGACGAGACGCCCGCTATGCTCGGCTTGTTCCGTTTGCCCGGCGGCAAGCGAACGCTCAAGCCGAGTCAAGGCATCGGCGATTTTCTCACGATCATCGGCTTGCTGCTTTCGTCCTTCCTCCACCGCCAGCTTGAGGCGAAGGAACGCCTCGGTCAATTGTTCAAGCAGCTGGGTTTGCTCTTCAATCATTTGTTCCGTTTTTGCGCGTCGGTAATAAAACACCGAATGCGAGGAGGGAGGCGGAGTTGCACCGTACACGCGCAGGGTCATCTGTTTGTTCATGTAAATCAATGGGAAAAGCCTCCTTTCCGTTCGTCTATGTGGCATCATATGCCGCTGCCGCTCGGTCGGTTTGGGCGGTTTATTTGTGGCGTTCCGCTCTCTTTTGGTATAATAGAAAGAGAAAAAATGGAAGAAAGGGTGTTAGGTATGCCAGCTGTCGAATCGAATATGTTTCCGCTTGGCAAACAAGCGCCCCCGTTTGCCCTCACGAATGTCATCGATGGCAACGTCGTTCGTCTTGAGGATGTGAAATCGGACGTAGCGACTGTCATTATGTTCATTTGCAATCATTGCCCGTTTGTAAAGCATGTACAGCACGAGCTTGTTCGCCTAGCAAACGATTATATGCCCAAAGGGGTGTCGTTTGTCGCCATCAACTCCAACGACGCTGAACAATATCCGGAAGATTCGCCCGAAAACATGAAAAAAGTGGCTAAAGAGCTTGGCTACCCGTTCCCATACTTGTATGACGAAACGCAAGAAGTGGCGAAGGCGTACGACGCCGCCTGCACCCCGGATTTTTATATTTTCGACCGTGAGCTGAAATGCGTTTACCGCGGCCAGCTTGATGATTCGCGGCCGAACAACGGCATTCCGGTAACCGGGGAATCGATCCGCGCCGCGCTGGACGCTTTGCTGGAGGGCCGTTCGGTGCCGGAAAAGCAAAAGCCGAGCATCGGCTGCAGCATTAAATGGAAGCCATCCGCGTAAACTGTTGCTTGACTTCTCGTTGTCGAACGGATATGATGAAGAAAGCGTCATTCGTTTGCTGTGGGATCATCGCAAGCCGTGCCGTTGCTGCTCATGGAGCTGGCGCGGCTTTTTCGTTGCCCGCTGTCCGCTTGACAAATTCACACTGGCGCCGCCACGGAGCGGCAAGGATGGATGAGAGGCAGGGCTTCCATTGTTTTTGTTTTCTTCTTTGAGTTTTCATAATCAATGTTATATAAACAAAAGGAGAAAAGTGAGATGGCGGAAAGACGATATCAAGTGTTTGTGTATGGGACGTTGCTGACCGGCGAGGACAACCATGATGTCGTAGCTCCCTATGTTCGCGCCGTATGCCCAGGGAAGGTGAACGGCCGTTTGTACAGCGTCGGCCCGTACCCTGCGCTTGTGCTCGGAGAAGAAGGGGAAGTGGAAGGGGAATGGTTGACGGTGACGGAGGAAGGGCTCAAAGCGATGGATGAGCTTGAAGACTACGCCGAAGGACGGGACGATAACGAATATGAGCGGATATGGGTCCGCGACGCCCACCAGCCGATCGAAGGGTACGTCTACGTTTACTTGCCGGAAAAAGCCGCCGGCCTGCCGATCATTTCGTCCGGCTCGTGGCGTCGGCGTGAGGAGAAAACGTAACATCAATAGCGGATAGAAAAAGTCGGCCGAGGAGACGATCGTCTCCTTGGCTGGCTTTTTTGTATAAATATTCGTCTTGTTTGAAACCGTTTGCAAAAAATTCATTATAAAAATACAGAAAAATTGATAAAAAAGTGTTGCCAAACGGCTTCTCTTTTTCTATAATAAAATCATGTTAGAAAAATAAACGCACGAATGTGAGGTAATGTAACATGTCAAAACCGTTCGTTTCCTCTACACAAACGGAGTTGTTAGAACAAATCAAAGAGAAGATCAAAGAAAAAAACGTTGAGCTTCTTCATTTGCAGTTTGTCGACATTGAAGGGATTTTAAAGCACGTGACCGTGACGGCTGAACAGCTTGATGATGTTGTCGAAGGGAAAATCATGTTTGATGGTTCGTCGATCAAAGGCTTCTCGCCGATCAACCGTTCCGACTTGTACTTGCTGCCGGATTTGAATACGTTTGCTGTTTTGCCGTGGACGGTCGAGGAAGGCTATGCGGAAGCGCGCTTTCTCTGCTCGGTGACCAACCCGGACGGCACGCTGTTTGAAGGCGACCCGCGCAACGTGCTGAAAAAAACGATCGAGCGGGCGGCGGAAAAAGGATATACGATCTCGGTCGGTCCGGAGCTGGAGTTTTTCCTGTTCAAAGCTGATGAAAACGGCAATCCGACGCTCGAGCTCCATGATGGCGGCGGTTATTTCGAACCGTCTCCAAAAGACTTGGGCGAGCGCGTTCGCCTTGAAATTTACCGCGCCTTAAAAGCGATGGGCTTTACGATTGAAGCGTCGCACCATGAAGTGGCGGAAGGCCAGCATGAGATCAACTTCAAATATGCCGATGCGCTCGGTGCGGCTGACAATGCGACGACGTACAAATGGGTTGTCAAAACGATCGCCAGCAAGTTCGGTCTCCATGCGACGTTTATGCCAAAACCAGTGTTTGGCATCAACGGTTCAGGCATGCATGTCAACATTTCCCTCTTCAAAGATGGGGAAAATGCGTTCTTTGATCCGAACGATGCGAACCAGTTGTCAGAAACAGCGTACCAATTCATCGCGGGCTTGTTGAAAAACGTAAAACACTTTGCAGCGGTCACGAACCCGCTTGTCAACTCGTACAAACGGCTTGTGCCAGGGTATGAAGCGCCTTGCTACATCGCTTGGTCCGCTTCCAACCGTTCGGCGCTCATCCGCATTCCGGCCAAACGCGGTGTTGCGACGCGCGTTGAGCTCCGTTGCCCGGATCCGTCGGCCAATCCGTATTTGGCGTATGCCATCATCGCTGCCGCTGGCCTTGACGGTGTCGAAAAAGGCTTAACCGCTCCGGCGCCGATTGATGAAGACATCTTCCATATGTCGGAAGAACGCCGTGCGGAGCTTGGCATTGACAACTTGCCGGAAAACTTGGGCGAGGCCATCGCTGCGTTCGAAAGCGGAGAAATCGGCCGCGCGACGCTTGGCGAGCACGTATTCAACGAATACGTCGCGATGAAAAAAGACGAATGGAACAGCTACCGCACGGCGGTCCACGCTTGGGAAGTCGAGCGGTATCAAGGGAAGTTCTGATCGAAAGCCAGCATCCAAAAGGTGTCCCGTCGCCATATTCGGGGCGCCTTTTTTCTGCAGGCGGCTGTTTGTCTTTATGGACGGCCGCGCGGCGCCTTCCGCCCGTCGGCCGCCAAGCCGTCGGTGTTCGCAACGTCATCTTGCGAGCGGGGACTAAAATATAATGATAGCATTTTTTATTTTTTAAAAATTCATAGTTGACATCTATGAATAATGAGATTTAAATTATAAGTAACGCGCTCAACCATTGCAAACGGAGGGAAACCAATGAAAAAACTGATCGTTTTTGTGTTTGTAGGATTTATCGCCCAGCTGATTGACGGCTCGCTTGGGATGGCGTACGGCGTCACCTCGTCGACGTTGTTATTGACGTTTGGCATCGCTCCGGCCGTCGCCTCGGCGTCCGTTCATTTGGCGGAAGTGGTGACGACGGCGGCGTCTGGCGCCTCTCATTGGAAGTTCGGCAACGTCGACCGCGGTATGGTCGGCAGGCTCATCATTCCCGGCTCGATCGGCGCGTTTGTTGGGGCATGCTTTTTAAGCAATTTGCCGGGAGATTTGATTAAACCATATGTATCCTTGTTTTTGTTGGCGCTTGGCTTTTACATTATTTATCGATTTTTAGTGTTGAACGGCCGCGCGCCGTCGGCGCCTGGAAAACAGTGGTCAAATAAACAGCTCATCCCGCTCGGATTGGCAGCCGGTTTCCTTGATGCGACCGGCGGCGGGGGCTGGGGGCCGATTGCGACGCCGGTGTTGTTGGCCAATAAAAGCATGGAAGCGCGCAAGGTGGTCGGCACGGTCGATACGTCCGAATTTGCCGTCGCGTTGTCGGCGACGCTAGGATTCGTCATTTCGCTTGGTTGGGAGCAAGTGAACTGGTACTGGGTGTTGACGCTCATGGTTGGTGGGATCGTCGCTGCGCCGATCGCCGCTTGGCTTGTGCGCAAACTGCCGTCCCATTTGCTTGGAGTGTTGGTCGGCGGGTTGATTATTTTGACGAACGTCCGCACGCTCCTGCACGCTTGGGAGGCGCCCGCGCCGGTGTATCCGACCGTTTATGGCCTCATCGTCATCGGCTGGGCCGCGGCGGTATGGCTGGCGATAAGAAATGGACGGAAAGGAAAAGCGACTAGCGGGGAGTTGGCTTCATAAGCATTGGGGGCGCTTGGTAAACGACGGCGCCTTTCCGTTGGCGGCAGCGTTGGATGCGAGCGGGTCGAGCAGCAGGGGGGCTTGTTCATGCTGCGGAGGGCAACGGTCGACAGCGCCTGCCCTCAAAAATAGCGCGCGGAGCAGTTGTTGCCCCGTTGACGACAGTTGAAACGAGAAGGCGGCTCTTGCCCTCTGATATTATCCCTCTAGTGTAGACAGTTGGGAAAATGCCCATACTGTCAGTAAAAACACTGGAGGGATTTGTTTATGTTCGAGACCAAGCAAACACCGAAAGGGAAGACCACTTATTCCGTGGAGTTTAAATGGAGGGCTGTCCAGATGTACATCGAAGAAGGATGGGGATATAAGCGGATATGCCAAGAGTTAGGGATTCCCTGCACGAAAACGATCAGACTTTGGGTAAAACGTTACCATGAACATGGTCTAAAAGGGCTCGAAGAACGGCGCGGGACATCCAAGTCTCCATTCAAGGGAAGGCCTCGAAAAAAAGAGTGCAGTTTAGAGGAAGAGAATCGAAGACTGAAAGCAGAGAATGATTATTTAAAAAAGTTACGAGAGCTGGC
>NZ_MQMG01000009.1 GCF_001908025.1 Geobacillus proteiniphilus
AAAAAGACGAGAAAAGGAAAGGAATCAGAACTGTTTCGCTCTGATTCCTTCACGTTAACCTCACATTTCGCACCCTGAATAAAAATTCAAAATAAGCCTGATTTGAGTGAATAAAAATTAGTTATTTTACAATATTTGTATAAAAATTTATTTTTATGCGAATATTTTGGTTATTTTTTGTATATTATGCAAAGGTTGCGAAATATGAGTTAACTGAATTTATACTGTCTACTTTTCGGATCGCAGTGCACAGGCACCGATCCTAATGGAAAAATGCTCACTCAAACTAAAAAAGTGATTTAACAAAATTTTTTGCTTTGTTAACCGCAGTTCCAACTGCTCTTGCTCCTGTCTTTAATGAAGCAACGACAGTTTTCCTAACCTTTTGGGCGGTTTCACATATCTTACCACCAATTGTTGAACCAGCCATGTAGGCAACTGTACCTCCAACAATTCCTCCTATTACAGCACCTACTGGACTACCCACAATCGGTATCCAGCTTAAAGCCAAAGCTCCTGCTACCGAGCCTGTAACAGTTCCTAATTCTGCACTTGCCAATCCAGCAACAGTAGCAACTGTTACTCTCTCCATTTGTTGAAGTCCCTGAGTAACACTCAATTCACCATTAGCCACTTTATTTAAAACTTTCACGTTTTCGATGGATACAGTTGCAATATTGGCAATTACTGCTGGGGGGGTTCCAGGTGGGATTGCTTTTAAAAGCCCTTTTTCTGAGGCTATTTTTAAAGCAACCGTTACTGAAGTCTTTACACCTGAATCCGCCCCTGTTTTAAGTGCTAACTCCACCACTTCATTTACTTCAATATTTTTATTGGTCATCGATTTATAAACTAAATCGTACCCAACCGCAATGGCCGCTGATCGCACACCAGCTAATGCTACATTTTTAGTCATATGACTCGTTAAATCTTTTAATTTATAGTAGTTCCAATCAACCTCTATTTGTTTTCCGCTTTGTGCAAGTTTCTGAAGCTCTTTTCCCTCTTGTTTACTTAAAGGTGTGCTTTTATAGTTTTTAATGCTTATCGTGTCTGTGCTTTTTGCCACATTTTCGACTTGACCCTTTGCAACAAGTTTTCCCTGAAATTTATAATTCCCTTTCTTAAAGGCTATGGTTGCATTTTTATAATCTGAGGAAAACTTTGCTTGATATTTCTTTACTATTCTACCTTGGTTATCCTTAATAACTAAATCCACAGAATTTCTTTTATAAATTTCCCCAGGATTTGGTTTCAAAGCCTCGGCTTTATAATCTCCACCTTTTAATGCAACGTCTAAATTGAAGGAATTAGCATGATGTTGTTCAAAAATAAAACCATCAAGATTAATATTACGATTAATAGTACCATCATTATTCAGAATTACTTGACTCATTAAATCGTTTGCATTATTAATTGCATTATCAATGTTTTGCAAGTATTGCCCAACTTGGTTCACCGACATTCCAGCAGAAGCTTCCTGCACTTTCTGTTGAAACCATGCTTCTTTAGAAACCCCATTTTCAATTGCTCTATTAATACTTTCAATGTTCCTATTGTTCAATTCTATGGTTTCTAATACTTCTTTACTGAATACCTCAATCTCTTTCTCATCAATCTCTAAATTGTTGTTTCGCAACTCATTTTTAATCCAAGCATCGTCTGTTAAACTTTTTTCTTTTTTTGAATAACTCTCAATAGTACCTTGAATAAGTTCGATAAGTTCTAATGCCTCCTGATTGTCTCCCCTATAACTCATTCTCTTCCCCTCTCTTATTTTTGGGATGCAGGTTTAAAGTGATTATTTTTATAAATTTCTGCTAAGAGCTTTATCTTATCTTTTAATAGTTCTGATAGTGGACGAGTATTTTCTATCACAGTAAGAATATCTTCTGTTGTGACATACTCTTTACCAGCAACAAACGCTTTCTCTATGCTTTCCTTTACGACTCCTTCAATATCTGCCCCACTATATCCATCTGTTTTTTTGCTCAGTTTAGCTACATCGATTTTCTCCAAATCTTCTTTTCTTCGTTTTCCAATATGAATTTCAAAAATTTTTTTTCTTTCATCTTCTGTAGGCAAATCTACATAAAATATCTCATCAAAACGACCTTTTCTTAATAATTCGGGTGGTAAGTTGGAAATATCATTTGCAGTAGCGACTACAAAAGTTGGGCTCTGTTTTTCTTGCATCCATGTTAAAAAATGACCAAACAATCGACTGGCTACCTCTGTGTTCCCGCTGTTCCCGATACCTGCAAAGGCTTTTTCAAGCTCATCAATCCAAAGAACGCAAGGAGAAATCGCTTCCGCTAACTTAATCGCCTTTCTCATATTCGCTTCAGACTCTCCAACATATTTCCCCATTAATCTTCCCATGTCTAACCGAAGTAAAGGAATACCAAAAAGGTGAGCTGTTGCTTTAGCGTTTAGTGATTTCCCACAGCCAGGCATCCCTACAACTAATACTCCTTTTGGAATATCAACTCCGTATTCAATTGCCTTGTTCATATTTTTAAAGACGCGGGATTTGTTGAAAAGCCATTTTTTTAAATTATCAAGTCCTCCGATTTCATCAAAGCTTTCCTTTAGAGGAATCATCTCAAGAATTCCTGATTTCTTAATCATTTGGTATTTCTGCTCATATACAATTTCTAAATCTTTACGATTCAGATTACCATCTTTTGAGTAGGCAAGGGATAAAATATTAATAATCTCGTATTCAGTTAACCCCTTAAAGGCAGTGGTAAACTCCTCTAACAACGAGTCAGATATGTCTGGTAGTTCATTAACCTCTATAAACTGTTTAATCAAACTTTTTATTTCTTTTTCTCCCATATAATCCATTTCAATAATGGTTGTATACTTTTCTAACTCAACAGGAATTTTCAAAACTGGCGAAACCAGAAAGATTATTGTTTCCAATCCATTATGAATACGAAGAGAAATGTCTTTTAACCTGCTAATGACATAAGGATTGTCAATAAAGTGATGCACGTCTTTTATTACGAGGATTTTTCCTCTTAGTTCATCATTATTATTCAAAAGCGATAAAGTAACTTCTAATCGATCCATGCCCTCCAGAAGAGGAAGTTTTGTTCGGAAATCAACAAACCCTCTTGATGCATTCCATTCTAAAATTTCTCTTCCATAAGCAGATTTCTTTATGATTTCATCAGCTTTTGCTTCTTCAAATGTATTTAGATAAAGAATAGGAAATTGTGCGTCAACGTAATGCAATACCTTTTCTTTTACCTGTTCTAAAAGCATTTGCTCCCCTCCCTACGATCCATAAACAAACACTTGGTCCTTATATAGAATTGCCATTTTATCATCGCTAACATCAATATCAAATTCATAAGACCAATCAAACAATCCTGGTACTTGTATCGTGCTTAACTTTTCTAATGTATCAGTATCCCAAATACTAATTTCCCCTGGTTTTTCTGTACCATCTTCTCTTTTTAAACCAACTCTTGCAGTCACTAAATATCTATCAACCACATTCATGAAATAAAATGGAGGTGTTGGTAAATCTGCTATCTTATTACCTGTATTCAAGTCAAAAACAGCAATTTCTCCTTCTTTATCTTTTTCATTTTTTAAGAAGGAATATATATTTCTTAGTGGAAACAGAGAACTCCCGAAATATAGTCCTCCATCAACATTTCGTTGGTTGCCTTTTAACGGGACAGCAAATATCTTATCCGATGCAATCTTAAAGCTTTTCATTCCTATTTTAAACATTGGATAAAATGATTTTGGATTAAACAATTCTCCCGCACCGTAAGAGGGAATATAATAAAGTTGTTGTCTATAAATTGAAAAACAATCGTTTTCATTTCTTGAAAATGCTCTCAGATCTTTTAACTTCATGTTAATTTTTCTGTATGACTTACTGCTTATAATACTTAAGTTATTTAAATTAATGGAATATGAATAATAGCTAACATCCCCTGTTCCCAGAAAACCATTAGAAATTTCATTGATAAATAATTTATTATCTTCAATAGTTATATTTCCGAACGCATTTACATCTCCCTCGTTCCAAATTAAATCCAATTCTTGTTTTTTCATTTTATATGGATTATTTAAATCAAAGATGTATAACACACTCTTATATCGATTACCTGGACCATCTACTTTTTCATAATCTAAAATATAAAACATATGCTTTTCTCTAAATGCTTTTATATCATCATAACCAAAAAAATTCGATTTGAATTGATTAATCCCCTTTCCACTATTTAAATCATAAAAAACAAAACATTTTCCTTTTCTAACTACAATCGTATTTTCATATACAAAAATATTTCTATGACCATCAGAAAAACCCGAATCTCCAAACTGACTGTAATCAATCTTTATACTTCCTATAAGATTATTAAAATCACCTTTTTGCAACGATATATTTTTTCCTTCAAATGTAACATTAGAGTTCGTACCTGGCTTGAATCTAATATCTGTATCTGAAGTTAGAACTAAATTAGCAAAAGAGATACCCTTTTGTTTGGCATTGAAAGTCCCTTCACACAACAGTTTTACTTTGGGATTATTTAAACCAACGTATTGAACATGTGAATATTTATCGCTGACCTCAAAAATATCTCCCAATAAATATACTGTTGTTTCATTATTTAACACGCTGTTCTCCAAAATCTTGCATAGTTCCTCTTGCGATGTTGCTACCTGGTCTACATTTTCAATTTGTTCATTTGTGAATTGCTTTAACATTTCTATCTTCTGTCTTTTTTTAATTATGTGATTAACATCCAAATGGTCTTCAGAAAAAGGGATGTTGAAAATTTCAAATAATCTTTTTGCAATAGTTTCCGCTTCTTCAATAGGTATATCCTTAATTCTTTCCAATTGTTCAAGTTCGTTTTTATAAAATCTCTGTTCTAACCATACCTTTAACCTGCCATCAAAAAATAGCTCCATCACTGATTCCAAGTCAAAATTTGCTCTTAACTCTTCTATAGTTCGCACCTTTGCACCTGACTTCATTATCAAAGGAAATTTAATACTTCTCTTAAGCATGGCCCAACCCCTTTCTTTTAATCATATTTATCAGCCATTAATTGAATGGTTCTTTTCATTTCATCTCTTAGACTTTGAGGACTAATAACCTCTACACGCTCTCCTTGGCTCAATAGCCACATCACGCATCCTTTTCCATAAACCTCCGCTTCAATTAACCATCCTTCTGGAAGGTCTTCAATGACTTTAGCATTAGGAAACCTGTCCAATACAGCAGAAAGCGAAAGACCAAAAAATTTAAATCTAATGGTCATTAGGTCTCCTGCATACATAAATTGAATACGTTTTCTAAGCTCCCCTTCTTCTATCCTGTCTTTTTCGGAGTATTTGAATTTCTCTTGTAACAGCTTAAAATGCTTAATTCTGTCCACTCTAAAAAAAGCTGGTGATTGATATTCACTATCCTTTATAAACGCAATTAAGTAGAAATAATATTCGGAAAAAATTATCGAAACGGGTTTTACAATTCTTACTGACTCTTTTCCATCCATTCTTTCATAAGTTATCTCTATCATTTGTTTGTTTCTAATGCTAAAACCAATATCCCAAATCATCTTCAGAAGGGGTTTGTTATGCTGTAATGGTTGAAAATGAATTAACTCATTTCCAATGATAGCTTTTATAAATTTTCTATCCTCTTCAGTTGCCTGACTAAGGAGAGCATCAATTAACCCATTCATCTCTGATTTACAAAAAGCTCTGCTCTCCAAAATTATCTTTATGATGCTTAGCAATTCGACCCCAGTTAAAGGATTTTTAACAAATCCACTTAGGTAATATCCTTTTTTAGAAAAGTCGTATAGTATTTCCTCACCAGCACAGTTATTAGATAAAAACATTCTTATGTCATCAATATCTCTCTGAACGGTTCTTTCGTTTACACCTAATTCATCAGCAGTTCTCTTCTTATTGATAACTCCCCCTTTTCGGAACGTATCATACAATTTAAGCACCCTACTTATTTTCGCCTCTTTCTCTTTGTCCACCGTATCACCCTTAGAGTTTCCAATTAATTCTTTATACTTATATTATCAAATAGGTTAGACAGAATCTGTCATACCAAAATATTTTTTAAAAGTCCGAGTTTATATCAAATAACCGATGGTGCTAGATAAAATCGAGCAAACATAAAAATAGCCCTTGCCTGCGGATCTCCTTTAGAATGAAAGTGCGACCAAACATTCGAAAGGAGAATCTCCATGCAAGAGCACTTTCGTTTTACTACAGACAAAGCAAAAATTCAAAAACAATATGCAGCGATTTTCTTTTTTGTTTCTGCCCAGCTGTCACACATTCAACGCTATCTTCAACGTCGCAATCGTCATTTGGCGAAACAAGAAGACGCGGTGATCATTGCCATTCATCTTTTAGGCTTGGCTTCTCTTCCGAACGTGCATGGCATCGCTTTGTTACTGGGAACTTGTTCACGAATGGACAGTTTCTCGAACGTTCTTGCCGAGCGCTGCGCTTTGCGATCAAATCGCAAACAGCACCCGACACCGTTCGCTAATCTCCCAACCGCTCCCGTACTTCCTCCTCTGTCATGTCGAGAATATGGGCAACGTCTGTTATACTCATTCCTTTTTCGACCATTTTTCGAATCGTTTCATTTTTCCCTTCTTCTCGACCTTGTTCTAATCCTTCTTTCAATCCTTCTTGTCTTCCTTCTTCCTGACTGCCGCGAATGTTTGAGAGTTGATCAAGGAGCCATTTCAGCCGCATTTCGTATGCGTAGCGGTTTTCGGGGTCGACGCTTAAGTTTTGCCATTCTTCTAGTGCTTCTAAAATGTCTTGTTCTGTCATGGCTATTCCCTCCAATTCACGAAACATCTCTTCATCCATTTTTTTCGTTCGTCCATCGACAGCCGACAACATCGTTAGCCATGGCCATTCCGGTGACTGTTTCACTTCTCTCCGATATTTCTTCCATTTTACCATAAATTGTGACAAGTCGAGTACGTCAACTACCCCCACTTAGCTAACGCTTGAAGTGGGGGCTTGCCACTCCCCAGAAGTGCAAACGGACTTCGTCCTCCTTCCTTGACTTGGGGTTGCATCAGGGGCAGGTTGACGACTACCCAACGACATAGGTCATGCCTATATCGCTACCGAGTGGCTCGGCATGTCTGTAGGCAGTACTTGACTTCCACGCACAACAGACGGATGTACGCTCGATGTTTTACGGTTGCAACGTTTCCTGCAACCAACTCCCTACATCGAGTAACGGGGATTGGAGTGCCTTGATTCAACGGTTTTCTCCACATTCTTATTCTATCATATACAAAAGAAAGGAGGAAGGGCGATTCCTCCCCGACTTTCGCTCTCGCTTAGAAGTCGGGGTCTCCTCGCCAAAGATGATGAAAATTGGAAATCGGGTGGCTCATTTTTTATGTGATCGAACCGTTGAAAAGTGGCTCAATTTTAGATTATCAAATACATGGATATTTGCCGAACCATTTCGACTCAATATGGGCTATCTACACAACATTTATACTCGTTTCGTTCTATATGTATAAGAAATAGAAGGCACCTTTGAGATACTTCACTCTCAAAGATGCCTTAACACCAAAGAAAAACAGAATATATTGAAACGTTAGCAACAACACCCAACGGCTAACTAGATACCACAAAGAACGCTTTTGCTACGCCCCCACAATATCTTCTGAATTTCTGTTAATCTCATCGATAATGCGAATAATCTTCCGCGCGTCGTCCATGTTGTCTTGAAAGAGTTCAACAATGCTGCCGACGGTTTTAAACGGTTCTTCCTGCAGCACCCGCTTGTCCATGACTCCATTTTTCACAAAGTAATCGACGATCAATTTGACAAAGCGGCTCTGTTGGATGTTCAACCGTTCGCTTGATAAAAATTCGGAAAACGCTTCGTTGGCTGCCTGCGGGTCAAGGCCGACGATTTGGCGGACGAGCTTTGTAATCGGTGTGTCTCCGAATTCTCTTTGATAATCTTCCTGTGTGCCAAGCTCATTCCAAAGAATATGCTCCAACGTTTTTACGTCTTGGACGGTTAGCTTTTTATTATTTCGCAACTTGTAAATGGCCATCTGGTCGCGGTGTTCGTGCAGATAATGTTCCACCTTTTTCCGATAATTTTTCAGATCATTGACAGTAAACATCGGGCCGTTTTCTTTGACTTCTAAAACTTGGTCTTTAAAGTTCGTATAGTAAATTTTTTGCGTCTCTTTTTCAAGGAATTTGACTAAGTCACGCAACGCTTCACGGACAGCTTCCAATTCGAAAATATCGGCTTCGCTCCAAAACTCTTCCGTCTGCACCTTTTCGATGATGTATTTTTGCTCCTGCACTTGCGGGATCGAACCGAGCTTCGATAACGCCTCTGCGGTGCGAATCACACTGCGAATCGGCTTCGTCGCATTTTTCGTTTGCAGCTTCGCCAATTCGATCGTGTACATAAGCAAATCAAACCGTTTCGCCAATTCATCATCGTTCAGTGGAACAATCAGCGGTGAAATATGTTCTTTGATTTCATTAACATCCATCGCTGTTAAGGAATCCCACTTGGCTCGGTTTTTAAACTTATGCACATATTGAATATGTTGGCGTACACGGAAGTTTTCTTCGTTTAACTTATTGATTTCCGCTAGCACCTCGTCAATCAATTCATTGCGATAGGCAATATACTCTTCTTCTTGGTATTGTAAATGTTGCAGTTCTTTAATGATTTCGATTTTGGCATTAAATAGACGCTCCGTTAAACTTTCCACCGTTTTTCCTTCGATTCCTTTTGGATTTTCGCGGAAAAACTCAAAGTTGCCGCAATAGTCAAAAATAAGGAAATGCGTTTTATCTTGCCCGACTCCGAATAAGTCTTTGCATAAACGGGTTCCGCGCCCGATCATTTGCCAAAACTTTGATTTGGAGCGTACTTTCTTGAAGAACACAAGGTTGACGACTTCCGGAATATCCACTCCTGTATCGAGCATATCAACCGATACCGCAATTTGCGGCCATTTGTTGCGGTCGGAAAAATCATCGATTAATGTTTGGTAGTAGTTCACGCTGTAATCAATGACTCGTGCAAAGCCGCCCTTGTATTCAGGGAACAATTGATCAAAGCGCTCCACAATCCGTTCCGCATGACGATGGTTTTTCGCAAAAATAATCGTTTTGCCGAGTTTGTCTCCGCCTTCGACGCGAATTCCTTTTTCCATTAAATCTCTCAGCACCGTATCAATCGTATCGTCATTAAACAGCCATTCGTTTAACGCGGTACTGTCAATATCCTCGCCTACTTCATCATCAAACGTTTCTTCATACCGCTCTTTTTCTTCATCCGATAACTCATCGTAATGAATGCCATCTTCCAAAAATTTCAACTTTGTCTCAATGGTGCGGTAATCGACTAAATAGCCGTCTTGCACCGCCTGGTCCAACTCGTACGCATACGTCGGCACGCCGTTTTCCAGATCAAACACTTCATACGTATTGCGGTCAATGTCATCTTTCGGCGTGGCGGTAAGCCCGAGCAATATGGCATCGAAATAGTCGAAAATGGCTCGGTACTTCTTGTAAATGCTCCGATGCGACTCGTCGATGATGATGAGATCAAAATGCCCGACCGTAAAAAGCCGTCTGCCGTCTTTCCGCTTCGCATCATCAATCGCGTTCATCATTGTCGGGTACGTCGAAAACACCATGCGGCTTTCCTCTGGATTGTCTTTGTTATCAAGCAAATTGCAAAGCGTCAAGTTCGGCAACAAATGGCTAAAGCTATTTTTCGCTTGCGTGACAAGCGTTTTGCGGTCCGCTAAAAACAAAATATTTTTTACCCAATTATGACGGGTAAGAACATCGACAATCGAAATCGCTGTCCGAGTTTTGCCGCTCCCCGTCGCCATGACAAGCAACGCTTTGCGCCGTTTGTTCTCGAGCGCGTCGCATACGGCTAAAACCGCTTCTTTTTGATAATAACGATTCGCGATGTTGTCATTGATTTGCACATTTTTTAGCGGCCGCTTCATCGTCCGACGATCAATAAGCAAGCTTAATTCTTCCTTATTGTAAAAACCGGAAACTCTCCGCGCCGGATAGTTAAGATCGTCCCACATATACGTTTCAAAACCGTTTGTGTAAAAAATAATCGGACGTTGGCCGTGCATTTTTTCAATACAGTCGGCATATAGCTTGGCTTGCTGCTTTCCTTTGTTCGGATCAGCGGTTGTCCGTTTCGCTTCGATGACCGCCAGCGGCTTTCCGTTGTCGCCAAAAAGGACATAATCGACATAGCCGACTCCTTCCTCATTCGGCATGCCAACGACAGGGTATTCCACAATAACGTCCTTTTTAAATTCCCAACCAGCAAGCTTCAAATCTAAATCAATGTATTTCTTTCTTGTTTCCCATTCGCTTAGTTCATCGACTTGGAAGTGGTACTCTTTTGTATTCTCTTCCCGTTTGGCGGTGAGAAGAGCGCGAAGCTGTTCATTTTCTTTCATCATTTCCTCAAGACGCTTGTCTTTCGAGCTTAACCGTTCGTATAAATCTTTCAATTCTTCCGGACGCTCGCGCTTTTCCTCTCCGATTGGCAGCAATGATTCATCAAAATCCGTAGCGGTGTATTCATCTGAATAACAATAATCAATCCAAGACACAAACTGATGAAGATGATGCAGGGAAAGAATCGCTTCTTCCCGCGTAATCATCGAGTTCGTATGAACCGCGACATTTCCCAGTTTGACAATGTAACGCAACAATGGCAACAAGTCTTCATCAATAATGGACAAAAAGACGTTGTCATGAATCAAACTGGAAAGATTATCTTGATACGGAACTTTCAAAGCGCTGTCAAAGCTGTACACCCACTTCACCGCAAGCTCCAGCGCGCGGCGCGTCAAAATCGCGCACGTCGCCGGACTCACAACTAAACTTTTTTCCGCCTCTAAACACGCATTCGTAAAGCTCTCATAATGAGGTTTTCCTACTAAAAACTGAAAGTTGGATAACAACAAATACCCCTCCCCTGACCAAACCGACATGAATTTCCTTCACATTTATTAATCGTTGAATAGTTCTCCCTTAAATGCACGTTGCATAAGGGAATTGAACATATTTTGTATCTCTGCTTGACTTTTTAAAAGAAGTTCTTTCTTTAAGTTTATTTGTCGTATAGTAGCTGCAAATAATTCCTGTAACTCTAAAGGTGGAATAATGATCTCAAGTTCTTTTAAATTTTTTAAAGGAAGCTGCGGTTGAGAAGATCCTGTTTGTGTTTTCTTTAAAACTAATTGAAAGCTATTAGATGTATAAAGTTGCTGGAAAAAAATTCGATTAACATTTTTCAATCTAAGAATCGCCATTTGAGCATTTATGAACCCTGTGTCATAACCTTCTTCATCAAAAATGACTATATTCCCAATGGATCCCCTTAATGTAACAATTAAATCTCCCTGTCTTAATTTCCCTTTTCTCAATTGACTAAACTTTTCCTTTGTAATATACGTTACTTTCGATAAGTCTAATTTGTTGTTCACAAAGTTTGAGGTAGACAAAAAAAGTATACCTTCACTAACAAGCTCATGTTGCTTCGGATAGTTTTCACCTCGATCTCCATCCTCAATTTCCGCAATATCTTTTAATTTCTTAACATCCCATCCCTTTGGATTACTTACTGGATCCCCAAACATCTCCAAAAACACACTTTGCGTTAACTGGTCTAACGCTTCAATTTGGGCTTTTCGTTTGTCGATGAGTTCTTGGGCTTTATTTAAAACTTTTACTATTTTTTTCTGTTGTTCTAACGTAGTAAGTGGTATTTTTATCTGATTCAACTTATCTTTATTTAACGTAGCTCCTTTCACAGCCCTGTCTGATAGTTTATCAAGTTTAAGAGTTTGTAGTGCATAATACAAATATTCTGGTATTAGTTTATCCTTTTGAATGATAGGAAAAGACGCAATTGCTTCATTTGTATATAGTTCTTCAGTTGTTATTGCTATTTTTCCTATAGAAAGTTTAAAACTCATTAAAACAGTATTTTTCGGCACTATTTTCATTTTGCACTCGTTAACAGCTAAATCAGTAATCTGTTCTTTCGTGTTAGATACATATTTACCTTGCATATCAGAAATTGAAAGCCACTTGTTTCCATTTCCCCAATATGCTTGATTTGATCTAGAAGGGGTTTTCCCAATATTAATCTCACATAATTCATTTAGTTTTACATACTCCATTCAATCATTACCTTCCTATCATTTCTTTCAACTCTTGTAATCCCTGCATAATCTCTTTTTCCAACGTTTCCACTCTTTCAAGTATCACACTCGGCGCTTCATACTGCACTTCTTCATACTCAATCTCTTTATACTTGTTAATCGAAAGGTCATAGTCGTTTTCACGAATTTCTTCCACCGGCACGAAGAACGACTGCTCCGTGCGCTTCCGTTCTTTTTCCGCTTCACGGTTATGGAAGCGCGCAATGATGTCCGGGATATCGTTTTCTTCAATCGGGGTGCGCTTGTCGTCCAATGAGTATCCATCGGCTTTCATGTCATAGAACCATACTTGATCCGTACCGCCGACTCCCGTTTTCGTGAAAATCATAATCGCTGTCGATACGCCCGCGTATGGTTTAAATACGCCGCTTGGCATCGAAATAATCGCTTCTAATTTATGATTTTCCACGATTTCTTTGCGGATGTCTTTATGCGCTTTGGAGCTGCCGAACAATACCCCATCCGGCACGATGCACGCGCAACGTCCGCCCGTTTTTAAAATGCGTAAGAATAATGCCAAAAATAAAAGTTCGGTTTTCTTTGTCTTTACAACTTTTAACAAATCATTTGAAACTGCATCATAATCTAATGAACCTTTAAAAGGCGGATTGGCAAGGACAAGGGTGTATTTGTCCTTATCTTTGTTTTGTTCCGACAAGGAGTCGCGATATTCGATATTCGGATTTTCAATGCCATGGAGCATCATGTTCATCGCACCGATGCGCAACATCGTGCGGTCCATGTCAAAACCGTAGAACATATGGTTATTAAAATGCTCTTTTAAACTTTGCACTAAAAATAAGTCACTGCGATGTTTACGCAAATACTCTCCTGCCGCGACTAAAAACCCTGCAGAACCTGCGGCTGGGTCGACGATGATGTCTTCCGGCGTCGGTTTCATCAGCTCGACCATCATGTGAATGATATGACGCGGGGTGCGGAATTGGCCGTTCGTGCCTGCGGTGGCGATTTTCGATAACAAATACTCGTACAAATCGCCTTTCGTATCGCGGTCTTTCATCGGAATGCGGTCAATGCCGTCGACGATTTTGACGAGCATTTGCGGCGTCGGGATCATGAAAATGGCGTCGCCCATATATTTTGCATAGGCCGATTCCCGATTGCCGTGCAAGTTTTTGATGAACGGAAACACTTCATTGGACACGACATCGTACATATGGACGGCTTCAAAATGTTTGAATTTGCTCCAGCGCAAGTGCTGCTTATCGGGAGGAAAAATGCGTTCCGATTCAATGCCGAGCAGCGCATCCTCCTGCTCGCGCTGCGTTTCGACTTCATCCAAGCCTTTGATGAACAGCAAGTATGTAAACTGTTCAATGACCGTCAACGGGTTCGTAATGCCGCCTGTCCAAAACGTTTCCCATATTTTATCGACTTTATTGCGCAATTCGCCTGTGAGCATGCCTATGTACCTCCTTGTTATTTCCAATCTCCATTATATACTGTTTTCGGCGCAAAAAGGGAAGAAAAATAAGTTTTATGCCTGCTGATGCTCAGGAAGACGGAAGGTGGCTTTCGTCGTGGAACGGAGAAACTCCCACTTCGCTTTGCTTGAAGTGGGAGTCGTTCACAATAACCGTTCGAGGAACGCTTGCAAGTGTTGTGGATTCTCAATAGGATTGATTTGACACTCCACACGCCTAAAGGCGTGGGATTCTTGGGGCGTTCGCGTCCTCATCCCTTTCGGGTTCGGACAACGCCCAAGTTTGGGGCTGTGTCATCAGCCCGTCCCATCGGGTTAGCATGTACCCCGATGGACGGCGCGCCTGTGACCAATGCGCTAGGTTAGGCGCTCAAACCCGAAATCGCTTTGGCGATGTTGATGGCGCCATTCAAGTCAGCGTGGGATGGCGGGCATCATTTCACCTCCTCCCTTTTATCTTGCAAACAGGAGAGAGGGAATATCGATCTAACAAATGCTATATAAGTTGCAATAAAGAATTTCTGATTGTTCGTTTCTGTTTTACCTCCATACAAGTCGACTTTGATATAACGTGGCGAGTGATCGGCTGGATGGAAAATAAAATTTCAACTTATACTATCACTCAAAAAATCGTAATTTACAATATTCACTGTAAACTCTTTCAAAGTCATCAGGATGCAATGTGCCACGTTTATTAGTCTCATTAAATACAGATAATGGAAATACCCTGAATTTTTCGCATCTTGCCCATGATTTTTTCGTTAATCCCGCTTCCTGATAATACTGAATCTCAATTCGATATTGATCATGTATGGTGGGAGGAGCTTTAGGTCCTTTTGATGTTATTTTGATTGCAACGGCAGCAGCAATATTATGTTCTATCTCCACAATAAGAACCGGGCGAAATTTTCCGCCCGGTTGATCTTCGAAGCCGAAATAAACATCATAAATATCTCCAGGCTTGACGTTCATTATGATCCCTCATCAATCTTCAAACCATTCCAAATCATCTGGATCATCAGGATTCAAAAGAACCCGGCCTTCATCATCTGTTTTAAATACTTTTACTTTGCCGCTTTCAATCAATGATTGAAGACTTGGTTTTTTGATTTCTGTTGCTGGAGTCATGTCTTCACGCTCCTTTTTCTTCATTTTTCCACCACCTAATCAAGAATGTAGGTGGTACCAGTATATCCATAGGGAAAACAATTTAGAATGATGGATTTTGGACAAACGCTACAAGTTCTTATCATTATTATATCTGGAAAAGGGAAGACAGTAAACAAACATATATCACAATGACGCAAAGAAGAGAATAAATCAATGAAGAGGGATCACGTCTTATCATGATCGCAATACATATCATTTCAATATTCACAATATCATCATAGCCTATTTACCTCTTTTTTGATCGAAAGACTCAATGATTGACATCGTGTCTTTTCACATTCAAAAACACATCAATGAATATAAGGGATAGGCGCTGACACATGGAATATGAACCTTTTGATTTTTAAGTTAACATAACTCGTCTTATAGGACTTTACTTACTAAGGCGGCAACCGGATTGTCATGGCGGATGTACTCCCGCCACGGCAGTTTGCGCAATTCCACCGTTAGAAAGCGGAAGTCAAGAACAGTAAAGAACGGAAATTGGATCGTAAATTACAAACAACAGGGCCGGATGGACCGGCCCGTTGCCTTATCTCTGTAAATTCAAAATAAACTCGTTCCTCCCTCCCCCTCTCCAACCCGCATGCTTACGTCCCCATTTCTTCCCATTGGAAATAAACTCGTTCGTTCTCCCCCGATTTTTTCGATGTTTTTCTCCGATTTTTTCCCGCTTTTTTCCTCCAAACGAACCCACTTTATTTCGATTTTTGGAAAAAGAAAAAGGGAAGAACGTGGGCGCTTCCCCCCGCTTCCTCCCTCTCATCCCTCCTCATCTCGATCCCTTTTTCCTTGATTTCTCAATGATTCCCCCGCTTTTTCTCCCTCTCTTCTTTCCCCATCAGGAGCGGGAGATGGACTGTTTCTTTTTCCAGTAAAATTCATCCAAAGCCCGACTTTATTTTTCGTTATGAACGGTTATTTTTTAAGTGGAACGAGTTTATTTTGTGTTTACAATCTCAACTGAATCTTCGCCACACACTCGACATGCGCCGTATGCGGAAACATATCGACCGGCTGGACTTCGATCGTTTCGTAGCCGCCGTCTTCTAAGATGCGCAAGTCGCGGGCGAGTGTCGCCGGATTGCACGAGACGTAAACGACGCGCGGCGGCTTCATGGCGATGATCGTTTCGAGCAGCGAGGCGTCGCAGCCTTTGCGCGGCGGGTCGACGACCAAGCAGTCAGCGCGGATGCCTTCCTGATACCAGCGCGGGATGACGTCTTCGGCGGCGCCGACTTCGAAGGTGACGTTTGTGATGCCGTTCAGCTCGGCGTTGCGCTTGGCGTCTTCAATCGCTTCTGGGACGATTTCGACGCCGTAGACATGCTTCGCTTTTCTCGCTAAAAAGAGCGAGATCGTGCCGATGCCGCAGTAGGCGTCCATGACCGTCTCCGATCCGGTCAACTCAGCGTACTCGAGCGCTTTGTCATACAGCACTTTCGTCTGTTCCGGATTGACTTGGTAAAACGAGCGGGCCGAGATGGCGAATTGGATGTCGCCGATGCGGTCGGTGATGAACTCGCTCCCCCATAACACACGCGTTTGGGCGCCGAAAATGACGTTCGTCCGCTCGGGGTTGATGTTTTGCACGATCGATGTCACGTCCGGGATTTCACGGACGATGGCGCGGACGATCTCTTGTTCGTGCGGCAAATGCTCGGTGCGGGTGACGAGAACGACCATCACCTCGCCTGTCGCCGCGCCGTAGCGGGCGACAATATGGCGGAGAACGCCCTTGTGCGTGGTTTCGTCGTACGGGGGAATGCCATAACGCTCGGCGATGCGCTTCACCGTCTGAACGACGACATCGTTTTTCTCTTGTTGGATGAGACAGGCATCCATATCGATAATCTCATGGCTCCGTTCTTTGTAAAAGCCCGCGACCAGCCCTCCCTCGCGCTCGCCGACCGGCACTTGCGCCTTGTTTCGGTAGCGCCATGGGTTCTTCATCCCGATGACGGGATGGACGGTGACGCCGTCAAGCTTGCCGATGCGGGCGAGCACTTCTTTCACCTGCTTTTCCTTCGCTTTCAGCTGGCCCCCGTAGCTTAGGTGTTGCAACTGGCAGCCGCCGCATTGGCGATAGACGGGGCACGGGGGCTCGACGCGGTCCGGGCTCGGTTCGTACAGCTCGATAAGCCGGCCGTACCCGTAGCCTTTTTTCACTTTGACGACTTTCACGTTCGCCCGCTCGCCGGGAAGCGCGTTTTTCACGAACAAGGGAAAGCCGTCGACTTTCGCCACTCCGAGACCGTCGTGGGTCAAATCCGTGAATACGACGTCATAATATTCATTTTTAGCAACCGGTGCTTGCTGCTTCGTCATGTCGTTCTCCTTTCTGCCGATCGGTTTATACCGTTAGCGTTCCCTTATTGGCTTAGACATAAGAAAAGAACAGGCTCATCTTCCTGTTCTCACTTGTTCCGCCTTGTCTTTCGGCATGATGACTTCCAAATGGCGGTACAAATTGACAAATTCCCCTGGAAGCATGCCGCCGAATTCCCCGTCTAAGTTCAGCTGCATCGGCGATCGCACCTTCACCCGGTTCGCTTTCGTGTAAATGATATGTGGGTCGTTGATATGCTCGCCGCGCGCGGCGAGCGTGACAAGGCGAATGAATTCGGCCAAGTTCGTTTTCTTAACGATGATAAAATCGAACAGACCGTCATTGAGTGACGAATCGGGCGCCAGTTTTTCAAAACCGCCGACCGAGTTCGTGAGCGAAACTAAAAACATCATAATCTCGCCTTCAAAGAGCTTGCCGTCGTACTCGATTTGCGCTTCGGTCGCCTTGATGGACGGAAGCATCTCGATCCCTTTTAAGTAATAGGCGAGCTGGCCAAGCATCGTTTTCAGCTTGCTCGGCACTTCGTAGGTGAGCTCCGTCAGGCGGCCGCCGCCGGCGATGTTGATGAAATAGCGCGTTTTGTCTTCGTTCGTCACACAGCCGATGTCAATGGGGACGGGCTCGCCCGTGGCGATCACCTCGCATGCCCCTTCGATCGAGCGCGGCACGCCGATGGCTCGGGCGAAATCGTTCGTCGTCCCGACGGGGATCACGCCTAATTTCGGCCGATACGGCTGATTAGCGATGCCGTTGACGACTTCATTGATCGTTCCGTCGCCGCCCGCGGCGACAACGAGATCAAATTCCCGCTCGACGGCCTGACGCGCCGCTTTCGTCGCATCCCCCGGCCCTTCGGTCGCATGGCATGACGTTTCATAGCCCGCTTTTTCCAACCGAACGAGCACATCGGGCAAATGGCGCTTAAACAGTTCGCGCCCCGATGTCGGGTTATAAATGATTCGAGCTCGTTTCATCATCCTCAACCTACTTCCTTTTTTCCATTCCACTCGTTCCCATCATAGCGAAACAATGCTTGATGCGCAACTCCGAAGAATGTCGCAAGTATGACCACGAGAAAAAGCGCCCTTCGTTCGATCAAGGGCGCCGCACACCATGTTCATGACTGGCTCGCATTCGCATCTTCGGAAACGGTTGGCTTGGCCGTGACGGCCGATGATGCACCGCTTGTCGTGAGATTCTCAAGCAACTGCTTCACATCGATGCCCGTCGAGGCTTTTAACGTCTCCTGCAAGCTCGCCATTAAGTTCGTCGCATAGCCCGTGACACGGTTGGCGCCGCCCCCCGCTCCTGAGCCGGTGTCGACGATCGTCAGCTTCTCGATGTTCGCCAGCGGGCTCGCCACCTGCTTTGCGTATTCCGGAAGCATCTTGATGATCATGTCGAGCACAGCTGCTTGGCCGTAGCGCTCGAACGCTTCGGCGATCTTTTGTTTCGCTTCCGCTTCGGCGAGACCTTTCAGGCGGATGATTTCTGCTTCCGCTTCCCCTTTGGCTTTCTCCGCTTCAGCCTTCGCCAACCCGTCAAGGCGGATGCGCTCCGCTTCCGCTTTCGCCAGCGTTTCGACGCGGTATTTTTGCGCATCGGCTTCGGCGATTTGCTTCGCCTTTTCCGCCGCCGCTTTTTGTTCAATCGCATAGCGCTCGGCGTCGGCTTTTTTCTTCACTTCCGAATCGTACTGGCGCTCGCGGCGCAAAATTTCTTTTTCTTCAAGCTCGATTTGTTTTTGCCGCTCGATGATTTTAATTTGCATTTGTTGCGCCATGACTTCCTGCTTCGCCTTCGCTTCTTCGAGGTGGTACGCCTGATCGGCGCGCGCTTTGGCGATGTCTTGTTCACGGCGGAACTCAGCGAGCTTCAGTTGGTTGATTTTCTCCGCCTCCGCGATTTCCGTCAGCCGCTCGAGCTCCGCTTTGCGCGCTTCTTTATCGGCTTCGGCTCGCTTGATGCGCGTCTCTTTTTCCGCCTCGGCCGTGGCGATGTCAGCATCGCGCTTCACTTGAGCGATGCGCGGTTTCCCGAGCGCATCGAGGTAACCGTTTTTGTCGCGCACGTCTTTGATCGTAAACGAGACGATGACCAACCCCATTTTTGCCAAGTCTTGCGAAGCGACGCGCTGCACTTCTTGCGAAAATTTATCACGGTTTTTGTAAATTTCTTCTACCGTCATCGACCCGAGAATGGAGCGGAGATGGCCTTCGAGCACTTCTTTCGCTTCGTTTTCCATGTCTTGGCGCGTTTTGCCTAAAAACTGCTCGGCCGCGGTCGCGATTTCGCCGATCGAGCTGCCGACTTTAATGATCGCCACCCCGTCCGCCATTACGGGCACACCTTGTTCCGTATACACTTCCGGCGTTTGCACATCCAATTTGATCGACAATAAACTAAGCGGCTCGGCCTGTTGGAAAATCGGCACGACAAACGTGCCGCCGCCGCGGACGATTTTAATTTTGTTTCCCGATTCGTCGACATGAACGTTTTTGCTTCCTAAGTAGCTGCCCGTGACGATGAGCGCCTCGTCCGGCCCGACCGTGCGGTAGCGGGCGATGAAAATGGCAATAAGTCCAACAAGAAGCAAGACGACGACACCAATGACAATCAACCATGGCGCAACAGTCATGACGTTTCTCCTTTCATAATGTTAGATGGAAAGATGGTACGGATCGTGCTTCGCTACCATCGCGACGCCGTTTTCCATTTGCACGACAATGACTTCTTCCCCCGACGGAATGGCTTCATGGTTCACACTCTTCGCTGGTTTGGCCACCGCCCCGCTTTTGCGGGAAATGAGAATTTCCCCCAACCCGTCAGGCGGCACCGAGACGATCACTTTGGCAAGCGACCCCTCCAAATCGGTGTCCGTATACCCAAGCGACGCCTCGGCCGAGCGGAGCGGCAAAAAGACGAAAAAGTGCAAAAGCAACACGGCAACAAGCGCCACCCCAATGCTAAGCCAAATGATAGAATCTGATGCCCAATCCGTATACATTTCCGCCAACAGCCCGACCGCGCTGCCGACGATGAAAAATGATAAAATGAGCTGCGGGCTGAACAACGGGTGGTCCACTACATCAAATGCACCATCTAGCACATCACTAAAGAAAAAATACACAACCGTCAACACCGCACTGACCACCAGCACGATCCCATATATGACCTCAGGCGGATGGCCAAAAATCATTTCCCTCCCTCCTTTCGCCTTTACCTATTGATACGGGCGAGGCAACGGTTGGTTTCATCATTTTTCCAATGCCATCAAAATTCGACAAATTCTTTCCTATTTCCTTTCTTTGAACAAAAAACTTCTGTGAAAAAGGCTGTGGTCAGGCAGGATTTTGCCTTGCATGGATCGAATAAAACAAATGGGAGTTCAAAAATAAATAGGGAGGGAGACCATGTCAGAAACGCGCATTGACCATGATCGCCTGTTTAAAGAGTTGTTAAGCACGTTTTTTGAAGAATTCGTTCTCCTCTTCTTCCCACGCGTATACGAGCATGTTGACTTTAACCATCTTTCCTTTTTATCAGAAGAAGTGTTGACCGATGTTACTGCAGGGGAAAAACATCGAGTCGATCTATTGATCGAGACAAAGCTAAAAGGGGAAGATGGACTGATCATTGTCCACATCGAACACCAAAGCTACATCCAACCCGCTTTTTCAGAGCGAATGTTCATTTATTTCAGCCGTTTATTTCAAAAACACCGCCGCCGTATTCTTCCAATCGCTATCTTCAGCTATGACGCCACCCGTAATGAACCTTCCTCTTTCACTGTGGAGTTTCCGTTTTGGACCGTTCTCGATTTCCGTTTTTTGACCATAGAATTGCGCAAACTCCCGTGGCGCGAGTACATCCGCCATGACAACCCGGTCGCCGCCGCTCTGTTAAGCAAAATGGGGTATAATGAAGATGAGAAGGTGGAAGTGAAAAAGGAATTTTTGCGCATGCTCATCCGCCTCGAGCTCGATGAGGCGAAACAGCGTCTGTTGTTCGGCTTTTTCGAAACATATTTGCGGTTATCGGATGAAGAAGAAATCCGACTGCGAAATGAGGTGAATACAATGGAGGAGAAGGAGGCTGCCAAAGTCATGGAACTCATCGTTTCATACGAGCAGAAAGGCATGGAGAAAGGAATGGAGAAAGGAATGGAGAAAGGAATGGAAAAAGCAAAGATGGATGTTGCGAAACGAATGTTGGCAAAAGGATATGATGCCGACACGATTCATGAACTGACCGGGCTGCCGCTTGAAAAGATTAAACAAATGAAGAAGTAATGCGGGGACAAGGGCCTTTCTCCCTGATATTCCATCCCGGATTGTCGTCGTCCTCCGATCTCTCAAAAGCCTTGAGGATCGACGACAATCACTGATAGAAGAAATTAGTTGGGAGCAAGGCCTCTCAACGTGATTCTTATCCATTTTGGCTGACATCCCGATCCTCTGAAAGCCCAATCCGCTCAAGCTCACGCCCCAAGCGTCCCGTAAGCATAAGCCCGTACATGTGAAAATCAGCTCGGAGCGACCAAAGCGGATGGCCGAAGGTAGCTGGCTTGTTTCCTTCGATAAAAAAGTGGCTGAACCAAGCGAGTGCATAGGCGGCGATTGGCGCGCCAAGCAGCCACCACGCGTTCTTCGTCACGATCGCGATGATCACAAACAAAAACACGAAACTCGTCGCGGCAAAATGCCATCTCCGCGTCGCCGGTTTGCGATGCTGGGTCAAATAGAACGGCCAAAACTCTTCATAATCGCGGAATTGTATGTCCCTCTCCCCCTTTGTCGTCATCTCCTGCACTATCATTGTATTTCATCCATCACGTAAAATGTCTGCAAGTTGTGCTTTTGTTTCGGCACAGTAAACTTGGCGGCAAGTTGGGCCGTACGCAGCTGGAAGATGTTCATTTCCCCTGCATTGTCCGCCTTGTTCCCCTCCTGCGGCTCGAACAATATATACACATAGTCGCCGTGAAACCGTGCTTCCCAGTACACTGACGGCAGCTCATGCTTCTCCATCACCTTAAACCGATCGTTCAAAGCGATCCAACCCGACTTTTCCCTCTGGACATAGCTCACCCACAGCGTGTCTCCTTTCACTTGGAGCTGATCGAATCGCGTTTCCTCTTGCCCCATGTCCCAATCCATCACTTGCCAAGTGCGAGGGTCGACGATGGTGAGACTCGGTTCTGTCGTGAGCACTAAACGATGTTGAAACATCACCATCGAACGGGCGGTTTTCGTGGGCAACGGGAGTTCCTTCACGAGTGAACCGTTTTGATCGACGACATACAATGCCCCGTGCTCTTCCTCAACGTCATCGACAAATACGTAGAAATACCGCCCATCATGCAGCACTTGCAAAACGTAAGGAGGAAACCGCTTGGAAAACGCTTCTTTTCCCTCTTTCTTGAACCGAACGACATTCGTTTTCACATCTTGATTAATCGATTGAATCTCCCACTTTCCATCCGATGACAAAAACGACAACGGAGCAGAAACCTCTTCTTTCCGAACCGCCGTCCACGTGTCGGGATTCAATTGATACACGTGTCTTCCCACATAATCGGACCATAAAAGCAACTCCCCTGTTTGCACGGCAGGGGAAATGTGAGAAATACCCACGGCTTTTAACTCGGCGAGCTGGCGCATCCCACGCCAATCCGCTTCCGCTATATACGCCTCGCGTTCCAATGGATGAGAGTACAGAAAGAAAATGTGCGCTGACGACGGATCTTCCGCCAGGTTATCTTTGGACGGTTCATACGTCCGCACCGAGGAGACGATGGAATCGTCAACGTTCTGCACCCAATACACGATGACAGGCGCGGCTGCCGCCAGCACAACCCATATCCATCTCTGCCGCTTCCACCAAGCCTGCCCTTCCTTTTTACCTCCTATGCGCTTGACAAGCAATCCCCAGTACCATACGATGTAAAGGAACAACGCAAGCGACAGCCACGCCCACCATTGTCCTTTGGCAAGGGATTGCTGCCAATAGTCGAACGGATCGACACCGACCCTGGCGATCGTGTGAAAATTGTTAAGAAAAAAGAGCGGCACTGCGAGCACCGCAGCGAGCGAATACAAGCGGCGAACCGTTCCTTTCACCAGCATCATCACACCGGCGAGCAACGTCGCGGTGCACATGAGGTAGTACAACATTGACATCCATAGCGGTGCACTTGGGCCCATTTCAAATCCCCTTTTAAATGCTCAAAACATGGTGAAAACATCGCTAGTTTAATACATAGTATGCAGACATAGAGAAAGCAACGAGAAAGAAAATCGCCGCAATAGTGATTCTCCATTTCCTGCTTTTATTTTTGGACATCTTATCTAGGGTAATAAACACTCCAATGCCAGCAACAACAATGAAAAAGTGAGACCATTCGGAGGGATAAGTAAAAATAGCCATGATCGATAATACAACAATCATGATGACATTCCACAATGCCCCTCTTTGCCTGAATGATAACGGCACTGGCACCATCTCCTTGAAAAAAATTTGCCTTTATATAGAGGCAAGAGCACAGCCTATCGCATATCCCCCTAAGCATCCTAGACAAGCACCACACGCATAAGGACTGGCAAACAAACAACCTCCGCAAGCGGATTCACACGCAAACTTCGCCCAAGAAGGGAATGTCTTCCAGTTGTTTTTGATACACTCTTGCACTCGATCCCAATATCCAGCCTTAACCTCATTTGATTGAATCAAATGATTTTCTTCGTAAAATTCAACATTTGTAACCATTCCATCAGCCATGTTAATGGTTGCTGTTACGATTTTAACATCATCCAAAGTTTTGATCGTATATAACATAAACTTATCATTGATTTTTTTCAGTTCAATATAGGTGGGATCTGTCAATTGATCCTGTTTTCCATCTACACCTACGACTAAATATGCCTTTTGATCATTATACTTTGGATTATCTTTAGATGGAATCATAACAACAGAAATTCCATTCTGATAATCCACTTTTATGGATTCACGCCACTCAAAATCATTATTTTTAAATTTGCTAAGCTTAGCATTGTAAAATTGACTTAAAGTGTGTTTTACATCGTTGATCAAGTAGATATCTTTTACTTTATCCGTTTTGAAATTTGAAACTTCCCGTACTTTTTGGCATGATGTACAATTTTCATTCTGTTGATTAGACGACTTAGCCAAACTATGTGGAATATGAACTGAATAAGGTTGTAGGAGGAGCAAAGAAGAGAAACAAAGAGCAACGAGATAAGGTACAAATCGTTTCATTACGTAACCAGCCCCTTCATGAATTTATATATCCTTTCTTCAAAAACAACCTACACACGGCTTTACTTGTACTGATTTTACTTTTAACGCTCGTAAGGACATTTTCCGAAATGCGCATCCTCCTCAGCATACAATACCCGATGTGCAAATGAGGCTCAAAGCGACAAGTGGAGAGAGCAAGAAAGATTTTTTCATAAAATACAAACACCTCCGTTAAATCAATATATTTACAATTAAAATTCTATTAGAAATGCAAAAAAAAATGAGTATTTATTACTAATGGAAAAATAGTCATATATTCACAAAAATTAGAGGGTACGAACACTCTCCCATCTGCGCTCACGCTTAGAGTTGGGGAATTCTTGGAAATACCCGCCCCACGACAGGCTGCCAGCCAAGCCGTCCCCGTGCGTCCCATGGTTCGGCTGCCTTGTGACGACAGCAAACGAAGCCCTTCCTTCAACATCATTCCGAGCGGCGTTATGATCCGGGTCATGGGGCGCCCTGCATTGCGGGCGCACCCACTCTCGGACATGCAGCGGCTACACGTCGTCCTGCCAGCTCTCGCAATATGAGCAGACTCGATACAAAGTGCTGACGACACGGATCAACGTACAGCCGTCTCATTTCGCTTTATACTCCAGCATCATGAGCAAGCGCTCCACACGAAAATGAAAATCGCCTCTTTCCAGCCGCTTCGGCTGAAAAGAGGCGCTGTTTCTTACGATTGGCTGTTTTCTCTCGCCTTGAGCGTGACCGACACGGTGGTCTCAAATCCGTCGCGGTAGACGGTCATCTTAATGCGGTCACCGACCGATGTTTTCGTATACAAATATTTGCGCAAGGCGCTGACGCTGTCGATTTTGTCGCCGTTGATGGCGACGATGACGTCTTTTGACTTCAACCCGGCATCGGCCGCCGGCGAGAACGGTTCGACCGCGGTGATGGCGGCGCCGCTTGTCACATTAGACGGCAATTTCAGCTCACCGGTGCGGACGTCATCGGACAAATCGGCCACATCGACGAGCTGGACGCCAAGGTACGGGCGTTTGATTTTCCCGTCTTTCATGAGCTGTTCGACAATCGGTTTGACATTTTCACTTGGGATGGCAAAGCCGAGCCCTTCGACGCCCGTTTCCGCGATTTTCATGCTGTTGATGCCGATCACTTGACCCGCGCTGTTGATGAGCGCCCCACCGCTGTTGCCCGGGTTGATCGCCGCATCCGTTTGGATGACGTCGATTTCCCAATCGCCGTCTGATGTGGACACCGGCATCGTCCGTTTGCCGCTGACGATGCCTTCCGTCACCGTCCGCGACAAATCAAGTCCGAGCGGGTTGCCGATCGCCGCCACGGGTTCGCCGATTTGCACTTTCGACGAGTCGCCGAAGCTCGCCACTTTCGTTACGCCATCGGCTGGGATTTTCAAGACGGCCAAATCGGTCAACGCATCCGCGCCGACGATGTCGGCTTTCACCTTTTTGCCGTTCGGGAGCGCCACCTCCACTTTGTTCGCTCCTTCAATGACATGGTTGTTCGTCACAATGTAGGCCACATTGCCTTCTTTTTTAAAGATGACGCCCGAACCCGTTCCCGCTTCTGTATCTTGTGCTTGATCAGAGAAAAAGTCCACTTGCTTCTGAATGTTGACGACTCCGACGACCGCATCGGCGACTTGATTGATCGCCGCGATCATGTTGGTCTTCGTGCTCGAGGTCGGCTGCAATGGCAGCGCCTCGCTTTTTGCGGTCGTTTCCGCCGCTTCCGTTTGGGAATTGGTTTCGCCGTGAATCCATTTCGGCGCTACATACCATGTCGCCGCGCTGCCGATCACCGCCCCAGCGACGGAAGCGGCAAGCCACGATACGAAGCGGCCGCGGCGTTTCGGCTGCGGAGTTGGTGTTGGTTCAAATGGCATCATGTCCATTTGTCATCTCCTCCTTTATCATGAATGGTCATCCATAACCAAACATTGGACAGCTTCGAGCGAATGCCGACAAAGCAACGGAAAGGCGGATGAAACACAACCATGTCTCCTACATCCATCGGTCTTACACAAAGACAAGACGATCCTTTCCGCCGCTTTTCCATTTGCGCCATACAATGGTTGAGCTGCATGTTCCGTTCCATCTTTCCAAAATCGCATCTGACGATTTTCCGATTAGACCGTCTCCGGCGCGGCGGGCGTCCGCTTTTGCTTCCGCCTGCGCCCAGCTGCGAGCGTGCGAATCGACAAGTAAATGCCCGTCGCCGTTAAAATGATCATCGCCACTGCGGCAAGATCGACCGCCCAACGGATGTCGAGCGAGCCGATTCGCCCTTCGTGCAGCTGGCGGATGAACATTCCAAGCGACGTCCCTCCCCCTTCAGCGCGCGGCGCCACCGGTGCGGCGGCTGCTCCTCCGTCAGATGCTTGTCCCGCTCTGAACGTGCCGCCTTCTTGCATGGCGCGATGCATCTCGCCGCGTTCGGTCTGGCCGATGAGCCATGGTTCAGACAGAAGCAGGCCCGTCACCGCCTCAACAAGCAAAAAGATCGAACTGATCAATCCAATCCAAAGATGCAAATTCCTCATTTTCCTCATCGCCGTTTTCCTCCTTTTCCTCTTCGCCCATCATCATAACCAAGGAAAGTGAAAAAATGGTGAAAATCCTTCCCTTCCATTAGCGAGCGAAGCCAAGCGCACAGCTTTTTCACCGTTTTTTCACGGATGTTTGGTATGATAAAAACAAGGAAGCTGGAACGGGAGGAAAGGCGATGAAAATTTTGCTTGCGGAAGATGATCTCCATTTAGGGGAATTGATTGTGCATTTATTAAAAAAGAAAGGAATCGACCATATCGATTGGGTTCAAGAGGGCGAAGACGCATACGATTACGCGATGGCGGAGTTTTACGACGTCGTCGTGCTCGATTGGATGCTTCCAAACGGCGATGGGGTGGACATTTGTCGGCGGTTGAGGCAAAACGGCTATACGGGCGCGATTTTGATGTTGACGGCGAAAGACGCTGTGCAAGACCTCGTCACCGGGCTTGAAGCCGGGGCGGATGACTATTTGATCAAGCCGTTTGAAATCGATGAACTCGTCGCGCGCTTAAAAGCGCTCGCACGGCGCACGTTCGTCCCGCTCCAAGAGGAAAAAGTGACGTTTCACGGCTTCACATTGAACCGGACAAGCCATACGCTGCACCGCGGCGATGAAGAAATTTTCCTCACCCCGCGCGAGTTTCAGCTCCTTGACCTGCTCGTGCAAAACCAAGGCCAAGTCGTTCCGCGGGAGACGATTTTGGACCGCGTCTGGGGCTGGGATGCGGATGTGTCGATGAAAACGATCGATGCAACGATCAAACTATTGCGCAAAAAGTTGAAAGACGATGTCATTCAAACGGTGCGCGGGGTGGGATATAAAATTGATAAATCGATGGAATGAATGGCGCGACTGGCTGCGCCGCTTAGGAAGCGCCGACTTGTTCCGCCGCGCCCATTGGCGGCTGACGGCGCTCTATAGCGGCATTTTCACCTTGTTTCTCGCCTTGTTTATCATGATCGCCGCTGCACTGTTTTACTGGATCACCACGTCCGATCAAGAGCGGCGCATCACCCGCCTCGCCGAGCAAGAGGCGAATACGATCGAGCAGTTTTTACTGAAGCAGAGCGATTTTGACTTGTTTAATGATGAAAGCGTCGTCCTACTTAGTGAAGATCAACTTTTCTTTTACGTGATCGGCCCGAACGGCGACCTGCTCGCCGGGGATGAAATTCATCCGCGCCTGCGCCCGTATTTTTTGAACGTCTTGTCCCGTATGGACACAGGCGAGCGCACCCCTGTGTATGTGACCGTGTCGCTGCCCGAGCATATGCCAGGCCTCGCCCGCGCCGCCGCTCGCGACTGGCGGGTGCTCGCTGTTGCCCATCCGCTTATCATTCATGGGGATTTTGCCGGCATGCTTTATATCGGGATGGACGTCACGTCGTTTTTCGGGGTGTTCCATTGGCTGCTCATTGTGCTCATCGGCCTGGCCGTTCTGTTTCTCGCCGGCGGGATGGCGCTTAGCTACTTTATGTCCAAGCGAGCGCTCATCCCGATTGAAGAAGCATACGAGCGGCAGCGCCAGTTCGTCGCCGACGCCTCGCACGAACTGCGGACGCCGCTGAGCGTCGTCTTCTCGTCCGTGGAGGCGCTTGCGCTGGAAGATGATGTGATGAAAAACGACTTCGCCCGCCGTTTGCTCGACCGCCTGCGTGAAGAATTGAAGCGGATCACGAAACTGATGAACGACCTGTTGACGCTCGCCCGCGCTGATGCGAAGCACGCCTCTTTGGAGCTGGCGAAACAAACATTTGATTTCCGCCCGCACGCTGAGCGCACGTTTCAGCTCGTGTCGGAACTCGCGGCGAAAAAGCAGATCACGATGCATTTTCACGCCCCAGAGCAGGCGATTGTCACCGCCGACCCGGACAAATTGACGCAGCTGTTGTACATTTTGCTCGACAACGCGATCAAATACACTCCGGAAGGCGGAGAAGTGACATTGTCGATCCGCACCGAGCCGAAGCAGTTCGTCCTTTCCGTCAAAGACACCGGCATCGGCATCCCTCCCGAGGACATCGGCCGCATTTTCGACCGCTTTTACCGCGTCGACAAAGCGCGCTCGCGCCAACAAGGCGGCCACGGCCTCGGCCTGTCCATCGCCAAATGGATCGTTGACGCCCATGGCGGCACGATCCACGTCCAAAGCCAAGTCGGCCAAGGATCGGAATTTCTTGTCCGTCTGCCTGTCTAAAAGGGAGGTGAAAAACCATCGTTTTCCCATCATGCAGCGGTCTTCGAGGGAATGCAAAGGTTAAGGTTCGCAAACTTTCTCTATTTGAGAACCCGCATTTTTGTGCCGCGTTTTCTATTAAATCACCGTCCTTCTCAGTTTTTGCGCTTACCGTCATCGACAGCCGACAAGGCGTTCATGCTTTCCTCTAAGTCAAAAGGTGTCCCAAACGGATCGGGACACCTTTTGCTCATCATGACCAGATGAACGGTTGAACCTTATATTTTACCATACCTTAAAGATGAATTGATCATTTCTACTTGTTGCAAGCATATGTTGTTTATGTTAAGATGTAAAACGAAATGACCAAAATGTCCATTTAGTCAAAAACAAAGGATGAACGCCCATGTCAGATAAAAAGAAACAAATTATTGATGCAGCAACCAAGTCGTTTTCACTTTTTGGTTATAAGGCGACGACAATGGATCAAGTGGCGAAGATGGCGAAAGTCGGGAAAGGAACCATTTATACGTTTTTCAAAAGCAAAGAAGAGCTGCTTGAGGATATTGTTTCTTCCGTCATTTCCGAAATTAAGCGCGAGGCGGATGCGGCGATTGATCATCGCTTACCGTTTAATGAAAACGTACAACGAGCCTTGCAGCGTATCTTTACGTTTCGCAAAGAGCATGAACTGACAATAAAACTTTTACAAGAAGTTCGTGATATTGGCACGCCAGCTGTACGGGACGTGATGAAGCGGCTTGATCGCGAAATGATCGCTTACATTCGTGAGAAAATTGAAGAGGCGATGGCAAAAGGTGAAGTTCGTTCTTGCGATTCGGAGTTAATGGCGTTTTTAATGTTTAAAATGTACATTGCTTTAAACATTGATTGGGGAAAAGAGCACGAACCATTGTCTCAACAAAAGATTGCCGAACTGTTTGATTTATATTTGTTAAAAGGATTGTCTCCATGATGGACCTTCTCTTTTTTATGAAAAAATGACTAAATGGACAAATTGGTCAACGTTTTTACAAAAGGAGGTTAAGCATGTGCACGCATTTCAATTATGGATGCAAGAATTGAAAGCAGTCACATCCAATCGGAAAGTGCTTATTCCGATTATGGCTGTATTATTTATTCCACTTCTATACAGCGGCATGTTTTTATGGGCGTTTTGGGATCCATACGATCATTTGGACGAACTTCCTGTCGCCGTGGTAAACAAAGACAAAGGGACAACGTTTGAGGGGAAAGAGTTTCATCTCGGCGATGATCTTGTTGAAAAGTTAAAAGAAAAAAAACAGTTTGATTGGCATTTTGTAAACGAACGTGAAGGGGAAAAAGGATTAAAAGAACAAAGGTACTATATGCTCATTCAAATCCCTGAAGATTTTTCACAAAATGCGACGACGTTACAAGACGATCATCCGAAAAAACTTCAACTTATTTACAAGCCCAATGAAGGGTTTAACTTTTTATCCGCCCAAATTGGCGGAACAGCCGTTGAAAAAATCAAAACAGAAGTAGCCAAAACGTTAACGGAAACGTACGCAGAAAATATGTTTGAAAACATTCAAACATTAGCAGATGGGTTAACAAAAGCGAGCGATGGGGCAAAACAATTACATGATGGTCTCGGCGAGGCAAAAAATGGAACAAACAAACTGTATGATGGAATGAAAAAAGCGCAGGATGGATCAAAAGATTTGCATCATCATTTAGCGACACTTGCCGAAAAATCCATTGCCTTTACTGACGGATTGCATCAAGCAACCAATGGTTCCGCGCAAGTTCAAACAGGTGTTCAAATGCTTGACAATGGGATGAAACACATGGTGGACGGGCAAGGGCAGCTGCTTGACGGAGCAAAACAAGCGCAAGAAGGAACCGCGAATCTTGCTTCAGGTGCAAAACGTGTATATGAAGGAATGCAAGCACTCGATGCCCGCATGTCGCAACTTTTGCAAGGTTCGGAACAATTAAGCGGGGGAGCCGAAAAGCTAGCAACATCACTTGCACAATGGCAACAAGGGGCGACTCAAGTTCAAACAGGGGCGACTCAAGTAACAGGTGGGCTTGAACAGTTAGCGGCGCAGCTTGATGCACTCATTGCTCAAACCTCAAATCCAACGCAAAAGGCTGTGTATGAGCAGCTAAAAGAAAATGTTGTAAAATTATCATTAGGAAGCAAACAAATCGAAAATGGCATTGCTCAGTTAAACGATGGAGCCAAAGCATTACAATCAGGAGCAGCATCGTTAAACGGAGGGGCGAAACAGCTGCATGAAGGGCATATTGCCCTCGATCGCGGAGTAAACGAACTGCTTGCCGGACAACAACAGCTTGTAGATGGCGCAAATGCACTTGCGAACGGCCAAGAAAAGCTTGTTGCAGGCATGAATACGTTACACGAAAAAATGAAAGAAGCGGAACAAGGAGCAGCCAAGCTCGCGAATGGCGGCCAAACGCTTGCCTCCAGTCTGCAAGTGCTTGCTCAAGGCGCTGACCAGCTTCAAGACGGCGCACACCAATTGGCGGATGGTTCGCAGCAATTAGCAAGCGGAATGAATGAATTAACGAGTGGAACAAGGAATTTGCAAGATGGTATGAATCGACTGACAGACGGCTCAGAAGAACTAGTGGATAAGTTAAAAGAAGGGGCCAAAAAAGCAAGCGACGTAAAAGCAAATGAAGACGTATACGACATGTTTGCAGAACCGGTGAAAGTAAAAAATGAAAAAGTGAATGAAGTGCCAAACTACGGAACAGGATTTACACCATATTTCTTGTCGTTAGGATTGTTTGTTGGGGCGCTTTTACTTTCGATTGTCTTCCCGCTTCGCGAACCAGCGGGGGTTCCGCGTTCACCATTTCATTGGTTTTTTGCAAAATTTGGTGTACTCATTGGTGTTGGTATTTTGCAAGCGCTCCTTGCCGATAGCGTATTGCTTTACGGACTTGACTTACAAGTGAAAAGTGTTCCGTTCTTTATCTTGTTTAGCGTCGTCACAAGCATTACTTTTTTATCTGTCATTCAATTTCTCGTTACAGCCTTTGGGGACCCGGGACGGTTTATTGGGATTGTCGTATTAATTTTGCAATTAACAACAAGCGCTGGAACGTTCCCACTCGAGTTAATTCCGCGTTCGTTGCAGCATTTTAACGCATGGCTCCCAATGACCTATTCTGTTTTCGGATTCAAGGCGGTCATCTCAAGCGGCGATTTCTCATTTATGTGGGAAAACATCGGTAAGTTGCTCCTGTTTATCGTCGCCATGATGGGTGGAACGATGACATATTTTACGATTCAACATCGCCGGCGATTTGCAACGGCCGTCGAACAAGCTTCTGAGGCATAATACGCTTCAGAAGCTTTTTTTCTGAAGGGCTTAATCCGGGAAAACGATGCTTTGTCAAATGCCGCCCCGACAAAACATGTTTCTCACACCCTTCACTTCATTTCTATGTAATTGAACATTTTTTCATCATTTCTTGTCAACATACGAGGATCAATCGTTTCACTGCCAATGAATTTTAGATTCGTTTTACGGAATTGATGATGTTCACAACCGATTGAAAAAATTTTTGTTTTCACCTAATTTTCTCCTTCCCCCTCTACAATACAAACCGTAAGCCAGTCCACCACCAAAAAAGGAGGTGACGACGTGAAAAAAACACGGACTCTTCTTCTCATCGCGCTCATGGCCATCGTTGGATTCACCATGTTCCATCTCGCGCCATATGAAGCAATGGCGCACGGGCGTCCGGGCGCCCCGTTTGACGGCATGCATGGCGGATTCGGGCATCACCGTCCAGCGCTCGGCATGGGGCCGCGCGGAGGCTGGATGATTCCGGGCGTGATCATGTGGCTCATCCCGCTCTTGCTCGTGGGCGCGGGGGCGATATGGCTCGCAGTGAAGCGGTCGAAGCGCTGGATCGGTTGGGCGCTTGTCGCTTTAGGCGTTGCTGCGATCTTGCCGAAATGGGTGCTGATCTTGCTGGCGCTGGCCGCCGTGTACGCCTTAGGACGCCGCCAAGAGCGAAAACAGACCTTGTCCAAAGAATGGGTGCCAGCACCGCCATCCGTTTCTGTCGATTGGTTGGATGAATGGGAAAAAACAATACAAAAGGAGGCAAAACAACATGGGCATTTTTCGCCGGATCAAAACGATCATTCTCGCTGAGGCGAATGAACAAATTGACCGATGGGAAGACCCCGTTGCCATGACGAAACAATATTTGCGCGAGCTTGAGCAACAACTCGAACAAGGCCGCCAAGCGCTCGCCCAACAATGGGTCGCCGAGCGGCGCTATGAGACGCTCATCGCCCAAGCCGAAGCGACCATTGAGAAACGAAGCCGCCAAGCGAAACTGGCGCTCGAGCGCAACGAAGAATCGGTCGCCAAACTGGCGCTGCGCGATAAACTGCTGTACGAGAAAAAGCTGGAGGCGTACAAACAACAATACGAAGCCGTCAAAGCGAAAACAGCTGAGGTCGCCAATCGCTTGAACCAACTGCGCGAACGGTACGACGAACTCGCCGCCAAGCAGCTCGAGCTCGCGGCGCGGGTGAACGCCGCCCAAGCGTTGAAACAAATCGACACGGCGCTCGCTTCGTTTTCCGCCGATGAGGCGCTGCGCGGTTTCGCCCGCATGGAAGAGCGCGTCATCGCCTTAGAAGCCGAAGCGGCCGCCGCCCGGTTCGGGACGAATGTTGCGTTGTCCCCCGTGCCATTTGATGAAGAAGTCGAACGTGAGTTAGCCAAGTGGAAAGAAGCCCAAGCGAAAAACGCCTAATCCCCCCTTGACATAGATGCCCCCCTTGCCTTTGGGCAAGGGGGATTGGTTTGTTCTGGGAAATGACACCGCACGGCCTGACGGTCGTTTCCTCATTCAGAAGCAAAATCGTTTCCTTCGTTTTTCCATCGTGGTAAAATCATTAGAGAAACGAAATAATACAGGAGATGACCTCCCATGAACTGGAAACGAAGCGTCCGCGTTCTTTGGCTGTGCAATTTCATGGTTTCCGCTGGGATGACGATGGTCATTCCGTTCTTGGCGTTGCTTTTATGGGACATGGGGGTGACCGAGCACCGCACCCTCAGCGTATGGACGGGTTTCGTGTTTTCGATCACATTCCTATCGGCCGCCATCATGGCGCCCATCTGGGGTGTGTTTGCGGACAAGTACGGGCAGCGCGCCAACCTCATCCGCGCTGGAATCGGCATGGGCCTCATCACCGGCTGCATGGCATTCGCCCATTCGCCAATGGCATTGCTTGCGCTCCGGTTTCTGGTGGGCTTTTTCTCTGGGTTTATTACGGTGTCGTTTTCGTATTTGGCTCGCGTCGTTCCGAAAGAACATAGCGGCGAGGCGCTCGGGACGCTGCAAACAGGCGGCATCGCCGGCAACATCATCGGGCCGCTCATCGGCGGCGCCTTATCCGACCTGTTCGGCTTCCGCCCGGTGTTTCTCGTGACCGGGCTTTGCATTTTACTGACGCTCTTGCCGGTCATTTTTTGGCTCGAAAAAGACCCGGTCGCGCCGCAGACGAAAGAGAATCAAGCGAGTTTCAAAGACGTGTTCGCCCATCGGCCGCTCATCATCTTATTTATCGCCACTTTTCTCGTGCAAATCGCGATTCTTGGCGTCAACTCGATGATGACGATTTTTGTCCAATCACTGATCGGCAACACTAGCAATCTCGCCTTGCTATCGGGGCTTGCCTCCTCCATCACAGGGATTGCGACGATCATCGGAGCGCCGTATTTAGGGAAGCTCGGCGACCGGATCGGGCAAGCGAAAATGCTGCCGATTTTGCTTGTGCTGTCCGGCCTGTTCGCCTTGCCGCAAGTATGGACGGACAACATTTATGAGCTGTACGTGTGGCGCTTTTTGCAAGGGCTTGTTGTCGGCGGCGTATGGCCGTCTATTCAAGCGCTCATCAACGTAAACAGCCCGCGCCGCATTCAAGGGCGGGTGTTCGGCGTCACGGCAAGCAGCCGCTTCCTCGGCAACTTGACTGGCCCGACCGCCGCAGGCGCGATCGCAGGGGCCTTTTCCATTTCTTCGATTTTCACCTTGTCAGGATTGCTTCTGATCGCCACCGGCGCATTGGTCGGGTATGCGACGCATGACCGTGCATGGCGCGAGGAAATGAAAGAGAAGATCGCCGCTTGGACGCATCGTCTCCATAGTCGGCACTGACAACCACAGCGGCAAGATGCGCGGCAGAAAAAACGAGACGGCCCGAAGAACCATTCCTTTCGGGCCGTTTCCTCTCATCGTTTCATTTCTCCGTCCATTTGATCCATCGAAGCAACGAATACGGAATCGCTTCCCCGACGCGTCCGTTCCGTCCGGTCGTCGTCTCCGCCGTCGTCAGCGCGTTCCAAATCGCTTCTTCGGTTGCCTCGATCGCGGCTTGAAACAATTCATTCATGAGCGGCGCATCATCGCGGACAAGCGGAGGGAGCGGTTGGTGGGAAGAATCAGAGAAATGCGGAATCGTATAAGCATTGGAAAACGTGATGACAATATCACCGCTCCCATGATGGACATGGCTTCCCGTCCGCGCCAGCCCAACCGCCGCCCGCTTCGCCAGCCGCTTCAACTGCCGCGCATCAAGCGGCGCATCGGTCGCCACGATCATCATAATCGAACCAGCCGGCACATCCCGTTCATCAAACGACGGCGGCACATACGGCACCAACCGCAACTCCTCGCGCCGTCCAAAGTTGCTCACCACCAACGCCCCGACTGTATACATCCCGCCCGCGATCCGCGACGAGCTGCCAATGCCCCCTTTCCAGCCGAAGCACATCATCCCCGTTCCTGCGCCGACCGCCCCTTCTTCCATATCGACGCGCGCCTCGGCAATCGCCTGTTTCGCATGCTCCTTCGTCACCGAAAGCGCCCGCGCCGTATTCAAATAGCTGTCATTGCATTCACCGACGACAATGTTGACCGACCCGGTCGTATCTCCGATCTCCGGCGTCATCGCAAGCATATGCTCGAGCGTCCCTTGCCAAACCGCCCCGACGCTGAACGTATTGGTCAGCATAATCGGCGATTCGATCGTGCCCAGCTCCTCGACTTGCACCAACCCGGCCGTTTTCCCAAAACCGTTCAAAACAAAACAAGCCGCGGGCACCTTCTCCAAAAACCAATTGCCCCCATGCGGCAACACCGCCGTCACCCCGGTGCGGATCACCGTCCGCTCATCAATATCTTCCCGAATCGTCACATGACCGACCCGCACACCAGGCACATCGGTGATATGATTGCGCTCCCCTGTCGGAAGCGTGCCGATGGAAAAACCAAGATCGCGAAGTTTAGAGCGCATTGCAACCTCCGTTTACTTCCGAATGATGTGAAGCCAACTGATGGAAACAACTCCAAACGAACCAAAAGCTTGAACATTGAACGCTCTCCCACCTACGCTCACGCGTGGAAGTGGGGGGGCTTCTCGGCGCGAGATGATAAATTCCCAAATATTTTTTCCATATCTTTGTTGAATCGACATCATCATTTTTTTGGTTTGGCTGCAACCCAACCAGTCTTGTACCTACTCATCCGGTTCGAATGATTCTGTTATTTCGAAGTTTCAATGCCTCATAGATACGATAAAAACTTGTGCACGGCGTTTCTCCTCTCTCATGAAACGCTCAGTTTCAATCCCTCATAGGTACGATAAAACCTGGGATGTTTTGTTTGTGATTCTCGTGTATGATTTGTTTCAATCCCTCATAGGTATGATAAAACCCCCAAAAAATGCTTGATATATCAAGATTTTTCCTCCAAGACTATTTTCAGAATATCATACTCCGAAAAATTCTGCCAATAATCCTCATCCTCGATGGCTGTAAGCTTCAAGCGCATAAAAAGATTGTCGTCAATCCCTTGGGATTTTTGCACGATTGGGGGTCGACGACAATTAAACAGTTATCAATCGCTCTTCTAATATAAATAAGCCTCTTTAAAACCGGTCTGCACATCATAAAATGCATCCACCTGATCGGGAGACACCCAAAGGAAATTCGCTTTGACACCTCCACGCGCCGCAAACTCCGCTAGCTGGCTGTCCACCAACCGATTGACCCTTACTTGAACCATATATTGGCTCATCGTTGTTGTTATCCGACGGAGAACAGCTCTCTTTTCGTAAAAAGACATATTTGTCGCCATCATAACACGCTCATACTCATCGGCTAACTCGGTTGCCTCTTCTGTCAATTCAATAAACACATCAGCCACTCCGTCCGTCTCAATCAACTGAAATTCATTGAGTTTTTCCAAATTAAGCCGACAAATCGCTTCATTCCATAGATCGCGTGAGATATCCATGGGAAGATGTTTTGCTAAATTCTGATAGTAGTCAAACAACAAACGTGGAAAGAGCGGTTCAGGCACTTCTTGATACATTTCCAACAGTTTTTTTGTCCAATTGAGATGATGGGAGCCATATATATATTGTGCATCCTCTTCAAGCCGCATCACATACACTGGGCAAAGTTCCCCTTTCTTTCCATGGCGATTCACCCTGCCCGCCGTTTGGATAATCGATTCTAATGGAGCGAGATCGCGATATCCAATGTCAAAGTCCAGATCGACCCCTGCCTCAATCGCTTGGGTAGAGACTAAAATCACAGGATTTCCTTTCGAATCAGCCAATCGCTCCCGCACTGCCTCGATTACTTGGCTTCGTTGCCAAGGAACGATATTAGTCGACAAATAGAAAATTTCCACATTCCGCAATACCCCTTCCGACTGAGCCTTTTTCAGCAATTGGTAAATCTCCTTGCTTCTACGAATGGTATTCATTACAACCAATGCGGATTGATGCGGCTGCCGAGTATCAAGAAACAAGCTGAAAAAATCTTCAGCGTTTCTCTTACGCTCGATCCTGGAAATGAGCTGGGTGCGAGTGAAGCTAGCGAAGTACTCTCTATGGCTAGGCAATAGTTCTATAGGCTTGCAGAACGATTGACCAAGCAATCGATCCCCCAGCTCCAACAATTTCGGCTGAGTGGCAGTCATTAAGATGAATCTGGTTCCATAGTACTCCGCCATTTTCCGCAATACAGCTCCTATCAGCGGCATATATTTTTCTGGAAGTGTTTGTACCTCATCGAGGATCACAATGCTTCCAGCCAGCTTATGAAATTTCCTGAGCGGACTGTTCCGATTGGTAAAGATCGAATGGCACAGCTGGACGAACGTTGTCAATACGACATCGGCTTCCCATGCCTCCGTTAGTAACAAACGTTGGTCTAGCGGTAGCTCTTCCCCCTCTTCAGTAGAGAAGCTCAAGTCTGCGAGGCGATGGTGTGCAAGTACTTGTGCGTTCTTGCCGAACACCGCCTCATAATCTCGTCGGCTCTGCTCAATAATATTGATGAAAGGAATTGCGGTGATAATCCGTGGAACGTATCCTTCCAATTCAGCAATCCGTTGCTGCAGGTAAAGGGCGCATTCCAATGACGCAAGGGTTTTGCCGATCCCCGTAGGAGCAGTAATGGTAAAAAATTTCTCCTTTCGGATTTGCTCATCTTCTAGTCCCTTTAAGACCGACATCATCTGTTGGCTTGCTCTCTTCCTTCGCTCTGTCATGGGAGAAGCCGTCTCTCCCACATGCTTGACACGGATATAATCCGTCACCCTTGTTGCGGAAACCGTCTTAACAGCAGAGGGCAACACACCTCCAGAATCTAATTTATCCGAATCAATGAGCAAGGAAAAGAAGTAATTCAAGGCAAAGAACCAATAATCTCTCCGTAATCTTCCTTTCATATGCTGCGGCATATGCAGGAAATGGCGGGTATCAGAACGCCATCGACCGAAATCGACGTGTTGAGGCAGCTGGAGGAAGTCGACATTCTCCTGCAGTCCAAGGTCTTTTAAAATGCAATGCCATTTTTGCTTGATGTTTACGTACTGTTGTTCCAATACCGTCCAGAGCTCATCTGAAAACAATCCCTTTAAGGTAAGGCTTCCATGGTGGAAACGAACGCAAAGGTAGGCGATAAACGCCCAAACGTGCTTCTCAAGAGATGGAATATGATCCAAACACTGTTCCGCAAGGGCTCTTGCGAAACAAGCGGAAATGTGAGCGTGACTGCTCAGCTGTGACGTTTTCCCTTCCATGAGATGGGACTGAAAATAGTCCGTGTACTTGCCAATGTCATGCAAAAACATGATAATTTTCGCTAAAACTCTCACATCCCTATTTTCCAGACTTGGGAACATTACCGTCGGCGGAATAAATTGTTGTCCATTTTGAGCAACAGTATGAAGATGTTCAGCCAATAGATGTCGCATTTCACTCGTGCGATCATAGTGAGCATAATACTTCATCCAAATTTCCTCCCTCCCAATCCCCCGACGATGTTTCATCTAATTCTTCGATAAGCAAGACCGGAACGCAGTAAGGCGTCTCCGGTCCTTAAAGTCACTGCATCCAGACAATATTGCACCCGTTGCTCAAAGCAACATAAGTGTCGACGTCCGCGTACACAGGAGAATCGGTCATGTTAATAATCACACTCGCTTTGCCCCGGGGCGTTAAGCGACGATCTTTGTCGAATTCCAGCGGCAAGTCCTCTTTCACCAATCGGTAAGAACCTTCCGACGCAGGCGGCAAGTCCACCATCTTCACGGAACGTACAGGCAATACAGATGATATCGCCACCGAGTTCCCTTCGCTTCTTTCCTCTCCCTCCCAAACGCCCCCATACTGCATCCACCCTAAGTTGTAGGCAGTGCCCAGCCCTAAGGAGATTCCTAAACTACCATAGCCTCCTAATGAAGAAACAAACATAAGCTCTTCCAATCGTTTCATAACCTTCGGGTTGCGGTGGGAGATGTACACTCGATAGTCTAGGTGCCCGTTACGAATGTCTTGAGGCAAAACCAACTCCGTCGCCGTCTGACTATGGTTTTCTTGGGACCCGTTGCAGTCATCCCATTTTTTCACCATCAACAAATTCAGTTTCTGAATAATTTTCTTGATCGGCGCATGGTTGGACACAGCAATCCGACACTCGTCCAAAGAAAAGTCTTCATAATAAGAGTCTCTCTCATATCCTAACAGCCCTGCCAAAATTCCGATGATCGTCGTGCGTGGCGGGACTGAATAAGACAATGCCGAGGAGTTGGAATAGTAACGTCGAAAATGAGCCATTTTGCCGCAGAGTCGAAGTTCCAACACTTGCACACTCACAAACCTCCAGATACAGTCAATCGCTCCCACAAATCGACCGATTCGAAATCAGGCATCCCAGTCAGCGATTCTCCATCCACGAAAGGATGAACCCACCCAATGACACGTTCTACATATTCTTTTTGCTTCATCTCTCTTAGAACTGATGCGAGGGTCGCAAAATCAACACGTATATCGGAAAGACGGCGAATTGGCCTGTCTTCATCCAACTCGACTCGCAAGAAACGACGCAAGTCACCTAAATATCCATCAAATGTTGGGGAGTACACGACTTCCAAGTAGCAAAGGGGGGTTTGCCCTTGCTTACTGTCTGTCTGGTTTGCCATCATTCCTTGCACCAGTGCTTTGCGGAAAATCTCACGATCCTGTTCACTCATTCCGGTTCGTTGGGCGTTAAACTTGTTGATCGTGCCGTAATGGGCGACACAAGCATAGTGCACCTTATACTTTTTCCCGAAAGTAGAACTGTCATCGTTCATGATCGTCGTAATCGTATTGGATTTCACCAGCTCAACCGGGTGGAGTGAATATCCCCAAGTAATCTGCACTGGTCCCGTATAAGTGCGAGACACGTTTTCCACCGCCATAGCACTTCCAAACATCCGAATATCAATAAGCGAGCGTTTGATGATTTCGGTGAGAAAGAGATTATGGAAATCGGTTAATACCTGTTTTTTCTTCTTATCCCCCTTCACTTTGTTATACAAGGCAAGGATATCATCGCCATCCGATTCTACTAGTTCATTCCAAGCCTTAGCGATCAATGGCTGTTCGGCAAGCAAATTACGAAATCGCTCCGTGTCCCGCATCCACTGCTCTCGGATATGCTCAAACATTTGTGAAACCGGCACTTTCCGATCAGCCAACGTGTCCACAAAAATGGGAAACCCCTTTTGTTTGAGGAAATCGCGACAATCCCGTTTACGGCGCGCATCGCTGACCAGGAGTGTAGATGTCTCATAATCCATGCGCGGCTTATTCTCTTGATCCGGATCTCCGTTTGGATTTGTCATGACTGCTTCAAAGAGAAACAGAAAATCGCTATTTTGCCGAATAACCATCAAACTACAACCCCTTTCCTTATCATGGTAATTGTGCAATAGCAGGGTCAGCACCAGATTCCGTTGGATCACCGTCCTGCTTCCGCCCTTTATTATGACTAGCTAAAGCTCCCACCTGATAAGCGTATCCAGACATGATATAAAAGACATTGGCATGATCGCTCAATGGCCATTCTCTTTCCTTCAATATCCCGCAATGCCGATGAAACCCTTCAATGAGCGTTTCACTGTATCGGTCAAACGCATCGTACTGGCGCAACTTATCCAACACATCATAGTACAAGCGATATACTTCCGATGCGGACATCCCTTGAAAATGAATCTTTTTGAGCACGGGTTTCGTTTTGTGACCTTTTTTATACTGTTCAACCCCCACACGGTGAATCATGCACCCAAGGTAAAATAAAGCTTTCGCTTCTGAACTGAACCCTTGGCGGTCAAGAAACTGTTCAACCGCCTCCACGGAGTCATATAATTGCATGTCCTGCTCCTCCGTTCCGAATGATGGCGTAAAAACAGGTCTGTCCAATATAGCTAACTGCTGAAAAACTTGAATCAAAGCCAAGTACTGCATAGCCATGCGTTGGATAAAAAAATCCACCTTGTCTGGATGATACTCGTCCAACCCCATGTTGCGATAGTTATCAATCTTTTCTTTGGATAATTGCAATATCCCTTTATCCAAGGCTTCAGAGGCGTAGTCAAACAAAGTTTCCGAACGGATGCGATAACCGGAGAACAAGGCTTTGTAAAGCGACAAAACACGACCTACATTCACCTGCTCCCCCTTTTTCGTTTCACGAATCGGCACCATACGGTATATGTTTCCAAGCGACATCCCTTGCAGAAATGGCTTTAGCTGTCCACTTGCTTGTCTGATCGTCTTCATAATCTGCATGAATCTCAAAGCAGGAACATCTTCGATTGTTTCCAACACAGTGAAAGAAGTGCCATCTGTCCGATAAACAATAATGTGAATAGTAAAGTAGGGATGTTGCATCCACTCTGCATCCGCCTCGACCATTTCCAGCCATTCTCCCGCCTCTTTACATTGAAATGCAAAATCCAACCGATCCTTGATTCGCCCGATGCTGTCGTAATCAAACGGCTCAAACAGCCCCTCTGGGAGAAAAAAAGCGCTTTCTCTAGCAATTGAACCTTTAAACCTCTTCTCGATCAGCGCCTCACCATTCACCAAATGTCGATAGCACTCAAGGCATATTGCATAGGCATCGTCATAACTGTAACCATCTGTCTTATACCGCGCCGAGTTGATTGTAGTGGTAGTAAATACTTTATTGATGCCAGTTCGGCTAAATTTTGTCGTATACTCACTCTTCACTGAAGGCTTCAACTGTTGACAAACATAACACACTCGCTGTTCACTCGAGTGCGAATCTTCCTCCCGCTCTTCTGGCAACTCCAAATTGTTAATTTTTCTCACCAATTTCCGATAGTCTTCATGCTGAGACAGGACAATCCGCACTCCCTGCTCAAACACAGCTGGGATCACCAACACAAACCGGTCTTTCTTATTTTCGTGCTCCAGCATTGCGTGAACAAAAGCTTCATACTTAAACTTTTGGGAGCCAATGCAAATCACTCGATTCTCTTTCTGCAAGGTGACGGATTTTCCCTCAAGAGAACCCGGGAGTTGAAAGCGGTCCAAGCACACCTTCCCTCTCCCTTTTTTGTTGCCTGTGACAAGCAATTCAGAGGCTTCCATTTCCTCAATCCATTTTGACAATCGAGAGTCTCCCATATTGTGTTTCTGGAGAGCTAGTCGCAAGTCATTCCATACACTTGTCAAAAGATAATGCAATGACTCCACTTCTCTCACAAGATAACTTTGCAATTGGGCTGCATCGTTATTCCCGAAATACCCGTATTCATATAATATGTCTTTGGAAAACGGAATCGGGTCTTCAATCCGAATGCTTTGCCTCTCCAAGTCAAACGTCAAAAAAACCGCATACGGTCTCTCTTCTGATTTAATCTTCGTCTTAAGCGATTTTACTTTCGCCTCAAGAGGGTCATGATCCGCGGGCACTAATGACCCGAGATACGCTGTCAGCTGCGGCAGATTCACGAACAGACACCTCCTGATCAACGGCTGATCGGGCGGATACAGCCGAATCCACACGAATTTTTGCCGCCAAGGCCTGCATCAACAGCGGCTTGCAACAGACGCGAATCCCCCTCAAGGATAAATCTCCCGTTATACGCTTCAATAATGGTATTTTTGTAAAGTACGATTTGTTTACGAAAATCCCCAATTGAATTGATAGAGACCGGCGCAAACGCCAGATTCGCTCCGTATATCAACTTAGCCTTCCTCACTAGGTTGTCGGAAATGATTCGTTGAAAATCTTTTTCACCTGGATAAAAGTATTTCGTGTATTTTCGTCCATCTGGCCGCAATAACGTGGAATAGGCGACCACTGGCGAAAGCGTCTCTATTTCAATGACAGATCTATCAACCTTAAAAATCTCGGTTTGAATGGATGTGACACGCAAACAATGGCTTCCGATGCGTATTCCTTCCATGAGCAACACTTGGGTGATTTCCCTTATAAACCGCTCAATCGGCGAGGACAAAATAAGTTGGACCTTATTTTGAAAAACTAACATTTTGGATGCAGGGATATAATCATGAGGTCCCATCAAACGTGAGAATGAGAAGAGGGTGAACCGCCGGCGATCTACAATATACCCTTGATTGTGGAGAAAATCAGCAAATTCCGGACTAAGATGGCGATAAATTGCAGCTTGCAAGAGATGGTTGTAATTGACCGGAATCTCCCAGGGAACGTCACTTTGCAAGGTAATTGTAATGTACATGTCTCTTCCTCCGTTTTCATCCCTCATAGGTACGATAAAAAACGATGCGCGGATCAAGGTACGTCTTGTAAATCTCACATTTCAATCCCTCATAGGTACGATAAAAACCCCAAAAAGCTGGATATATCAAGCCTTACGTCCCAAGGCTGTCTTTAGAATACCATAACCTGAAAATTCCGTCAATTCCCTTTCCTCTCGATGTCTGTAAAGTTCAAGTGCATCAAATTATTGTCGTCGATCCCCCTGCGTTTTTGCACGATTGAGGGTCGACGACAATTCGGAAGCTGTGTTGAAGAAGCGGGTTTATTCCCTCATCTGTTCGATCTTTTCCATCGACAGCCCGGTCAGTTCGTGGATCGTTTGGAAGGGAGACCCGGTCGCTTCCTCCCCTTCCTTATCTTCCCTCTAGAGGACTGGTGATTCAGTACAAAAGGTTGCCGATCCCATATGCTTTTCAATTAGAGAAACTTTGTGAGATCGTCTTTCTTTTTGGCGAAATACCGCTGATTTGCACGTGACAGCCATTTTTCACCGGCCTTCTAGCCTATGGATAAGATCGCCTTCGATGTCCTTTGCCAACCTCCCAATGATCGCCTCTTGATACCCGGCTTTTTTCTTTCGCCCGATGGCTTCTTTCACCGGCCGCAATGGTTCCGATGTGACGGATGCGAGTTTGGCGAGGCGCTCGGGTGTGAGTTCAACGACTGGGTTGGCGGCCGCATAATCGTCCAAGGAAAAGCGCCAAAGTGTGACGGCCTGTCCATACCGTTCGAGCAGCCGTTCGGCCATGGCCAATCCTTCCGGGTCGAAATCTCCGGAATAAAGCAAGCGTGCGCCAGAGGCAGCGAGCAAATCAAGCAGCTTCATCGTCGCTACATTCATTTGTCCATTCGTGCTGACAAGCGGGGCGCGGGTGTCAAGCAACGTCGAAAAAACACCGGCGTTTTCAACGATATACACCGTCTTGCCGCGGGCGGGATGGGCGCGCACAAGCGGCCACACTTCCCGAAGCGGGATGTTCAACGCCGCATTCGTTTCCGCGGCAGCGGAAAAGACAGGATGCGGGCCGCCCTCGGTTTCGGCGAGAATGTTGGCGCATGTGACAAAGTTCAAAATATCTTCGCGGAGCAGGCCGACGGACTGCAACAGTTCATTGACACTCTCTACGGACGTCACATCCCACTGGCCTGGTGTCGTCGCTTGCAAGGCGGACAACAACAATCTCCCTGGAAGAGTGGACAAATCGAACGCGTGCGGATCGCTGGCCACTTGCTGGGCAAAGAGCGGGAGGCGCATATATGAAGAGAGCGGGAGGCGGCAGAGGGCGGCGCCGACAAGGCGGACGGCGGCCTCAAGACCGTCGCGGTCGGCTTCGTACGCCGTTTGGACGAAGCGTTGGCCGCGGACGGCCGCGAACCAATGATGTTCCTCTGCAAGGCGCGCGAAAAAACGCTCCCGCTCTTCCGCCTCTGCCTGGCGCCGTTCTTTGTTCGACATAAGCGGGACGCCGAAATAATGTTCGAGCAGTTCGACGAGTCCAACACCCGCAAACTTTGTCTGTCCGAGCTGTTTCTCAAAGTCGGAGAGAAAGACGCGGGAGACGTCTTTGCCGAAAAAGGCGGCGATCGACTCCCGCTCCTCCTTGGAGAACGACTGCAACGAAACCGCGCCGCCGACGCGGCCGAGCGACTCGTACTTGCGCTTCATCTCAATAAACAGGCGATGAAACCCCGGTTCGGAGCGGAAAAAGGCGGCCGCTTCCTTGACCGCGCTCATGTTTCCATCAACTCCCATTCCTTGTCATCGATGACAAGCTGTTTGATGCGCCCGTTCCAACGATAATGAATGACGGTGACAAACGACGCATTGCGCGGGCGGACGAGTTCGCAAATGGACAGGGCGGACACCGTATCGTAGTCGCCCCAAAGCGCTTGCGAGTTCATAATGTAGTTAAAGCCGAGTTGTTCGACAAGACCGAACATGTTGCGGATGTTGTTTTCGTCGACGCCGGCGAACGCTTCATCGAGCGAGATGATGTACGGCGCGTCATCTCCCGCTTCTTGGTAGCGCGAGTACGCCGCGGCAAAGAGCGGGATGTACATCGCCATGGCCTTTTCCCCGCCGCTGAATTGGTAAAAACGGTGGTTCGTCAGCTCGCGTTTCGGCTCATTTGTTTTTTCATAGTACAAGGTGAAGGCAAACCATTTCCGGTAGTCGAGCACTTCTTTAATAATTTGATGGAGTGTGTTGCCTTGGCCGCGCTCCTCAAGCAGTTCGCGAGCGCGGGCGATTTTCGAGCGGAAATGGTTCGTCACCCGCTGCAAATCTTCCTCTTTCAACAGCCGCGAATCGATCCGCAGAAGGCGGACCAACTCTTTCGTGTCAAGCTCCGCTTCAGTTTCTGCTGTTTTTGGTTTCCATTGAATGGACAGCACCAGACCCGATGACGTGTCGAGGCCTCCCATCAGTTTGTTCATATCATTCACCCACCGCTCGGCGCGCTGGATGCGGCTGCGCAAAATGCGGCCGACCGATTTTAAAATGACGTCCTCATACAGCTCGCGGTCTTGCTCCTTCATATACTCGTGCTGCAAGACGATGTCGCGTTCCACCTCGGCGAGCACGGCAAACGGCGTGGCGCGCTGGCCTTTGTAGTCGAGGAAAATGACGTGCCGCTCTTGTTTTTCCCGCCAATCGGCCGCTTTCATCGCCATTTCATCATCCGGTGCGGATGTGATCCATTCGTGATCCCCATCATCCGGCAACCGCTCGAACGTCGCCCGGTATTCGGTCAAATTGGACGACTCTTGGAAAAAGACGGTGTTCAACCGAGCGAGAAGCGAGGAGCGCGTCTCCTTGAGCGCCGCCCCGTACCGTTGTTTCGCTTCTTTCGCCTGCTCCGGAAGGGGGCGGGAGCGGTCAAGCTCCACAAGCCCGAGCGCCGCTTCGCGGACAAACGACTGCTCCCACATAGCGGCCAGCTTGCGGGCGAACGCTTCCCGTTTCTCCCCTTTTTCCCGCTCCTCGGCTAGGCGAATAAGACGTTGTTCTGTCCGCGCCCGTTCGTCAACCCGCTGCGGAATTTCGTCGCGCAGCGCGGCGAGCCGCTCCCGAACGCGGGCAATTTCCGCTCGAATGTCATCCGCTCCCATTTGTTCGAGCGTCCGTTCCATTTCCGAAATTCGCAGGGCAAGCCGTTCTTCTTCATCGAGCAGCCGATTCCGCTCGCCTTTGGCCTCATCGATCTCTTCAGAAAGCGCTTGAAGCCGTTCACGCTGCTGGGCGATCATGGCCGCGGTATGGCGCGCCTCGCGATAGTGGACTTCCAGTTCATGCAGGTGGCGGATGTACGATTTCATCGCGATTCGCGCCTGTTCGCAGCCGTGTAAGGAAAATTCTAAGTCAAGCCCCGCCGACTGTTCGCGCAGCGTCTGTTTCAATTGTTGCCACTCGCGGGCCAGGAGGGACACTTTTTCTTGTTGGCGCCGCCAGTCGCGTTCTTTGCTTTCGGCTTGGCGGCGGGCTTCTTGCCGCTCCTCAAACGCTGTGCGCACATCGCGGTCCGATGGGAAGGACGCAAACCAGTCAGCGAGCGCGGACAAGGCGGCTTCGACTGCTTCATGTTCCGTCCGCAAACGGTCGCGTTGGCGCCGCAACGCGGCGATTTCTTCTTCAAGCGACGCGATTTTCTCCATCCGCCAACGCGTTCTGGCCGTTCGGCCGATAAATATCGGGCGCTCTCTCACCGGCGCATGGCCGCGCAACAGGCCGATCGAATAGCGTCCTGTTTCATCGATCGTCATGCCGCCTTCTTGTTCCGCATCGGTGATCACGATGCTGCGGAGCACTTCGTCAATCCGCTCCGCCGACACGGGGGCATCCGCATCTGGACACAAATAATCGGCAAGCGTGTGCGCCATATGGACGGGGTTCGGGACGAGCACACGATCGCAAGCCGCATCCACATCGCGGTCCGTGATGAGCGCATCAAGCAGCCCAGCATGCGAAAGCGCCGATTCGATCCGTTCACGCACCGTTTCGGGCACATGGTCGAAAAATTCGACGGCCGCATAGAGCGGGACAAAGGACACTCCTTGCCGCTCCAGCTCCGCGCGGGAAGCGGCGGTTTGTTCATCGCGCTCCGGCTCAGGATCTCGTTCGTCTTGCCAATGGCGAAGTTCAGCTTCACGGTCGCCTAGCTCGCCATCCAACAGGCGGATCTCATGTTCGAGCCGCCATTTCTCGTCGTTTTTCTTGCCGACCGCGGCGTAATACGCTTCGGTGAACGGGCGCTTGATGTCATCGATCGAATACCGTTCGTATATGGCGCTCATTTGTTGCAAAAACGATTGAATGTCCGCTTCCGAAACATCGACTCCCCCTTGCTCCAGCCAGGCGAGCACCTCTTGTTCAAAGCGCTCTTTTTCTTGCTCGAACAGTTCCTCCCATTTTTGGTGCTGGTGACGCCATTCGTCCACTTCCCGCTGCAATTCTCCCGCTTCTTTGCTTGCCTCTTCATAGCGCGCTTGGAGCTCGTCATGGCGGCGCCAAAGGCGGGCAAGCTCCTCGAGCCGCTCTGTATGACGATCCGCTTCCTGCTTCCAAACGGTAAACAGAAACTCGTGCTGATGGCGGCGATGGCGTAGAAAATCGCCTTCGTTCACCTCATGGCCAGAAAACGCTCCTTCTTCGGCATCGGCGCGCAGCTGTTCGAGTTCATCCTCAAGGTTCTGTTCGATCTTATCGAAAAGCGCTTCCGCCTCATCAAGCCGACGGCGGTGCTGCCGCTCAAGCCGTTCTTTTTCCTCCATCGCCCGTTCGTGCCGCTCCCGCCGTTCTTGCAGGCGCTGCCGCTCTGCTTTCAGCTGCTCATATTGATCTGCTTGCTGGAACACCTCATGACCAGCCAAGTCGACTTCGCGCGCCCGCAGCACGTCTTCTTCGCGGCGGAGGCGGGCGATGGTCTCGTCAAGCTCACCGAGCGTCTTCCGCGCCTGTTCCTCTTCGCCGCGGCGGCGCTGCTGCTCGGCGGTGAGCTCTTCGGCTTGTTTGACCGCTTTCTCGTATTCCATCGCTTTTTCCGCGATCATATATTCATTGTAATGGCGGTATTGATCGCAAAGACGCTTCAACGCCCGCTCGTCGCGTTCGAGCTGCTCAAGCTGCTGCTTCGCCTGGTCCATGTTTTCGATCGTTTCGGATAAATGGCGGAGCTCGTCGTCGGTCAACGGCGGAAGCGAGCTTTCCAAAATTTCATAGATCACCGTTGGCTTAAAATCTTTTGACAACTTCGGGCTGCGCAGTTGAATGAGCAATTCGATCAATTCTTGAAACGCCTCGAGCGATTCAAAGCGAAACACATGTTTATTCACGAGCTCCATATAGTCTTTTTGCGTCTCGACGACCGTCCCGCCCGCGCCGAGCAATGCGGCGAGCTCGCGTTTCGTCAGCGGGATTTTTTCTCCTGTTTTTTCTTGTTTATACAACTGAAGGTCATAGCCGATGCGACGGTTGTCAAAGATGACAAACCCCCAAAAATCGAGGCTTTTTTGCCGCTTCGCGCGCAGGCCGATGCCGGTCGTCACGTATTGGTCGGACTCTTTCCGTTTATATTCCAAAAACAAATACCCGGTCCGCTCATCGCGGTCCACGACATCTTTTTCCCCAAGCAAGTAGTCTTCCATGCGCCGCGCCCGTGAGCCGAACGGATCGAGCCGATCAGGCGTCTTTTTACCGTCAAGCAGCACCGGGATCAAGCTTTGCATCGTCACCGACTTGCCCGCCCCGTTGCTTCCCCGCAATAACAGCTTCCCATTGGCAAAATGAAAATATTGCTCGTCATAATACCAAAAATTAATCAATCCGGCGCGATGAAGCACCCATGGATTCGCCATCCTATCTCCCCTCTTTCGCTTCAAAATCATCCGGATACCGCCCGCAAAGCCGCCCGAGGAGCGGGTAAAGGACGATCATTCCGGTGTCGTGCTCCGTATCGGCCATGCGCCATTCTTTGAGCGCCGAAAGCACTTCGCGGACAAGCTCAGCAGCCGACATGTCGCGGTACGTTTTCCCCCACCCAGCCCCATAGCGGAGCCGGCAATCGGCAAGCCAAGCGGAAAACTGTTCCGTCGTCAACCGAATGCGGCCGTACTCATCAGGCGGAAGCGACTCCAACCGTTCGCGGACCAAGGCGGCAAAATGAAGGATGATCTCCGACGTTCCTTTCTGATCAGGAAATACGGTGTACGGCGCCTGCCGCTCCGGCAGCGTCAACATCGCCGCATTTTTGTACAGCTCGTAGCGAAACGGCGTATGCGCTTCGATATCATCGCGCAGCCGATGGCGGAAGTTGCGCAAGTAGTAAAAATCTTGCTCGTCGCCTTCTGTCCGGTGCACCGCCGGAGATAAAAACAGCTTTCGATACAGGCGATGGCGCCGATAATCTTGCGGCGCCGCTTTCCACTCCTCGGCGAGCAATTCGTCGATCGATTCATATTGCAACAAATCTTTCGGATACGTGCGCATAAAATAACGGGCCAACACCGGCACTTCGTACAACGCCTCTTCCTCCACATGCTGGGCGAACGCCTCAATCTCCCCGTCCATCCGGCGGATGAGCCCGATTTGTTCGGCTGTTTTCAACACGCGAATGAGCGCGCGCCGGTGCGAGTAGTTCGTCCAATCAATCGGCGCATCTCCTGGATACATGGCGCGGATTTCTTCACATACGTCAGAAAGCAAAAACTTTTCTTCCACCGCTTTTCCTTCCAAATACGCCATCAAGCAACAAAACAGCGCATAGTCAAGCGGCTCTTGAAACGACTCGATGCCCATCCACGGTTCCGGTTCGGCCGGGATTTTTTCCAGTTTGGCGAAATAGCGGTGAACGATGAGCCGATAACCGAATTTCTCCTCAACGTACCTCTTTAACACATGTTCGCGCTCACGGACGAGCTGATACAGCTCCGGCTCTTTTTCGCGGACGATCCAAAACTGCTCGAACAGCGCGGCGAGCGCTTCTTTCGCTTTGTCGTCAAACGCCGTTTCCATCCTCACTCACCTCCCGAAAGCACATGAATTTCGTAGTTCGGCATCACGAGTTCCCCGTCTTCCGAACGAAGGCAAATCGTCCCTTCACGTTGAACGACTTTCACTTTCCAACCGTTTTCCGTTTTCGCCGTTTGCCCCTCGCGCCCCATCGCCTTGGCGATCCAGCCAAGCAATGTTTTCCGTACATATGGGGTCACTTCCGGCAAATGGGCGAGCACGATTTTCCCATCGGTCACAAGCTGCTTCAGCTCGTCTTCCTCGCGCGCTTTTTCTTCCAAATAGCGAAGGAGCGCTTCTTCTTTCTCTCGTTCTTTGTCTTCAATCGCCTGCGGCTTTTTCTTTTCCCCATAATGGCGGACGCGCGGTTTCGTCACCCATTCCGCTGGCGGCTCATCCCATACGTCGCGGTATATATTGTCGGTCGCCCCCGCATCGGCGACGAGATGTTTCGTATGGAAGCAGCCAAACACGACCGCCGACAGGCAGTGCGCCTCTTCGATCGATGGAAGCTGCGAGAACCAGCGCGCCAAATGCAAGTAGTCGCCCTTGCGGCTGCGAAAATGGTGATGCCGCTCGCCAAGCCGCTGCACAACGCGCGTCAAACGACGAATCGCCTCGTTCGTCTGGTATTGCAAAAACGAAAGCTCGCTCTCGCGCCCATCACGGCCTAAAAACCATTCGCATAGACTGCGCCACATCTCCCGCTTCTCCTCAATGAGCTCCGCGCGCGGCGGCAGTGCATCGGCAAAGCGCGGGATGGACCTCTCATAGTCGACGACATGCTCGATGAACCGGCCGACCCCGTCTTCCGGCAAGTCTTCAAGCAATTGCTCAATCTGCATCGACGTTTTTTGCAAGGCGACGATAAAATCGCGCAAATAAGCAGTAAACTGCTCTTTATAAACGAGAAACGACTCGGCCGTCATCCGCTCTTCTAAATTCTCACCGTGCAAATAGGCGATATAGTCGGCGGAGTTTTGGATAATTTTCTTGAAATAATCGAACGTCTCTTCCCATACTTGATGCATTTCATCCGGCTGCTCTTGAAAATCAGAAGCGATGATCGTTTCCATGCGAGAAAGAGAGGCATACAAGCGGTCAAACCGCGTTTTCTCGAGCGACCCCCCAAATGAATCCCCAAGCTGCTCGAGCGTGCGGATCATCCGTTCGATTTCGACCGTGTACGGGCTGCATTGGTAGCGAAACCGCTTTTTCTTAAACTCTTCAATCGTCCGCACATGCGCCGTCTCTTGGCGGGCGATCAAGTTGTTCCATTTGACGAGCTGATCGAGGTCTTGCTGCAGCTCTTCCTCGGTGTAATCGGCAAACTCCTCGTGCTGCTTTAAAAAGGCGTACACTTCTTCCGGAAACAAATATTGCCGCATCCGCTCGTGCTGAATGTAGAAATAGCGCAAAATCGCCCGGTAGCGGTGCGCGTTTTCCGTCGATAAATATTTTGTTTCGACAATGGGCTTCAACCACGTGGCGTCCATCTCCGTCCACCTTTGCTTCGGTTTTTTCCTATGTTTATTGTAACGATTTTCTCCGCTCTTTTTCTAGCAAAAACCGTTTTCCTATTTTTTCTCGCCATCGGCGCGCGTTTTTTGTAAAATAGAGGGGAAAAGGAGGTGAAACGAATGGAAGCGTTGCTGCGGGAAATTTTGCATGAAGTGAAAGCGACGCGCACGGCGGTCGAGTCGCTCGAGCAGCGGGTTGGCGCCTTGGAGGGACAAGTGGCCAATCTCAATGAAAGAACGGGTGCCCTTGAAGTGCTGGCGGCCAACCTTAATGAACGAACGGGCGCTCTCGAAGCGCAAATGGCCCAGCTCAATGAGCGGACGAGCGCCCTTGAGCAACAATTCACTCAGCTGAACGAGCGGACAAGCAACCTCGAGCACCAAGTCGTCCAACTGAACGAACGCATGGGCACTGTCGAACACCAAGTCGCCCAACTGAACGAACGCATGGGCACCGTCGAACACCAAGTCGCCCAACTGAACGAACGCATGGGCACCGTCGAACACCAAGTCGCCCAACTGAACGAACAGACGAACACGCTTGCACAGCGAATCGACCTGCTTGATGAGCGCACGAACGAAACGAAGGCGATCGCCGAAGCGCTCCGCCACGGGCAAGAAGTGCTGGCCGCCAAATATGAGGCGATGGCGCACGACCTCCATCATATGAAAGGCGACCTCACCCGTATCACATCCATCCTTGAAGACAAAGTGCTGCCTGCCCTCGCCGAACATGAAGCGGGACTGCACGTCTTGAACGCCCGCGTCTTCAAAACGGAAAGCGCCCTTCATCGCCTTGTTCATGCGTAACACGTTCCCCATAGAGAAACGTTCCACACTGATTCTCTTTTCACTAGGCAGCCGTGAGCTGCCTTTTTTGTTCGAGTGTTTATCGATTAGCCTTCACCTTGACCATTTGCCAAGGCACCGGCCTTCTCGCGGCAAGCGGGAGCATCACCCCGCACTCTCGATGAACGGCGCGGGTCATGCCTGGCTGGCGCATCGATGGATGAACACGAGGCTTATGCAAACATCTCGAATTCGGAGCATCTAGGAGGATTCGCAAGCATTCCCGAGCATTTTTCAGGATCAAGGAGGAGAGAACGCTCATCGCCGCGAGAGCAAGCGAGAGGCAAACATATCGACCGATACCAAATTTGCCAGCTGCACCCAAATTACGGTATCCTTTGTTTGTGACGCTTTTTCATCCCCTCCGCGTCTTGTTGCCGCCTTTTTTTCTTTCCCTCATTTGTGTGATAGTAGCCAAAAAAGGAGGAATTGTGTTGCGAAAATGGATGATGTCTTTGCTCGCTGTCGGGCTTGTGTTCGGATTGGCGGCCTGCAGCGGAACGAGTGATGCGAAAGGAAAAATCGTCATTAGCGGAAAGAAGTTTACCGAACAAGTCATTTTGACGCATTTGTTGGCGGAGTATGTGAAGGCCAACGCGGATTTGGATGTTGAAGTGAAAGACAGTTTAGGCGGCGCGTTTATGCTCCAGCAAGCCATCGAAAACGGGGATGTCGACATGTATGTCGAGTACACCGGAACCGGGTATTTGAACATTTTAAAACAGCCGTACGATCCTGCAAAGACGCCCGAACAAATTTACAACGAAACGAAGAAGTTGTATAAGGAAAAATACAACATCGCTTGGCTCAAACCACTCGGGTTTAACAACACCTACGCCTTGGCCATGCGGAGAGACCTCGCGGAAAAGCTCGGGGTGAAAACGTACTCCGATTTGGCGAAACATTCGTCTTCCCTCACATTTGGGTCAGACGCCGAGTTTTTTGAGCGAAGCGACGGCTATGACGGGCTTGTCGATACGTACGGGTTTCAGTTCAAGAAAAAAGTGACGATCGATCCGGACTTGCAGTATGAAGCGGCGAAAAACAGCGAAATTGACGTCATCACCGCCTACACGACCGATGCCCGGATAAAAAAATATGATTTGGTCGTATTGAAAGATGACAAACAGTACTTCCCGCCGTACCACGCTGTGCCGATCATCCGCCAGGAAGTGTTGGATGCCAACCCGGGTCTTGAAGAAAAACTGAACAAGTTGGCCAACATTTTGACCGATGAAAAAATGATGGAACTAAACGGCCAAGTGAACTTGGAAGGAAAACAGCCGCGTGAGGTGGCGCTTGATTTCTTAAAAGCGGAAGGACTGATCGACTAGAAAGCGAGGAATGTGGATGATTCGGTTTGAAAACGTCACGAAACAGTATGAGGACGGCTTTGTCGCCTTAAAAAATATCAATCTCGACATTCGCAAAGGAGAGCTTGTCGCCTTAATTGGGCCGAGCGGATGCGGGAAAACGACGACAATGCGGATGATCAACCGCTTGATCGAGCCGACATCAGGCAAAGTGTACATCGATGGGCAAGACATTTCCCAACTTGACCCGGTTGAGCTGCGGCGCAACATCGGCTACGTCATCCAGCAAATCGGCCTGTTTCCGCACATGACGATCGCGGAAAACATCGCGCTCGTGCCAAAGTTGAAAAAATGGGAAAAACACGCCTATGAAAAACGGGTTGACGAATTGCTCGAGCTCGTCGGATTGGATCCGGCGACGTTCAAACACCGCTACCCGTCAGAGCTCAGCGGCGGGCAGCAGCAGCGCGTCGGCGTCGTCCGCGCCTTGGCCGCCGAACCAGACATTATCTTAATGGATGAGCCGTTCAGCGCTCTCGACCCGATCAGCCGCGAGCAGCTGCAAGATGACATCGTCCGCTTGCAAGAGGAGATTCACAAAACGATTGTCTTTGTCACCCATGATATGGATGAAGCCATTAAAATCGCCGATCGGATTGCGCTCATGAAAGACGGGGAAATCGTCCAGTTTGCGACGCCGGACCAAATGCTTCGGCGGCCGGCGAACTCGTTCGTCCGTGAGTTTATCGGCGAAGACCGGCTGCGGACCCGCCAGACGGCCGTGCCGACGGCGGAGGATTTAATGTCGGCTGACGTCGCGACGATCTCGCCGCGCCGCGGCTTGGCGGAAGCGTTCCGATTGATGAAAGCGAAAAAGGTCGACAGTTTGATCGTCGTCGATAAAAAGCAGGCCTTTCTCGGCATCGTCACCTTAAAACAAATCGAACAGCGCTACCAAGAAGAACATTTATTAGTCGCCGACATCGCCGACTACGATGTGACGACGTTGGCGAAAGAAGCGGACGTCACCAACGTCGCCGCTCTGTTCCAAGACCCGGATGTGCGCATCATTCCGGTGTTGGACGGCGACCGGCTCGTCGGCGGGATCACGCGCTCGAGCATGATGCGCGCGCTCGCGGAGTGGACGTTCCAGCAACATGCCTAATGCCAACGAAGACGGGCGAATGGGGGCTTGAAAAAACGATGCCGCCCCGTTTCTTGTCATCTGGCCAGAAACTTTGCCGCGGCCGTCGGCCCGCCTGAATCACACGTCTCATTTCGAAAAGACAAGGCCGCTCCAAGCGGGCTTGCCGATGGGATTCGTTCCGCTAGTGAACCAAAACCTTGTCAAGTTTTCGGTCTCAGCCCATGACCAAGCGGCAGCCACCCGCTGCCGCTTTTCCGCCAAGGAGGGATACGATGGAATTATTGCAGACGTTTATCGAACGAAAGAACGATATTTGGATCGCCTTTCAAGAACATGTGCTCTTATCCGCCATTGCTATGGGCATCGCCATCGCGGTGGCTGTGCCGCTCGGTGTCGTGTTGACGCGATATCGCAAACTCGCCGAGCCGATCATTGGCGTGGCCGCCATCATTCAGACGATTCCAAGCTTAGCCTTGCTTGGGTTTATGCTTCCGCTTTTCGGCATCGGCAAGCTGCCTGCCATCATCGCCTTGACGCTGTATGCCTTGCTCCCGATTTTGCGCAATACGTACACTGGCATTCTTGGTGTCGACCCGGCGCTCGTTGACGCTGGCCGGGGGATGGGGATGACATCGAGGCAAATTTTATGGATGGTCGAGCTTCCCCTCTCTCTCCCCGTCATTATGGCTGGCGTACGCACGGCGACGGTGCTGACGATCGGCGTCGCCGCCTTAGCGACCTTCATCGGTGCTGGCGGACTTGGCGACTTGATCGACCGCGGCTTGCGCATCGCCGACAAAAACTTGATTTTAGCCGGCGCCATCCCAGCCGCCATTTTGGCGATTGTGTTTGACTGGCTGCTGCGCAAAGTGGAAAAGAAAGTGACGCCGAAAGGGCTGTGACAGGCCACCAGATGTTGACTTCTTCAATACGCTTCAGGCAACCAACAAACACAGTGGCGCTGACGCAAAACTTCCTAATGATGAAATGCGTCTTGAAGAAGGTGTCCTCCAACAAAAAATGGATACAATCCCCTTATAGTAGACAGAAAAAAGAAAGTCCACTTATTCTGTTTACTATGGAGGGGATTTTTCTATGGAAAGCTCCATGAGCAAGTTTTGCTCTTCACCCAGGCATGAAAATGACCAATCCAGGCACGCGCATTTTCACGGAAGAGTCTCATGGGCAACGTTTTGCCCTCCACCCGGGCATGAAAATGACCCATCAAGACGCGTGCATTTTCACGGAAACAAGTTCCTTGGAGAATTTTCTCTCCAAGGAACAGCTCCAAGATATAAGCCACTAAACTTGAATATGTAGGTTATGATCCTGTCTACTCGTACCATCAATGATGAAAGGAGTATTCAATGCCTGCGAGATTTTAAAAAGCGTCTCTACTCTAGGGCTTGTAAGCCCAGCTTCAATTCTCCCAATCGTGGATTTTGGAACTCCAATACGATCTGCAAGTTCCTGTTGAGACATATTCAGCTGTTTCCGTCTTGTTTTGATCTGTGCAGCTATCGTTCCTTCTAATTGAAGTTTTTGAACATGCTGTTCGCCTCGAATAGCTGCATATTTTTTAAAAAAATCACTCATTCTTTTACCCTCCCGATTTATGCGTATGATAGCATTTATGCTACCAAAACACAATAATTTACCAGTGGTACTATATAGATGCACCTTGAAAAGTTCACTTCTCGATCACACTGCACACTCCAGGCGCCGCAACACGTCCTCCGGGCGTTTCGGAATGTAGTGGATCAATCGTTGAACCGCTTGAAGGATCTCGTGGCGATCCTTGTGAAAGGCATTGGTGATCACCGTATCCTTCAGCCATTTCCACAAACGCTCGATGGGGTTGAGCTGCGGCGAGTAGGGCGGGAGATACAGGAAATGAAAACACTGCCCTTCTTCCCGCAAAAAGTCTTTCACCATTCGAGCATGATGAATCCGGGCATTGTCCAAGACGAGCGCAATCATCCGGTTGGGATGCCGCTCTTTGAGCAGACGCAAGAAATCCAAGAACGCCGTGGCATTGGCGCTCTCCTCTTGATGAACCACGGCCACGGTGTCCCCATCGTGGACGTTCACGGCGCCAAATACCAAAACTGGCATGATGGCCGAATGTCGGCACTCGTTTTTGACAGCCGGCCTCGGATCAGGTGGATCGCAACACATGATCGAAGCGGATATGCGTTTCATCGATGTACAGAAGAACGGCATCTTTGGTATCCTTGGTGATCAAGTTTTTTTATCAGATCCATTTGCTTTTCAAATCGCTTTTGCTCATCCGGATTCCCTTTGGCCACCGTGTACGTAGGATTTCATCGGTGTATTCGATCAAAGAATTGGAACTCTTGATAGTGTCACCCCTTTGAAGTTTTTTAGTAACTGTATATAATTCCCAATAAGAGTGGATTTTTTGTGTCCCTTTATTCATCAGTTATGCGTTTTGCAACCCGTCCCTTGATTTAAAATAATCTCGTTTTAGAATAGAGTATATAGCCATATCTCTAAATTTCCCTTTAATATACCAATGTTCTCTCATAACCCCTTCAAATTGCATCCCTAACTTTTGTAAAACTCTTAAAGATTGAACATTTTCAATCATAGCAAATGCCTCAATTCTGTTTAATTCCATCTTGTCAAAACCAAATTCAATGATTTTATTAGCCGCTTCAACTGCTAATCCCTTCCCCCAATACTTATACGATAAAACAAAACCTATCTCAGCTTTATGATGATTGGGTAACCATTTAACTATATCAATTGTCCCGATCATTTTATTGTCTGCTTTTGAAACGATTCCCCACGGAGCTAAACTACCTTCTTTATAAGACTTAATGACAAATTCTAAAAATTGAATTGAATCTTCAATGGTATGATGAGGTCTCCAAGGTAAATATTTACAGTTTTCCGAATTTGACGCATAATCAAATAAGTCATATGCATCATCTAACGTTAATTTTCTTAATATTAAACGTTCAGTAGTAAGTGTAGGCAAATCCCCAAATACATCTTTAATCTTCAAATTCCTCAACCCTTTCTATACCTATATTTTGATATTCCTTCTGTGTCTTAACACACTTAATTCAAAAAAGTGTTTATCCACCAGACTCTCGGCATACTCGCATTATAGACTACCGTGTTACGGCTTGAACATTAATACAAAACCGTGGAAATTCTTTATTACAGCTTATATACCTTAACTATATAGGTGCACATTAAAACATTAACGTTCATATAAGTGATCTCCGCTCTAATTATACTGTTCCTAAACATCCCAAAAGGAGCGGCAATAACATGAAACGATTGAAAATCACTAATGATCTCGATTGGACATCACGAACACTTCGTTAAGAAGAGCGAAAAATCAAAAATATCCCCTATGTTAACGCGTCATGGCCGTCCTTGTGCAAAATAAATATTTCCAAATAGGTAAATTTCAACATGATTGAGCAAATTCCTTCTTCAAATCAGCATCATGTTGACGCCTTCCCCTTTTCCTTGACGCATTCCGTCCCGAACAACCTAAGCAGCGGGAGCCGACGCGTAGACCGTCAACACGCCGCTTGTCTGAACAATCTCGAACTCGGAGTATTCACCATTCTCGAACATTTAGGATCAGGGAGAAGAGGGCGCTCATCGCCGCGAGAGCAAATGATACACCAGACTGTCGCTGGATGCCAATCTGTAAAAAACATCATCAATGTGTTCTTTTCTTATAAAAACATTAGATTGAGTCATTAATATGAGAACAGCACGGATATAACAGTCCTATTCTTGCGCTTATGCCAGCCAAAAGCAGCATAACATGTTCCCATTATGAAAGGAGAATGAACATGGAAGAGTATATGTTAGAAACCCATCATTTAAGCAAAGCGTTTGGCAAACAACTCGCGGTGGATGATGTATCCATGAAAGTCAAGAAACATACGATTTATGGATTGCTCGGACCGAACGGAGCCGGAAAATCAACAATTTTGAAAATGCTGACAGGGCTGTTGCGTCCTACAAAAGGGGAAATCGTGATCAACGGCCATCCTTGGAGCAGAAAAGACCTGAAAGATATCGGCGCACTGATCGAATCCCCGGCTCTTTACGGCAATTTAACAGCCTATGAGAATTTACTTGTTCATGCCAAATTGCTTCATTTGCCCGACTCGCGAATCCAAGAAGTTTTGAACATCGTCGGCTTAGAAAATACGGGGAAAAAGAAAGCATCTCAATTTTCCCTTGGCATGAAGCAAAGGCTAGGAATTGCCAAAGCTCTTTTAAATGATCCGAAACTGCTCATTCTCGATGAACCAACAAACGGATTGGATCCATTAGGCATACAGGACTTGCGAAAACTCATTAAATCGTTTGCCGAAAACGGAATCACCGTCATCCTATCCAGCCATATTTTGTCAGAAGTCAAACAATTAGCCGATTACATTGGTATTATTCAAAACGGGAAACTCAAATATCAGGGCAAAATCGACGAAAGCCAAGATCTTGAAAAACTCTTTATCGATGTAGTGAACGAGCAATGAAGGAGGATGGGAGTCATGCTCAATATGTTCCAGTCAGAACGCTTAAAATACAAGCGGACGTTTGCCAAAAAGCTTGTATTCATCGCTCCGCTTTTCTTTGTCCTGTATGCCATGATCACCATGCCAACCATGAATTCAACGCGCCATTATTTTGAATACACGGTATTTAATTGGTGGCCGTTGATTTTTGTTCCAATTGGAACGGCCTTGATCGCTTCCCTTTCGGCGGCAAGGGAGAAAAAGTCAGGAAACGATAAAGCGTTGCGTTGTCTCGACATTAGCATTGTGCGTCTATGGTGGAGCAAAATCGCCGTCATCGCCTATTATATGCTGCTCTCAACCATCGAGCTGATCGTCCTGCTTGTTTTATTGAAATGGTTTTTGCCCAACAGCCTCTCATCAGCGACGGTGGCCGTATTCGCCAGCTTGGTCATTTGGTTGACCTCTTTAGCCTATATCCCGATCGGATTATTTATTGCCGAGCGGTTCGGGATGGCGGCCTCGATCATGGTCAGTGTCATCGGCCTCGCCTTAGGGGTAGTCATGGCCGCACAACCTTATTGGCTGTTCATTCCATGGAGCTGGGGAATGAGGATGATGTGCCCGATCATCGGGGTGCATCCGAACGGCGTTCCTTTGGAGAAAGGGAATCCGCTATTGGATCCTTCTGTCATTCCGACAGGCCTAGCCATCGCCCTTGTCATTTTTCTGTTGTTATCTTTTCTAACCGCCGCTTGGTTCGCGCGAAAGGAAGTGCATTGACATGTCGTTTCTTCGCCTTCTGTCATCCGAATGGATCAAAACGAAACGCACAGCGATTCGGATGATGGTCATCATCACGCCAATCATTTATCCGCTCTTTATGGTATGGTATTTTTCGAACTACCGCACCCCCATGTTGTGGCAGATGAAAATCTATCAAGGATTTTTTGAAGTGCTGGCCGTTTCATTGCCGATGATCATCTCCCTGCTTACCGGGCTGATGTCCTATCAAGAAGAAAAAGCAGGAAGTTTCATGAACATCTTGACCGGTCCTGTATCCAAAATCAAATGGTATGTTGGCAAACTCACGCTACTCATCTTTATTGCATGCGCGGATATCTTGCTGGCGACGATTCTCATGCTGTTCGGGATGAAATACGTACTCAAAGTGGTCCACATTCATTATGATGTATTTTTGCAGGGAGCCATGCTCTCCATCGTGGGCTCACTCATCCTTTTTTCCATGCATCTGTTCATCAGCTTTGCCTTTGGAATGGGAGCCTCGATCGCAGTAGGAAGCGGCGGATTTCTGATTGCCGCCCTTATTGGGGCAACTTCCTTAGGCGATCACATATGGAGCTACATTCCTTGGGCTTGGGCTGTTCGTCTCTCACAATTTCCGATTTTGATGATGCCCGAAGTAAAGCAAACCTTGGGGGCGCAGTTGTTAAATTCCTATTCGCTATCATTATGGGAAGGAATGGCCTATGCCCTTCTAGGGTTCATCATCGTAACCATCATTGGTTCAATCTGGTTTCATCGCTGGGAAGGAAATAAACCACATGAATGAAAGTTCACTTCTCCCTCTCAACGGGATGTTAAAAAAGGAGGTCTTAGAGCAACTATGAAAAACTCCATCTTACTCCTCATGTTGATTGGAGTTCTCTTCATAGGAGGTTGTTCACTTGTCAGTGACTTAAAAAAGACAGCAACACAAAATATGAAGATCGATCGGAAATTACCAAAATACGAGTTAAACAAAGACAATTTGCAAGAAATTTACTATCAAGGCCGGACGTACATCATTCAAGCAGCAAAAGTAGACCGACATCAATTGAAAAAACCGATCGGGAAAGTAGCAGAGACGATTACCATCAATGAGCATCATCAAATCTTGAGTAAAAAAGAACTGCGAAAGATCGAAGTCATTCCCGATCAAACGGATGAAAAACGAACTCACTTGAACTTTGGTTGGGTATACAGCATCAAAGGCGTAAACCCGGACGAAGAAGTGGCTGTTACAGTTAACCACCAATTTCTAATTGCGAAAAGAAAATAAAGGCACAGAGACTGTCAGCTAGGGAAATAGAAATTCCTCCCTAGCTGCATTCTCAACTTTACTATAACGGCGGAAAGCCCATAAGATTGGATGACCAATCAGACAGCTCCTTAATATAAAATTCAACCGTCGCTCCACCTTTTTCATTGTTGTATGCCCAAATTTCACCTTCATAATGATTCACAATTCTTTTGGCAATATACAGTCCTAATCCAACATGATTTTTATACTGCTTATCTTGGTAAAAAGGCTGGAACAACAAAGACGTATCGTTTTCTTTAAACCCCGTTCCTGTATCTGAACAGCGAAAATAGATTTTACACTCATTCCCCTCTTTTTCATCATGTACTTCCAACTTAATTTCCCCACTTTTTGTAAACCTCAGGCTGTTGTATAAAATATTGTCCAACACTCTCATTAACATCGCTTCATCAAGTATGTAACATGATTTTTGCAAATTCACATCAAAGCGAATGTTTATCGATTTTTGATGATAAACCATTGTTGAGATCTCTAGTTTTTTCTCATCAAGGATTTGCCTTAAATCCACTTCTTTTGCATTCAGTGAGAAGTGGTCATCCTCCACTTTATAGAGCAACGACAAATTATCTGTCAACATGGTCATCTTCCCACAGTTTTTGCGAATAATCTCTAAATGGGGAGTGACATCAAAGTGGTCCAGCTTTCTCAAATCTTGAATTAAATCAATTTGTCCTTGGATGACCGTTAACGGGGTTCGGATATCATGCGCGATCGATGATACCATCATTTTTCGTTCGTCATCGGTCTTTGCTAAACGTTCCACCATTTCTTTCAGCGCACTGATCATGGTATTAAAGGAATCCTGGATTTTCATAAATTCTTTTCTTTTCAACCCCGAGACTTGAAAATCAAAATCCCCGCTTGCAATGTGATCAGAAGCCTCGAGCAACAATTTGACATTATGGAACAATGATTTGTACAGCCTAGATGTAAAGAAAATCAAATAGACAATAAAAAAGATCAACGGAGAAATAAGCAGCACAGCATAAATCAGCACGGCTCCGAAGCGATTTTGATTGTTAATGATAAACCCAAAAGGCGCTTTCAACACATACACCGCTTGAATGGCGTTATCATGTTGAATGGGAATGAACCGATACACATAGCTTCCTTTTACAATGTCACGGTTGATCGCTTTACTAATATCCACTTGATCATCTATAATTCCTTGATCACCATACAGATGCTTACCGCTGATGTCTACAACTTCTCCCTGTATCTTTTCACTGTAACGATGGATGGGAATCAATCTCCCCTTGAAAATAGCCTCTTCGTTTTCTTTCACCTTTTTTTCAATCAGATCCAAATCTTTCACGAAATAATTGGTCGGTTTCACCACATGGTTCGTAGTTAATGTCATAATCAAATAGATTACGCATAAATAGGTAACGGCCGAAGAGATCACTGTTGCCAACACTACCTTCACAACCAACAAGTAAAAATCTCGTTTGATTGTTTTATCGTTTTTCATTGCTCACATCCCATTTATAGCCGAGCCCATATAATGTTTGAATATAAGAGGTTTCTGGATCGACGGCCTTGATTTTTTTTCGAATATTTTTGATGCTTTCTGTAACCGTGTCTAACTGGCTATCGGAATCAATCCCCCATACTCGTTCAAATATTCTTTCTTTGGAGAAAACGACCTTTTGATTCAGCATCAACAACTTCACAATCTCATATTCTTTTTTTGTTAACGGTAATTTCCTTCCTTTACAAAAGACTTCGTTAGCCAAAAGATCAATCGTCATATTTTTAGAACTCAAAAGATATCTCTCGTTCGAACGAATCCGTTCTTCCCTTCTTAAATGGGAATCAATTCTCGCCTTTAACTCCTTTAAGCTGAACGGCTTGGTGATGTAGTCATCCCCACCGATCGACAGAGCCAAAACTTTATCTTCCTCCAACGTCTTTGCACTGACAAAAAGAATCGGGCAATCAACCCGGTCACGAATCAAGCGACACAACTCCATTCCGTCAATTCCTTCCATCATAATATCCAGCACAATCAAATCAAAATCGTCGTTCATCATCTTCAACGCTTCTACACCGCTGTGGACCGTTTCTACCTGATAATGATGAAGCTCCAAATATTGTTTAATTGTGCAGCAAATATCTTCATCATCATCAACGACCAAAATCTTCTTTTTGTTCACTTTTTGATCCCCCATACAGTTGAATAGCGTTTTAACCTATTCCATCCCCATATCATGGGGTAATCTCATAACACCGTTGCGTTGTTCATAGGCGCAATGTGAAACTTTACTCTTTGTCGCTTTTTACTAAAAAATACGTGCGTCTTGAGTGACGCCCGGGTGAAAGGCATCCCTTCTCCATGAACCTTTTCCAACATATTTGATCGATTACTGGTCGATCGAACAACACCACTTCTAGGTAGTTGTTCGATCTTCCGTTACGCCAAGGTATGACGGAAAACCCTCTGCGGCTTGCCTCCAACAATCGATAAGCCAGCTTTTCCATTGTATATAAACAACATTTAAACTTCAGATAATAAAAATGCACAATCCCAAGGCGTTTTTTTAGAGTTTTGTATAGCTAATATCGTCAATAAAATTCCAGCTGTTCCATCGATTAGTCCCACATAATCATAATATTTCGTGCTTCCTTCGCTATCCTCAATATTTTTAAAGCCAAAAGGAAATTCCTCATTATAAAATTTTATTATATCATCAACTAATTTGCAGGCGGCTTCCCTAAAATCGCTGATATTCGTTTCTTCATAAAATCTGTTGCATATATACGCAACTCCCGATAAACCATGACAAAAGGAAGGAGAAAAAATGTTGTAAAGCCGTTTGCTTGCCAGTTTCATTCCGCTGACAGCACAATCAATGTATGATTGATTGTTTAGGGTTTTACCTGCTATAAGTAACGAATAAGCAACACCAGGCGTGCCATAACACCATGCATCCCTTGTATCTTTGTTTAAGACAGATCCATTTTTGTATTCCTCTAGAGAAACATGGGTCCCCCAATAAGATCCATTTTCATCTTTAATTTGAAACTTCATAAGAAAATCAGCTAGTCTTTGAATGCATTCATCTTGCCCATCTACGTAAATATTCAGTTTTTTGGCATTGCACAAGACAATTAGTAAAGCAGGTATACCGTGAGACAACCCAATGTTAAAGAAACCCGATGGCCATTTTCTCCTTTCGATTTCTGAAAAAGAATTCATCGGAGGAATATACCATCCAGGAACTTTTATATCTTCCACTTGTTTATCTTGAGACAAATCTACAATGTATTTTAAGATTAACGTGATACCTTTTTTTATCTCTTTTGTAAATAATAGTAAGTAGCTCGCTATACCCGCTACTCCCGAAATAGCATCATAATCGTCCATATTCGGATACGGTTTCTGTTTCAAATAATCGATCATTTCTCCGATTCTTTCTTCGATGACTTGATTAATATTTGAGATAAAGTTTTGATACCTTTTTCCTCCCTTGGATAAACATACTGCAGCAAGGCCTATCCCTGCCAATCCGGTAAACATAGATAAAGAAGGGAACCCGTGTTGATTTATTTGTTCACCGATTTTTTTCATGTATTGATGCCCTAATAAATCCCAACCTTCATCCGGATATTGTTCGCTCAATTCGCCGTACAGCGCACATAAGGCTGGCAAACCATGGCTTAAACTTAATTCATTAAACGGATTTATCGTCTTGTTTCCAATTTTAATATAATTACTTGGGTGATTCACGATTCGCTTCATATTCTCATAATCCGACAATTTTTTCGCAACATTACAAACCAGCGCTTTCATTGAGACGCTCATACTCCTCCTCGTTTTTCAAAGCTTCCAATTCATACATTCTTCTGTATAACTCGTTCGTAGCTAACAGTTCCCAATGCGTGCCTATACCGACAATTTCCCCATCATTCATCACTACGACTTTATCGGCAAGCTTAGCTGTTGATAGACGATGCGAGATAAATATACCGATTTTATCTTTTGTCATATTGATAAACATATCAATGACTTCTTTCTCTGAAATGGGATCCAGTGCCGAGCTAGGTTCATCCAATATATATACGGATGCATCCCTAAATAACGCCCTAGCAATAGCTACTTTTTGCCACTGTCCTCCCGAAAGCTGAACACCGTCGACAAACCATAAACCAAGCTGAGTATCTAAATCCTCGATAAAATTTACTCTCGCCCTCTCCATGGCTTGTTTTAATTCTCCGTCACGATCAATGCGCGTAATATCGCCAAACCCCACGTTTTCCCTTAATTTCAATTCATACTTCACAAAATCTTGGAACAACACGGCAATATTTTTTCTCAATTGTTCCGTATCCAAATCATTGATGGACACACCATTATAAAAAATGCTATCCTCATCGTGCTCATACAATTTCAATAAAAGTTTTATAAGGGTGCTCTTTCCTGATCCATTTGCACCGACGATGGCTATTCTTTCCCCTTTGTTGATGTCGAGGTTAATATTTTTCAATACTACTTTTGGATTCGTTGGATAACGAAACGTTAAATTTCTTATCTTAATACTTTCGATTTTGTCTATCCCCGATACGAATCGGTCTTCTTTGTCCAATACTTCTTCGTCTAACCCCAAAAATTCAAACAGTTGGTTGATATATAAATTGTTTTTATACAAAGAATGGATGATATTCAATATTTTCTTAGAGTTACTGGAAATTAAGTTCAAGGCCTGAATAAGCCCCACGACGTGACCTATAAGGATTTCACCTGCCAACGCCGAAATGATGATGATAACAAGTACGGTATTGATACATATTTGTTCAACGAGCTCAAAAATAAATGTAAAAACCGTTCTTCTTTTAAAAAGATGGATATCCTGTCCAACGAATTTTTTGTTGATTTCTTTAAATTTGTTCAAAATATACCCTGCTAAGTTATATATTTTGACTTCTTTGAACGTGTTGTCTCTTGTCATTAGGTAAGACAAATACCATGATTTCCTTTTTTCCGGTGCACGCAACCAACTAACATTAAACTCTCTTTGGCCAATCTTGAAGAAATAAAAAGAAAAAACGAGTGGTATGAAGATTAATATAATCAACACCCAAGGTTTCCAATGGATCAGGATCATCATCGATGAAAAAAATGTTACAATCGCCGATATTGCACCTAATATGGATAAAAACACTTCAAATGGTTTATACGGCGTTTCATTCTGTACTCTTTGCAACATATCATAAACTTCGGCATCCTCAAAATGCCGTAAAGACAATTTTGTACACTTGTCCATGATTTGCAAATTAAGTTTGTAGTTGATGAGAGTTTGAAATTTATTTTGGTAATATTCCATGAAACTGCTGATGATCTCGCTGAGTAAAACAGCAGAAATATAAAAGATCAATGCCGATATGATAATACGAATATTTTGGGACCCGATTGCATTCAACAAGTTTTGCGAACCGAGCAATGTAACAATAGGTGCGCCTCCCATTAATAAGCTTAAGAAAATAATGATAAAAAAACTTTGTTTGTCGACGTTCTTTATAAGAACAAGTGTCTTGGGAACTATCCTTATTGATTTCACAATATCTTTGATGGTAACGTGATCATCATACTCTTTTATATTCATAATATTTTCAATCCCCGCATGCTAAAATTAGATCTTCTTCCCGTCATTAAAGGCTTTTTAACCTAAGTAAACAGGAGAGGGCTTGTCGATCTTTTGTCGGTAGCTTTTGTTGAAAAAAGTCCAAGTCGTGGGTCCATTTATATGTCATCTCCTCAATGCTTGGACAAATGGATAACATCTCTAATTTTTTAAGACTAATCCATGAGCTTTAATATACTTTAATGCATATAACGTATGGGCAACTAATGTGCGGATTTTCTTTTCAAACTCTCGATCAATGCCGAATAACCTGTTACAGTGTAAATGAATCACACTGTCTAAAATGGATAATTCAGAAGAAGCTTCGAGACCGTCCTGGATCTTGCTTGCATACTCTTTTATGCTTCTGTTTCTTTGGTTCAAAACGTTTAATAATAACATCCCCTCATCAGTGTCTCTTAACCCTTGCCAATCATTATCCGTATTACAAACTTTCATGTAAACAGATCGATTCTTTTGAAAATCTTCACGATAGTCTTGTTTGTTGACTTGCTGTTGCAAGAAATCCAATTGACTTTCATAATCTAGGCCGAACTGTTCCATATAATGAATGATGGAAACCATTCCGATCACTTCATCGCTAAAATGAATATGTTTCAAACGTTTTAGCTTTAATATGTCTTCTACTACTATGCTATCGAAGAAAAATAAGTTTTCTGCAAGACCGATCAATTCTGTTCCACCATAACGCTCAATTTCTCTTTCATAGCAGTCGATGGAAAAACGACTTAGCACTCCTTTTTCGATTAACGTTCGCAGCCATTGTTTCATATCCGGATAAATCTGCAGAAGTTTCTCTTCACTGGCATTCAGTCTTAATCTTATATGTTGCTCGGGGTCGGCATACCGTATATAGAAGTACTTTTCAATTTCTCCTTTAGCCAACTTTTCACGGCAATATTCCGAAAGATAAAAGGCGATTAAATCATCCGCTCTAGAATTGACCCCGTACAATTTTAAATAAAGCCAATCTTCAAAAGGCAACTTGACTCTTATATCTGAAAAACTTGGGATATGACTTGATTTTTTCGGTTTGGCGTACCATTGATTATTTTCTTGTTTCACTTTCACTAACGGAATCACCAATTCACAAACATATTCTTTTTCGGCATCATCTTTAACTAAATGAAGATCAGCATCTTCATAAGAACTTAGAATAATGTTTCCATATCCATTGTTAAATTCGTGATGAAGAATTCTTAAACAATTCTCATCCTCCGTATTCAACAAAATCCGATTATCTGCAAAAGTCAAATAAACATATTTTGGCACATCGTAATCATAACAAAAGTTTTTAAAACGCTTTTTAAATTCCGTAAAACTCATTTTGTCGTTTGTTTTAATAATCTTATTGATCACCCATTTTCGTGGTGCTATGACGAAATTTTTGTATTCAATTGCCGGTATGTAAGCATAGTCTTGAAAGATCGTATCCCAAGGAAAATTACACCAAATTTTTTTGCCATCCAAGCTTATATCATACAAAAAACGAATGGCATTCGGGGCATTTTGTGTGTTCAACATATTATTCATAGTAATAATCAACTTTTTATTGAGTGTTTTGCTTTTGGCATAAAACATATCGTTTTCTATGCCGATCAGAATATCACTTAAGCTCAATCGATGATATTCATCTTTGCTGCTGTTAGTAAACAACGCAAGTTCGTATTCGCTGTTATGAATATTTCTTGTCACATTGGCATGTCTCGTTTCATTTGGCAAATAAACGAGTTCACAAGTTACATACTCGCCATCATCGTTATTCAAGTTCAGCATTTCTTCATTTAACGTTTCGAAAAGTTTCTCTTCCCCTTCCATCATATAAGAAAATCTTCCAAAACTTTTCCCCGCATGGGTCGATCCTAAATTAGGGCCAATATAGTATTTGAAATGATTGTTCTCAAGATCTTGTTCTGAATCACATTTTATGATTACGTTAATATCTAATGAATCCGGGATGCTGTTGTAATCATAGTCATCTAGACCCAATTCTTTTATCTCGTCTTCTGTTATTGTTATACTTTTTTTATCTTTAACCGCCTCGATATATTTATGAAGAAAATATTCTCTTAACTGCTCATCAATCAATTGATGGGGCACACCTACAGCGAGTCTTGCGTTTTTAGGGTTTGTATAATCCATAGGTGCTCCTATACCGAGATCATTATCAAGCATTTCTAGTAAAGGAACTTCTCTGTCCACACCATATTTTTCGATAAATTCTTGCTTGTACCTCGAAAATGGAGAATCTGTTTGTTGATAGGTCATCGAAAAAGGCAGAAGTATGTGCATTAGTTCATTTAAATCTTTTATCACTTGCTTGTTCAGCTTCTTTTCTTGTAAGTTTAACTTCATATCAACTTGTAACACATTTTTGGTATCTGCTAACTTTTTCATTTTTTTATGTAACTCTTTATATATTTGCTCCCCTTCTCCTAACGGGGTCATGGTATATGTGCGAATCTTTTGTTGAATATCAATTAACTCGTTGCTCCACTCTTCTATAAGGCTTTCTTTCAATCGTTTTATCAGATAATCAAGCTGATCCATCACTGTTAATGGTGGGCGAAGATTGGAAATTAAAAATTCGTTTTCTATTAGTTGCTTGAGAAAATGTTCAATTTTTTCCTCACTCGTATTTGGAAATTGTTTGATTAATTCTTTTTTTAATGTTTGGTAATGGATCAAGTTACTAGCTAATTCACACGTGATTTTAAAAGGAAGGGTGACTCTGACGCTGATTTCATGGACTCGCTTGTCGTTGTCTTTTCGTGTCGAATGTAGTAAATATGCCCGTTCTCCTTTTAAAAATATACTGTCGTTAACCGTGAACCATAATTGATCATATTGTTCTTGTTCCAATTTCTTTACAATCTTCATCAGCCATTCTAAATCCGGTCTAGCAAATTTCTTATACTTATTCTTTCCATATCTTATTGATGTATTTTCATCCGTGTATTTACCAAAGTCTACTCCTGCAAAAAGACCGAATGGCGTTGGTCTCGTGCTAATTCTTATCAAATACTTATGAATGGCTTTGAGAAAATAATCATATTTTTTTATTTCCTTGCCGTTGCAAAAATCAATCATTTTATTATATAAACTTTTACTCGCTACTAAGATACTCTCTCTAAATACAGGGTTATGACAAATTTCCAACAGATGCTCTTTCATTTCTCCCTCAGTCAGTTTTTGATCAAAAAATCTTAAATAATTGTCTACTGATAAAACCGGTGTTCGAATCATAAACGTATCGATGTTTTTAAAGATAAGATCTTTCATAAATCAAGCCTCCAACTCAATGATTCTCAATCTTCCGTAAATTGCGTGACTCTTTTTACAAGATCTGCACCCAATTACAGTGCTGAATTTGTCCTGAACCACGTTGCAAAGTAGGTATGGAGGGACCTGTATTCATGATTTGAGTGATTTCTTCCGAATGTTAACTGTCCTACAGCCGGATAAAATGTTTCTCGATTTTTTGACATTGACTGAATTCGTATTCTTTAGTTGATGATGTTGCGCTCACCTCAACACTTATTAGGTTGCTAGTAGTAATTATGATATTTATTACAATTTCTTCATTTATATAGTGGGTTCTTAAGCACAAGCTTCACTTGATATTCTAGAGAGCCGGTGTTTTAACTGAAAATACCGCTTTCCAGCGATATTTTTTAAATTGAGAAACATGCAAAAACGGCTTGGGCGATATCGTTTCGATCTTTGTGAAACACATTGGCAATGACAGTATCTTTCAGCCATTTCCACAAGCGTTCGATCGGGTTCCGTTGCGGTGAATACGGAGGAAAGTAAATGAAGTGAAAACACTATCCTTCTTCCCGCAAAAATTCTCTCACCATTTTGGTGTGATGAATTCGAGCGTTATCCAGCACCAAGACGACGAGTCGGTCCGAGTAACGCTCTTTGAGAACTCGCAGGAAATCTAAAAACGTTGTGGCATTGGCTGCCCCTGCTTGATGAAGAACCGTTTCGCCATCGTGGACGTTGACCGCGCCAAACAGCGATATGTGAGCATGATGGCCGAACGTAGGCACTTGCTTTTGACGGCCAACCTCTGACAATGTCGTACGCAACACATGATACGACCGGATATGCGTTTCATTCGATGTACAACAGGATGAAATCCGAATCCATTAAGTTTTTTTATCAGGTCCATTTGTTTCTCGAAGTTTTTTTGCCGGTCCGGATCTCCTTTCGCCAACGTGTAGGTCGTCCGGGTCCAAGAAAGCCCTTTTCGATGCAAGAGCTTTCGTAATGCTTCGCGGGAAATGGATATGCTGTAATGGTGGTACACATAGAAGGCCGGTGAATTAATGAAAAAGGCAACTCATCCCAACTCTTTTTCAATTAGAGAAACTTTGTCAGATCTGTTCTCCTTGCTGATCAAATACCGCTGGTTTGAGCAAAAAACTTGTTTTTCACCAGCCTTATAGGATTGAAGGATGTTCGTATTCCACGCCGAAGCGATGTCCCAGCCCAGCTCCACAGGTGTCGTGGTCAACACGAGGTGTGTTTGATCTCTTCCTGCTGTTCTTCGGTGAGAAACGGCTACCAGGGGCAAAATCCCGATGAAGCAGGAGTTCAAGGCCGCCTTCGTTAAAAAGCGACACATAATGGGAAACGGTTGGGCGGCACACATTGACCATGGAAGCAACCTCTCTGCCCAAATAGCCTTCCATGACAAGGCGGACTGCCATCACACGTTGGCGGAGATGAGCGTTTTTGATCTTCCGTTCCTGCTTGCGGAGTTTCCGAGGCGTCCATCCGTGATCATGGGTGATTTTCAGCCGTTTCATGTCTGATTCCGCTCCTTTTCCATGCTTTTCCTTAGGAGCAGTATAACCGGAGTGGGCACCACTTATGCGAAGGTTAACTTTTCAATGAGCATGTATATAGCATTTTCAGCTTGTGGTGTATTTCAACTTCCTGCACATGCACAGCGCACTCAAGGGCTGGGTTCCGGCGTCATCCTAAAACTCGCCGATCTTCCGCATATGATGGTCCGACGGACAAATCCCCGTCCCTTTGACGCAAGAGTTTCTCCAACAAGAAGCGGCTTAGCTTTTTTGTCCTCCCAAGCTCGCTGAGCTAAAGACCTGCCAAATTCGGCGAAGCGAATAATGGACAAGGGCTTCTTCCCGCCCTTGCCCTTATACTGACTCCTTTTCTCCCTTGACGAGTGTCGATCAAGGGTGAATCCAAGCGTTAAATCCCCTTTATTTTCTTTGGAAAGTTGTCTTGTGATCAATTCTCTTGGAATTTTCCAACTCTTCCATGGTTCAATATGGATGTTGAGAATTATAAGTTATTAGCATCGAATGCAAGAGTTACAAGATACACAAGAATTTTGCGTTAAGCACATTAAGATGCCTGTGATGCAACCCGGGGTACAAAGAGATTTACTTGTAATATTAGGTTGTACAATGTTGTCCTGTTTTTTGACAACAATGTCCAAATCGAAATCATCCAACTTCGCCATTCTTCATTCCCTCCTTTCCATATGTTGATATTTATCATTAACTACTTGATGAAAGATGTATAAAGACATCATAGATTCCATCTTTTTTCACCAAGCAGTTAATGTAAAGCTAAAAAGCTCCTTTTTCACATTTAGAATAGATCGAAATTCTAAGATTTTTCTAATGTATTGGTATATATTTTTTATAATTTTCTTTAATTTATTGTGATTATAATATGGGATTGCCTCCATAGCCATCAAGTTAAGAAAACAGGAATAAATATATGCCTCATTGGACCATCCTTTTGAAGACCTCATAATGTCTTAGAAAGGGTGGTTTTTTTGAAGACGTCCTTATCTCTCCAAGAAGAATGGCATTGTTTTTTAGACGGATTAAGAAGCGTGTTATCGTGCGAAGAACTTGAACATATGGCCCGAGATCATCAATTTATTCAACGAAAGGGGAAGTTACGCGCCCATGATTTCGTGGCACTTTGCACATTTCTCCAGGAAGGAGGCGGTCAAAAATCATTGGTGCAGCTTTGCAGTGCTCTAGCTCTCAAGCAAAACACCTCTCTGAGTGCGGAAGGGCTCAATCAACGGTTTAATGAAAAAGCGGTGAGTTTCCTCAAAGCGGTGTTTGAAAAACTGCTCATTCATCAGACTCAGGAGGCCCGTCGCTTATGTCCAAGACATTCGCTGTTTCTCCGGATTCGCATTCTCGATTCCACGTCGTTTCAACTGCCTCCTGAAATCCAGGGGATTTACGAGGGATGTACGGGGCCTGGGGTGAAAATTCAGCTGGAATATGAATGGCTAGAAGGGAAGGTTCTCCATGTGGACGTCGAAGATGCCCGTCATCACGACGCCGCCTGCGGAGCGTCCCTTCTATCGACCATCCAAGAGGGAGACCTTTGTTTGAAAGACTTAGGCTATTTTTCGCTTGAGGGATTGCAAGCCATTCATGACGCCGGGGCCTTTTATATTTCACGGCTCAAACACAATGTAGGGATTTACCAAAAAGAAGGGGACCGATTTCGAAAATGGGAACCAGAGGATTTCCTTGCGGTGCTGCAACCGGGAGAAACCATGGAACTGGAACATGCGTATGTCAGTGGAAAGAAAGTTCATCAACCGCGGCTCATTGTGTATCGGCTGACAGAAGAACAGGAGCGACAGAAGGAAGGACAATGGAAACAGAAGGCGAAACAAAAAGGGGCCGCGTACGTGACGCGACGCCCCCACCCAATATATGTATATATCACCAATATTCCAGCGATTTATACCTCTTTGCACGAAATTCATACGCTGTATTCTCTTCGCTGGCAGATTGAGGTGGTATTTAAGACATGGAAATCCCTGTTTCACATTCATCGATTCAAACCGATGAAAGGGGCTCGCTTTCAGTGCCACCTGTATGGAACATTGATTGCCTTATTGATCAGCTCCACTGTCATGTTTAAAATGCGGGAATGGCTCTATCGAAAACAGAAAAAGGAATTGAGCGAATAT
>NZ_MQMG01000010.1 GCF_001908025.1 Geobacillus proteiniphilus
GATGCGGCGCTCGGGAACGGATGGATAAAATGCCTCAACGCACAGCTTCGCCATATGGTCGGCGGCGGCCTCAATTTGCCGCTCATGGACATATTTCGGCCGCGCATGGCGGATCCAGCGGGAAGCGGCGTCCTTCCACCGTTCGGCAACGGCCTGCACCTCTTCGGCCATCGGTTTCACGTCGCCAAAAAAATCCGGCTCCTCGTTCCGCTCGCGGGCGCGCCGGGCGATCAAAAGCAGCTGTTCGTTGTATTGTTGCAGCCGCTTCGTCAACGCCTTAAGCTCTTTTTCCATGGCGCCTCCTCCTTATCCATGCCGGCAAATCCGGTTTGCCCATATGCCCTATGGCCCGAAGAACGGATGCGTTTTACCGCGATGCGCTTCTGTTTGATGATACCATACCGGCCGGCTTACACGAAATACAATTTCGACGAAAGCGGAAGTGCAACGCTCTGCTTCTCCTTCTCAAGCCGCTGTTCCACGCCGGCGATCTGCCCTTCAAGGCGCCCGAGCTGCGCTTGATTTTGCGCATAACGCTCTTCGATGACATCGGCGATCACTTTTTCCATTTTCGCATCGACTTGCTCGATGAGTGCGACAATTTCCTGCAGCTGCTTTTCGATCTCCTCTTTTTTGACGAGCCGTTTTTCCATGCCCTCTCCCCCATTTCTCGCATGATGATATTCCATTCGCGGCGGGAAGGACGACTCCTGCCGCGGCGACAAAAGTAGAACGAATTCGGCAAAGAAAGTGGCAAGCAGCCGTCATTCGACATTGCCCTCCTCCCCCGCTTGCCTTCGATCAAGACGAAGGTCTTCTCGGTCAGAGAGGATAAATAAAGAAAAAAGGGCGCATATGACCGGAGCGTATGGTATAATAAAAACCATTCAAAGGAGATGAACGCGATGACACTCAAATACCCGAGCGGAAAAGAGTACCGCGGAAACAAAACAAGCATAGCGCACCTTCCGGCGGCCGATTATGCCAATCGCGGCATGACGCTCGAAGACGACTTAAACGCGACGAATGAATATTACCGGGAACGCGGCATCGCTGTCATCCATAAAAAGCCGACCCCGGTGCAAATCGTGCGCGTCGACTATCCGAAACGGAGCGCCGCCGTCATTACCGAAGCTTACTTCCGGCAGGCGTCGACGACCGACTACAACGGTGTGTACCGCGGCAAGTACATCGACTTTGAGGCGAAAGAGACAAGAAACAAAACGGCGTTTCCTCTGAAAAATTTCCACGCTCATCAAATCCGCCATATGGAGCAAGTTGTCGCCCACGGCGGCATTTGTTTTGCGATTTTGCGTTTTTCTTTGCTCAATGAAACGTATTTGCTTGACGCCTCTCATTTGATCGCTTGGTGGAACGAACAGGAAGCCGGCGGACGAAAGTCGATTCCGAAACAAGAGATCGAACGGCACGGACATTCCATTCCGCTTGGCTACCAGCCGAGAATTGATTATATTAGTGTAGTAGACAACGTGTACTTCAGCGGTTGAAGTGAAAACTTGTAAGAAAGGCAGGATTTGCTTATGTCTGGTGAATATCGTTCTCGCGTGGAACGAAAGCAGGCAGCAAAACAAACGAAACAGAAGAAAGCGAAAACGAAAAAAGGGACCGCGTGGCTGAAAACAGTCGCCATTGCGATATTGTTCATCATTGCGATCGTCGCTGTCGGCGGCGTGGCGGCGTTCGCCTACTTCGTCAAGGACGCCCCCCCGCTTGATGAAGCGAAAATTAAAGACCCGCTCTCTTCCATCGTGTACGATATGAATGGGAAGAAAGTCGCCGAACTTGGCGGCTACAAGCGGACGTACATTTCGTATAAAGACGTGCCCAAAGTGCTCGAAGATGCCGTGCTGGCAACGGAAGACGCCCGCTTTTATGAACATCACGGCATTGATGTCGTCCGCTTGGCTGGCGCCGTCGTCGCCAACATCAAGGAAGGATTCGGTGCGGAGGGCGGCAGCACGATCACCCAGCAAGTCGTCAAAATGACGTTTTTGTCACGGGAGAAAACATTGAAGCGAAAAGCGCAAGAGGCGTGGCTCGCGCTGCAGCTTGAACAAAAATATTCGAAGCATGAAATTTTGGAAATGTATTTGAACAAGATTTATTACTCCGACGGCATTTACGGCGTCGCCCGCGCTGCGGAGTATTACTTTGGCAAAACGAACTTAAAAGAGTTGACACTTCCGGAGGCGGCGCTGTTAGCCGGCATGCCGCAAAGCCCAAACCGGTACAATCCGTATGACCATCCAGAGGCGGCGAAAAAACGGCGCGACACCGTGTTGTCGCTGATGGCGAAACACGGCTTTATCAGCGAGGAAGAAGCGGAAAAAGCCAAGCAAGTGCCGATCCAGTCGATGCTCGCTGAGCGGAAAAAACCGCAAAGCTCCGTGCCGTATGACGCCTTCATTGACGAAGTGATCAAAGAAGTGACCGACAAAGCGAACGTCAACGTCTTTGAAGACGGGCTGAAAATTTATACAACGCTCGACCAAGACGCTCAGGCATACGTAGAAAAGCTATTAAACTCTGACAAGTACTTCACCAATAAGAAAGATTTGCAATCCGGCATCGCCGTCGTCGACACAAAAACAGGCGCCATTCGCGCGTTAGGCGGCGGGCGCAACCACGACCACGTCGAATTTGGCTTCAACTACGCCATCAAACCGGTCGGCCAACCGGGTTCGGCGATCAAACCGATCTTGGACTATGGACCGGCGATCGAATATTTAAAATGGTCAACGGCGCACATTCTAGTTGACGAGCCGTATACGTACTCGGACGGCACGCCGATCCGCAACGCCGGCGGAGGATATATGGGTCCGATCACCTTGCGGACGGCACTGGCAAAATCACGCAACATCCCGGCGTTAAAAACGTTCCAAGCCGTCGGCAAAGAACGGGCGATGGAGTTTGCCAATCGTCTTGGCATGGGCTTTAGTGAAGTATATGAGCCATATGCGATCGGGGGAGTATCCAACTATGTGTCACCGTTGCAAATGGCCGGCGCCTACACGGCCTTTGGCAACAACGGGATTTACACAAAGCCGTATGCCGTGATGAAAATCGTCTTCCCGGACGGCACGGAAATGGATTTGAAGCCGAAACCGAAACGGGTGATGCACGACTATACCGCCTATATGATCACCGATGTGCTGAAAACGGTCATCCGCTCCGGAACCGGTGTGTTGGCTAATGTCCCAGGGCTTGAGCTCGCGGGCAAAACAGGAACGACGAACTACGGCGAAGACGGCGCCAAATTTGGCCTCCAAAGAGACGATGTGCCGGACAGCTGGATTGTCGGCTATACGCCAAACTATACAGTGGCCATCTGGGTCGGCTTCAGCAAGCGGAGCAGCACAGCGAAGCTCGATAACTATGAACAAAAAATTACAAAATTCTTGTTAAAAGACTTGATGTCCCATATTGACGACGGCAGCGGGGAATTCCAACAGCCGGACAGCGTCGTCAAACTGCCGATCAAAAAAGGCACGAACCCGCCGAAACTTGCCGGCAAATACACGCCGGAAAGCGAAATTACGTATGAATTGTTCGTGCGCGGCACTGAGCCGACGGAGACGGCGAACGACGTGCCGGAAGAACTGCCGGCGGTGAAAGATTTGACTGCCACGTACGATCAAGCGGCCAACATGATCTCTGTCTCTTGGTCATACGCTGAACAAACGGATGATACGATCTTTGAGGTGCGCATCAAAGATAGCCAAGGCCAAACGAACACGGTCACAACGAAAGAACTGTCCATCACGATTGGGAATCCGGCGCCAGGCGCTACCTACACGATCGCCGTGTACGCGAAAGACGGCGAACAAATGAGCAAGCCGGCTATTGCCAGCGTTCATGTCCCCGGCGGGCCAGATAACAACCCTGTTCCGCCGCAATCGCCAGGCGACGCCGATCAAGGCAACGGCGCGCCTAACGGCAATAACAATGGCCAAGACAACGGAAATGGCCAAGGCAACGGAGACCAAACCAATGGAAATGAAAACCAAGGTGGACAAGGGAACACCGGCGGACAAAACGGCGGAAATAGCAACGGACAAGACGACGGCAATCACGGTGAGACCGGCACCGATAACGGACAGCCGAACGGAAATAACGGCCAAACCAACGGAACGACCGGCAGCACCAGCTCCGGCAGACCTGCGACGCCCGCCTCGCCGCCGGTAAAAAACGGAAATGGCGCCGGAGCCAATGCCGGGAGCCGCCAATAACGGCGGGCCGGCGCCCGGCATTGCCAAAAAAAGATGGCTCGGCAATCGAGCCATCTTTTCTTTTAGACATTCCGCCGGCAGGCCGAGCCGATGGGCGGCCTCAACGAGCGCTTGTCTTTTCCTTCTCCTGCTTTCGCATTCGCTTTTTCCCTTCACGGCATAAATGAAGAAGAGGACATGACGGACATTGCGGCGCCTGCGCCTTGCAATGGTAGCGGCCGAAAAAAATCATTCGGTGGTGGGTGATCGACCATTCTTCTTTTGGGATGATTTTCATCAACGTCTTCTCGACTTCCAAAACCGAGTCGTCCCAGCGGCAAAAGCCGAGCCGTTTGCTGACGCGCTCGACGTGTGTATCAACAGCGATGGCCGGCACGCCGAACGCAACGGACACAACGACGTTCGCCGTCTTCCGCCCGACGCCCGGCAGCTTCATCAACTCATCGCGGTCGCGCGGCACTTCGCCGTTGTACTTGTCAATCAACATTGCGCACAGCTTTTGAATGTTTCGCGCTTTGTTCCGATATAAGCCGATCGAGCGGATATCTTGCTCGAGCTCCTCAAGCGGCACAGCAATATAATCGTGCGGCGTCCGATATTTTTCAAACAGCCGTTTCGTCACCTTGTTGACGAGCGCATCGGTGCATTGCGCCGACAAAACGACCGCAATCAGCAGCTCAAACGGATTGCGGTGCAAAAGCTCGCAATGCGCATCCGGAAACATTTTTGCCATCTCATCCAAACAGTAGCGGATTTGTTGCTTTGTCAGCACCTCGTCTCCTCCTTATTGCCATGTTGGGTCGAACAAAACGACGCCTTTTACCGGTTCGATTGGCCATTTTTGGACAAACAAAAACGAGAGACAGCGCCTCTCGTTACGAGTCGAGCCAATTGAAAAACGGGATCGTCTGTTTAAATTCTCCCGCCGTCTGTTTCGCCGAACGGGAGGACAGTTTCGGCTTGCGAAACTTTTTGCCGTAGTCGTGCGCCTGTTCAATCGTGCGAATGCCGTTCTTTTTCCATTCAAACAAGATGCGATCGATGTAGCGGAAATTCAACTTCCCCGACAGCACCGCTTCGCGCAGCGCCGCTTTAATGATGGCCGGCTCATGGCCGTCTTGATCGATCCACATCGCAAGCGTTTCACACTCGAACGGGGAGAGCGGGCGGCCAAACTCCTGCTCAAAAACGGTGTATAAGCTCTCCTCTTCCTCCTGCCGGCCGAGTTCCCCCTGTTGAGCCGCTTGGGTGTACAAATGATGCACTAGCTTCTCCCAAAGCGGTTCAAGCGTATATTTTTCGTTGCGAATGCCTTGTTCATCCGTATGCTCTTCAATAGCGATCATCCCTTTTTGCAAGAGCCGACGCACCATGTCCATGCATTCCGCTGCCGAGACCGTCATTCTTTCGGCCAGCTCGGCCGGCGTCGGAAACAAGACGCCTTCTTCGAAAAACGACTGCATATGCAAAAGCAAGACGAGCTCCCCCTCGCCCAACCCAAGCTGCTTGTAGTGGCCAAGCAGCAGCTTCGGGACGGCGATGCTTCCTTGCGCCAGCCATTCGGCCACCTTTTTCTTTTCCATGCCGATGCACCTCAACTATAGTATAACATGACGGCGGCGAAAAAACCCCCTTTTTGCAGGGGGTTTTTTACGGATAAAGCCGGTTGAGCAGCCGCGGGAACGGAATCGTCTCGCGCACATGTTCGACGCCGCAAATCCAAGCGACGGTGCGCTCCAGGCCGAGCCCAAACCCTGAATGCGGCACAGAACCGTATTTGCGCAAATCTAAATACCATTCATACGCTTCAAGCGGCAAATGGTGCTCTTCAAGGCGGCGCTTGAGCAACTCATAATCGTGAATTCGTTCCGAGCCGCCAATGATTTCCCCGTATCCTTCCGGCGCAATCAAATCGGCGCATAGCACAACGTCGGGGCGGTTCGGGTCCGGCTGCATATAAAACGGCTTCAAAGAGGTCGGATAGTGGGTGATGAACACCGGTTTGTCAAAACTTTCGGCGATGGCCGTCTCATGCGGCGCACCGAAGTCATCGCCCCACTCGATGTCGGTCAATCCTTTTTCATGCAACAGCTTGATCGCCTCATCATACGTTAGGCGCGGAAACGGCGGTTTGACCAGCTCAAGCTTAGACACGTCGCGCCCGAGCCGCCCGAGTTCAAGCCGGCAGCGCTCGAGCACCGACTGCACAAGGTAGGAGACGTACTCTTCTTGCAGCCGCAAATTGTCTTCAAACTCATAAAACGCCATTTCCGGCTCCACCATCCAAAACTCAATCAAATGGCGGCGCGTTTTCGATTTTTCGGCGCGGAACGTCGGGCCGAACGAGAACACTTTGCCGAGCGCCATCGCCGCCGCTTCCATATAGAGCTGGCCGCTTTGCGACAAATAGGCATCCTCATCAAAATATTTCGTATGGAACAGTTCGGTCGTTCCTTCCGGTGCGCTGCCAGTCAAAATCGGGGCGTCGACTTTCACAAACCCGCGGTCGTTGAAAAACTCATACGTCGCCCGGATGATTTCGTTGCGAATTTTCATGATCGCGTGCTGGCGCCGCGACCGAAGCCAAAGGTGGCGATGGTCCATCAAAAATTCGACGCCATGCTCTTTCGGCGTAATCGGATAGTCAACCGCTTCTTGAATGACTTGCAAATCGGCAACCGACAGCTCGTAGCCAAATGGGGAGCGCTCGTCGATGCGCACCGTGCCCGTCACATAGAGCGACGTTTCTTGCGTCAATGTTTTTGCGCGCTGAAACACCTCTTCCGAGACGTTCGCCTTTTCGACGACGCCTTGAATAAAGCCAGTGCCGTCGCGCAGCTGCAAAAAGACGATTTTCCCGCTTGAGCGCTTGTTCGCGAGCCAAGCGCCGATCGTCACTTGTTGTCCTACGTATTGATTCACTTCCGCAATCGTCGTCGTTTTCACGCACTGATTCCCTCCAATAATCGACACATCCATCATTCGCTATTATACCGTTCCGCCGGCGTCACGGCAACGACCAGCCAAAGCGGCGCAAAACGATGCTGCGCCCACCAAACGCCTTTCGACGCAGCCGTCCCCCGGAGCCGACCGGCAGTCCGCCGCTCCAATCGACGCGGAAAAAGCGGCTTTGCACCAAACAAAGCCGCCCTTTTCTTTCCACTGACACCTTGGCGCAAGGCGCCTTAGGCCCGCGCCTCCATAAACCGGCGGATGCGTTCGATCGCTGTCTCGAGCGCCTCAAGCGATGTCGCGTATGACAAGCGAACGTTGTCCGGCGCCCCAAACCCAGAGCCGGGCACGAGCGCGACTTTCGCTTCCTCCAGCAAAGCAGCGACGAACTCGTCGACCGTGCGGCAGCCGGCCATATCCGCCGCCTTTCGGGCGTTCGGGAACAAATAAAACGCTCCTTGCGGTTTAACGCAGGTGAAGCCTGGAATTTCTACAAGCTTGTCGTAAATGATGTTGAGCCGTTCTTCAAACGCTTGGCGCATTTGTTCGACCGGCTCCTGCGGCCCACTGTAGGCGGCAATGGCCGCATATTGAGCGATCGATGTCGGATTCGATGTGCTATGGCTTGCTAAATCGGTCATCGCTTGAATGATGTCTTTCGGTCCAGCCGCGTAGCCGATGCGCCACCCTGTCATCGAGTGCGATTTCGATACGCCGTTGATGATGACCGTCTGCGCCTTCAGCTCCGGCGACAGTTCGGCGATCGACACATGTTTCGCCCCGCCGTAAATCAATTTTTCATAAATTTCGTCCGAAACGATCAACACATCATGCGCCAAGCATACTTCACCGAGCGCTTTCAGCTCCTCGGCCGTATAAATCATGCCGGTCGGATTGCTCGGAGAATTGAGAATGACCGCTTTGGTCCGCGGCGTAATGGCCGCTTTCAACTGTTCCGGCGTCATTTTAAAGCCGTTTTCCTCCAGCCCCTCAACATAAACCGGAACGCCGCCAGCCAGCTTCACTTGTTCCGGGTAGCTCACCCAATATGGCGTCGGAATGATGACCTCATCGCCTTCATCAAGCAGCACTTGAAAGAGCGTATAAAGCGCATGCTTCGCCCCGACACAGACGATGATTTCCGCCGGTTCGTACGAAAGCCCTTGGTCGCGGGCAAACTTTTTGATGATTTCCGCTTTCAGCGCCGGCAACCCGCCTGACGGCGTATATTTCGTATGCCCTTCATTCATCGCCTTGATGGCCGCCTCGATAATGTGCTTGGGCGTGTTGAAATCCGGTTCGCCGGCCCCAAGGCCGATCACGTCGTATCCGGCCGCTTTCAGTTCCTTTGCTTTCGCCGTAATGGCCAATGTCGCCGATGGCGTCAGCGACGCCACCCGTTTTGCCAGTTTCATCGCTTCTTCCCCCTCACGTCCTCACTGTTGAAAACTGTACCTCTTCAGGAAGGCCCCATCCGCAAAGTGAAGGTAATAAAACGAATACCTTCCTTCCGCATCAATATATGTCAACTCCCAAAGAGGCACGCCTTTTTCCATGCCAAGCGTCGCGTCGATGATGCGCCGCGGGCGGCGGTCGCGCTGCAAAATGGCGCGCGCTTCTGCCTCGCTGATGCCGCTGTCCACGCGCTTGACGACGACATCCCCCTCTTTTTCAGGCACCCAAACGACGGCTGCTTTCCCTTGTTCCGTTCTTCCGATGAATACGGTGCACGCTTCGTCGCCATAATATGTATAGACTTTCTTCACATCAGCAAGCCCGGCGGCTTCCTTCGCCCGCGCCAACGCGTTTTCCACCATCAGCCGTTTGGGCGCCATCGCCTCGTCATAAATCGACCATGCCTGCCAAATGAGGAACCCAAAAAAAAGCAGAGCGAACCAACCCCACTTTTTCATCGTGATCACGTCCGATAAATCGTAAAGACGGCCTGGCGCTTGTCGTTTTCATCCAAGGCAAGGCCAAACATCAAATTGTCGCGCTTTAGCGTTCGGTTCAAGCAATCGACAATTTTGTACAAGTCGTCGGAGTGCTGAACTTTGACGGTAGCGAGCACTTCGATTTTGCTTTCCATTTTCGTCGTTTCCTCCTGTGCGGCGCAAATTTTGTTACTTATACACGCCGGCGGCTCCGGCAACAATACAAATACAGCGAAGGTGACATCAAAGGCGTGCTTCTTCGCACCTCTGCGGCCGAGCCGACAACGCCAAACGGCAAGGCCGCAAGCTGTCATCGCAGTTGTGCTTCTTCCCTATTATAGCAGGTTTGTCCGACCATTTCATAACAAATTTGCCCGCCTACACCGTCAACGCCAATTTGCTTCTTTCCCCCGCTTCATGCGGGGTTTTTTGCCGCCTGACACCTTTAGATTGCGCCGTTTCGTCCATCTTTATGAGAAATAAAGCGCGCTTTAAGAAAGCCAAGTTTCCGCCTTGTCAAGCAGCTCAGAAAGCGCGCCTTCATGCACCGAAAGCGGCGGCAAGGAAGCGAGGAAATCCGCGCCGTACAGGGAAGACATCAGCCGCCGATCCAGCACAAATACGGCTCCTTTGTCGTCTTCAGTGCGAATGAGGCGGCCAAACCCTTGCTTAAAACGAAGCACCGCCTCAGGAAGCGCCAGCTCGGAAAACGGATCGCCGCCTCCTGAGCGAATGCGCTCGCTTTTTGCCTCCATCACTGGATCGTCCGGGGGCGCAAACGGCAAGCGGGCGATGACAAGCACATCGAGCGCTGAACCTGGCAGATCGACCCCTTCCCAAAAGCTGCTCGTCCCAAACAACACCGCATGCTCAAACTGCAAAAACGTCCGCAAGAGTTTTGCCGGACTGCCGCTTTGCACTCCTTGAGCGATCAAAACAAACGGCTCGCCTTCTTCCCCGGTCTTCAACGCATCAACCGTCAGTTTCAACAATTCATACGAAGGGAACAACACAAGCACCCGCCGTCCGAGGCGTCGGGCGATCGCAAGCACCGAAGCGGCGACCGCTTCGGCGTAATCTTCAAGCGGCACGGCAGAAACGAGCGGCATGTCCGCCGGCACGAAGAGCGCGGCCTGCTCCTCGTAACGAAACGGCGGCGGAAACGAGCGGCAAAGTGGATAAAAATCCTCAAGGCCGAGACGCGCCGCCATATACGTGAACCGGCCGCGGACAGTGAGCGTCGCCGACGTCAAAACGACGCTCCGTTTTTTCATAAACAGTTGATCGGCGAAAAAGTCAGCAAGGTCAACCGGCTGCGAGTAAAGGCGGACAGCGTTCGCCGCCCCTTTTTCGTCCGCTTCGATCCACCGGACGACACCCGGCTCCTTTTCGGTCAGCAAACGCACGAGCGCAGCCATTTGCCGGTTGAGAGCCGCCAAATCGGCCGACAGCAAGGCGGATGGTGGGAAATCGCCACTCGTATCAGCGGATAGAAGCGGCTTCGCTTCAGCGAATAGCGCCGCCGCCAAATCGCGCAGGCGCCAGCATAACTCCACCGCCGCCTGCCACGCCCGGCTCTGTTCGTCCGTCGGCGAAAAGCGATAGCGGCAACGTCCAGCGCGAGCTGGCTTTTTGTCCAACGCATAGCGGCGCAACAGGCGGAACAGCTCGTCCCCTTCAAACTGCAGCTCCTCAAGGCGCTGCTGGCAACGGACAAGAGCCCCATTCGGTGCGTCCTGTTCTGCTTCTACCCATTTCGCGATCGTCTGCGCGATTTTGGCGGTCAGCAGGCGAAACGACACATAGCCAATCTGCTCGCCAAAACACCGGGCGGCGGCATCTTCAAGCCGATGCGCCTCATCGATGATCAGATGGCGAAACGGCGGCAAAAGCGGCGCCGGGCCGGTCAAATCATGAAGCAAAAGCGCATGGTTCGTAATGACGATATCCGCCTGTTCGGCGCGCTCTTTCGCCCGGGCGAAAAAATGATGCCGCCCGCCGTCTTCCTCTTCGCCGATGGCAAGCGCGGACAATAGGAGACGGGCGCCGGATGACACATTCAATTCGTCCAAGTCGCCGCTGTCGGTCTCAAGCAGCCAAACGAGCACCTGGCATTTCAAGAGCGCCGCATCGTACGTGTCAGACGGCTCCGACAAAAACGAAGCGAACTTGTCAAGGGATAAGTAATTTTGCTTTCCTTTCAAAACGGCAACGCGGAGCGGAAACGGCGCGATTTGCCGCAATACCGGCCAATCGCGGCGAATGAGCTGCTCCTGCAGCTGGAGGGTATGCGTGCTGATGACGACCCGCTCTTGCCGCTCATAGGCGAAAAAGGCAGCGGGAATGAGGTAAGCGAGCGATTTGCCAAGCCCGGTCCCTGCTTCAATGAGCGCGTGCTGGGACGTCGACAGCGCCTCGTAAACAAGCTGCATCATTTCCCACTGTTGTGCGCGATGCTTGTAGCCAGGAAGCGGAAGAGGCTGTTTTTGCCGATAAAAAGCGGAAAACGAAGCCAAAGCGGGACGCCGCTCCTTCTTCTCTAACTCCGGCGCTGGTTTTTTCAGCGCGATGCCGCGGTATGCGGCGGCCCAATCTGTCGGCCGCTCATCTTGTTTTTCGGCGATGACTGCGTCAAGAAGCAAGTAAATATCGCTTTTTAAATGGCGAGCGAGACGGCGCAGTTGCTCGAGCGTCATCAGCGGCAGGCGGCGCAACCGCTCAAGCAAGGCGATGAACAGCTTGGCGGTCACTTCCGCATCGCTGTCCGCTTGATGCGGACGATCGTGGTGGAGGCCGAGCTGCCTCGCCAAATCGCCGAGCTTATAGCTTTCGGCAGTCGGCAGCACGATGCGGGCGAGCTCGACCGTATCGATCGTCGGACCGGCAAACGGCGGCCAGCCAGCCCGTTCAAGCTCGGCCTGCAAAAACGGCAAATCAAAGTCGACGTTATGGGCGACAAAGTAAGCACCGTGCATCAAGGCGGCGATCTCGCCCGCCCTGTCAGCAAACAGCGGTGCCCCTTCGACCATCTGTTCGTTGATGTTCGTCAGCTGCTGAATGAACAGCGGAATGGGCTGTTCCGGGTTAAAAAAGCTGGCAAACCGCTCGACAATCAGGCCATCTTCGACGACCGCCATGCCGAGCTGGATGATCCGGTCGCCTTTTTTCGGCCCATTTCCGGTTGTCTCCAAGTCAATGATGACAAAGCGCGTTGCCATAAACGATCACCTCAAAACGAAAAGGGGCGGAAAGCCCCTTTTTGCCCTCATTATAAAACCGTATGTGCCGGCTCTTCGGCAATGAGCTGCACGATCCGGTTGTTTTCGTCCATAATGGCGATTTTCGGCCGATGCACGGCGATTTTTTCCTCCGGAACAAGCACATACGAGATGACGATAATAACGTCCCCTTTTTGCACGAGGCGGGCGGCGGCGCCGTTTAGGCAAAAGACGCCGCTGCCGCGCTCGCCGGGGATGACGTATGTTTCAAAACGGGCTCCATTATTATTGTTAACTACCTGTACTTTTTCATTAGCCACAATGCCGACGGCATCCAAAATATCTTCATCGATCGTAATGCTGCCGACGTAATCGAGATTGGCTTCTGTTACACGGGCGCGGTGAATTTTTGCATTCATGAGCGTGCGAAACATGGTTGCTCCCCCTTTCCATCCCCTTGTTCGCCGGTTTTGGGCAGCTCAACGATGATGTTGTCGATCAACCGGGCGCTCGCAAATCGGGCGGCGACAGCGATCAACACTGTCCCGGCGAGCGTCTCAAGCGGCGTCAAATCCGGATATGAACATACTTCGACATAATCGATCTCCGCATGCGTATGCGCTTCAATATGCTCTCTGAGGAGCCGGCGGATGGCCGCTGCGCTTCGCTCCCCTCGTTCGACGGCGGAAGCAGCCGCTTGAAGCGCCGCATACAGCGCCGGCGCCTCGCTCCGTTCCTGCGGCGACAAATAGACGTTGCGCGAGCTTTTCGCCAACCCGTCCGCCTCGCGGACCGTCGGCACCGGCACGAGCTCGATCGGAAAATTGAGATCGCGGATCAAGCCGTCGACGACCGCCACCTGTTGGGCATCTTTCATCCCGAAGTACGCGCGGTCGGGCATGACGATGTTGAACAGCTTAATGAGCACCGTCGCCACGCCGTCAAAATGACCGGGGCGCGACCGTCCGCACAGCACGTCGGCGCGCGCTTGAACGATCGCTCGTACGGTAAGCGGCTCCGGATACATCTCGTCCGCTTCCGGATGGAACAAGACGTCGACTCCGTGCTGTTCGGCGATGCGCCGGTCGCGCTCGAAATCGCGCGGATAGCGGGCAAAGTCTTCGTTCGGTCCGAACTGAAGCGGGTTGACGAAAACGCTTAGGACGACGATGTCGTTTTCCGCGCGCGCCCGATCGATGAGGGAAGTATGCCCTTCATGCAAATAGCCCATCGTCGGAACGAACCCGATCGTCTTTCCTTCGCGACGATATTGACGCATGAGCGCCTGCATCGCCGCAATCTGATCCATCACAATCATCATTGCTTTCCTCCGTAAAGCGCCACCCATTCTTCTTCCTTCATCGTAAACGTCTGCGCCGGCTCCGGGAACTGGCGCAGTTTGACATCAGCGACATAGTTGGCTAACGCCTCAACGATTGTCTCTTGGATGGACGCGTATTGTTTCACAAACTTCGGCACGCGGGTGACGCCGTAGCCAAGCAAATCGTGATACACGAGCACTTGGCCGTCGACTTCCGCCCCAGCGCCGATGCCGATGACGGGAATGGTGAGTTCCCGGGCCATGGCCGCCCCGAGCTGCTTCGGAACACACTCTAAGACAAGGGCGATCGCTCCCGACTGCTCGCATTGTTTCGCATCATCGAGCAGCTTTTTCGCGCTTTCGGCATCTTTGCCTTGCACTTTATAGCCGCCAAGAACGCCGACCGATTGCGGCGTCAACCCGAGATGGGCAACGACCGGCACGCCGGCTTTCGTCAGCGCGGCAATAATCTCAACGACTTCATCCGCCCCTTCGACTTTAACGGCGTTCGCCCCTGACTCTTGCATGATGCGGCGGGCGTTTTGCAGCGCTTCTTCTTTGGACGCATGGTACGACATAAATGGCATATCGGTGACAATAAACGTGTTCGGCGCACCGCGGCGAACCGCCTTCGTATGGTGGATCATGTCATCGACCGTCACCGGGATCGTTGAATCATACCCGAGCACAACCATGCCGAGCGAATCGCCGACCAAAATCATGTCGACGCCGGCTTGCTCGGCAAGCTTCGCGGACGGAAAATCGTAGGCGGTCACCATGACGATCGGCTCGCCCGCCTGCTTCATGCGGAAAAAGTCGGTTTTTGTTTTCATTTTCGTTCCCTCCTCTTTTGTTGCAGAGGAGATGAACCGCCCGAAACAAAACGCCCTTCTTTCCCGCCTTGAGAAAGAAGGACGCCATAAAACCGCCGTCGGTTTCGTTCATCCCTCTGTCCTAGTCCTTCGAAAAAGGATCAAGGCAGATCATTTCCTTCACCTATTCGTGTTGTCGGTCTCGGTGCAGTTCTTTTCATGAAAGATACTGCCCTTTTCCTCGCTTTGTATTTTAACAAAATTGTCACAATTTTTCTAGTGGCAAATTAGAACTGAATATCGGCCGAATGGATGTAATGGATGTTCTTTTGCTCATCTTCAAGGATGAGCAGTCCGTCATCGGTGATGCCGCGGGCGATGCCGCGAATCACGCCGCCCAATGTTCTGGCCGTCACCGGCTTGCCGATCGAGACGGCGTACCCTTCCCAAAGAAGCTTAATCGGGCGAAAGCCGTGTTCCAAATATTGCTTGTACAGCCGCTCAAGCCGGAACAAAATTTCCTGAATGAGCGGTGCGCGCTTCACGCGTCCGCCCTTTTCGATGGCCAACGACGTGGCGATGGACCGGATGTCCTCTGGAAACTGTTCGACCGTTTGATTGACGTTGATGCCGATGCCGATGATGACGGAATGAACGCGGTCAGGATCGGCTTGCAGCTCCGTTAAAATGCCGACGCATTTTTTGCCGCTAAGCAAAATGTCATTCGGCCATTTAATGTCTGGGACAAGCCCGGTTATTTCTTGAATCGCCTGGCTGATGGCCACCGCAGCCACGAGCGTCAACTGCGGGGCCTGCTGCGGCGGAATGGGCGGCCGCAAAATGAGGCTCATCCAAATGCCTGTCCCTTTCGGGGAAAACCATTTCCGATCCAACCGCCCGCGGCCGGCCTTTTGCTCTTCCGCGACGACGAGCGTTCCTTCCGGCGCCCCTTCGTACGCGAGTCTTGCGGCAATGCGCTGCGTTGAATCGACCTCGTCAAAAAAGTGAATCGCGTGGCCAAGTTTTTCTGTTTTTAGGCCGAGCTGGATTTCATTGGCCGTCACTTTGTCCGGCGTGCTGACGATCCGATAGCCCAGGCGCCGCACCGCTTCCAGTTCGAACCCCTCTTTGCGCAGCTCCTCGATATGCTTCCATACCGCCGCCCGCGAACAGCCGAGCTGTTCGCTGATTTTTTGCCCGGACAAAAACTCGCCGTTCGCCTCGGCAAACAACTCTAACAGTTTTTTTCGTGTGTCCGATTGCGCTCCATGAGCCATGCGTGAATCCGCTCCTTCTCATTTTCGACTTCGCCGCCGACGACCGCCCGCCAGATGGCATCCAGCGTCTCTTTCACCCATGGACCGGCCGGTTTTCCAGCCCAGCGAATGACGTCTTTCCCGTTGACGGCAAGTTCCGCTTTCGTTTTGATCGGCAGCGCCGCAAAGCGGCGGCGGAGCTCCTCATGATGCGGTTCGGACGGCGCGCCGCAAAGCGCGGCGCGCACCGCTTCAACCGATAGCGCCCGCTTGAGGCCGGCCAAAAACAACTGTTCGTTCGTCCACGCCTCCGGCCTAGGGACATCATCGAGCGCCGCCAAAATGGCGCCAGCTTCATCGATCACTTTGTTGGGCAGCTTCCAGGCGCGCAAAAACGGACGTATGTCTTTGACATCAAGCGCGCGGCAAAGAAGCGCCCAGCGCTCTTCGCGCTCTGTGAGCCACGGCCAGCGGCAGGCGGCAGCCGAGCGCAGCAGCTGCTCTTTTTCGGCCAGCCCAGGCAAATAAACAAACAGCCTCGTATCAGCCAACAGCTGCAACGCTTCGGCAACGAACGGACCGGCGAGCAGTTTTTCCATTTCCATGGTCATCCGTTCGACAGAAATGTGGGCCATAAGCGGTGCGTTTTGGACGATCGCCCGCTTCGTGTCCTCAGCAAGCGCAAATCCAAGTTGGCTGACGAAGCGAACAGCCCGCATCATGCGGAGCGCATCTTCGCGAAACCGTTCGTCCGCCGCCCCGACCGTGCAAATGAGCCGCCGCTCGATCGCCTCTTGTCCGCCAAACGGATCAATGATCGTTCCGCGTTCATCCATGGCGATGGCGTTCATCGTGAAATCGCGCCGCTTTAAGTCTTCCTCAAGCGAACGAACGAACGTCACCGACTCCGGACGGCGATGGTCTTCATAATCGCCGTCCGTGCGGAATGTCGTCACTTCGTACGCTGTTCCTTCATGCACGACGACGACCGTGCCGTGTTTCGAACCGACGTCGATCGTTTTCGAAAACAAGCGCATCACTTCTTCCGGCAGAGCGCTCGTCGCGATATCGACGTCGCCGATCGCACGCCCGATCAACAAGTCGCGCACCGCGCCGCCGACAAAATACGCCTCATAGCCATGCCGCTTCAATTGTCGGATAATGCCGAGCGCCTGTTCAAACGGCGGTTTCATCGTTTCACCTTCCTTGCCGCAAGCGAAGCGTACAGCTGTTCATACTGCCCGACGATGTCGGCCGAGCGGAACTTGCGCTCGACCGTTTGCACCGCCTGTCTTGCCATCTCAGCGTGCAACCGGCAGTCCGTCAACAGCGCCATCGTCTGTCTTGCCGCCTCTTTGACATCGCCAAGCGGGCATAAAAACCCAGTTTTCCCATCCTCAATCACTTCCGGAATCCCGCCGATGGCCGTGCCGATGCACGGAACACCGCACGCCATCGCCTCAAGCAATACGAGCCCAAAGCTTTCTTTTTCCGACAAAAGCATCATCACATCGCTGATCGAATACAGCTCTTCGAGTTTATCCTGTTTTCCTAAAAAGCGGACATCATCTTGCAGACCAAGCTCTTTCACAAGTCGGCAAACGACGGTCATTTCCGGGCCGTCGCCGACAAGCAAGAGTTTGGCTGGCACGTGCCGGCGCACGATGGCAAACGCTCGCACTACATCAGGCACGCGCTTCACTTTCCGGAAATTCGAGACATGGATCACAACTCGTTCATCGTCGCGAATGCCGTACTCGCGCCGTAAATGGCCCGCTTCCCGGCGACGGTAGACGCGTTCATCGACAAAATTGTAGACGGTATGGATCGTCGCTTGCACATCGAGCAGTTCATACGTCTGCCGGGCAAGGGCGTCAGACACCGCCGTAACGATATCCGACTGCTCGATGCCAAATTTGATCATATCGGAAAGCGACGGGTCATAGCCTAACACGGTGATATCCGTGCCGTGCAGCGTCGTGACGATCGGCAGCTCGCCGACCATTTGCCGCGCCAACACCGCGCAGACAGCATGAGGAACGGCGTAATGGGCATGAAGCACATCGAGCCGTTCCCGCTTTGCCACCTCAGCAATTTTGCTTGCCAATGCCAAATCGTACGGCGGGTATTGAAAGACGGAATATTGGTTGACACTGACTTCATGATAATAAATGTTGCCGTACACTTTATTCAAACGAAACGGCATGCTCGATGAGATAAAGTGAATCTCATGCCCCCGCTCCGCCAGCAGCTTGCCAAGCTCAGTGGCGACCACCCCGGAGCCCCCGACCGTCGGATAGCAAACAATCCCGATTTTCAGCTTCATCGCTCCTCCTCAAATAAATTGGAAAGATGAATCGGCGTTTTCGTCAAAAACCCTTCCGCATACGCCGCGCCGATTTGTTGACCGAACCAGCGCTCGCGGCTTTCAATCATCTCGATGTAGCCGTTGGTCAGCGGGGTGGCAACCGAGCCAGGCCGTTTTTGAAATTGGCTTTCGTATGCGCGCAGGCTGGCCAGCTTGTCATCGATCGTTTCGCTAATATCGATGAGAAAATGCGGGCGGCAAAAAGCGTTGATCATGTAATAATACACAGCCCGGACGCGGTGCGCGTCGCCAAGCTCCCCGGCGCCGTAGCGGCGGATGCCGGCGGAAAAGACCGCTTCCTCGACAAGGCGGGCGCATCGCCCGTGATCCGGATGTCGATCTTCCCAATAGGGGGCGAATACAAGGCGCGGCCGGTAGCGGCGGATGACCGCTGCGATCTGGCGGATCGCCTCTTCCTCGACGTAAAGGCCGCGGTCAGGCAGCCCGAGATTGAACCGCTCGGATACACCGAGCCGGCGGGCCGCCTCGGCCGCCTCTCTCTGCCGCTCGTCGACCGTGCCGTTGGACGACAGCTCGGCTTGCGTCAAGTCGCAAATAACGGCGCGAAAGCCGCGGTGCACATATTTGGCGATCGTCCCTCCCATGCCGATTTCGACATCATCCGGATGGGCGCCAAACGCCAATAAGTCGCATCGTTCCATCATCGCTGTCACCTTTCTGTTTCCTTTTCCTCCCCGCCTTTTGTCCGGCCGCGCACGATGCTGCGCCATGCCAAATCGCCGCGCTCCAACGCGCGGACGAGCAGCTCGGCCGTGCCGATGTTCGTCGCCAACGGCACGGCATAGACGTCGCAAAGCCGCATCAATGCGCTGATGTCCGGCTCATGCGGCTGGGCGGTGAGCGGATCGCGGAAAAAAATGACAAGATCCATTTCATTGCGGGCGATCATCGCCCCGATTTCTTGGTCGCCTCCGTACGGCCCAGATTGGAAGCGATGGACTGGAAGGCCGGTCGCTTCCTGAATGCGCAAGCCGGTCGTGCCGGTGGCGTACAACTCATGGTTGGCGAGCAGAGGCGCATAGGCGGTCGCAAAGGCGACCATCTCTTCCTTTTTTTTGTCATGGGCGATCAAAGCGATCTTCATCGTTTCCTCTCCCCTTCTAGACTGTCCGCTCTATTCCAAAATATGTTCAAGCCCGTAGACGAGCGTACGCAAATGCATCACCGTTTCGACCGCCAGCTTCACCCCGGACATAAACGAGCGGCGGTCGAACGAATCGTGGCGGATCGTCAACGTCTGGCCGTTGCCGCCGAAAATCACTTCTTGATGAGCGACAAAGCCCGGCAGACGGACGCTGTGGATCGGGATGCCGTCGTAAGCGGCGCCGCGCGCGCCGGCGAGCGTCTCCTTTTCGTCCGGGTGTCCTTGCTTTTTCGACGGGCGCACTTCGGCGATGAGCTGGGCCGTCTTCAACGCCGTTCCGGACGGAGCGTCAAGCTTTTGGTCATGGTGCAGTTCAATGATTTCCACATCGGTGAAATATTTGGCCGCCATGCGGGCGAATTTCATCATCAACACCGCGCCGACGGCAAAGTTCGGTGCAATGATGGCGCCGATGTTGTTCTCCTCGGCCAGCTCTGTGAGCCGCTCGATATCTTCCGGCGTAAATCCGGTCGTGCCGACGACTGGACGGACGCCATAACGCAGCGCCAGTTCGGTGTGCCGCTTTCCGGCTTCCGGTGTTGTCAAATCGATCAATACGTCCGGCTTCACCTCGGCAAAACAGCGGGCGGCATCGGTGTAAATCGGGGCGTTGACGCCGGAAAATCCGTCGATCTCCGCTAAGTTTTGTCCATCGTAACGGCGGTCGATGACCGCGGCCAGTTCAAAGTGGTCTGTTTGCTGCACGAGCGCGACCGCTTCGCGGCCCATGCGGCCGCGCGGCCCCGCGATGACAATGCGAATCGTCATGATCCTTCCTCCTTCCGCGTCCAGCGGTCGCCGTCGCGGGTGCGGAACTTGTCCATCACCCGGTCGTGCGCCGCCTGCAAGTCAATGCCGAGCGAATTGGCAAAGCAAATGAGCACAAACAGCAAATCGCCCAGCTCCTCTTCCACCGTTTTTTCTTTTTCGGTTGCCTTTTTCGGCTTTTCGCCGTAGTAATGGTTCACTTCGCGCGCCAGCTCGCCGAGCTCCTCGGTCAGCCGCGCCAGCATGGCGAGCGGGCTGAAATAGCCTTCTTTGAATTGGCTGATATAGTCATCTACTTCCTGTTGCATTTGTTTCATCGTTTTCTCCTGCATGGCTTGTCACCTCGCCTGTTTTCATGTTAGCGAAAAGCGGCGCATTTGACAAATGTTTTCGCCCGCTGCCAATCCGCCCCGTTTTCGGCCATCATTGCCTATACGGGCGAGTTCCTCTATAATTAAGGGCGCCGACTATTTTTGCGGACGGAGGGACGGTATGATTTTCGGACTAAAGATAAAAAACTGCCTGTTTATTTTGCTTGGCGCCGCCATTTTCGCCTTCGGTCTCGTTCATTTCAACATGCAAAACAATTTGGCGGAAGGCGGGTTTACCGGCATTACGCTTCTTCTTTATTTTTTGTTCGGACTGGATCCAGCCATCACCAACTTGGCGCTCAACATTCCACTCTTTTTCATCGGCTGGAAGCTGCTCGGCCGCCAGACGTTTTTGTATACCGTCATCGGCACGGTCGCCGTTTCCGTGTTTTTATCCATCTTTCAACGCTACATGATTCATATGCCGCTTCGACATGACATGACGCTTGCCGCCTTGTTTGCCGGCGTCTTTATCGGCGTCGGCCTCGGCATTATTTTCCGCTACGGCGGCACAACCGGAGGCGTCGATATTATCGCCCGCCTCGTCCATAAATATAAAGGCATCAGCATGGGCAAAACGATGTTTGCCTTTGACGCCACCGTCATCACGTTGTCGCTTCTTCTTTACTTGTCATACCGCGAGGCGATGTATACGTTGGTCGCCGTCTTTATCGCCGCCCGGGTCATTGATTTTATGCAGGAAGGCGGCTATGCGGCGAAAGGGGCGACCATCATCTCAGAAAAAAGCGAAGAGATCGCCAACCGCATCTTGACAGAGATGGAGCGCGGCGTCACCGTGCTGAAAGGGCGCGGCTCGTATACGAAGCGCGACCGCGATGTTTTGTATTGCGTCGTCGCCAAAAACGAACTGCCGCGCTTAAAAAGCGTCATTATGTCCGTTGACCCTCATGCGTTCGTCGCCGTCACCGATGTGCATGATGTGCTCGGCGAAGGGTTTACGCTCGATGAACAAAAGCGGCCGCTGGAACCATGAAAAGCCGCTGGCGCGAAAGCCCAACCGGGACAAGCCCGGCAAGCGCCGCTTGAAAGTGCCGGGGCGGCGCTTGCGCAAAGCTACGGGAAAACAAAAAAGAGGGGGAAACGTTTCCCCCTCACCAAGAGCGCCGGCGCTTATTCTTCCGGCTGCCGCGCCCGCTTCTCTTCTTTTTCCCCTTTGTACTTCCGCCAGCCAACGTACGTCAGCGTCAGCACGATTACCCCGCCAGTGAAAATCATCACCCAAATCAGCGACGGATCAGCTTCGTCCTTTTTCACCCCGGCAAACAGCGCTTCTAGATCATGACGCGCATCGGCGAGTTGCTCGCGCTGCTCGCCTTCGCCGCGTTGCCAAAACGCGGCGGCCTGCAATGCCTCAAGATCGTCATCGACCTTTGTCGCGATTTCCGGCGGCACGTCGATTTTCACACTCGGCTCGATCAATGTATAGCGGTCAAGCAACTGGCGGAGGGCAGCGGCATACGCTTTCTGCTCGCCTTGTTGTGCCGCCTTTTCGACCGCGGCAAACGCCCCCATGACAGCCGGCTCCATCTCCGTCCAAAGCGGCTGGTATGTCGAATGGATGGCGTCAACAACAAGGCGAAACTGGGTGATCGCCGCCACCTTGTCTTCCGCGGGGATCGGCGCCGTCATCGCCTTGACTGCCTGCTCGTGCGTCACGGTCACCGCCCGCAATTCATCGGCCGATTTCAACCGTTCTTTTGCCCCAAGGGCGAAAAACCGCTCGGAAAAATAGCGGAGCACTTCTTTTGCTTCGACAAAACGCCCGTTTTTCGCCAATTGCAGCGCCTCGTCGGAAATATCGTCCAACTGCTCCCAACCGTTTGTTTGTCCGGCCACGCCAATGGGCGCTGGCCATAAAAAGGCAAGCGACAACAGCATGGCTAGCCCGATTCGCTTCATCATCGTCCCTCCCTCATCCACTAGTACAATGTATGAAGGAGTGGACAAGAGTAGACCAGGCAACTGCCAGAAAGCTACCGCCCAACGTTCCCCCTTGTGTTCAACGCTCTACTCTGATGCCTGCCGGGAAGACAGGCCGCTGCCCGGCAGAAGCGGCTGGCGCCGGAGGCGGACACCAAGCTGATACGCAACGGCAATCGATGCGATGCTCAACCAAAACGTAAAATAGCCGATTTCGCCGGCGTAGTCAGCCAGCACACTATAGCGCGGCATCATGCCAAAGACGTAGTCGATGACATCGTTATGCAGCGTCCACACGGCCGCCAGCATAAGGTGAAGGAAGCGAAATCGATAAAACCGGGCATACAGCATTCCTTCGACCGCCATCGCCCCGTGCGAAACGATGAGCATCCAGCCGGTCCAATCGAGCGTGCCGGTGACGCGCCAAACGAGCACATTCATGACGACCGCCCAAATTCCATACTTAACAAGCGTCACCAAAGCCAACGCTTCAAAAAGCGGCGCCGACCTGCCGAAAAGCCATGCCACAAGGACGACAAGAAAAAAAAGGCTCGCCGTCGGGCTGTCGGGAACAAACGGCAAAAAGACGGGCGGCGTATCGGCAAGTTGATAACGATACCAATAATATCCATAGATGGTGCCGGCCGCGTTGACGAACAAGAGCAGCCAAACAACCGGCCGGGAAGCCAGCAGCGCATAAATCCATGCCATCATCTGCACCTCGCCTCGGTTTCATGTTGGCACGAAAAAAGCTGACTAACGCGAGTCAGCTTTTTCGTGTCGAAACGATTATTCCGCTTTTAGTCCGGCGATGAATTCGGACAGTTTTTTCAACTCTTCATCCGTGCCTTTAAAAATGCCAGCCGGCATGCTGCCTTTCCCTTCTCTCGCAATTTTGGCGATTTCCTCCGGCTTCAGGCCGGTGCCGATGAGCGACGGGCCAGCGCCGCCGGACAAGTTTTGTCCGTGGCACGATGTACATGTGTTCGCTTGGGCGATTTTATAGCCTTCCGCGTTCGTGTCAATTTTCACTTCCGCCCGAATTTTCCCTTGTTCAGCCGCTTTTTTCCAGTCGTGCGTGACGACCGCTTCCCATGTCAAATAAATCATCGCCGCAAGCGCCAACAGCATCATCCCGGTCGCTACCGGACGCTTCCAAGGACGGCGCTCCGGGCCGCGGTCCAAAAACGGCGCCAAAAGCAACGCCGCAAACGCCAACCCCGGGATGATGATCGCGCCGACAACCGTATACGGACCAGACGCATACGAATATTTGAGCAATTGGTATAAGAACAAGAAATACCAGTCAGGCAGCGGCACGTACGTCGTGTCCGTCGGGTCGGCGATCCGCTCAAGCGGCGACGGATGGGCGACCGTCAAGCATAAGAAACCGACGAGAAAGACCGATCCGACCAGCCATTCCTTGAGCAGGAAGTTCGGCCAAAACACTTCCGTTTTCCCGGGATATTCCGAATAGTCCTTTGGAATATTCGGTTTTCTCACCGCGGGAACACGGGAATCGCCGACGAATTTCATTCCTTTTCCGCGATGCATTGCGTGGTTCCCTCCTTTTTTCTATCGCCTGCAAACGTCGGGCCGACCGATCATAGCGGACCGGAAATGCCTTGTCTGCGAATCATTAAAAAGTGCGCTGCCATTAAGCCGAGCAAAGCGGCCGGCAAGAAGAAGACGTGAATGGCAAAGAAGCGCGTCAGCGTTTGCGCGCCGACAATTTCTGGGTCCCCAGCTAACAGCGTCTTAATGGCCGGGCCAATGAGCGGCGTCGCTTCCGCGATTTGCAAACCAACTTTCGTCGCAAACAGCGCTTTCATATCCCACGGCAACAAGTAGCCGGTGAAGCCAAGACCCATCATCACCATAAAGATCAATACGCCGACGATCCAGTTCATTTCGCGCGGCTTTTTATAAGCCCCTTGGAAAAAGACGCGCAGCGTATGTAAAAACATCATGACGATGACAAGGCTTGCCCCCCAGTGGTGCATGCCGCGCACAATTTGGCCGAACGCCACTTCGTTTTGCAAGTAATACACCGATTCCCACGCGTTTTTAATATCCGGGACGTAGTACATCGTCAAAAACATGCCTGACAAAATTTGAATGACCGTGACAAAAAACGTCAGCCCGCCGAAACAATAGACAAAGGCGGAAAAATGATGGGCGGGGTTGACGTGCTCTGGAACTTCGTGATCGGCGATATCCCGCCATAAAGGCGTAATATCTAAGCGTTCATCGACCCAGTCATACAGCTTGTTTAACACGCATTACGCCTCCTTTCTTGGTTTCGCCTTGCCTAAATACAGCTTGCCGTCTTTCACTTTGTACTCGTAACGGTCAAGCGGAGCTTGCGGCGGCGTCCCCGGAACGTTCGTGCCGTCTTTCGTATAGCGCCCGTAGTGGCATGGGCAGAAAAACTGGTTCGGATGCTCTTTGTCCGTGTTCCAGTCGACCGTACAGCCGAGGTGTTTGCAGATCGGCGACAGGGCGATGATCTCCCCTTTGTCCGTTTTATACACCCATGCTGATTTCGGCTCTTCCGACTCGTACCAAGCGTCTTTCACTTTCACTTTAAAGTCGAAACGCTTCGGTTCGGTCGTAATCTCTTTGACGTCCGCTACCGCGACCATGTCCGTTCCTGCCTCATCTTTCAAAAGCGGGTCAAAGGCAAAACGGAGCATCGGCATAAGCATCCCTGCCGCCATAAAGCCACCGACGCCGGTCAGCGTGTAGTTTAAAAACTGACGTCTCGTTACACGATGTTTGTTGTCGCTCATCGTCTTCCCCCCTCTATGCAAAATCAAGTCCGCACCGGACGATTGTATGTATAACACATATGGAAAACTAGGACATTCTAATGATAGCTCAATTGCTGGACAAGGTCAATATCGCAGACGGCAAAACGTCGGACTTTGCCGCGTCTACTCTTGCGCCCAGCGACCGACGAGAAAGCGGAGCAGCTCGGCGGCCTGCTCTCTGACAAGCTTGTGCTTGTATGATTCATCCATGCTCTCGAGAGGAACAACTGGAACGAACCAAACGCGGTCGGCTTCTTCGCCCTCTTGCCACGCACGGTCGCACGTCACATAAAACAAATGCTTCATTCCTTCCCGCCTAAGCCGGTTGGTCCAATCCGCCAGTCTTTCGGTAAGCAGCGCCCGCGGCTCATCGGCAAAATACACAAACGACGGCAACAAAAACAACCGGCCCTTCAACTGCCGCTCGACCTCGGCCGCGATGAGCCCGACGAGCTCCCCTCCGGAAGCGAACCGCTTCGCTCCTTGGCCGAAAGCCACCGGCAAAAGCGGAAGGAGCGCCGTGTCGATGTAGTCGCGCTCTCGTTCATAGAGGGCGACGTCCTCGCCTGTCCACTTCATTCGTACTCTCCTTTGCCTTAAAGTTTCTTCCCTTCATCACCATACCATATTTTTCGGCAAAAGAAAAACCTTGCCGGCGGCAAGGTTTTTACAATTTGTTTAATTCATCGGTCAGGCGGCGGAACGCCTCTTCATCATGGCGGTCAAGCGCCTCATCGATCAGCTTCATGAGCCGCCCGCGCCGGAATTCATAAATGGAGCGTTCCAAAAACTGCTCGGCAAGGCGCTGGTCGTTTTCGCTCACTTGCGCCTGCTTCGGCGCATACGGGTTTTCCTCAAGCACGGCGACATATTGCGGCGAGTGAAAAGAAGCGCGGAAATTCAGTTGAATGTAAATATCTTCGTCGCGGTTTAAACGGATGTCGTGGAACGATTTCTCTGCATCGGTCGTCATCACATTGCCTTTGTAAAAGCGGAACGGCACATCGTCGACGCAATGGGTCGACATAATGATGCCGCGCGGGCAATATTGGGCATTCTCGACAAAATGCACCTTTTGCATGAGCTGGTCATGGCTCATCAAATAGTTTAAAATCCAGACACACTCGCGCCGCTTCAACTGATAGTGGCTTAAAAACCAACGGATAAACTCTTTTTTCTCATTGACGGATACGTGCGTCATTCTGCGCTTCCCCCTCGATCGGTTTCCAAGAAAGAGGTTGGGCCACCGCTTCTCCCCTACTCTTCGAGCTCAAGCAGCATCTCCGCCGCCTCCGTATGGGTTGGGTCGAGACGGACGATCTGTTGAAATATTTCTTTCGCCGCCGCCCGATTTCCTTCCTCGATGAGAAAATATCCGTACTCTTCGAGGAACTCGACATTGTGCTTAAAGAAATTATATGCCTCGCCGTAATGGTTTAATGCATCGTCGTACATTTCAAGCCGATGTTTGGCGCGCCCAAGGTCCCATTCAAACTGCGGATCGTACTCGCCATCGGCCATCGCCTGCTCAAGAAGCGCTACGACATCCTCATAGCGCTGTTCGTTTAGCCAAAGCGCCGATAAAACCGTGAGCGCCTCGATGTACCCGCCATCGATCTCAAGCGCCTTTTTCAAGTGCTCTTCTGCTTCCACCGGCTTGTTCAGCTTGAGCGCCAGCTTGCCGGCGTAAAGGCGGAGCTCTTTGTTCCATTCGTCGACGCCGATTCCCTCAAGCGCCGTCTCATAGCTTTGCACGAGCCGTCCTTCTTGTTCATACGCTTTCGCCAAATAAAGGTAAAGCGGAGTGTAGTCCGGATCGAGCTCTTTTAAAGCGCTGAGCTTATCGATGGCCGTTTGTGTATAGCCGGCCTGCAACGCGGTGAATCCGTAGGCGAACAGCGTCCGGCTGTCCATTTTTTCATTGAGCGCCTCCTCATAATACGGAAGCGCCGCCTCGAATTCCCCGGAACGGCTGAGCGCCTCAGCGATCCGCTCGGCGATGAGGACGCCGGCCATCTCCTTATTCGTCTTCCGCACCTGTTCATAAAGCGGCACGCTTTTTGTGTATTCGCCGTGCGAAAAATACAGCTCAGCCAACGCAAACTGCACGATCGGCTCATCTGGAGCTTTCTCGTACGCTTGACGCAGCTTCCGCTCGCTCACTTCCGCCAACCCTTGCATTTCGTACAAATCGGCGGCAAGAAGGCACGCGCGGACAAACTGCGGATCATCTTCTCCGATCTCCGACAAAATGGCGAGCGCTTCCTCTTCGGCTTCAAGCTCCGTATACACTTCCGCCAAAAACAAGCGAATGTCGCCGTCATCCGGATAGCGGGCAGCCAGCTCCTCAAGCAGCTCCTTCGCCTCTTCCGGCATTCCCCATCCGTACAAGCAGTCGGCGAGTACATATTTTTCTTCATCATTTCCATATTTTTTCACTTTCGGCACGAGCGCCAACGCTTGGTCGACGTTTCCGTTTTCCACTAAGCGAATGATTTGTTCGACGCGTGTCATGGTTCGTCAGCCCTCTCTTGCGGCAGGCGGCCATCCGCCTTTGCCATTCAAATCGTTATGTACCGTTACAACGGGAACATGAATGATGATAATCGATCATGGCCGTTTCCGCAACCAAACCGCTCTCTGTCTGGAAGGTGCGCCGTTTTTCGGCCGGAAACCGGGAATGTATCCGCTTTCAAAAATGCGGAGCCATTCCTCTCACTGACAACATATGAACGAACAAAGCAAAATATGACCGCCCGCCCGCTTGGGGCGGGAGGCCTTACAGAAGCGAACGGAGATCGGCAAAAAACGCCGGATAGGAAACGGCGACCGCTTCCGAGCGCTCGAGGCGGGCCGTCCCTTTGGCGATGCAGGCGGCAACGGCGAGCATCATGCCGATGCGGTGGTCGCCATGGCTGTCGACAACAATCCCGTCGGCATAAAGCGGTGTTTTGCCGCGGATGATCATGCCGTCGTCGGTTGCTTCGATGTCAGCGCCGAATTTTTTCAACTCGGTGACGACCGTATGGATCCGATTCGTCTCTTTCACCTTCAGTTCGCTCGCGTCTTTGATGACGGTCGTTCCTTCCGCCTGCGTCGCGAGCAAGGCAATGATCGGAATTTCGTCGATCAATCTTGGAATCAGATCCCCGCCGATTTCGACCGCCCGAAGCGTCGACGTGCGGACCGTAATGTCGCCGACTGGCTCGGTTTCCTCATTGCGGACGTTGTCAATCACGACGTCTGCCCCCATTTCGTTGAGCACATCGACGATACCGGTCCGCGTTGGATTTAAGCCGACGTTTTTCAGCGTAATTTCGCTGTTTGGCACAATGGCGCCGGCGACAAGGAAAAAGGCGGCTGACGAAATATCGCCGGGAACGTAAATGTGCGTCCCACGCAAGCGTTGCGGACCGGCCACCGAGACGGTCAAGCCATCCACATTCACTTCACCACCAAACAACCGAACCATCCGCTCGGTATGGTCGCGCGAGCGGTGCGGCTCGGTGACCGACGTTACGCCGTCGGTGAACAAGCCCGCAAGCAAAACGGCTGATTTCACTTGCGCGCTCGCCACCGGCGAAGTGTAGCGAAGCGGGCGAAGCGCGCCGCCGCGGATGGAAAGCGGCGTATAATTGCCGCTGTCACGCCCGTCAATACGCGCCCCCATTTCGCGAAGCGGCTTCGTCACCCGCCCCATCGGCCGCTTGGCGATCGATTCATCGCCGACAAGGCAGGCGTGAAACGGCTGGCCGGCCAAAATGCCGAGCAACAGGCGCGCCGTCGTTCCCGAGTTGCCGACATCAAGCACCGCGGCCGGCTCGCGCAGCCCGCCGGGGCCGGCTCCTTCGACAACGACTGTCGTCCCGTCCTGGCGAATGTCGACACCGAGTTTCCGGAAACAGTCGATCGTGCTTAAACAGTCCGCCCCAGGCAAAAAATGGTCAATCACCGTCCGTCCAGAAGCAAGCGCCCCGAGCATGACGGCGCGATGGGAAATCGATTTGTCGCCGGGGACTTCGATCATTCCTCGGAGCGATGACACGTTGGTTGGCAGCTGCATGCAAAATCCCTCCACTGTTTTTCATTGCTACCCTTCATAGGTGGCATAGTTCGTATGTTTGGCGAGGCACGCTTTCGCCCGCGCCCGATCGTCTTCGCTTTGGAAGCTGAGGCGGAGCACGCCGTAAATTTCTTCGCGCGTCTCAATGATGCGGATGTTCGTGATGCTGATGTTTTCCTCGGCCAAATAGCCGGTCACTTCGGAGATGACGCCCGGATAATCCGGCACGTCGACATACAAATCGTAAAACGACGGAATCGCTCCTTTCGTCCTCGACGGCAGCCCGTCGCGGAACTGTTTCGCCTCCAAAAAGTAATGGTAAATGGCGATGCTGTTTTCTTCTTCGACAAACGAGCGCAGCCGCTCCATTTCGGCGATCCAGCGGTCAAAGAGCGCAAGCAGTTCATGCTTGTTATGGATAAAAATATCGCGCCACATTTCCGGATTGCTCGACGCGATGCGGGTGATGTCGCGGAAGCCGCCGGCCGCCAGCCGGCTGACGAGGGCGTTTTCGCACTCATATTCGCGCGCCTGATGGACGAGGCTCGCCGCAATCAAATGCGGAAAATGGCTGATTACGCCAGTGATGCGGTCATGCTCTTCCGGCGTTAAGATGACAAACTGCGCTTTCGTTCCCACAAGCCACTGTTTCAACGCCTCGACTTGCTGCGGCGGCACATCGTCCGTCGGCGTCAAAATGTAAAAAGCATTTTCAAACAGATGAGCCCTTGCCGCCGCCACACCGCTTTTATGCGACCCGGCCATCGGATGGCCGCCGATGAACGCTACGCCACGATCCAACAGGCGGCGGGCGCCTTGGACGATGCGCTGCTTCGTGCTGCCGACATCGGTGACGATGACGCCGCGCTTCAGCCGCTCGAGCGGCATCGACAAAAGCAGCGCCTCCGTCTGCATGACCGGAACGGCCAGAACGATCAAATCCGCCTGCCCGTATCCGTCTTCGGGCGAACGGGCTGCTGCGTCGATCACCTTGAGCGAGCGCGCCAAGCCGAGCTGCCGCTCATTGACGTCGTAGCCGATGATCACCGCCTCCGGATGTGCTTTTTTAATCGCCAATGCAATCGATCCGCCGATCAAGCCGAGGCCGACAATGAACACCTTTCCTTCCAATCGTCCCACCTACTTTATGTAAACGTGCGCCCGCTGCTTTCGAAAAGCAACGGGCCGGTCTTTTCTATCCATCCTGCCGCCGAACGGTCAGGCGAGCTGTTTTTCCCGAAGCAGCTGCGAAACGAGTTCCAACACCCGGTCGTTTTGCTCTTTCGTGCCAACAGTCACGCGCACGCCGGTCGGCAGCCCAAGCGCTTTGCCCGAGCGGACAATGACGCCTCGCTCCAGCAAATAGCGGAACACTTCGTCGCCATCCATCCCGAAATCAATGAACAAAAAGTTCGTTTGCGACGGGTAATACTTCAGGCCGTTCTCCTCGCAAAAGCGATAATACCGCTCAAGCTCGGCGCGATTTCGTTCGACGCAGGCGCGGATGAACGCTTGATCGTCAAGCGCGGCCGCCGCGGCCGCTTGGGCGATGGTCGACGTGTTAAACGGCTCGCGCGCCGGCTCGACGGCGCGGATGAGCGCCTCACTCGCCACGCCGTAGCCGACGCGGAGCGCGGCGAGCCCGTATGCTTTCGAGAACGTGCGCATGACGACAAGCCGCTCATACTCGTTTAAAAGCGGCACCGTTTGCGGGTAGTCAGGCGCCGTCGCATATTCGTAGTACGCTTCGTCCACGACGACGAGCACGTGCGGCGGCACGCGGTCCAAAAAGGCGCGCAGCTCAGTGTCATTCACATACGTGCCCGTCGGGTTGTTCGGGTTGCAAACCCAGACGATGCGCGTGTTTTCATCGATGGCCGCAAGCATCGCCTCCAAATCATGCCGCCCATCAACAAGCGGCACTTCGCGCACCTCGGCCTGCTCGATGATGGCGTTATGGCGGTATTGCGGGAACGTCGGCGCCGCCATCACCGTATTCACGCCCGGCTCTAAAAAGGCGCGGCAAAGAATTTGCACCACCTCATCCGAACCGTTGCCAAACAAAAGCTGTGTTTCCTTGACGCCAAGATGCTTCGCCACCTTTTCGCGCAACGTGCGGGCGTAGCCGTCCGGATAGACGGCGAGGCGGTCAAGCTCAGCGGCGATGGCCGCTTTTGCCGCTGGAGACGAACCGTACGGATTCTCGTTAGAAGCAAGTTTGATAATCTCAGACAAGCCGTATTCCCGCTTGACTTCTTCGATCGATTTTCCCGGCTGGTACGGAGAAAGTCCCCGGAGCGATTCCTTTACTTGCATGATTGTCGCCAACTCCTTCGATTCGGAACTTTTAGCGCGAAGAACACGGCTCCCGAAGCGGCGCGGCAAGCGAACGGGCGTAGGCAGCAAACTCGGCGACGGCCGCTTCCCTTTCGTCCGGCGCCTGCAACCTCGGAGCCAGCTGCTCGACTTTTTGCACGAGCGCGCTGCCGACGACAACGCCGTCGCACACCTCTTTTAACATCGCGACTTGCTCCGGCGCCGAAATGCCGAAGCCGACGGCGACCGGGACGCGGCTATGCCGCTTCACTTCACGGAGGAAATCGCCGAGCGTCTCCGGCAGCGTCTCGCGCACACCTGTAACGCCAAGCGAGGAGACGCAATACAAAAACCCTTGCGCCGCCGAAGCGATCCGCTCGATCCGCTGCTTCGACGTCGGCGCAACAAGCGAAATGAGCGGGAGACCAAACCGTTCGCCAAGTTCGCGGAGCGAACCGCTTTCCTCAAACGGCAAATCGGGAATGAGCACGCCGTCGGCGCCATTTTCCTGCGCTAAAGCAAAAAAGGATTCTTCTCCTAATTGTAACACAGGATTGTAATACGTAAAGAGAATAATCGGAATGTTTACCCCTTTTTTTCGCATCTCGCCAATAAGCTGAATGGCTTTCGGAAGCGTCATGCCCCCGTCAAGCGCCCTTGCGGCGGCGCGTTGAATCGTCGGTCCGTCAGCGAGCGGGTCGGAGTACGGCACGCCAAGCTCCAATATGTCAGCGCCGGCCTCCTCAAGCGCCAAGGCGAGATCGATCGTCACATCGGGATCCGGATCACCGGCAACGATAAACGGGATAAATAGCGGCGGATTAACGGACAGTGGCAATGTCTTCACCTTCCCTCGCGCCAAGATGGCGCATCATCGTTTGCACATCTTTATCTCCGCGGCCGGACAGGCAAATGAGCACCGTTTCATCCGGCGGCATCTCGCGGGCGAGCTCGACGGCTTTCGCCACCGCATGGGCCGACTCGATGGCCGGAATGATGCCTTCCGTTTGCGCCAACAATTGAAACGCAGCGACGGCCTCGTCATCGGTCGCGCTTTCATAGCAGACGCGGCCAATGCTCGCCAAATACGCATGTTCCGGGCCGACGCCGGGGTAATCAAGGCCGGCTGAGATCGAATACGGTTCGAGAATTTGTCCGTACTCGTCTTGCAACAGGTAGGTCATCGCCCCGTGGATGACCCCTTTCGTCCCTTTTGTGATTGTCGCCGCATGGTGTGGAGTGTCGATCCCTTTGCCGGCCGCCTCGACGCCGACGAGGCGGACGTCATCTTGCAAAAACGGGTAAAACATGCCGATGGCGTTGCTGCCGCCGCCGACGCAGGCGACGATGACATCCGGCAGCTTCCCTTCACGGGCGAGAAACTGTTCTTTCGCTTCATCGCCAATCACGCGCTGAAACTCACGCACCATTTTCGGGTACGGATGCGGACCGACGACCGAGCCAATCATGTAAAAATGGTCGTCGCAGTGGGCGACCCAATAGCGAATCGCTTCGTTCGTCGCATCCTTCAACGTTCGGTTGCCGCTTGACACCGGCACGACTTCGGCGCCCAACAGCTTCATGCGAAACACGTTCAGCTCCTGCCGCTTGATGTCTTCTTCGCCCATAAAGACGATGCAATCCATGCCGAAATGGGCGGCCACCGTCGCCGCGGCGACGCCGTGCTGGCCGGCGCCGGTTTCAGCGATCAGCTTTTTCTTGCCCATCCGTTTCGCCAAAAGCGCCTGGCCGATCGCGTTGTTAATTTTATGGGCGCCCGTATGGTTTAAATCTTCGCGCTTTAAATAAATTTTCGCGCCGCCAAGCCGTTGTGTCAAATTCGGCGCGAACGTGAGCGGGGTCGGGCGACCGGAGTAATGCTGCAAAATGCGGATGTATTCTTGTTTGAACGATTCATCGGCAAGCGCTTTGTCAAGCTCCGCTTCAATTTCCTCAAGCGGAAGCATGAGCGTCTCAGGGACAAACTTGCCGCCGAAATCGCCAAACCGGCCGTATTCATTCGGAACGCGTTCCATCATCTAACCCCACCTTCTCCTTCATAAAAGTTGAAAGACGAAGAGCCGCATTTCTTCAAAGCGCCTGCGTTTGTTAACCGTCCGAGCGTCAGCGCCGTCTTTTGGCCCTTCGCTTTGTTATTTAGAATAATGTTTCATTTTTTCTTCGATTTGCTTCATCTTCGTTGGATCTTTGCGTCCGTCCGTTTCAATGCCGCTGCTGATATCGATGCCATCCGGGCGGTAGACAAGCAGCCGCTCGATATTGTCCGGAGTGATGCCGCCGGCGATGAAGCACGGCACGCCTTGGCGGGCCGCCTCTTCCAAATAACGCGGCACCGCCTCCCAATCAAAGGCGACGCCCGTCCCGCCCCAAGCGCCGGCGACGCGGCTGTCAACGACGTAGCCATCAGCGATGCCAGCGTACTGCCTCATCGCCGCAAGCGCCCCGTCGCCATGGTGGATCGCCTTCCAGACGGAAAGCGGCACCGCCTCTTTCACCGCCGCCAGCTCCGCCGGCGTTTCACGGCCGTGGCATTGGATGACATGAAGCGGCAGCTCGGCGGCGACAGCGGCGATCCGCCTAACGGGGGCGTTGACAAAGACGCCGACAAGCTGTTTTGCGCCAAGCTCATGGGGCGCGAGCCATTGCTGCACTTCACTCGGTGAGACGTTCCGCTTGCTTTCGGCGAAAATAAAGCCGAGGTAGTCAGCCCCGCTCGCGATAGCGGCCTGCACGTCTTCAGCCGAACGGTTGCCGCAATATTTAAGCCGAATCATCCCCATCTTCCTCCCCAAACAGCCGGTAGACTGCCCGCTCCACATCGTCTTGGCGCATGAGCGACTCGCCGACGAGCATTGCCTGCGCTCCGTACGATTCGACCGTCTTCACATCATTGTAGGAACCGATCCCGCTTTCGCTGACGATGACGCACGATGGCGGGATGAGCGGAGCGAGCGTTTTGGTCGCCTCAAGCGTTGTCACAAAGGTATGCAAGTCGCGGTTGTTGATGCCGACGATCTCCGGCGTAAACCGATCTAAAATCCGCTCGAGCGTCTCTTTCGCGTGCACCTCGACCAGACATTCGAGCCCCAAGCTGTACGCTTCATGATAGAGCTCCTCGAGCGTTTCCGGCGGGAGCGCCTCGCCGATCAATAAAATCGCATCCGCCCCGAGTCGGACGCTTTCCTCGACTTGCCGCCGATCGATGATGAAATCTTTGCGCAGCACGGGAACGTTAACCGCTTCTTTTATCGCTCGCAAATAGCGGCGATGCCCTTGGAAATACCGTTCATCCGTCAGCACGCTGATCGCGTCGGCGCCGGCGCGTTCATACGCTTTAGAGATGGCCACTGGGTCAAAATCCGGGCGAATGATGCCTTTTGACGGCGACGCTTTTTTCACCTCAGCGATCAAGCCAAGCATCCGCCGCGGCCGGCGGAGCGCCGCCGCAAATGGACGGCGCTTTCGCTCTGGCAATGGCTCCGGCAGCATCAACGTTTCCACTTCTTCCCGTTTGGCCGCTAAAATTTGCTCAAGCATCATGAACCACTTCCTTCGTCCGCAGGCGTTGCAGTTGTTCGTATGCGGTTTTGGACAAAATGGCCTCTTTCGCCATCGCCACTCCTGCGGCAATCGTTTCGGCTTTGCCGGCGGCATACAGGGCGGCGCCGGCGTTCAGCGCAACGATATTGATGGCGCTCTCCGGCGCTGTTCCCGCCATCACCGCCTCAAGAAGCGCGGCGCTCTCTTCCGGATCGCGCACTTGCACATCGGCAAGCTCGCCGCGCGGCAAGCCGGCGTCTTCTGGAGCGATGACAAAGCGGCGGATCGCGCCGTCTTTCAACTCCACGATATCCGTTTCTGCAGCGATGCTGCATTCATCAAGTCCGTCGCGCCCGGTGACAAACAACACATGTTCCGAACCGAGGCGGCGCATCGCCTCCGCCAATTTCTCAGCGTAGCGGGTCGAATAGACACCGACGACTTGCCGCTTGCAGCGCGCCGGATTGGCGAGCGGGCCGATCAAGTTGAAAACGGTGCGGAAACCGATTTCCTTCCGCGGCCCGGCGGCGTGTTTCATCGCCGCGTGATAGAGCGGGGCGAACAAAAACGCCAGCCCTTTCGTTTCCAACGCCTGTTTGGCGGCCGACGGCGACGTTTGAATGTCGATGCCGAGCCGCTCGAGCACATCGGCGCTGCCGCTTTTTGACGAAACGGCGCGGTTGCCGTGCTTGGCGACTTTGACGCCGAGCGATGAAATGACGATCGCCGCGGCGGTGGAAACGTTGAATGTCGCCGCCCCATCGCCGCCCGTGCCGCACGTATCGATGACATCATCACTGGCCTCAATGGCGGTCATCCGGTCGCGCATCGCCCGCACAAATCCGACGAGCTCATCGACCGTCTCTCCGCGCAGGCGGAGCATGGACAACAGACTTGCGATTTGACTGTCCGTCGCCTCGCCGGACATGATGACATTCATCGCCGCATACGCTTCGTCTTCCGTCAACGCTTTCCCTTCCGCACATTTCGAAAGCAGCTGCTTCAACATACGACCCTCTCCCCTTTAGCAAATAGTCGTTCCGCTTGTTCAATCGCATTCATCAAGGCGCTCGCCTTATTGCGCGTCTCTTTCCACTCCAGTTCCGGAACGGAGTCGGCGACAATGCCGGCGCCGGCTTGCACATAGGCATAGCCGTCTTTCACGACCGCTGTCCGGATGGCGATGCACGAATCGATGTTGCCGTCAAACCCGATATAGGCAATCGCTCCGGCATACAGCCCCCTCGCTGTCGGCTCGAGTTCCTGCAAAATTTGCATCGCCCGCACTTTCGGCGCCCCGCTCACCGTTCCAGCCGGAAAGGCGGCAAGGAGTGCATCGATCGGGTGGACGTTGTCGTCCAGCTCACCGACGACTTTGGAAATTAAGTGCATCACGTGTGAAAACTTGCCGATCTGAAGCAACACCGGCACCTCGACCGTTCCGTACTTGGCGACCCGGCCGATGTCGTTGCGCGCCAAATCGACAAGCATATAATGCTCAGCCCGTTCTTTCGGGTCGTGGTACAGCTCATCAGCCAGCCTTTCGTCTTCCTCCGGCGATCGGCCGCGCCGCCGTGTGCCGGCAATCGGATCGATTTCAACGCGCCGACGGTGCACTTGAATCAGTTTTTCCGGCGAACTGCCGACAATTTCCACACCGTCAAGCTGGAAATAAAACATGTACGGCGACGGGTTGATGTATCGGAGCAGCCGATAAATGGCAAAGCCTCCGGCTTGAACCGGCACGCAGAAGCGCTGTGACAGAACGGCTTGAAACACATCGCCGGCCGCGATGTACCGTTTCACGGCCTCAACATCGCGCAAAAACTGTTTTTTGTCATAGTTGGACACCGCTTTGGCAAACGAGGCGGCCCGCCCCGATTCGCCTTCCGCCGGCAAGAGCGGCTGCTCGGCTTGAGGGCGGGCAGCTTTCGCCGCGAGATCGGCCATGCGCCGTTCGGCCGCACGGTACGCTTCGATTTTCTCTTCCTCCGTTTCGTTGCCGCTCAACCGAATATAGTGAATGACGAGCAACTCACGCTTTTTTTGGTCAAACGCAAACAGCGATTCACAAAACACGAAATAGGCCGTCTTCATAGGCACATCGCGGTTTTTGTGGCGCGGCACTTTTTCGATGGCGGAAATGAAATCGTAGCCTAAAAACCCAACTGCACCGCCTGTAAACGGCACCGTCTCGGCGAGCGGCTTGACGGCAAGCGTCCGCTCGACCCATTGAAACGCTTCTTTCAGCGTCGGTGCGGTGATTTGTTCGTTCCCGTTTTCGTCTTTCACCGAAAACGTTTCGCCCGTTTCGCTCTCCAGCGTCAAAAACGGCGCCACACCGATGAACGAATAGCGCGCCCACGGCGATTCGTCATCCTTGCTTTCAAGCAAAAACACGGCTTCCTCGCGCAAATTGGCAAACACGCCGAGCGGCTCAATGACATCGGCTAAAAATTTGCGCACAATCGGGATGGTGCGAAATTCGTTCGCTTCCGCCAAAAAAGCGGCCAGCCCATCAGCAGACATCACTTCTCCTCCCTTCATGATCGACGGGCGGAGAATGAGGGTTTATGAGGCGAAATAAAAAGAGGGAAATAAAACGCCCAAAGACGACCGTCTTTGGGCAGATGCCGGCGAATGAAAAAAATGCTCACCTCAGCTAAACTCGCTCATTCTCATCTACCCTACACTCGCTCTCTGCTCTCGCTCAGCTTCTAACGCCCCCGTTGTCTCAGGGGGGCAAAGAAGTTATTTTAACTATATTACATTTCTGTTTTTTTTGTCAACGACAAATCCGGGCGCAGCACGACCGCCCCTTTTAAATACACGTGGCAGATCTCTTCTTGCTGTTTCTCAGTCGCCACCGTCATCATGACGCGAATGCAGCGCGGCAATGAACCGGGCACCGGAATTTCCCTCGTGCACATGACCGGCACATACGTCCAGCCGTCCAAACGGCGCAGCGCCTGCGCCGGAAACGCGGCGGTGATGTCGTCGGTGACGGAAATGAGCACAAACGACACATCGGCGGCGGCGACATCGTTTGCGCGGATCATTTCACGAAGCAACGTTTCAGTTGCCGCCACGATTTCCTCGGCGTCATTTCGATCCACCGTAATCGCTCCGCGAATGCCGCGAATCATCCTTTTCCCCCCTGTCTGGCAAACTCGTCCAGCCACGCGAGCAGGTTGTCGTCTTCGAGTTCCACCACTTCCACGTCGCCGATCTCACAGAGAAGCACCATCCGCACTGTTCCGGCGTACGCTTTTTTGTCGCCTTTCATCTTCTCAAGCAGGCGGCGCGTCTGAACCGTTGTCGGCAGCGACACCGGGAAGCCGTATCCGGCGAACCAGTCGGCCAATCGATGCTCGGCGAACGATCGGCCGTAAAACCGTTCGCTGACAAAGACGGCAAACAGCATGCCAACCGCAACCGCCTCCCCGTGAGTGAGCGCGCCGTAGCCTAATTCGCTTTCCAGCGCATGACCGAGCGTATGGCCAAAATTCAAATGGGCGCGCACCCCGGTTTCTTTTTCATCCTCACGCACAACGGACGCCTTAATGTCAATGCCCTTTTCAATGCAATAGGCGAGTTTCTCGCCGCGCAAGTCGGCGAGCGTCTTGATTTCCGCGCGCAGCCAGTCGTAAAAGCGGCGATCGCGGATCAGCGCATGTTTGATCACCTCGGCAAACCCGGACCGAAGCTCGCGCTCGGGCAGCGTGCGCAAAAAGGCGGTGTCATACACGACTGCTTCCGGCTGGTGGAAGGCGCCGATCATATTTTTGCCGAGCGGATGGTTGATGGCGACTTTGCCGCCGACGGCGCTGTCATGGGCCAAGAGTGTCGTCGGCATTTGAATGTAACGGATGCCGCGCATATAGGTGGCGGCGACAAACCCAGCCAAATCGCCGACAACGCCGCCGCCAAGCGCAATGATGACCGAGCGGCGGTCGAGGCCGCACTGCAATGCCGCTGTCTGGCAGGCGTAATAATTATCAAATGACTTGGCCGCCTCCCCGCTTGGAATGACGTAGGCGTACACGTCATACTCAGCGGCGGCAAGCAACGCCCGCACCTCATCCAAATAAAGAGGCGCCACAGTATCGTCGGTAACGATGAAAAGTTTTGTCCCTGGCGGACAGGAGAGCGACCGAAGCAAGCTTGGCAACATGCGGGCCGCCCCATCGCCCAAAAGAAGCGGATAGCGCTTCGTCGCCGTTTCAATCGTCCGTTCGATCATCGTCAAAACTCCTTTGCATAGCGGCGGGCGCGTTCCACATTTTCCTTAATCAAGTCCATCCGATCCTGCCCAAACTGCTCAACGATCGCCGCCGCCACTTCCCAGGCGACAACGGCCTCAGCGACGACGCTCGCCGCCGGCACGGCGCAGCTGTCCGATCGCTCAATGCTTGCCGCAAACGGCTCTTTCGTCTCGATATCCACGCTTTGAAGCGGCTTGTACAGCGTCGGGATCGGCTTCATCACTCCGCGCACGACGATCGGCATCCCGGTCGTCACCCCGCCTTCAAAGCCGCCCGCCCGGTTCGTCCGGCGCGAAAAGCCTTGTTCTGGGCTCCAAATGATTTCATCGTGCACTTCGCTTCCCGGGCGGCGCGCCGCCTCAAAGCCGATCCCGAATTCAACGCCTTTAAACGCGTTGATGCTGACGATCGCGGCCGCGATTTTCGCATCAAGCTTTCGGTCGTAATGGACGTAGCTGCCGACTCCGGCCGGAACGCCTTCAACGATCACTTCAACGATGCCGCCGATCGAATCACCGTTTTTCTTCGCCCAATCGATCGCTTCCATCATTTTTTGCCCCGCCTCCGGGTCAAAGCAGCGCACCGGCGATTCTTCCGTCACTGCCTGCAATTCTTCAAGCGAACGATAATCGAGCTTCTTTGTGCGCACTCCGCCGATTTCGATGACATGCCCAGCGACGCGGATGCCGACCTCCTCCAAAATGCGTTTCGCCACCGCTCCAGCCGCCACGCGCACCGTCGTTTCACGCGCCGACGAGCGCTCCAGCACGTTGCGCATATCGCGATGTCCGTATTTCAGGGCGCCGTTTAAATCGGCATGCCCTGGGCGCGGACGCGTCACTTTCCGCTTCACTTCCGCTTCGTCATCAATCGGCTCAACCGCCATAATCGTTTGCCAATGTTTAAAATCGCGATTCTCGACAACGAGCGCAATCGGCGAGCCGAGCGTTTTCCCGTGCCGAACGCCGCCTGTGATTTTCACTTCATCTTTTTCAATCTGCATGCGGCGGCCGCGTCCGTATCCTTTTTGCCGGCGCGCCAGCTCTTTATTGATGTGCTCGGCGCATAGCGCGAGCCCGGCCGGCACTCCTTCCAAAATGGCCGTCAATTGCGGCCCATGCGATTCCCCTGCCGTCAAATACCGCATGTTTGTCTCTCCCTTCAGGTCTTTAACGCGTTTAAGTAAAAATATATCATAAATTCGAAAAATGAAAATAGTTTCAGGAAAAAAAGAAGCCGGCGCGAGCTATTTTTTTCGGTAAAAAAACGTCTCTTCGACTTCAAAACCGTACAGGCCGGGATTGAAAATCTGCTCGGTGCTGCCGACAAACAGCACGCCTCCCGTCCGGAGCGCGTCGTGAAATTTGCGATACAGCATCCGCTTCGCCTCTTCCGTAAAATAAATGAGCACGTTGCGGCAAACGATCAAATCCATGTTGCGCGGAAACGGATCCGCGAGCAAGTTGTGCTTTTGAAACTTGACCGTTTGTTTAATCTTTTCGTCTATTTTATAATACTCGCCTTCTTTCGTAAAAAACTTTTTTCTCATTTCCTCGGGCAGCTCTACAAGCGACCGTTCGCTGTACAAACCGAGGCGCGCGCGGGCGAGCGCATTATCGTCAATGTCGGTCGCCAACACCGACACGCGGTGAAGCGGCAATCGTTTTGCGAGCACCATCGCGAGCGTATACGGCTCCTCGCCGGTTGAGCAGGCAGCGCTCCACACGTTCGGGCGCGGGTTTTCCGCCAATAGCCGCGGTAAAATGGTGTGCTCAAGCACCTCCCAACGCTTGGCGTTCCGGTAAAACTCCGAGACGTTGATCGTCATCCGATCCAAGCATTCATGCCATAGCGCCGGCTCTTTCTCCATCGCTGCAAACAGCTCGGCAAAGCTTTTTAGCCCTTTTTTCATGTACAACGACGCCAAACGCCGCCTCATCTGGGCTTCCTTATATAGCGATAAGTCAATGCCTGTTTTTCGCTTCACTTTGGCAATGAACTGCGCATAATCGTCCATCGTCGCCTTTTCCTCTCCCCTGTCAATGTACAAAAACGGCAAAAACCGGCCGAATGGCGGCCGGTCTTCGCATCAGTACAGCCATGCATTGATCTGTTTCGAATAGCTGACGAGCTCTTCTTCTTTAAAGAACAAGCTGATTTCGCGTTCGGCGCTTTGCGGCGAGTCGGAGCCGTGGATGACGTTTTTGCCGACCGTCAAGCCGAAATCGCCGCGGATCGTGCCAGGGGCAGCCTCCTGCGGATTCGTTTTCCCCATCATTTGCCGGGCGGCGGCGATCACGTTCTCGCCCTCCCACACCATTGCAAACACTGGCCCCGAGGTGATAAAGTCGACAAGCTCGCCGAAAAACGGGCGCTCCTTATGTTCAGCGTAATGTTGCTCGGCGAGTTCGCGCGACACTTGCATCAGCTTCGCGCCGACAAGCTGGAAGCCTTTTTTTTCAAAACGGGCGACAATCTCGCCGATCAAATTGCGCTGAACCCCGTCCGGTTTTACCATGATGAATGTCCGTTCTGCCATTCGCTCTCCACCTCTACTGTCGTATGTACTGGGAAACGGATTCCCACCCATCATAGTATCATTGTTTTCCGCCGTTGGCAACAGCGTCCTTGAAAGCGCTAATAATCCCTTTTCCCAATGTAGAGGGCGAGATCATGAAGCAGCGTGCGCGCTTCGTTGGCCGGCAGCTCGTTGAGCAGGCGGAGCGCCTTTTCCAAATAGCGATCGCTTAGCGCATACGATCGTTCGATGGCGTCCGTCTGTTTAATGGCCGCTAGCACCGCCGCCATCTCCTCGACATCCGTGTCCGCGTTGACGGCCGTAATTTTTGCCCGCACCTGTTCATCACAAAGGGCATACAGCACCGGGAGGGTGACGTTTCCTTGCTGCAAGTCGCTTCCGGCCGGCTTGCCGAGCTGCTCTTCCGTGCCGGTGAAATCGAGAATGTCATCGGTAATTTGAAACGACATGCCGACGTAATGGCCGAACCAATACAGCCGGTTGGCCACCGCCTCCGGCGCGCCGGCGGCAAGGGCGCCAAGCTGGCAGCTGGCGGCGATCAATAGCGCCGTTTTTCGGCGGATGCGCCGCAAGTACGTGCGAAGCGGCTGATCAAATCGATATTTATCCTTGATTTGCTCGATTTCCCCGCGGCACACTTCAACGATCGTTTTCGCCAACACTTGATGAGCGCGGGGACTGTCAAGCTCCGCCATCCGCTCAAGCGAACGGGCGAAGAGATAATCGCCTGTATACATGGCAAAGCGGTTGCTCCATCTCGCCTTGATCGTCGGCCGGCCGCGCCGCACGTCGGCGTCATCGATGACATCGTCGTGAACGAGCGATGCCATATGGATGAGTTCGAGCGCTACGGCTACATGTTTAATCCGTTCGAAATCATAATGGCCAAAGCGGGCGGACAGCAAGACAAAAACGGGACGGATGCGCTTTCCGCCCGCTTGCAATAAATGGAGCGCCGCTTCCCCGAGCGGCCCGTATTCGGATCGGACCGTCCGTTCCAGCTCCTCTTCGACCGCCGCCAAATCATCGCTTAAAAACGAATACATCGCCTTTAACTTCATGGTGTTCACCTTGACTCATCGTTTATAGCCTAAATGCATGGCCGCTACGCCGAACGTGTACGGTTTGACCTCGACATCGACGAAACCGGCTTCGCGGAACATCTCGGCCAGCTCGTCCCGCCCTGGAAATTCGCGCGCCGATTCCTGCAGCCACGAGTATTCCTCATAGCTTTTCGCCAACAGCTTGCCAAACAGCGGCATAATAAACCGAAAATAAAAATAGTAAAGCTGGCGGAAACCAAACAACGTCGGCTGCGACGTTTCCAGACAGACGGTCATGCCGCCCGGCTTGGTGACGCGGTGCATTTCCTTAAGCACCGTCATATAATCAGGAACGTTGCGCAAGCCGAAGCCGATCGTCACATAATCGAACGAATTGTCGGGAAACGGCAGCTGCATGGCGTTGCCGTGAATGAGCTTGACATTGCCGAGGCCGCGCGCCTTCACCTTTTGTTCGCCGACTTTCAGCATGTTTTCGCTGAAGTCAAGGCCGTACACTTCCCCCTCCGGCCCGACCGCCTCAGCCAGCGCGATCGCCCAGTCGGCCGTTCCGCAACAAACATCGAGCGCCCTTTTCCCTTTTTGCACATTCATCCTCCGCATGACGTCTTCGCGCCATTTCAAATGGCGGCGGAAGCTGATGACAGAATTCATCCGGTCATAATGCGCGGAAATTTTTTCAAATACGCGATGGACTCGCTCTTCTTTCGATTGATGCATCGTTCTACCCTTCTTCCACCGACTTTTTGACGATGGCTTGAAATCCGCCGGCAAGTTCCGCCATACGAAACCGCAGCAGGTCATTCATCGGCAAATTCGCCGCCAGCAACGCTTCCTTGCAATGGTCGATATAACGCTCGCAAAGGCGAAGCAAATGCCGCTTTTGTTCTTTCGTCAGCCCTTTGGCCCACGGAAAGGCGATATGCGCCATTTGCTCAAACAGCATCGATGACCCGGTGCGGACGAACGCTCCCTGCTCGAGCAGCAAGCGCCGCAAAAGCAAGTAATGGCCGGCAAATCCCCCCCATTGCGGCGCCCCGATGCGCTCGGCAAGCTTCGCAAGCAACGCCGACTCGATCGTGCCAACCGCGGCAAACAGCGTCTCGATCCGCTCCACCTTTTTTTCATACAGCCGCACTTTTTGCTCATTAATCTCGCGGACCGCTTCGGCGAACAAACGGATGAGCGCGACATCGCCCGAGCGCGCCAGCAAGTCGTAATAAAGCCCGCTGTACAAGTCGCCGGCCAAAACGACAAGCTGCCGCGTCCGCAAATCGCCGCCGCGGTCTGTCACCTTATCATGGGTGTCAAGGGCGATTTGCATGAGCATCATGGCGATGATGCACCGGTCCGGCTCATTCGGCGCCGCCGGAGCGTCAGTCATCATCGACAGCGAAAGCAGCAGCCGGTCTTCATCAACAGCCGGCGCCGGCACATGCGCGCGCAAATATGGATGGTCAAGCAGCCGTTCGATTTGTTCCTTCAATGACGCCAATTTCACCATGATGTCATTCACTCTTCTCACCCTTGTCCCCCAAAAATATCCGCACCGCCATGACGGACTCATTATAACATAATTTTGTCGAAAACGCTCTAGTTTGCTAGAAATTTACCGGTTTACTTTTTCCCTTCCGATTCAACCACACCGTGGCGCGTTTGAATATACGCTTTTCCTCTCACTTTGATCGCCGACGTATGTTCCGTGAACTGAGCGATCAACACTTCGCCTTTGTCAAGCTTTTCCGAATGGTGAAATCTTGTGTCCGCGCCGCGCGTCAGCCCGATGACGTTCACCCCGTCTTCGAGCGCTTTAATGACGACAAAATCGCTGTTTGTGTACATCCTCTTCCCTCCTTACGCTTTGATTAACGAAAGCACTTCAGCGCGGGCGTTGGCATCTGTTTCAAACACGCCGCGCACCGCCATTGTCACTGTTTTGGCTCCCGGTTTTTTCACCCCGCGCATCGTCATGCACATATGCTCCGCCTCAACGACGACCATCACCCCGTGCGGCTCAAGCGCCTCGACGATCGAATCAGCGATCGTTGCCGTGATGCGCTCTTGCAGCTGCGGGCGGCGCGCCACCGCCTCAACGGCTCGAGCGAGCTTACTCAGCCCGGTCACTTTCCCTTCCCGCGGAATATAGGCGACGTGGGCAGCGCCGAAAAACGGCACTAAATGGTGTTCGCACATCGAATAAAACGGAATATCTTTGACGAGCACAAGCTCCTCATGTTCCTCGCTGAATACGGTTTGAAAGTGCTGCTTCGGGTCTTCCTGCAACCCAGCGAACACCTCGGCGTACATTTTCGCCACCCTCTTCGGCGTATCGACGAGCCCTTCGCGGTTTGGATCTTCCCCGATCGCCTCAAGAATGAGGCGGACCGCATATTCAATTTGCGCAAAATTGATCTCTGGCATACAAACAACATCCTCCTGCGTCATAAAAGCTGCATGTAATCCGATTCTAGCATAGGGAGCCAAAAAAAACAAAAAAGAAGGGCGGTGAATCACCTGCCCTTCCCTCCTGCGCTCCTGCTATGTAGGCTTACTTGACGGCATCTTTCAACGCTTTGCCCGGTTTGAATGCAGGAACTTTGCTTGCCGGAATTTCCATTTCTTCGCCCGTTTGCGGGTTGCGTCCTTTCCGGGCGGCGCGCTCGCGCACTTCAAAGTTCCCAAAACCGATTAATTGCACTTTATCGCCTTTTCGCAGCGCTTCTGTAATCGAATCAAACACCGCATCAACGGCTTTTGTTGCATCTTTTTTGGAAAGACCGCTTGTTTCAGCGACCGCGTTGATCAATTCCGTTTTGTTCATGCCATTCACCTCCTCCCAAAGGGCTGATCTTGTTTACTACCATTTGTGCACACTTTTCTGCTTTTCTATACATAGACATCCAATTCCAGCGGCAAGAAGGCCTGCGCGCCGCGCCGGCGCAGCCAATCATTCTATGTTTGCCTCGCGACAGCCCGCAGGAGATGCGCCTATGCCGCCGGCTGAAGCCCCTTCCCAACGGTTTGGGCTCCTCCTGTTTTCGCCGGGCGCAAACGAAGCAAAGGACGAGGAAACCGCCTTCTTCCCACCAACAGGCGGTGACATGCCTAATCTTAACCAATTGACCGCGGAAATTCAACATCTTTTTTCGCAAAAACGGCCAATTTTAGGCATATTTCACCAAAACAACGATTTCAGATAAAAGATTACCATAACGCCATGCCCATAATCAAGTGCCAATCCTGATTTCTCAAGGGTTTTGGCGATTTTTTCCCTTTGCCACTTAGCAACTGAAAAGAACGGCATCAAAAAAAGCCCCCTTGTCGGGAGCTGTGCACGCGGCCTCCGCTTTTCTTTCTGTCTAGCTGCGGCGCCTAGCTCTCTTCTGCCAAATAACCTTCCCCCTCGGGGTGCAAGCACCCCCTGCGGGTGAAGAACATTTGGCTTCGAGAGCTAATCTCGGCGCCTCCGCTTTTCTTATTGTCTAGCTGCGGCCGCTAGCTCCCTTCCGCAAAATAACCTCCGCCCTCGAAGTGCAAGCACTTCTGCGGTCGGAGAACATTTTGCCTCGGGAGCTTGGCACGCGGCCTCCGCTTTTCTTATTGTCTAGCTCCGGCTCGCCGCCGCTCGGGGTCAAATAACCTTCGCCTTCGGGATTGTAAATCCCTCCAGGCGAAGAACATTTGCCCGTCGCGGCGAACCGCTCGCCTCCGCTTTTCTATAAAATAATCGCGATAAGGCCGCCGGAACCTTCGTTGATGATGCGCTCAAGCGTTTCTTTCAGCTTGTAGCGGGCGTTTTCCGGCATGAGCGCAAGTTTCGCTTGGATGCCTTCACGGACGATCGAGCTGAGCGAGCGGCCGAAAATATCAGAGTTCCAAATCGACAGCGGATCGTCTTCGAAGTCTTGCATTAAATAGCGGACGAGCTCTTCGCTTTGCTTTTCCGTGCCGATGATCGGGGCAAACTCCGATTCGACGTCGACTTTGATCATATGAATCGACGGCGCGACGGCTTTCAAACGGACGCCAAAGCGCGACCCTTGGCGGATGATTTCCGGTTCGTCAAGGCTCATGTCGGACAAAGCGGGCGCAGCGATTCCGTAGCCGGTTTGTTTGACCATTTTCAAGGCGTCGGCGATTTGGTCATATTCCGCTTTCGCATAGGCGAAGTCTTGCATGAGCTGAAGCAGATGGTCTTTGCCGCGAATCTCGACGCCGACGATTTCTTTTAAAATTTGATCGTACAGCTCATCCGGTGCATACAAGTCAATTTCGGCGATCCCTTGCCCCATTTCGATGCCGGCAAGCGCCGCTTTTTCGATGAAATCGTACTCGGCAAACTGCTGCACAACCCGGTCGACGTCGCGCAGCCGTTTGATGTCTTTGACTGTGTCGCGCACCGCTTCTTGGTAGCTTTCGCGCAGCCAATGATCTTCGCGAAGCACCATCACCCAGCTCGGCAAGTTGACGTTCACTTCAAGCACCGGGAATTCATATAATGCTTCGCGAAGCACGTTATACACGTCGGCTTCGCGCATGCTTTCCACGCTCATGGCGAGCACCGGAATGTCGTACTTTTCGGCGAGCTCGCGGCGAAGCGCCTCGGTTTCCGGATGGTGCGGCCGAACGGTGTTGACGATCATAATGAACGGCTTGCCGACTTCTTTGAGCTCGCTAATGACCCGTTCTTCCGCTTCGACATAGTCTTGGCGCGGAATTTCCCCGATCGTGCCGTCCGTCGTAATGACGACTCCAATCGTCGAATGTTCTTGGATGACTTTTCTTGTCCCGATTTCCGCTGCCTCTTGGAACGGGATCGGCTCTTCATACCAAGGCGTGTGGATCATCCGCGGCCCGTTTTCGTCTTCATATCCTTTTGCGCCGGGCACGGCGTAGCCGACGCAGTCGACAAGACGGATGTTGACTTCAAGCCCCTCATCAACTTTCACCGTCACCGCCTGGTTTGGCACGAACTTCGGTTCTGTCGTCATGATCGTCTTGCCGGCGGCGCTTTGCGGCAGTTCATCTTGGGCGCGCGCTTTATCGGCTTCGTTTTTAATGTTCGGAATAACGACCAACTCCATAAACCGTTTAATAAACGTCGATTTTCCGGTGCGGACGGCGCCGACGACCCCTAAATAAATGTCGCCGCCGGTCCGCTCGGCGATATCTTTAAAAATATCGACCTTTTCCAAATGACTCCCCTCCAGTCCTTCGGTCGTTATAAGAAACAGTGGAATGAGTTAGCATAGTCGGACACTATATGCATATGATGTTGTCCGATTCGGTTATGACTAAAATAGAAAAAATCCCTTCTCTAGAATGTATTTTCCTAGAGAAGGGAAGATGACTCATTTTGTGAAAAAAATCGGTTCGTTCGTCTTGGCGTCGATCGTATAGGGCAACGAATACGCCGGCACAAACAGCGAATGGTCGGTCAAAATCGGGCGAATGTCGTCACCCGGCTTGTAGTGGTGCGGATATTTTTTCAACGCCGCATACAAATCAGAACGGTAGTCAATGTAAATTTCTCCATTCCCGTCGATGACAAACGGCAAGTTGTTGCCGGAAAACGGGCTGACGACATACGGAGGCTCTTTGTAGCCGAGCTTTTTGTAATCGAGCGTAAATACGCCCGGCGCAACGACGTCTTGAAACGGCGGATACTTATGCTTGTCCGTGTACATGCCCAGCCGCAGCTTCAGCTCGCGGATGCGTTCGGCTAAGCGCAAATCAAGCAGCTTGACCGTCGGGTTCGTTTCCGCATCAATGATCATATACTGGAAGACGCCCCCGCTTTCATAGGCATTTCCCGGCGGCTCCTGCATATAGCGGGGAACGAGTTTTTGAAAATCGACTGGATACTTCAAATACATCGGCGTGTTCATGTCGCGCGTTTTAATCGGCAGAAGCCCGCCGGTCGCCCTTCGGTATTCATCAACCGCCGATTGGACGGCCGCCACTTGGTCTTTGTAAGGAATTTGGTTTTGTTTCAGCCGCTCTTGTGGATACAAGCAGCCGGAAAGCAGCGCCAAACATATACATGACAACAACAAGCGAGCGATTCGTTCCATCTTTCCCCACCTTTTTGCCTATTGCGGTGTCGGTCCGCTGAATACAACGAAAATGATGATGATGCCAGCAAAAATCAAAAGAACGTAGGCGACGAGCGCCAACAGGAAACGAAGCCATTTCATCTTGACTTTGTAGCGGCTTAAATAAATGAAGCCGACGGAAATAAACATAAACACCATCGAGGCGATGGCGATCCACATTTTCGCTAACGCCGGTGACATGGACGCTCCTCCTTTTTTTCGACAACTATTATTATAGCATTGGCAAAAAAAAAGCTGAAGTAAAGCGGGGCTTTCTTTACTTCAGCATGCCTCATACCCTTCCGGAAGCTCAAGCCGATGATGGTTCGCCATATTGTATGCAAAACGAAGACGACTTGTACCGCCATTGGCCTACTTTCGTCATTCTTGTTCGGTAAAAATGTTGTTTAAGTCATTCATTTCCTCTTTTTTTCCGCGCGCCATGAGCGAATCGACCGCCTCTTTCGGATCTTTCCCCGCAAACAGCACTTCATAGAGGGCTTCGGTGATCGGCATTTTCACCCCGAGTTCGTTCGCCAGCTCATAGGCGGCTTTTGTCGTCCGCACCCCTTCGACGACCATCCCCATGCTCTCAAGCACCTCGTCCAGCTTTTTTCCTTGGCCGAGCATGTAGCCGGCCCTCCAGTTGCGGGAATGGACGCTCGTGCACGTGACAATCAAATCGCCGACTCCCGTCAAACCGGCGAATGTCAACGGATTAGCGCCGAGGGCACAGCCGAGGCGGGCAATCTCGGCGAGCCCCCGTGTGATGAGGGCCGCTTTGGCGTTATCCCCATAGCCAAGCCCGTCGCTGATGCCTGCGGCCAAGGCGATGATATTTTTCAGCGCCCCGCCGACTTCGACGCCGATTAAATCCGGGTTTGTATACACGCGAAAATAGTGATGGTTCATAAAGAAGTCTTGAATGCGGCGCGCCGCTTCCATATTTGGCGATGATACCGCCACGGTCGTCGGGTGCCGGAGCACGACCTCCTCGGCATGGCTCGGCCCGGAGAGAACGACAACATCTGCAAGCCATTCCCCCATTTCCTCGATGACCATTTCCGACACCCGCTTATGCGTCCCCGGTTCGATTCCTTTGCTGACGGCAACGACGGTGATCGGCGCCGCCAAGCAGGCGCGCACGTCCGCAAGCACCGAACGGATCGCTTTAGTCGGCACGGCGAGCACAACGATCGCAACGTCGTCAAGCGCAGCGCAAAGGTCGTCATAGCCGATAATGGCGTCCGGCAGGCGAACGCCTGGCAAATATTTTTCATTTGTCCGCTTTTCGTTGATTTCGTTGATCTGCTCGGTCCGATGACCCCAGAGCCGGACGCGGTGCCCGTTGTCAGCCAGCACGAGCGCCAACGCCGTCCCCCAGCTTCCAGCCCCCAATACGGCGATGTTCTCCATCGTTTTCCACTTCCTTTATCTCATTGTCTCATTTTCTTATTTCCGCGGGCGGGCGATGATTTTAATCGGCGTTCCTTCAAAGCCGAATGCATCGCGGATGCGGTTTTCCAAAAACCGTTCATATGAAAAATGCATCAGTTCCGGGTCGTTGACAAACGCGACAAACGTCGGCGGTTTGACGGCAACTTGCGTCATGTAATAAACTTTCAGACGCCGCCCGTTATGCGTCGGCGTCGGATTCATCGCCACCGCATCCATGATGACTTCATTGAGCACATTTGTCTGGACGCGCATCGCATGGTTGTCACTCACAAGCCGGACGAGCGGCAAGAGCTTATGCAGCCGCTGCTTCGTTTTCGCCGATACGAACAAAATCGGCGCATAGTCCAAAAACGGAAAATGGTCGCGAATCTTCCGCTCAAATTCGACCATCGTTTTATCGTCTTTTTCAATCGCATCCCATTTATTGACGACAAGAATGACCCCGCGCCCGGCCTCATGGGCATATCCGGCAATTTTTTTGTCCTGCTCGATGATGCCTTCCTCGGCGTTTAACACGACAAGCACGACGTCCGAGCGCTCAATGGCTCTTAACGCGCGCAAGACGCTATATTTCTCCGTGCTTTCGTAAATTTTTCCTCGCTTGCGCATCCCTGCCGTATCAATGATAACATATTCCTGCCCTTCGCGCACAAACGAGGTGTCGACGGCGTCCCTCGTCGTACCGGCGATGTCGCTGACGATGACCCGCTCCTCGCCTAAAATGGCGTTGACAAGCGACGATTTGCCGACATTCGGCCGGCCAATGAGGCAAAACTTAATGACGTCTTCTTCGTACTCTTGTCCGCCGCCCTTCGGAAAATGACGGACGACAGCATCAAGCAAATCGCCAAGCCCCGTCCCATGAGCCCCGGAAATCGGATACGGCTCCCCAAAGCCGAGAGCGTAAAAGTCGTAAATCAAATCGCGCATTTCCGGATTGTCGATTTTGTTCACCGCGAGCACAACCGGCTTGTTCGACCGGCGGAGCAGCTTGGCCACCTCTTCATCAGCCGCAGTCACACCGTCCCGGCCGTTCGTCATAAAGATGATGACATCCGCCTCATCGATGGCGATTTCCGCCTGCTGGCGAATTTGCATAAGCAGCGGCTCGTCGCCAATGTCAATGCCGCCGGTATCGATCAAATAAAACGAATGGTTCAGCCATTCGGCTCGGCTGTAAATGCGGTCGCGCGTCACTCCAGGCACGTCTTCGACGATCGAAATGCGTTCCCCGACAATGCGGTTGAAAATCGTCGATTTTCCTACATTTGGACGGCCGACAATGGCCACGACTGGATTTGCCATGCTACCACCCTTTATCTTCGTTTTCTCCTTACCTTTGTCGCTGAAAAAAAACGCCCTTTTCGGAAGGGCATCGGTCCATCAACGCCAAGGGCACTTGACTGCGAGGCTAGGAAGGAAATGACTTTTGACCAATCAAGTGCATCTTTTAGCGATGAACCAGGGCAGGCTACAACTGCTTTATTTTATCAAAAAGCGAAACGCTCAACAACTAATGTTTGACGATAATAAGAAGCCCCTCCGCCACTTCATGGGCGATGCCGTCCAAAATCGCCTCTAAATTCGCGGCGATCTGTTCCATTTCCTCTTTAGTTTGGCAAATAAAGATCGGCGCACCGCCGGCGACACGCCCGCCGTTCATCGTAATGACGGCCAAAATTATTTTTTCATGCGTCATCGCCGCTCCCCCCTTTCCGCTTCCATCGCCGTTTGCCCGGCATGCGGATGGCGCTCTCAAGCACCGGCACGTTTTCGATGACAGCCTTCGCCTTCTCGACATCCTCGACTTGCGGCAAAATGAAAATACCGACGCGCCCGTCGTTCAAATCGCGCTTGGCGAGCGGCACGAGCGCCGGCGTTCCGGAGTCGCGGTAAATGCCAAGGGCGGTCGATACATCATGCAAAATCGCCTGCCGCTGCCCAAGATTGGCGATCGTCGTGCGAGCGTTGAAATTTTTCGGCGTTAAAATAAATCCCATCCCATAGCGCAAAATTTCTTCGCGCCGCGCCGGCAAGCCGATGTTCATGATATAGATGTTGTCAACATACAACCCCGCCCCTTCAAAATGCGGCTTGACATATTGGACGTCGGCAATGTCTTTCAGCCGGCTTCCACTCATAAACCGCCGCGCCACGATCAGGCCGACCATGCTCGCCAAAAGCGCAGCCCACACGTTCCATACTAAATACGCAAGCGTTGATAGGAAGGAAACAAAAATGACTAAATAATTCCGCCCTTCAAACACGATGGCGATCCCTTCAATGTACGTTTTTCCACGCGGCACGAGTTCATACTGGTCCAATTCGTTTAACGTGTTGCGCTCCATATTGCGCACATCGCGGAACTGCGAGGCGGCCAGCGCCAAAAACGTAATTGCGGCAAACTCTTTTTCCATAATCGCCGGCACGGCGACCGTTCCTAAGCCCGCAGCAATGGCCCCTAAGGCGATATGGATCGTCCGACCGTGCAAATACGTCGGGTATTGCCGGTAATCGGTGCGCAACAAATAAAGCCGCGTCAACACCCCGGCAGCGACGCCGTATAAAATCGGAAACGTGTATTCGTTCACGGCTGCCTCGTCCCCCTTACAGGCCGTTTTTCCTCAAGCTGCAGCGAGAAGAAGCGGATCGATTCCCAAACGAGCAAAGATGATGCGCTAATGGCGAGCGCATCCAAAAAGGAAAACGATCCAAGCACATACCCCGGCGCCATGCGGAAGATGGACATGGCGTACACCACTTCCCCTTGACAGCCGCCGAGCGCCAGACAAAGAAGGCGGGCGGACATGCGGCGGTGGAACAGACTGCTGATCAAGGCCATCCACCAGCCAAGCATCCATTGGCCATCAAGCCAAATCCAGACCGGATCAAACAAGGCAAGCAGACGAAAAGCGGCATAGGCAAACGCCAAACCGGACGCTGACAGCGCCATCCGCAGCCATCCGCATGGCCGCTGTTTGACCGCCACGTAACAAGAGGAGAAAAAAAGCACAAAAAAGGACGCCGCCATATGAATGGGACTGATCTTCACCGTCATCGAGGCCGAACTGATCATGAAAAGCGAAAATGCGGCCAACTTCGTCCGCTCGGCGGTCTTTTTCATCAAAAATGTCGCTGCAATCCATAACGCCCAAAAAAAGAAATAAAAATAAGACCCTTCCATCTTTTCCACTCCTTATTATGTTCATTATGTCATCTTTTATGACCGTTCATTCATGCATAGAAAAAAGAGCGCCCGGCCATAGTAAAAATGACATTCGCATAGAAAGGAGCGGGGTGTGGTGGGAAAAGACCGTCAGGAGAAAAAACTGAAACAGTCGCGGCGCGTCGAGTCAGACCGCGACCAATCGCTCTCATACAAAGGAGCAGCCCGGCTCGACACACCGGACGAAGCGCGGGAACGGAACGAGCACTAAAAATGACGAAAGGCCTTTCTCTACAACCACTCTGTTCGTTTGATTCCAAAAAAACGGCGTTTCCATTGCCAATGATGAAAAGCTAGCCGCGCCAATAAGGACGGCTAGCTTTCGTTTACGGCGAAAAAACGATTTCGAACGAAAAATGGTCTATTCTCCTCTATGTGTCAAGGATCTTCCTTAAAGATTGAACATTCGTTTTTCGGTGTAGTCTACCGCAACCTCCTCCCGATACAAAACAAACAACTTCTGTTGATGGCAGGTTCAACTAGATAGAACGAGGCATCAACTTTTGGCTAAACAAAAAACCCCACCTTGATGGCGGCTGCCACCAAAATGGGGTTGCTTCACAGTTCGTCATTTCAATTTTTTCAGCTGCTCGCCAATCACTTCGCCGAGCTGAAAGCCGCGCGTTTCCGACGTTCTTGTGTATTGGCTGTAATCCTCGGCCGGCGCGGCCGCCTCTTCCTCAAGCAGCGCGCGGATGCTGAGGGAAAGGCGGTGATCCGCTTCGTTGACGTCGAGCACTTTCGCCTTCACCACGTCGCCTTCTTTCAGCACTTCATGCGGCGAGCCGATGCGGCGGTTGGCGATTTGCGACACATGCACCAATCCTTCGACGCCTGGGAAGACTTCCACAAACGCGCCGAACGAAGCGAGCCGTTTCACCGTCCCGGTGACGACATCACCCGGTTTCACTTTTTCGCTGAGGCCTTCCCATGGGCCCGGCAGCGCTTCTTTGATCGACAGCGACAGGCGCCCGTTCTCCGGATCGACGGCCAACACTTTCACTTTCACCACATCGCCTTCTTTCACCACTTCCGACGGATGAGCGACGCGCGTATGGGAAAGCTGGGAAATATGTACGAGCCCGTCAAACCCGCCGACATCGACAAAGACGCCGAAATCGGCAATGCGGCGGACGACGCCATCCAACACTTGCCCCGGCTCAAGGCGGGAGAGCAGTTCTTTTTGCTGCCGCGCTTGTTCTTCCTCAACGACCGCCCGATGCGACAAAATGACGCGGTTTTTCTCGCGGTCAAGCTCGACGACTTTCACAGAGAGCGTTTTTCCTTTATAATCGGAAAAATCTTCGACGTAATGCGGCTCAACAAGCGACGCCGGGATGAAGCCGCGCACGCCGACATCGGCGACAAGACCGCCTTTGACGATGTCTTTAATGACTGTTTCAAACGTTTCGCCGCTTGCAAATTTGCGCTCAAGATCTTCCCACGCCCGCTCGGCGTCCACCGCTCTTTTCGATAAAATGAGCAACCCTTCTTCCCCGTCTTTTCCTTCTTCCACTTTTTTGACTTTGGCCGTCACTTCATCGCCGACAGCGACGGCGTCGCTCGGTTTTTCAATATGCAAGTTCGACAGCTCGCTGATCGGAATGATGCCGCTTTGCTTGCTGTTTTCCACCTCGACAAGCACTTGCTTGTCCTCAAGCTTCACCACTTTGCCGCGGACGATGTCGCCCACTTCATACACATTGACTTGCACATTCATCTCTTCTGTCATCGCAAAAACCCTCCTTCATCGACTGACAACTGTCAAAAGCGCGCCTCGCGCCGAGGCCGCGGCCGGCTGTCGGCAAAATAAGGACGCTTTTCTAGTTAGTATACCATATTTTCTCAATCAACATGTACTATAATGCTCATTGAGGCGACGGAAGGGATGCCTCGAACAGCATGTTCCTTTCATGCTCGCTGATGCTCTTCCAGCAGCCGGCGGATATGATCCATAATGTAATCGGCCGCTTCTTCCGGGCTCGCTTTCCGCGCGCGCAGCGGCGCCATATCGATCGGCGCTCCGTACACAACCTTAAGCGGCACAAACGGACGGTACGGGCCGACAATGGCGCACGGGACAACGGCGGCCTCGGTGCGCAAAGCGAAAAAGCCGACGCCGGGCAGCGCCTTTTTCAACCGCCCGTCTTTGCTGCGCGTCCCTTCCGGAAAAATGCCGAGCACTTCGCCTTGCTTCAGCACCTCAAGCCCCGTGCGCAGCGCCTGGCGGTCGTTCATGCCGCGCTTGACCGGAAAGGCGTGCAAGCTTTTGACGAGCGTCTTCACGACTGGAGCGCGAAACAGCTCTTCCTTCGCCATAAATCGAATCGGGCGCGGCGCCGTAATGCCGATGACCGGCGGATCTAGGTTGCTGATATGGTTGGCGCAAAGAAGCACGCCGCCTTCCTTCGGAAATTGTTCAATCCCGATCGTTTGAATGCGGTACAAAGGAGTGAGCACTCCTTTGACGATTCCTTTGGCGAATGAATAAAAATCCACCGTCATCCAATCCTTTCGTTGACAATCTCCATAATCCGATCCACGACTTCCTCAATCGACAGTGATGTCGTATCGATTTCCACCGCATCCGGCGCCTTGCGAAGCGGTGCTGTCTCCCGTTCGGAATCGAGCCGGTCGCGGCGGGCGATCTCTTCTTTCAGCTTTTCAAGATCGGATGGAAAGCCGCGTGCGATATTTTCCTCATGCCGGCGCCGCGCCCGCTCCTCGACCGAAGCTTTCAGGAAAATTTTCACTTCGGCGTTCGGCAGCACATGCGTTCCGATATCGCGCCCGTCCATGACGACGCCGCCCCCTTCCGCCAAGGCGCGCTGGCGGGCGACCATCTCCTCGCGCACAAGCGGATGCTTCGCGACAAGCGACACCGCATTCGTCACCGCCTCGCCGCGGATGATGTCGGTAACATCGTCGCCGTTGACCAGGACGATCTGCCCATGCGGCGACGGCTTCAGCTCAATTGATGTATCGCGAAGCAGCGACAGGAGTGCCTGCTCATCATGGATGTCGACGCCGCATGCAAGCGCCCGGTACGTCAGCGCGCGGTACATGGCGCCGGTATCGATGTATACGTAGGAAAGCCGCCCAGCGATCCGTTTGGCGACCGTGCTTTTCCCCGCCGCGGCGGGTCCGTCGATCGCAATGCTGATTCGTCGTTTCATAATTTCCTCCTGCTTTGCCGAAAATCGCTTGATGAATGCACAAAGAAAAATGCAGGAAAACCCTGCATGTCTCCATGTTCATTGTACCATATCCGCCGTCAACGGTCGACGGCCGTTTCAACTGTTTTCGTTTTTTCCGGCTTGGCCACACCTTCGTATTCGTACACCTTGCCGATATACAACGCCGCTGGCGTGTACAACACAAGACATTGGGCAATCAACAGGCAAATCGCCTGGATGACGACAAGCTTCCACAACATCTGTTCGATCCGTTTCATGGCGCGAGCCCCCTGCTTCCCATTTTTTCTAGCAGTATTCCACGCGCCCGGCTCATTTATTCTGTTCGTTCTCCCATTTTCTCTCCTCAAGCTGCCGTTCAAAGCTGTAGCGAATGAGCCGAACGCGGTCTTGGGGGGCGAGGTCCGTGAACTCCACCGACATTTTCGCCATGCCGCGCTCGTCATCAGCCATGCGCACAATGGACGCCTTCGTTTGCACGTAATGGTATTCGCCGGAGCGCATCGCCAACGCAAGCCAAAGCTCGATCGCCATGCCGGGGCGAAGAAGCGGAGCGTGCGCCGGCGGCACAAGGAGGGCGGCGCCGCCGGCGCTGATATCCACCGTCATCGTCACAAACGGGGTGAACTCGCCGTCAGACGGATGGACGGCCGCATCGACATTCGCTTTCACCCGCACATAACGGCGGCGCTGGATGCGCACAACGTATTCCTCGCCCGGGTAAGCCAAGACGACCATCGGCAACGGATCGCGGATTTTCCCCCTCACTTCGGTATCAAACATGTACAAACCGCCGTCTTGCCCGACAAAAGTCGCTTTAAACTGCATCCCGTTCAACAAATAAACGGTTTTTCCGCTCTGTTCATCGATCGGATAGCTGATATGAACCGCCCCGTCAGCAACAGCGAGCGCTTTGCTTCGGTATTGCCGCGCTGAGCCGTCCGACGGCTCAAGCCGGATCGAATCTCCGATTTTGATCATCATGTTTCCTTTTCTCCTTTTCAGTCAGCTGCCGAACCGGCGATCGTTTCGCTGACCCGCATGATGTCCCATGACGATTATACCATACCGCCCGACTGCCTTTGACCAAAAAAAGAGGAAAAGCCGACAGCGCCAGCTTTTCCTCCCTTGTTTTCATCTGTAATTCGGCTCCACGCTTTCGAGCTTCTCGACTTTTTCTTCAAGGCCGGTTGCGGCGTTAATGAACAGTTGATACGTTTCATCGCCAAGCGTTCCTAAAAACTCATAGCAAAGCACCGGTTTTTGCAAATCGTTCATAATGACCGCCTGGCGCTCTTCCATCACTTTCAAATGTGGGTTTAACTTTTTCTTCGCCGCCTCGACGGTGAGCGTCGGTTTGGGCAACGGACGCGGAATGGACGATGACAAATAGTCGCGCGCCGTAAAGCCGACGACATGGCCGTTGTCAAGCGCCACTTTCATTTGGATCGCTTCCGGGTAAATGCGGACGCCGTTTTCGCTTTTGACAAACGTCAGCACGGCGACATTATCGTATTGCGTGCTGTCGTACAACTCAAAGCCGGTGAATTGATGCCGTCGCAAAAACGCCATCCCACGGTTGGCCGCCTCATGCAAGCTGATCTTCGGCTTGCCGATTGGCCGGCTGTTTAACGCCCAAATCGGATATCCGCCGTTTTTCGTCACATCCATATAAATGTCGCCCTTTGTTTTCGGATCGTGAATCGTTAAACTGTAAAAACGCTCATCCGCCCCATTGCCGCTGTCCGTCACCTTGATTTTCTCTGTTCCTTTTAAGCCGAGAAACTCGCGGGCGATCCGTTTCGCCTCGTCTTTGGAAATCGGGCGCCCTTTCGCGCGGACAAAGCCTTTTTCCTCGTTGGCGAGGCCGATGAACGACGGGCCGAACTCGGACGAACTTGAGAATGTATCAACATTTTTCTCCACCGCTTTTAAGCCGTCAATAATGATGTTGTCGCCTTTCTCGTCGTTCGTCGCCAGCGCCAGTTCGACGTCCATCCAGCGCAAATTGTTTTCCAGCACTAAATGCTGCACGTTGCGCAATTCTTGGCGGATCGCGCCGGCGCTTTTGTACAGCGCCTCGAGCGTCTTGTGCTCTTCTTCGGTCAACGGCTCTTTTTCCAAATCGCGCACGGCCGTCCGGTAGCTGAACTCGCCGATTTTCGATAAAAACTCTTGCGTCTTGTTAAACGGCAAAAGCGACAGCGGCAGTTGGCCGACATCGGAATGGGCTTCAGATGCGATTTTCCACACTTCGGCGAGCGCCGGCGACAATGAGGCGTGCGAATTCATCGCCAGCGTCGCTCCAAGCTTGTCATGCAGCAAATCGATCTGGTAGGCCAAATCGTGGAACGCGCGCTGGTAATTGTTTTCCGCATGAATTAAGATCGCGTTTTTTTCCTGATGCTCCCGGTAGCCCCAGTAACCAGTGCCGACGACAGCGACGACAAGCGCTGCAATCAGTAAGTTTCGCACCATCTCGTCTCCCTCCTTTTATTTGCAAAAAATATGGTTTCCAATCCGCTTGATTTGCGGGCGGCTCCAAATCCAAGCGCTCGTCGCCGTGGCTGGGTTAAAGTAGTAAATCGCTCCGCCGGTTGGGTCCCAGCCGTTGATCGCATCAAGCACCGCTTTTTTCGCCGTTTCATTCGGCGTCAGCCAAATTTGCCCATCGGCGACCGCGGTAAACGCGCCTGGCTGAAAGATCACCCCGGCGACCGTATCCGGAAACGACGGATGCTCCAGCCGATTTAAAATAACGGCGGCAACCGCCACTTGTCCGATGTACGGCTCCCCGCGCGCTTCCCCGTAAACGGCGTTTGCCATCAGCCGAATATCGTTTTGCGAAAACCCTTTCGGCACGTTCGACGCCGTCGTTTTCGCTGCCCGCGACGATCCTCCGCCGCGTTTTTTCACCTGCTGGCTGAGCGGAATGCCGCCGTAATGGGTGAAATCGTTTCCTTGGCGGATTTGCTCTTTCACAAACTGCTCGTAATATTTTGAAGCGTTCACAAGCTTCCGTTTTGTCTCCGATCCGGCTAGTCCATCGACCGGCAAGCCGTATTCGTATTGGAAATTGCGCAGCGCCCAATACGTTCGCCAGCCAAACACGCCGTCAATTTTGCCGTTGTAAAACCCAAGGTATTGCAGCCGCGCCTGCAGTTCAATGACATCATCGCCAACTGCTCCACGCTGAATCACTTGCGGGGAAAACGCGAAAGCATGGCCTGATGGGTAAATGCACGTCCAAACAGCCAATGCGATGAATAGAACCCATTTTCTTGCCATATGTGAACCTCCCGTCAACACTCACCGTTTTTACCCCTATTTTCCTTCCGTTTCCCCTTTTTTATGCGAAAAAAAGAAAAAGCCAAAGCTTTTACGCTTGGCTTTTCACAGGCGGCACCGCTTGAGGGCGGGCGTATCCTTTCGCTTGTTTTACTTTGCGCAACGCCGCCCACCATAAGGCGAGCATAAACAACCCCATGTAATAGCCCCATCGCTCTTTGGCGAGCAACAGCCAGTCATAGACGCCATGAAGGAAAAACGGCAACAAAAACGACGCCCATAAATAATAGCGGCGCTTTTTTACGGCAAACTTCGCCTTGCCGAAATAAAACCCCATGATGACGGAAAAGAGCGCATGACTGGACACCGGCAAAAGCGCACGGGCAATGGCCGTCTCCACTCCGTTGGCCAACAAGTACAAAATGTTTTCCAGCGTCGCGAACCCAAGCGAGACGCTGGCGCTGTACACAATGCCGTCATACGGCTCGTCAAATTCGTCGTGGTCATACACAAAAAAATAAACGACAAACCATTTGACAAACTCCTCAAGGAGCGCAGCGGAAAGAAACGCCTCGGCTGCCGGCGACGCGACGATCCCTTCTGCCGCCAGCACGTATTGGATGAACATGATCGGAAACACAAGCAAGACGCCGAACAAAAACATGCGCAACACAAACGAAAGCGGCTCAGCCTCATACTCGTCCTTTAAATAAAAATAACTAAGCAGCGCCACCCCGGGGGCGACGCCGGCGGAAATCAACGAAAACATCCTCGATCCCCGTTTCTTTGGCATTTTTAACTTCATCGTACCACGAAACAGGGGAGAAAAAAAGAGGAATTGCTGGGCCGCTTGTTGCCTAATAAGCGAACAAGCCATCAACGGCGGCGTCGGCAGCAAGAGCGACAGCGAGCTTGATGCGCGCCTTTTTCGCATCGTAGTCGCTGCCAAGAATAACCCCTTTCTTATGCAAATCGTAGGCGCTGCCGGGGTAATCGTACGTTGTATACACCGCCCCTTCCTCGGCGCTCGTCGTCACAACGACTTTGATCCCCGCTTCGATGGCTTTGACGATTTCATCGACCATTTTTGGCGCCACTTGCCCGCGGCCGACCCCTTCGAGCACAATGCCAGCGACGCCGCTTTCTCGAGCCGCTTTAATGAACTTGCCGTCCGCCTCCAAGTAGCATTTCACAATGTCCACCGGCGGAAGCGGGCGCACAAGCTTGTAATATTCGCGTCGGATCGGCTTTTGGTACACGTACACCTCATCGTTGTCAATGATGCCTAAATAGCCGAAGCCGAAAGCGTTGAATCCTTGAATGTTCGAGGCGTGTTCTTTTTTCACGTATTTCGCGGCAAAAATGCGTTCATTGAACACAACGACCGCCCCCGCCCCACGCAACGACTCGGCGCACGCGGCGTAAATGGCATGGCGGATGTTGATGTACACATCGCTGCCCAAATCAGACGGCGCCCGCTGCGAACCGGTGACGACGATCGTCCGCGGGTCATCGATCGTCAAATCAAGGAAATAGGCCGTTTCTTCGAGCGCATCGGTTCCGTGAGTGACGACGATGCCATCAACGGATGGATCGGTGAAATGCGCCTCAATTCGCTTTTTCAGCTCAAGCCAATGCGAAAACGTCAAATGCATGCTAGGAAGTTGAAATACACTTTCAACGATGACCTCAATCTCCTTCGGCAAATGGCACATCGCGGCGAGCTCTTCACCGCTTAGCGCCCCGGCCCGCAGGCGGCCAGAGCGTTCGTTCCGCTTGCTCGCAATCGTGCCGCCGGTTGTCAGGAGCACCACTTTCCGTTTCGTCACGCAAGCCATCCTCGCTTTCTCGCTTTAGCATCATTAAGATATTGGCCAATGAAGCGCTACTGCAGCTGCTTGGCTGACGCCTCCCGTTCGCGCCGGACGATGCAGGCAGCAATAGCGTCTCCATGGAAGCGGCCGTTTTCGATAAAAATTTCATTCGCATCGTTGCCGGCGGCGATCACCCCGGCGATAAACACCCCCGGCACGTTTGTTTCCATCGTCTCCGGATCATAATGCGGCCGGCCGCTTTCCGGGTCGATCTGAACGCCGATGTTCGTCAAAAAGCGATGGTCCGGATGATAGCCGGTCATGGCAAACACAAAGTCGTTTTTGATCGTTTTCGTTTCCCCGTCCACTTCATAAACGACCGCATCTTCGGTAATTGCTTTCACATGAGCGCGAAACTCCATGCGGATGACGCCTTTCTTCACAAGGGAGTCAAACTCCGGCAAAATCCATGGCTTAATACTTTTCGAATACTCGTTGCCGCGGTACAGCACCGTCACGCGCGCCCCGGCTTTCACAAGCTCCATCGCCGCGTCGACGCTCGAGTTTTTCCCGCCGATGACGACGCAGTCGGTGTTGAAGTACGGATGCGCTTCTTTAAAGTAATGCATCACTTTCGGCAGCTCTTCCCCCGGCACGTTCATATAGTTCGGATGGTCGTAATAGCCGGTGGCGATGACGACGTACTGCGCGCGGTACGTCCCTTTTGTCGTTTCAATAAAAAACGTCCCGTCTTCCTGCCGCTTGACGTTTTTCACTTCTTCAAACGTATTGACGCGCACTTGCTTGCGGACCACGACTTCCCGATAATAAGCGAGCGCTTGATTTCGCGTCGGCTTCCGGTTTTCGGTGATAAACGGCACGCCGCCGATCTCCAGCCGGTCGCTCGTGCTGAAAAACGTCTGATGCGTCGGAAAACGGTAAATCGAATGGACGATGTTTCCTTTCTCGATCACCAGCGGCGAAAATCCGGCGTCTTGCAAAGCGATCGCCGCCGCCAGCCCGCACGGCCCGCCGCCGACAATAATGATTTTCTCCTCTTTCATCGTTCTTGTCACCTCGCACGAAGCAAAAAATCCCCTATCTTATGATAGGGGATTTCACCAAAGCTTGCAAACATTGGCGCTTGCTGCGCTCACACCCAGCCGCGGAACCGGCACGCTTCCGCCATTTTGCGGACGCCGACCATGTAGGCGGCAAGGCGCATGTCGACGCGGCGCGTCTGCGCCATTTCATACACGTTGTTGAACGCTTTGACCATCACTTTCTCAAGCCGCTGTTCGACTTCTTCTTCCGTCCAATAGTAACCTTGGTTGTTTTGCACCCATTCGAAGTACGACACGGTCACGCCCCCAGCGCTTGCAAGCACGTCCGGAACGAGCAAAATGCCGCGCTGCGTCAAAATTTCCGTCGCCTCAAGCGTCGTCGGCCCGTTCGCCGCCTCGACGACGATGCTCGCCTTAATGCGCGGAGCGTTTTCGGCCGTAATTTGGTTTTCGATGGCCGCCGGCACCAAAATATCGCAATCGAGCTCAAGCAGCTCTTGATTCGAAATCGTATTTTTAAACAGCTTCGTCACCGTGCCAAAGCTGTCGCGCCGTTCAAGCAAATAGTCGATGTCGAGCCCGTTCGGGTCGTACAGCGCGCCGTACACATCGGAAATGCCGACGACTTTCGCCCCGGCGTCGTGCATAAATTTGGCCAAATAGCTGCCGGCGTTGCCGAACCCTTGCACGACGACGCGCGCCCCTTTGAGCGACAAGCCGCGTTTTTTTGCCGCCTCGCGGATGCAAATCGTCACTCCTTTGGCCGTCGCCGTTTCCCGGCCGTGCGAACCGCCGAGGACAAGCGGCTTCCCGGTGATAAAACCCGGCGAATCGAACTCGCGGATGCGGCTGTACTCATCCATCATCCACGCCATAATTTGCGAGTTCGTAAACACATCCGGCGCCGGAATGTCTTTTGTCGGTCCGACGATTTGGCTGATGGCGCGCACATAGCCGCGGCTTAGCCGCTCGAGCTCGCGGAACGACATCGTGCGCGGGTCGCAGACGATGCCGCCTTTGCCGCCGCCATACGGCAAGTCAACGATGCCGCACTTTAAGCTCATCCAAATCGACAGCGCTTTCACTTCGCGTTCCGTCACATCAGGATGGAAACGCACGCCGCCTTTCGTCGGGCCGACCGCATCGTTATGCTGCGCGCGGTAGCCGGTAAAAATTTTCACCGACCCGTCGTCCATGCGCACCGGAATGCGGACTGTCAACACGCGGATCGGCTCTTTTAACAGCTCATACACTTCTTCCGGGTAGCCGAGCTTTTCCAATGCTCTATGTATAACAATTTGTGTCGACGCCAACACGTCGTATTGTTGCTCCTTCTCTTCCGTATGCTTATCGGCTGCCATACGTAAACCTCCTATAAGCTCGCTATAATAATTTGTCGCCTTTCATGTCATAGTATACACCTTCTGTGGCCGGATGCAAAGGAAAAATGGCGAAGCGGCGCCGAACAGTTGGCGCAAAAAATAGACTCCTTGTCCATTTCAAGGAGTCTTTCTATGCCTTAGTTGGCGCGGAAATAACGAACGAGCTGTTCGATCGCGCGGCGTTCAATCAGTCGCTTCCCATATTCTTGCACACGATGTATCGTTATCGTAGCCGGGTTGCCAAACTCGGCCAGCAAGGCGACAAAGTTGTCGAGCGGAATAGGGGGTTCTTCGGGAACATGCAAGTAAAAGCGGCCTTGATAGGAATAAAGTGTGCCGTCGAGGCAGCCGACCGCATGCAGGCGATGAGCGAGCTGGATGACATCTTCAAACGTTTGGAATTCGTAAAATATGTCATCGCTCTCATCGAGCGTTACTTGCATTTCAATATAATCGTCGGCGAATTCTTCTTCCATGTCGTCGTAGTCGCCTTCGTTCGTAACGATAACGACCATGCCCTGCGCCGGTAAAGAGTACACTTCGACCGCGATCGATCCGTTCACTTCAAAACCGAGCTCTTCGCTTGCTTCCTCGATCATATCGCGGAACAGCTGATGGACTTTAAACGTATCTTTCCATAAATCGTCTTTCGTCAACCCGCGGTCCAGCAAATCGTCAAACGTCAGGAAAATTTTGATTTTGTTGTGGGTCAAGCGCTCAAGACGCATCGGCACCCCTCCTTACCTACAGAGCCATCTCTTACCGTTATTGTATGATGCAATCGGCGATTGGTTCGTTTGTTGTTATTAATGAGTTTACATCGTTTTCCCCGTTTTAGACAAGCATTTTTTCTCGACCGCCCCGTTTTCCGGGTAATCGACTTCATCATCGTTGTTTCCCCAAACAAAATAAACATGGGCAACCGATCGCAGCCGGCGCACGTTTTCACGGACGCGCGCCGCCGGCACCCCTTTTTCAGCCAAATCCCCGCCGATCAAGACGAAGTCGGCTTTTCCTTTCACCGTCTCAAGCATTTGGGCACATACCGTCCGCCGGTGAATATCAGAGATAAAGAAAATCGCCAGTCTCGGACAGTCGTCAGGGAAATTGGGAAATGACAGTGTCAAATGGCGAACTTCGTTTCTGTGCGCCTCTTTCCACATATAACTGAGCAAAGCAAGCAAAGCAAGCAAAGCAATGACTGTTCCCCCGATGAGCATACTTCCTCCCCTGTCATGGCCAGCGATGCGGCATCGCCTGGCGATCTCTCAACATCATCATACCATAAAAGAAGGAAAAAACGAAAAAAAGCACCGCCAACCGCCAATGGAACTGAAACGCCCAATAAAAATGGCCGAGCGCCGCCAAGCTGAGCAACCATTGGCCTAAGCGAAGCCGCCGGCCGGACAACAGGCGCATCATCCCGGTTACAGCGATGCAAAGAAGCGCCCCGTTGGCGGCGACGCCGAGCAAAAAACAGGCAAAAGCAAGCCATGTTCGAAGCGGGGAAAACAACAGCTGCGTCAAAAACAAGGTTGGGGAAAACGGCTCAAGGGGCGGCAGCCAGCGAAAAAACAAATACGTGCACAAGACAGCGACAAAGGCGATCATCCATAGGCGGCCCATTTTTTCCTCCTTATTATTGCCATGATTCGCCATGACAAACAGGCATGAACGATACTGCTCTATCATACATATAGACTGAACTTTGCCAAAAAAGGAGGGGTTTCATGTTTACAACGCGCAAACAATATGAGCCGTACACCAGCCCGTTTGACCCATGCCCGCCGATCCGCGTGAAAACATACGTCACCGCACCAAACTTATACGTCGGATTCCAGCCGCCCAACTTGCCGCAATTCCCTCTTCGTGAAGCGTTGATGAAAGGGACGCTTTGGCAAGTGTTTTACGATCCGTACTACAGCCCTTACGAAACAAAGACAAAAGGTGATGGCTCATGAAACAAATGCCAAAGGAGTATTATGAACAGCTTGAAGAGCTGCAAGCCGTCGACTTTGCTCTCGTCGAACTGACACTCTACTTGGACACCCACCCGACCGACTATCAAGCGATTCAACAATTTAACCAACTCGCCCAAAAACGGAAACAGCTGAAAAAACAATTTGAAGCCGCCTACGGTCCGCTTGAACAGTTTGGCCATAGCTATTCCAACTATCCGTGGAACTGGGACGATGCGCCATGGCCTTGGCAAGTGTAGCCGATCCATCACGAACGCAAGGGGGAACGGATCATGTGGATTTATGAAAAAAAATTGCAATACCCGGTCCGCGTCAGCACGTGCAATCCGCGGCTGGCAAAATATTTGATCGAGCAATACGGCGGGGCAGACGGGGAGCTGGCGGCGGCGCTCCGCTACTTAAACCAGCGCTATACGCTGCCGCCGAAAGTCATCGGGCTGCTAAACGACATCGGTACGGAAGAACTCGCCCACCTTGAAATGATCGCAACGATGGTGTACAAACTGACGAAAGACGCGACGCCTGAGCAGCTAAAAGAAGCCGGGCTGGAGCCGCATTACATCGACCATGAGCGCGCCCTCTTTTACCATAACGCCGCCGGCGTTCCGTTCACGGCGACGTACATCCAGGCGAAAGGCGACCCGATCACCGACTTGTATGAGGACATCGCGGCCGAAGAAAAAGCGCGCGCGACGTATCAGTGGATCATCAATATGAGCGACGACCCGGATTTAAACGACGGACTCCGCTTTTTGCGCGAGCGGGAAATCATCCATGCCCAACGGTTCCGTGAAGCGGTGGAAATTTTAAAAGAGGAGCGCAACCATAAAAAGGTTTTCTAAGCCAACAGCAGCTGAGCGGAACCCCCGCTCAACTTTGTTCATAATAAAGATTGATGCCATACTCCCGCTTCATCCATTCAAACAGCCGATGGCGCCCGTTCCACTGTTCTTGGTTCTGCCATAAATCGATGCTTTTTTGAATGATCTCACAGCGGAGGGCGTGAAAATCGTCTTCCGCCTTTTCGCTTTTTCCTTTGTAGTAGACGGCTGCCCAATAAACGGTGCTTAAAAGAAGCAGAATAAACACATGGGCAGGCGCAGCGAAAAACCAGGCGATCCTCTCCCCCCACGTCCCGAAAGCCGCCGCCTTGGCCAAAAGATAAAGAAGGAAAATGGCCAAACCGGAAAACGCGGCCGCCTGCAAGAGCAACGTCCGCTTTTCGAGCCGCTCCCATTTTTTCTTTTTTTCGATGACGGCCATCAACATTTCCTTCGCCACTTCATCGAGGGGAAATTCATCTGGAAAATGGGCCATCATGCTCTCCCCCTTGTCCCGTTTCTATTGTCCATCATATGCCGCAGAATGTAGCATTAGAACAAAGAAGGGAGCGGCAGACAATGCTTTGTTCAAAAAAAGACGGGGTCGCTCAATGGTTTTCGCCAAGCGGAATGCGCAACGTTTGCCCTGGCTTAAGACGGCCCGTCGACAAGCCGTTTTCCTTTCTGATGCGGTCGATCGCACTCGGTGTGCCGTAATATTTCATGGCGATGCTGTAGAGCGTTTCATTGGCTGCGACGACATGGGTGATGATTTTTCCTTGTTCATCACCGGTCTTTCCCCGTTGGTCGGTCTTTTCCCGACCGCCGACGTTTCCTCGATCGGCGGCGCCCTTCTGCTTCGGTTTGGCCGCTTGTTCTGTCCCCTTGACTTCGTCGTCCTGAATAATGCGCACCGTCTCACGGCCGCTTTGATCTTCGTGCCGAACGACTGTGACCGTGTCGGACTTCGATTGGACATGGTGGATGGCCAGCACGACTGCCGGCAACGCCAAAAACAAGAACACGAGCAGGCGGGACGGGACATATTTTCGCTTTTGTTCTTCTTTTTCCCTCCGCCGTTTGATGCGTGAGGACGGCGCGCTCTCATCGAGCCGCAAGCGCCGCCCCGCTCGGCGCTCCTGTGTTCCTTTCATCGCTTCACCCCTTCCTCCCGCTGCAGCCGAATATGCAAAGCGAGCACCACATCGATCAAAAAGTGGGCGACAACCGTCACCCATAAGCTCCCGGTCTGTTCGTAAAGTGCACCGAGAAACAAACTGATGAGCACAACCATCAGAAACAAAAACCATTTTTCCAAATAGCGCACATGCAGCACAGCAAAAATGACGCTTGCCGCCCCAAGCCCCCAATGCGTCTGCACAACGCCGCGAAACAGCCATTCTTCCGTCACAGCGATGAGTGCGCATAAAAAAAAGAGATGCGGAATCGAACGGCCGCGGAATATTTTTTCGTTCACCCCGCCGTCGTCATGCCAATCATCCGGCAAATAGCGCATGGCCAAAAAATCGACCGCCAGCACGAGCGCCGCCCCGCCCGCTCCGTATAGCAGCACATCGGTGAGATCAAACCGCCAAAGCCGGCGCCACTCCGCCCAATCGAACAAAAAGAGCGAACAGCCGCCGGCAGCAAGAAGCAGGAGCCCTTGCGTTACATAAAGGTGAAAAAGCACCTCGCGCTCCGTCATCTGCCGGATTTGTTCACTTTGCCGCTTCATTCGTCCGCCCCCCGCCAAAAAACATGTCCCACAACTCCTCGCGCCAATGGCGAACCGGCGCCGCCTCTGGACGCCGGACGGCTCGTTCATAGCCGTCAAGCGAAAGCCCGCAGCGATCACAGCAGACATTCCGCCGATCCGTCAGCTCCTCGCCAAACGCGCGGACGAGCGCTTGACGCCGGCACGAAGACAAGTGCACCCATTCATCCATTTCCTGCAGTTTTTTCCGCTTCCAGCGCCGCCGCGCCTCGATGGCGGCTGCCATCTTGCCGTACAGCCGCTCTTTCGCCTCCGCTGTCAGCCAGCCCGGCATCGCCCGTTGTTCCCGTTCTAAAAAATACGCCAACAGCCGCTTTTGTATGTCGGTGAATCCGGCAGTCTCGAGCGCCGCCATCACTGCTTCCCATCCGGCTCCTTCCGGCAGCCGCCGACACCACTCACGCAGCTCACGCGGACTTAACAGCTCCGCCTCCGCCATCGCCTGGGCAATGGCTCGGTCGCCGTCCGCATAAAATAACACGGCAAGGCTTGGCGCTCCGTCGCGCCCGGCGCGCCCGATTTCCTGCACGTACGCCTCGAGCTGGGCCGGCATATGAAAATGAAGCACAAATCGGACGTTTTCTTTGTTCACGCCCATGCCGAATGCGCTCGTACAACATACGATGTCAAGCTGGCCGTAGAAAAATTGCTGCTGCACGAGCAACCGCTGCTCCCCGTCCATGCCGGCATGGTAATAGGCGACCCGTCCCACGCCGCGCTGCTCGAGCCGGCGCGCCATCTCTTCCGCCCATTGACGGCTCGAAAAATAAATGATTCCCGGGCCTTCGAGACGCTTGGCATAGTCGGCCAAGCGCGCCGCTTTGTCCTCCGTTGATGAACAATGCTCCACCCGTAAGGCGATGTTCGGACGGTCGACGGAATAAATATGGCGGCGGGCGCCATCCATCCCGAGCGTGCGAATGATATCCTCCTGCACCTCGGGCGGCGCCGTCGCCGTCAACGCCAGACACGGCGGGGCCCCGAGCGTGCGCCGGATCTCCCCAAGCTTTAAAAAGTCCGGGCGAAAGTCATATCCCCATTGAGAAATGCAGTGCGCCTCATCGACGACAAAAAGCGAAATGCATACGCGCCGAAGCGCCGTTAAAAATTTTGCCGACTGCAGCATCTCCGGCGACGCGTAAATAAAGCGAAACTTCGCAAGCGAAGCGAGCGCCTGCCATTTTTCTTCGGCATCAAGCAGGCTGTGAAAAGCAATCACTCGCTTTTCCCCGCGCCGGCGCAGCTGCTCGACTTGGTCCTCCATGAGCGACACAAGCGGCGAAACGATCAGCACACTGCCTTGAAGCAAATACGCTGGCAGCTGATAGCAAAGCGACTTGCCGCTTCCGGTCGGCAGCATCGCCAGCACGTCGCGCCCAGCAAGCACATCTTCTGCCACTTCCCGCTGACCCGGGCGGAATGAAGCATATCCGAACTGCATGTGCAGCGTTTTCGTCAACTCGTCCAACGTCCCACTTCCTTTGCCAACACGAGCCGAATTTCAAAATAGCTGACTTTGCCGTCAAGCGCCTCGCGAATCTCTTTCAATTTCCGCGTCCTAAGCGCCTGCGCCGCCGCTCGAATGGCCGCCGCCTTTTCATCGTCGACAAACGGGGCGATCGAAAAACCGGGCACATTGGCAGCGATTTCGACAACGTGATCCTCAATCGTGCTTCGCTTCAAGCGGCGAAGCTTGGCAATGTCTTCCACCGTTTTTCCTTTCCGCAGCCATTCGTACGTTTTTTGCGCCGATTGTGTCAGCACCGCCGGCGTCAGCCCGCTCATCAATTCGGCCATCATCGGAGCGCGTCCAGCCTCAGCTTCCGCCATGATGTAATGAAGCACGTTGCGGAATTGAAACTGCACGTAGAGCGCGTCCTTTTGCAAATGGGCGGCGATTTGCTCCATCGTCCAACCGATGCGGACCGCGCTCGTCAAACGCAGCGTAAAGATCGCCGCCGCCTCTTCCGAAACCGCCTCAAGCAGCCGGATGAGCTCTTGATACAGCGCCTCGGCCAACATCTGGCGCGATCCTTTTGCAAGCAAATATTGCTTCACCCATTGAAGCGTTCGCTCATCGCGGCAAATCGGCGCAAAACGCCGCCCATAGACGAGGTTTGACAATGTCTGCCCGATCAAGGAAAGACGCTGCCAAAACAGCGGTTCCGCCTCATGATAGCGCCAGCCGTTCAGATGGCGGGGGAAAAGCGCCGCCTGCCCAACAAACCACTCTTCCCCCGCCGCGGTCAACGTGTATGTCCGCTGTTTCGCGGATAAAGCGAGTCGCTGTTCGACAAGCGCCGCTGCCGCCGCCTCGAGCGCCGTCATCGTCACATTCTTCCATGTGCCAAACAGCGGCTCAAGCTGAAACCATTTGCTGTCTTGGAGCGTTTGTGCCGATTTTTTTCCCGAAAACAAATGATACGCCGCCGCCAGCGTCCGTTCGCCGTTGAAGCGGCGCAAGCAATGGGCGAGCAAAAATGAGGCATAGCCATGCCGCATCCTACGTTCCTCCCTCGCCTCTATTGTAGCAAAAAATCGCCCGACTGGTCGGCAGAAAAAATCGATCGGTTGACAGTTCCGCCATATGATAACAAAATTAAATAAGATGCATATGTGTAAAAATACAAGAGAGCGATTTTTTTGTTGAAAAGCCGGCCGTACGGTCTTATTATAAAAGTGAAAGTTCATTTCCGAGCAGGCAACACGGAGATGGCCCGTCCGTTTCCAATAAACTTGGGGAGGTTCGATTTTTATGCCAAAGTATACGATTGTTGATAAAGAAACTTGCATCGCCTGCGGAGCTTGCGGCGCCGCCGCTCCGGACATTTACGACTACGACGAGGACGGCATTGCCTACGTCACCCTTGATGACAACCAAGGCATCGTCGAAGTGCCGGAGATTTTGATTGACGATATGATGGACGCCTTCGAAGGCTGTCCGACCGAGTCGATTAAAGTCGCTGACGAGCCGTTTGACGGCGATCCGAATAAATTCGACTGACATTCCCCCTCTTGCTTTGTCGGCAAGAGGGTTTTTTGATGCAAGCGTGAAAAAATGGCATTTCACAAGTAGCGCATCTTGAGCGAACGTGCTACAATAAGATTGGCTTGTCCGCCGCGCCTGCTGGGTGGACAAGTTTTCATGTATACATAACCAACAAAGGAGGAACGGGTTATGGCATTCGAAAATAAAATTGTCGAAGCGTTTATCGAAATTCCAACCGGAAGCCAAAACAAATACGAATTCGACAAAGAACGGGGCATTTTCAAGCTCGACCGTGTCTTGTATTCGCCGATGTTTTACCCGGCTGAATACGGCTACTTGCAAAATACGTTGGCGCTGGATGGCGACCCGCTCGACATTTTGGTCATCACGACAAACCCGACGTTCCCGGGCTGCGTCATCGATACACGCGTCATCGGCTATTTGAACATGGTCGACAGCGGCGAAGAAGATGCGAAATTGATCGGCGTTCCGGTCGAAGATCCGCGCTTTGACGAAGTGCGCTCGATTGAAGACCTCCCGCAGCACAAACTGAAAGAAATCGCCCACTTCTTTGAGCGGTATAAAGACTTGCAAGGGAAACGGACGGAAATCGGCACATGGGAAGGGCCGGAAGCCGCGGCCAAATTGATCGACGAATGCATCGCCCGCTACAACGAACAGAAAAACAAGTAATCCGCCCAAAATATCATTTCGTCAGACGCCGTTTTTTCCATTTCCGAACAATTTTGCCCATGTCGTTTGATATGGGCGCTTTTCTTTTTCAAAACCCGAACATTCCTACTCAAAAAAACGTTTTCATTGGTATGACTTCTTCTCTCCCCATTGACAGAAACCGCTTTCGCATGTTAAATTATCAGAAATTTAACATCCTTGAAACAGAAAGGGGCACCCACTGTGTTTCGCGTACTCGTTTCCGACGCCATCAGTGAAGAAGGTTTGGCGCCGCTCTGCGCATCGGCGCAGATCGACATCGTACAAAAGAAAGTAAGCGAAGCGGAAGAGGAATTGCACACATTTGACGCTTTGCTCGTGCGCAGCGCCACCAAAGTGACGGAAGAACTATTGGAAAAAATGCCGAACTTAAAAATTATCGGCCGCGCCGGGGTGGGCGTCGACAACATTGATGTCGAAGCAGCGACGAAACGCGGCATCGTCGTCATTAACGCGCCCAACGGCAATACGATTTCGGCCGCCGAGCATACCTTTGCCATGATGGCAGCCCTCGTCCGACGCATCCCGCAGGCGCACATTTCCGTCAAATCGCGGGAATGGAACCGCTCGGCGTTTGTCGGCAACGAGCTGTTTGGCAAGAAATTGGGCATCATCGGCTTCGGCCGCATTGGCTCGGAGGTCGCCAAACGGGCGCGCGCCTTTGGCATGAGCGTGCACGTGTACGACCCATTTTTAACAAAAGATCGAGCCGAAAAACTCGGCGTCTCGATTCACTCGCTTGACGAAGTGCTGGCCGTGGCTGACATCATCACCGTCCACACGCCGTTGACAAAAGAGACAAAAGGATTGCTGGGCAAAGACAACTTAGCCAAAACGAAAAAAGGCGTCTATTTGATCAACTGCGCCCGCGGCGGCATCATCGACGAACAGGCGCTCATTCCGTTTTTGGAAAACGGACATGTCGCCGGCGTCGCCCTCGACGTCTTTGAACAAGAGCCGCCAGGGGATCATCCGCTTTTGGCGTTTGACAATGTGATCGTCACGCCGCATTTAGGGGCGTCGACCGTCGAAGCGCAGCTGAACGTCGCCACCCAAGTCGCGGAAGAGCTGCTCCACTTTTTTGAAGGGCGGCCGGTCACGTCGTCGATCAACTTGCCGGCGTTATCGAAAGACGTCTATGAAAAAATTCAAGCATTCTATCATTTAGGCCGGAAGCTCGGCTTGATTGCATCGCAGTTTATGAACATCCCGGTGCAAGAGCTGTCGGTCACCTACGCCGGCACGGTCGCTGATCTGGAGACGACGTACATCACCCGCAGCCTGCTCGCCGGCTTCCTGCGGCCGCGCGTCGCCTCAACCGTCAACGAGGTGAACGCCGCCATGGTCGCCAAAGAGCGCGGCATCACATACGGCGAAAAATTTTCCGATGAAACGCACGGCTATGCGAACTGCATTTCGCTCACCGTCCATGGCGAAAACAAAACGTTCACGATCAAAGGAACGCACGTGCCGAACTACGGCGACCGCATCGTCCATTTTGACGGCGTCGCCATCGACTTTGCCCCGGAAGGCCATCTCCTATACATTCAGCACCAAGACCGGCCGGGGATGATCGGCAAAGTCGGGAACGTGCTTGGGGCGTACGATGTCAACATCGCCACCATGCAAGTCGGCCGCCAAGAAGCGGGGGGCAAGGCGATGATGATCTTATCGCTTGACAAACCGGTCGATGATGAGGTATTGCAGGCGTTGGCGCAAATTGATGACATCGAAACGGTGAAACGGCTCGAAGCGTAACCACCCGCTTCTGCGGGCAGATCATACCGAAACGCAGGCCTTCCCAGAAAGGAGCCTGCGTTTTTCGTTCGAGCAAGCCCCACAGCAGCCATTCGCATCGTATAGTTCCCTCTTGCGAAAAAGCGGTGATGAAATGGGGCTGACCCC
>NZ_MQMG01000011.1 GCF_001908025.1 Geobacillus proteiniphilus
GATGATGACACCAGCAGCGTGGATCGACGTATGGCGCGGCAGCCCTTCCAGTTTTTGCGCAACAGCCAGCCACTCTCTCCCTTGCGGAACCGCTGCCACCGCGCGCCGAAAAGCGGCGGACTCGGCATGCCATTGGCTGAGCGTCACACTTTGTTTGTTCGGCAACAGCGCCGCGACCTGTTCCGCCTCCCGCCCAGGGACGCCAAGCGCTTTGGCCGTCTCGCGCAGCGCCGCTTTGGCGCCGAACGTGCCGAACGTGATGATTTGCGCGACGCGGTCACGCCCGTATTTATCCGCCACATAGCGAATCACTTCTTCGCGCCGGTCATCAGGAAAATCCAAGTCAATATCCGGCACCGACGCCCGCTCCGGGTTTAAAAACCGTTCAAACAAAAGCCCATACTTGATCGGGTCAACATCGGTGATCGACAGAGCATAGGCGACAAGCGACCCGGCCGCCGAACCGCGGCCCGGGCCGGCCATGATGCCGCGCCGGCGGGCGTAGGCGAGCACATCGGCGACGATCAAAAAATAGTCGCTGAAATGAAGCGACTGAATCACATCCAGCTCATGCGAAAGCCGACGCCAGTAGCGCTCATCGGCCGACGGCACGCGTCGGGCGAGCCCTTGTTCCGATAAGCGGCGCAAATAACTGTCGGCCGTCTCTCCGTCCGGAACGGGGTACGCCGGCAGCCGCCAGCCGCCAAATTTGATAGACAGCTCGCATTGATTGGCGATCGTTAAGCTGTTCTCCAGCGCCTCCGGCAAGTCCGCAAACCGGCGCGCCATCTCCTCTGGCCCCGCCAAATAGCGGCCGTCATCGTCCTCAATGTCAGCGAGCAGCGCGCCGCGGCCGATGGCCTGCAAGCAACGCCACGCCACAGCATCGTCGCGCTCAATATAACGGACATCGTTCGTCGCTACAAGCGGAACGTCCATCTCTTCCGCCAAACGACGAAGCTCTCCTTCATACGAGGTACGCGTTTGCTCGCCGCGCTGGATGGCGACATACAGCCGTCCTGGAAACAACCGTTGGTAGCGGGCGAGCGCCTCTTTCGCCCGCTCCCATTCGCCGGCGGCAACAAGCGACTCGACGCGTCCCTCGCTTCCAGGAGTGATGGCGATGATGCCGCCGCTTAAGCGCACAAGAGCGGCTTCCTCCATATGCTTTGTTTCCCCCATTTGCATCATGGTGCTGATTTCAAGCAAATGGCGATACCCCTCTTCATTGGCGGCCAACAGCACGAGCGGGAACGCTTCCTCCCCAGAAAGAGCGACATCAGCCGTCACGCCGATGATCGGGCGAATGCCGTTCTGCTTGCATTCTCGGTAAAACGGAATAGCGCCATACAACACATTCCGGTCAGTGAGCGCGAGCGCTTGATAGCCAAGCTGTTTCGCCCTCGCTGCAAGCGCCTCCACCGCCGCCGCACTTTGAAACAAACTGTATCCGCTCAACACATGCAAGTGGACGAACATAATGACCATCCCTCCCTCATCCGTGCGCTTGACGGGCGAAAACTTTTCTTTCGGCTACATACTCCGTCCACCCTATTGATATACATAGATAAGAGAGAAAGAAAGGGCGGGGAAACGCATGAACGAAAAAGCGGCCTTCTTGCCGGCGTTCATTCAAAGCTATTTTATCGCCGTCGGCGTGCTGCTTGGCGGCGCCATCATCGGCGCGCTCGGCGCGTTTTTGAGCGGCGGCCAGCCGTTGACGGCCATGTACCGATTTGCCGGCGATTTGCGCATTTGGGCGGTCGTCGCCGCCATCGGCGGGACGTTTGACACGTTTTACGTCGTTGAGCGAGGGCTGTTTTTAGGGGAAACGAAAGACATCGTGCGGCAATTTTTGCTCATTTTGTCCGCCATGGGCGGAGCACAAACCGGAGTGGCGATCATTACGTGGCTGACGCAGGAGCACATTTCGCCATGAGAATTCCTCCGTATTACCAACACCCGTCATGGCAGCGCTTTTTCGCCGGCGCGGCGATCGGAGCGCTCATCAGCTGGTTTGTCTTTTTGTATATTTTCGGCGTCTTGCAGGAAAAACAAGTGCGGCACGTCAATGAGCTCAACGAACAGATCGCCGATTTGCAAAACGAAATTCGCATTTGGCAGGAAGACTATATTCATTACAATAAGGAAATGAAAAAAAAGCTGACCGTGCAGGACGTTTCCGTCCATCTCGCCAACGCCGAGCAATATAAACTTGATTCATACACGACTTTTCGCATTGAAGACAGCGTCAAAGAAGATTTGTCCCATTTGATTACGAAAGATATCGAAACGGTGTACAACAGCCGCGAACTGATTGAGCGAGCAATTGAAAACAAAACGTATACGATCCACGAGAAGCAATACCGGCTTGAACTTCACACACTCACGATCTTTACCTTGTTGGCCGTCGAAGTCAAACTGACGCCGCTTCCGTAGAGAGCGCCTTGCCGCCCCATTCCGCCGTAGCGATGCCAAACAAGCGCGTCTTGCGGGAAAAGAGGGTGTCCCGAAAGCCTTCGGGACACCTTTTCTTATCAACATGGCGCTTCACTTAAACAACAACTTTTTAAAACCACCCGTTTCCGTCATCGCTCAGCCCGACAGACCGCTTTCACGTCTTCAATCACGCGATCGGCTTCTTCCCAAGAGGCAATGGACGCGCCGGCTGCGAGCGGATGGCCGCCGCCGCCGTAGCGTTTGGCGACCACATTGATAACCGGCCCTTTGGAACGGAAGCGGACGCGGATTTCCCGTTCTTCCTCAATGAAAAACACCCAGGCGACAATGCCGTCAATATTGCCGAGCAAACCGACGAGTTGCGACGCCTCAAGCGGGGTGACGCCGTATTCCTCAAGCAGCGCCCGCGGCATTTTCACAGCCGCCACCCCTTCCTCGATCGTAAAGTTCGACAGCACATAACCGCTTAAGCGGGCGAGCGGTAGGCTTGTCCGGTACAACCCATCGTACAATTCCGTCAACGAAAAGCCGTACGAAATGAGCTCCCCAGCGTAGCGGAACGTTTTTTCACTTGTGCGCGGAAACAAAAAGCGTCCCGTATCGCCGACAATGCCCGCGTAAATGAGACGCGCCGCCTCAGCGGTCATCGTCAATCCTTCCTCTTTTCCCGCCAAATAAAACTCATAAATCATTTCGCTTGTCGAACTGGCGGCGGTATCGACCCACATAATGTCGCCATACGGCGTGTCGTTCGGGTGATGGTCAATTTTCACCAGCTTTCGCCCGAGCCGGTAGCGGCTGTCGCAAATCCGCTCCTCATTGGCTGTATCGCAGACGATCACGAGCGCTTGCTCGTACACGGAATCATCAATGACATCCATGTTCCGCAAAAACGACAGCGACGGATCGTCCGTTCCGACCGCGTACACCCTTTTTTTCGGAAACGACGCCGCTAGCATGGCCGCCAACCCGCCTTGCGACCCGTACGCGTCCGGGTCCGGGCGCACGTGCCGGTGGATGATGATCGTGTCAAATTCACGAATCGCATCAAGAATTTGTTGATGAACCGGTTTCATTCGTTCTTCCCCTTTTTTGTCACCTGTCATATTCAACCGCTGGCATTTTTCCCTGCTTCTATGTACAATGAAAAAAGAAATGAACAACGGAGGGACCAACCATGCCAGCCCTGGTTATTTTCATTATATTTTCCTTTTCGTTTTACGTCTATTATAAAATCCGCTACGTCCGCTCCCAGCGTCCGATGGAACGCCGCTTTCTCTCGGCGAAATCGAGCATGGCGCTTGGACTGTTCGTTGCCTTGTTCGGGATCAACCAATTGTTTTTGTATCAGACAACCGTGACGTACATCATCTCCGCTATTTTTATCATCTTAGGCTTTGGCAGCGTTTGGGCCGGCTACCGCGCCTACCGCTACTATCTGCCGCAGGCGGTCGAAGAGGCAAAGGAAGCGGCAAAACAAGGGTAATGCCGTTTGGCGTATGCGCCGGCCAACGATAAAGGAAAAGGATGTTCCAATAAGGAAGTGGACATCCTTTTTTGCCTTTACCGTTTATCGGTCGATCAGCTGGCACATCATCATCGCTTTGCCGACAAGATCGCCTTCGTTATACACTTCGACATCCACTTTCCCGAACTTGCGCCCGAGCTCTAAAAGCTTTGCCCGCACGTCGACCGTGCTGTCGATTTGCACCGGCTTGATGAAGTAAATCGTGATATTTTCCATCACCAAATCGCCGCGTTTGTACGCGCGAAGCATCCGCGCCGCCGCTTCGGTGACGATCGTCGTAAACACGCCGTACGAGAGCGTCCCTAAATAGTTCGTCATTTGCGGGGTGATCGTGCAGCGAAACAACGTCTCTTTGTCGCCTGACTCACGAAACTGGGCGGTGATGAGATCATCGATCGTCTCCCCGACTTGCGGCTGGCGCTGCGCCATTTGCAGCGCTTTTAACACGTCTTGGCGGCTGATGATCCCTTGCAGCCGGTGATGGTCATCCACAACGGGAAGGAGTTCAATTCCTTCCCACACCATAATGTGGGAGGCAAAGGCGACTGACGTTTTTCCGTTCACCGTAATCGGCTGCTTCGTCATCACCTTTTCAATCGGCAGCTGCCGGTCCATATCGAGCACGTCTTTTGCCGTTACGACCCCTTGCACTTTCAGCTCATCATCGACGACCGGGAATCGGCTGTGGCGTGTTTCTTTGTTCAATGCATACCACCGCTCGACGGGATCATCGACGCGCAAGTACGCAGTTTTTTCAAGCGGAATGATAATATCCTCAACCAATACGATCTCTTTTTTAATCAGCTGGTCATAAATCGCCCGGTTGATCATGGTCGCGACCGTAAACGTGTCATAGCTCGTCGAAATGATCGGCAGCTGCCGCTCATCGGCGAGCTTTTTCACGTGGTCGGCCGTATCAAACCCGCCGGTGATGAGCACCGCCGCCCCCGCCTGAAGCGCCAGCTCGTGCGCCTTCGTCCGGTTGCCGACGATAAGCAAATCCCCTGCGCCCGTATAGCGCATCATCGCCTCCAGCTGCATCGCACCGATGACAAAGCGGTTGAGCGTCTTATGCAGCCCTTCACGTCCGCCAAGCACTTGGCCGTCCACAATGTTGACAACCTCGGCGTACGTGAGCTTCTCAATGTTTTCCTTCCGTTTCTTCTCAATCCGGATCGTGCCGACGCGCTCAATCGTGCTCACATACCCTTTGTTCTCAGCGTCTTTAATCGCTCGGTACGCCGTTCCTTCGCTTACGCCCATTTCCTTGGCAATTTGCCGAACGGAAATTTTCTCGCCGATCGGCAGCCGGTGGATGTATTCCAAAATTTGTTCATGTTTTGTCGCCAACGGTTCTTCACCCTTTACGCGTTGTTACTTTATATTATAACGGCGGAGCCGGCGGGGGTTCAACGGTCGCGTCGGCCATCATAAAACGCCCTTCCCGCTTTGGGAAGGGCGCCTCTGTTACAGCTCAATGCTTTCCCCCGGTTTCAACGCACGGCCGACGCCCGGCGGGAGAAGCGAAACGAACCGCTCGGGGTCTTGGGTGATCGGCGGGAACGTGTTGTAATGGATCGGCACGACGAGTTTCGCCCCGAGCCACTCAGCGGCGACCGCCGCGTCTTCCGGCCCCATCGTGAAGCTGTCCCCAATCGGCAAAAAGGCGACATCGATTTTATGGCGCTCGCCGATCAGCTTCATGTCGGAAAACAGCCCGGTGTCGCCGGCATGATAGATCGTTTTGCCTTCGGCCATGAACAAAATGCCGGTCGGCATGCCTAAATAAATGATTTGCTTGTCGCCCGTCACAAACCCGGAGCTGTGAAACGCCTGCGTGAACTTGACGGTGCCAAAGTCAAATTCGCGCGCCCCGCCGATGTTCATGCCAAACGTCTCGACGCCTTGCCAGCTTAAATACGTCGCCAGCTCAAACGTCGCCACAACGAGGGCGTTGTTCCGCTTGGCGATCTCAACCGTATCGCCGACATGATCCCCGTGCCCGTGCGTCAACAAGATGACATCTGCCTTCACATCCGCTGCGTTCAAATCGGTCGTCGTATTGCCGGTGATGAACGGATCGATCAAAATCGTTTTTCCGTTCGTTTCAATGCGGACGACCGAATGGCCATGGTAGCTGATTTTCATCGTCACATCTCCCCTTTCTACTACACATGATTCGCCGCCGCCCATCCATTTCCTTCTTTTCCCGCCTGTCCATTTACAAGCGGCCCGTTTCTTGGTACGCTCAAAATGGACGATCACGAAAAAAGGAAGGAAGGGAACGATGAACAAACGGCTGCAAGCATTTTCCTCTTGGCTTCAACAACAACATAGTTCATTCGCCTTCATCACGTCAAGCGCCAACGTTTTTTATTTGAGCGGATTTTGGTGCGACCCGCACGAACGGCTGCTGGCACTTTTGGTCTTCCCTGACGGCGAACCGGCGCTCGTCTGTCCGCAAATGGAAATCCCGCGCGCCCGCCGGAGCGGCTTTGGGTATACGGTGATCGGCTACGACGACAGCACCGACCCATGGGAAGAGATCCGGCGCCATCTCGAAGCGCGCGGCATCAAGGCCGTCTCGATTGCCGTCGAGAAACACGATTTGTCGTTCGCCCGTTTCGAGCGTCTCTCGGCATTGTTTCCAAACGCCAAGTGGCACGACGCCGAAGAAAAGCTGCGCCAGCTTCGCCTGATCAAGGATGAGCAGGAAATGAAGGTGTTGCGCCAGGCGGCGGAACTTGCCGACAAAGCGGTCGAAATCGGCGTCTCCGCCATCCGCCCGGGCGTGACGGAGCTCGAACTTGTCGCCATTATTGAATATGAGCTGAAAAAACTCGGCGTCGAAGGGATGTCGTTCCCCACGACCGTGCTCACGGGCGCAAAATCAGCCGATCCGCACGGCGTGCCGGGAACAGCGGCGGTCGCACCAGGCGATTTCGTGCTGTTCGATTTAGGCGTCATCGTCGATGGGTATTGCTCCGACATTACCCGCACCGTCGTCTGCCAGACGGCAAGCGACGAACAGCGGCGCATTTACGAGACCGTCCGGCGCGCCCAGCAGGCGGCAATCGATGCCTGCCGCCCGCAAACCGCGATGGGCGAGATCGACCGCGCCGCCCGAAACGTCATCGACCAAGCCGGCTACGGAGAATATTTCACCCACCGCGTTGGGCACGGCTTAGGGATCGAGATTCATGAATACCCATCGCTTCATCACGCCAACAACGAACCGCTCGTCCCCGGCATGGTGTTCACGATCGAACCGGGCATTTACGTCCCATCCATCGGCGGCGTGCGCATTGAAGACGACGTCGCGATCACGGATCATGGGGTTGACGTGTTGACGTCGTTTTCGAAGGAGTTGATCATTGTTTAACGAGAGAGGTCATTGGCAAAAGCTACCGCGAATGAGCGCATCAAAAAAGCTGGCCATCGGTTTGCCGCAAAGCCCGGATGGACAGCTTTGTTTTCTCATTGACATCAAGGCGCCTTAATCTTCATTGTTTCATCCCTGTAGCAACGAATGAACATCCGTATACGGCATGTTGTGCGCCGCCGCCACCGCTTCGTACACGATGTGCCCGTCAAGCGTGTTGATGCCTTTTAACAGCGCCGGGGTGTCGAGGCATGCGGCGCGGTAGCCTTTGTTGGCGATTTGCAAGGCGTATGGGATCGTGACGTTCGTCAAAGCAAACGTCGACGTGCGCGGCACCGCGCCCGGCATATTGGCGACCGCGTAATGAACGACGCCGTGTTTGACATAAATGGGATCGTCGTGCGTCGTGACGCGGTCGGTCGTTTCGAAAATGCCGCCTTGGTCAATGGCGACGTCGACCAACACCGAGCCTGGCATCATCGAGCGCACCATCTCTTCCGTCACAAGCTTCGGCGCTTTCGCCCCCGGGATCAAGACGGCGCCGACGACCAAATCCGATTCGCGCACGCATTCGGCGATATGATACGAGTTGGACATCAACGTCGTCACTTGGTCGCCGAACAAATCATCGAGCTCGCGCAGCCGCTCGGCGTTAATGTCTAAAATCGTCACGTCCGCCCCGAGGCCGACCGCGATTTTCGCCGCGTTCGTCCCCGCTGTGCCGCCGCCGATGATCGTCACTTTGCCGCGCCGCACCCCGGGCACGCCGCCAAGCAAAATGCCTTTCCCGCCGTGCGGCTTCTCGAGAAACTGGGCGCCGACTTGCACCGACATGCGGCCCGCGACTTCGCTCATCGGCGTCAAGAGCGGCAGCGAGCCGTTCGAAAGTTGCACCGTCTCGTAAGCGATGCCGACCACTTTTTGCTCGACGAGCGCTTTCGTGAGCGCCTCAGCCGCCGCCAAATGCAAATACGTAAACAAAATCAATCCTGGGCGAAAATAGCGGAACTCCTCAGGCAGCGGTTCTTTCACTTTCAACACCATCTCCGCCGCCCAAGCGTCTTCCGCGTTCGGCACGATCACTGCCCCGGCTTTTTCATATTCAGCGTCAGAAAACCCCGACCCGGCGCCGGCTTCCGTCTCCACATACACGTCATGCCCCGCTTTGACGAGCGTCATCACGCCAGCCGGGGTGATGGCGACACGGTTTTCATTGTTTTTGATTTCTTTTGGAACACCAATTTTCATGGCCGCTTTTCCTCCTTTTTCCTTTCCGTTCTTCCCTTATTGTTCCCTGTTCAACCGGAAAGCAATCAGAAAAGCGGCTGAAGATTCTACTGGAAAAAATGGCGGTAGATGACGTTCTCTCCGCCGGTGACGTCAATGACGGCGCCCGTGATGAAATCCGAGTCGTCCTCACATAAAAACGCAATCACGCGGGCGATATCTTCGCCAGTTCCCGGGCGCCCGACCGGCGTTTCCGCATCCCGCCTGGCGCGGGCGTCGGCGATCCCCGCCTCTTTCATGGCGCCGACAATGTTGCCTGGGCACACCATATTGGCGGTAATGCCATATTCCGCCTCTTCAAGGGCGATCGTTTTCGTCAGCGACACAAGCCCGACTTTCGCCGCGCCGAACGCTGAGCGGTGCACCCAGCCTGGGGCATCCGCCGCTCCTTGAAACCCGTACGTAATGATGCGGCCAAACCGCTGCTTTCGCATAATCGGGATCGTCCGCCTCACTAAATGGAACACCGAGCTCAAATTGCCTTCAATCATTTCGTACCATTCGTCTTCCGTATAATCGGCAAGCTTTTTCCGCTCGAAAATGTACGGCCCCGCGTTGTTGATGAGGCAGTCAATGCGGCCGAACCGCTCCATGGCGGCGTCAACAAGCGCCGCCAAATCGTCTTTGTTCGTCACATCGCCGCGCACAAACTGGAGGCGGTCAGCGGCGCCGCGGTACTTCTCCGCAAGCGAGCGCACCGCCTGTTCATCGCTCCGGTAGTTCACCGTCACCGAATAGCCTTTTTCAAGCAGCAGCTCCGTCACTTTTCTCCCCAACCCTTTCGCTCCAGCCGTAATCAAAGCGTGCCGCACCGTTTCCCCTCCTTCTCGTCATTCGCTGTCTTCATTTTTACTTTACTACAAACAGGAGCGAATACAAAAAAAAGAACCATAGCTCGTTGGCGCTATGGCTATTCGCCGACTTCCCGGCGCGGGTCGTAATATGATTCATCCTCGTCAACAATGCCGCTCTCATACGACTCGGTAATTTGCTCGGTGATCGTCCGCACTTCCTCCTCGTCGTACTGCCAGTCGTTATACCGCTTTTCCATTGCTTTTCCTCCCTTGTTCACAAAATCTCAATATATGGCCTAGTTTCCCGTCAAAGGGCGATGGGTATACCATATATAGAGATAGCATTTTTATCCAAAGGGAGGGGAGAACATGACAATGACCTACCAAACGATCGTCGTCGCCGTCGATGGGTCGAAAGAAGCGGAATGGGCGTTGAAAAAAGCGATCCAAATCGCCAAACGGAACGGAGCGAAACTCATTTTGTCCCACATCATCGATTTGCGCGGGTTCACAACCGTTGAAGCGCACGACTACGCCCTCGCCGAACGGTCGGAACAATATGCGAACGAGCTGCTCGAACGGTATAAAAACGAGGCCATCGCCGCCGGGCTCGACGATGTGGACATCGCGGTCGAATTCGGTTCACCGAAAGTGAAAATCGCCAAAGACGTCGCTCCGAAATACAAAGCCGATCTCATCGTTTGCGGGGCGACCGGTTTAAACGCTGTCGAACGGCTCTTGATCGGCAGCGTTTCCGAAAACATCGTCCGCCACGCGAAATGCGATGTGCTCGTTGTAAGGACGCCGAAAGAATAATGTCTTCGTCACATGAAACAGATGGACCGAAAAACTTCCTTGTCCGATGTGAAAGCACGTGACGGTCAAAAAAGAACACCCCGCCGTTACGGGGTGCTAAGCAACTGTTTCGCCTTCGCCAGCGCCGCGCGCACTTCGGCAAAACCGGTGCCGCCGGCGCTGTTGCGGCGGTTGACGGCCGTGCGCGGGTGCAAGGCGTCATAAATGTCTTCTTCAAAAAGCGGCGACGCTTCTTTGTACACGTCAAGCGGCAAATCGGCCAAAAAGACGCCTTGTTCGATGCAATGCAAGACGAGCTTGCCAACGATTTCATGCGCCTCGCGGAACGGGACGCCTTTCGCGGCCAAGTAATCGGCAAGCTCGGTCGCGTTTGAAAAGTCTTGTTTCGTCGCCCGCTCCATGACGTCCGTGCGCACGTTCATCGTCTCAATCATGCCGGCAAAAATTTTCAACGAACCGACGACTGTCTTCACTGTATCGAACATACCCTCTTTATCTTCTTGCATGTCTTTGTTGTACGCGAGCGGCAGCCCTTTCATCACCGTCAACATGGCCATCAAGTGGCCGTACACCCGGCCGGTTTTGCCGCGGATGAGTTCGGCCATGTCCGGGTTTTTCTTTTGCGGCATGATGCTGCTGCCGGTCGCGAACGCATCGTCAAGCTCAATGAACTGGAACTCTTGGCTTGACCAAAGAATGAGCTCTTCAGCCAACCGCGACAGGTGCATCATGAGCATCGAGCTGTTGCTTAAAAACTCGATGATAAAATCGCGGTCGCTCACGGCATCGAGGCTGTTTTCGTAAATATCGGCAAAGCCAAGGAGCTCCGCCGTCCGATGCCGGTTGATCGGAAACGTCGTCCCGGCGAGCGCTCCGGCGCCGAGCGGCGACTTGTTGATGCGCTTTTGCGACTCAGAAAACCGCTCATAGTCGCGCTCCAACATCCAAAAATAGGCCAGCAGATGGTGGGCGAACGAAATCGGCTGCGCCCGCTGCAAATGCGTATATCCAGGCATGATCGTTTCGACATGCTTCTCCGCTTGAGCGACAAGCGCCCGCTGCAGCCCGCGGATGAGACCGAGAATCTCTTCAACCCGCTTGCGCAAGTATAGATGCATATCGGTCGCCACTTGGTCGTTCCGGCTCCGTCCAGTGTGCAGCTTGCCACCGACCGGTCCGATGTCGTCGATGAGCATTTTTTCAATGTTTAAATGAATGTCCTCGTAGGCAATGGAAAATTCGAGCTCCCCTTGCTTCGCCTTTTCCAACAGGCGGATCAGCCCGCCTTTGATCTGCTCCACATCGTCTTCAGGCAGGATGCCGCATTCGCCAAGCATCGTCGCATGGGCGAGGCTGCCTTCAATGTCTTCTTCAACGAGCTCTTGGTCGAATGGGATCGACGCGCCAAACTCGTCGACCCATTCTTCCGCTGTTTTCGTAAACCGTCCGCCCCAAAGCTTTTTCACCAATCTCGTCGCAGAGGAATGCGACTTCCTCCTTCCTTTCATGAAGTTTCCTTCACTTTCCTTCATTGGCCGATCGGCACCGACGCCTTGTTTTGCTTGTTCACGATGCTGTGCACTTTCGTCGGCAGGCCGTACAGCGAAATGAATCCGACCGCCGCTTGATGATCAAATTCGTCGTCCGCCGTGTACGTCGCCAATTTTTCATCATAGAGCGAGAACGGTGATTTGCGCCCTTCGACGATCGCATGGCCTTTAAACAGCTTCACGCGCACGACACCGGTGACGTTTTTCTGCGTTTCTTTCAAAAACGCGACCAACGCGTCTTTCAGCGGCGAGAACCAAAGGCCGTTGTAAATGACTTCGGCGATTTTTTGTTCGATGAGCGGTTTGAAATGGGCGACTTCTCTCACCAATGTCAAGTCTTCAAGCTCTTTATGCGCTTTAATCAGTGTCATGGCGCCTGGGCATTCGTACACTTCGCGCGACTTGATGCCGACGAGGCGATTCTCGACATGGTCGATGCGCCCGACGCCATGCTTGCCGGCGAGCGCGTTCAGCTCCAAAATCAATTGCGCAAGCGGGTACGCCTTCCCATTCAACGTCACCGGAACGCCTTGTTCAAAGCCGATCTCGATGACATCCGGCACATCCGGCGCGTTCTCAAGCGAAGCGGTCAGCTCGTACGCCTCTTCCGGCGGCGCCGCCCACGGGTCTTCCAAAATGCCGCACTCATTGCTTCGTCCCCACAAATTTTGGTCGATTGAAAACGGGCTGTCAAGGTCAACCGGAATCGGAATGCCGTGTTTTTTCGCGTATTCGATTTCTTCCTCGCGCGACCAGCTCCACTCGCGCACCGGGGCGATCACTTCCAAATCTGGATTGAGCGCTTTGATCGACACTTCAAAGCGCACTTGGTCGTTCCCTTTCCCCGTGCAGCCGTGAGCCACCGCCACCGCGCCTTCGAGCTCGGCGATTTCAACGAGTTTTTTCGCGATGAGCGGACGCGACAGCGCCGAGACGAGCGGATATTTCCCTTCGTACAACGCGTTCGCCTGCAAGGCGATGAGCGCATACTCGTTCGCAAACTCGTCTTTGACGTCGATCACGTACGATTTAATCGCGCCGACTTTGAGCGCTTTTTCTTTCACGAAATCGAGGTCTTTCCCTTCGCCAAGGTCCAAGCAGCACGCGATCACATCATAGCCGCGCTCCTGAAGCCACTTGATCGCTACTGATGTATCTAAACCGCCAGAGTATGCCAGCACCAATTTCGGATTTGTCATGGTCGTTCTCCTCTCCTGTCACATAAATATACTTAAATATAAATAAATATTCACGATGATACAATATCACTTTATCAGCTTTCCGATGATTTTTCAATACATATTCATTACAAAAGCATAAAAATTCCACTCTAACTTTCCGGAAGGTTTAGTATAATGGAGGAAGAGAAGGAGGCCATTGAGGATGAGCGGCATCTTTATCGAAGACAAACGGCTCGGCATCCGCCTGCCGCATCTGGACAAGCCTTGGGAGGACTACAGCCCAAACGAACAAGAGGCGATTTTACTGGAATGGGAAACGATCCGCGGCTTGATCCCCGACCGCATCGCCGAACTGGAGCGGGAAATCAACGAAAAACAAGACGCACTCGGCCAAGAAGCGGATTTCGCGCGCTCGTGCCAGCTCAATGCTGACATCGCCGAGCTCGCTTCGATCGTCAACGATTTATGGATTTGGTATCGGGTCAGTCCCAATACTTCCTTTAAAAAGCAGCGGCCGTAAACAGCAAAACACGCTGACGAAACCGGCCTCCTCTTTTTTGTCCATGGCCGTGTCACATGCGGTCTTTGCCGCCGCTTTCGAGATCACCTCCTTTGTCCGGATTGTGTGCAAACAGATTCGTTTGTCATGACACTGTTCTTTAACAATACGTTGAATTTTAGTTCTATGTGAATTATTATTAATTTAAATACTTTTCACACAACGGAGGGATCAGACATGGCCAACCATCTATCACCCGCTTCAATCATTCAATCGTTTTCTTGGGACCATGCATTCGCCCATTATGATTGGGATCCCCGCAGCCGGTTCAACGCCGCCCACGAAGTATGCGACCGGTATGCCGAGGATCCGAACCGCATTGCGCTGTTTTATGAAAACGCTTTAGGAGAGCAAAAAACGATCACCTATCGGCAATTGCGCGATTGGTCCAACCAAATGGCGAACGTGTTCCGCAAGCTGGGCGTGAAAAAAGGGGATCGCGTCTGCGCGCTTATGCCGAAAAACCCGGCCCTTGTCGTCTACATTTTGGCGGCTTGGAAAGTCGGAGCCGTGTATGTGCCGCTCTTTACCGCGTTTGGCCCACAGGCGATTGAATATCGCATCAACCATTCCGAGGCGAAAGTCCTCTTGACAAACAAGGAACAGCGCGCCAAACTGCCGACGCGGGACAACATGCCGACATTGGAACACATTTTTGTCATTGACGGACCATCTCATGATCAAGACCAGCCATTTTGGGAAACGCTTTCGAAAGAGTCGACTGAGCACTCGATCGAAGAAACGACGGTCGACGATCTGCTCGCGATTCAGTATACATCCGGCTCGACCGGGATGCCAAAAGGCGCCATGTGGCCGCATAACGTGCTCATCAACATTTATCCGTATATGCGCTATGCGATTGGCCTGCGCGATGACGATGTCTTTTTCGGCGGGGCGGATCCGGGCTGGGCGTACGGGTTGATCTTTTGCACCTTTGCACCGATGGCCTTTGGCGTGCCGATCGTCTTTTACGAAGGGCCGTTTAAGCCGGAGACGTGCTATTCCTTGATGGAAAAATACCGGGTGACCAATTTCGCGTACGCCCCGACCGCGTACCGGGCGATGGCGGCGGCCGGCGCGGACGTCATTCGCCGCTATCAACTGAACGTGCGCGCCATGAGCTCGGCCGGCGAGCCGCTCAATCCGGAAGTCATCCGCTTTTTCCAAGAGCACGTGGGCGTTACGATCCATGACCATTATGGCTTGTCGGAAACGTTGATGCTGATCGGAAACTTCAACGCCGCCGAGATGGAAATCCGGCCAGGCTCGATGGGATGGCCGCTTCCGGGCTTTGACGTCGCCCTGCTCAATGAGAACGGAAACCCGGTCGCCGACGGCGAAGTCGGACAAATTGCCTTTAACACCGACTCGATCCCCAACGTCTTTAAGGGGTATTGGAAAGACCCTGAAAAAACCGCCGAGCGGCTCGTCGGCAAGTGGTTTTTGACCGGCGATTTGGCGACAAAAGACGAAGACGGGTATTTCTGGTTCCAAGGACGGGCGGACGACATCATCTCGAGCGCCGGCTACCGCATCGGGCCGTTTGAAATTGAAAGCTGCCTCCTTGAGCATCCGGCTGTCGTCGAAGCAGCCGCCGTCGGGAAGCCGGATCCCGTCAAAGGGGAAATCGTCAAAGCGTTTGTCGTGCTCAGAGAAGGCTTTGCGCCGTCGGACGAGCTGGCCGACGAGCTGTCCTTGTTCGTCAAAACGCGCTTATCCAAGCATGAATACCCGCGCGAAGTCGAATTTGTCGCCGAACTGCCGAAAACGCCAAGCGGAAAAATCCAGCGGTTCATCTTGCGCAATCAAGAGCGGGAAAAATGCATCAAGGCTTGATGAATGAAAGAGGATGCCCGCAGCGGGCATCCCCTTTTTCGCTTATGTTCTCTTTTCGTCAACGCGGCGCCCTATCCTTCCGAATCTCCCGCACGACATGCCCAAGCTCCGGCAAAATGAGCTTCGTCATCGCGAGGCGCACGGCGCCGGTGGAGCCGGGGGTGCAAAAGACGGCGGTGTCCATCGCCACGCCGGCGACAGCGCGCGACAGCATGGCGGCCGGGCCGATGTCTTCGGTGTAGCTTAAGAAGCGGAACAGCTCGCCAAAGCCGACGAGTTCTTTCTCAAGCAGCGCACCGACCGTTTCGATCGTCACGTCGCGCTTGGCGATGCCGGTGCCGCCGTTCGTGAGCACGGCATCGACATCGGCGCGGCGGCAGCCGTCAAGCACTGCCTCGCGAATGGCGTCCGCTTCGTCTTTGACGATCTCATAGCCGACGACCTCATGCCCGGTTTCCGTGAGCAGCTCGATCATCAGCCGGCCGCTTCGGTCGGTTTCCTCCGTTCTCGTGTCGCTGACGGTGATGACTTTGCAACGGACGGTTTTGGGGGCTTCTTGTTTATGTTCGGTCGTGCTCATCCGTTTATGATCCCCTTTCGTTTCTTTATCTCTTATCGTACACAACGCAAATACGGTTCGCAAACCATTTGTATCATAATAGGCAGAATTGTTATAATATTATTAATATATATCACCACGATGATCATAGGACTTTCCGCAACCGGTTTCTCTTGTTCCCAACATCTTTGCACTCGTTTTTCTCTCCCGGCATCAACCAACATCCGACGCCCATGACGCCCAATTGTATGGAACGATCGATACCCGAAACGGAAGCAATGATATCGGTTGGACAAAAACAAGAAAAAAACTTAAGGAGGGAAAACGAATGGACTTGCGCTTGTCAATCCGATTAGAAGCCATTTTGAAAGAAGGATGGGAGATGATTCGGAAGCACCGCGACGACATTTTCTCCGCTTGGCTGGACAAATGCGTCGAGCTAGAGGACAAGCAGCACGCTGCCGCCCATCCTTTGCGGCTTGCCGTTGACGTGTTCTCTTCGCAATGGCTTGATCCCATGAATGATATCGATGAATGGCTGGCGTCATTTCGCCGCGAGTGGGAAAAACGAAACGGCGAGCTGTCGCCCAACCAGTTCACCTCCATTTTATCGATGATGGAAAACGCGGTTCACGAAGCCATCCAATCGGACGGTGTTGTAGAATTTCGCGTTCATCAAGCCGTTCAGTACGTTTTTTCCAAACTTCTTGAGTCCGTCAATGCGTCTGGCTGCCCCGAATTCGATTTTGAGCAGTTTCTTTCGCAAATCGTTTCATCCAAGCAACTGCCGATCGCATGGATCGCCCAGCTGGCAAGGACAGCTGATGGCGGATTCATCGTCGCCAAATGGCATGGAAGCGCGGCCGATGCGCTCACAGAAGAACCGATGTATGGAGAAACGATTTTCGCTTTATGTGAACGTATTCTTTCCTGCATCGATGCGAGTGGAACGCGATTGATTCCGCTCCCATGGGGGGGCGATCTGTTGCTCGTTTGCGCGGAAGGGGAAGATCGGCTCGTCACCCCGTTTCTTCTTCACACCCTCGAACAGTTTCATGCCGCCCGGAAGGCTGCCATCCGCACAAAAGAGCAGCAGCTTTGGAAAGACGCCGTCTTGTTGTTTGACCAATGGATTATGCGGGCCAAATCGCTGAACGAAGCGATCGAGTACATTTCAACCGGATTTGTCGCTTACTTGCCATTTGAACGATGTGCCCTGTTCGCCTATTCAAGCACTCATGAAAGCGGATTCGGACTGTACGGCTATCAGCTGGACAATCATGACATCAAAAGCATTCACGAACACATCGACAGCCTTCCGTTCATTAAGCAATACATCCAACAGCTGCAGCTGCTCGGCCGCCAGATGACGAACGTGCCGCCCATTTATGTCCGCCATGCGGCGCAAGGATTGCCGATGAAATACGTCAAGCAGTTTCAACTGGAATCGATCGTCATCGCTCCCATTTACGCGCCGTCGGAAAATCGGCTTATCGGCGCCGCCATTTTGGATTGCGGGCCGAAGACGTCCTTTCAATTGTCCAATGATCTTTACACGGCAGTGATGAAATTCGGACAAAGCGCGGGGGAGATTTTGGCCAAATGCAGCGGAGGGCGTTCCGATCTCGTTCAGCCGACGCCGCATTTATCGCCGCGGGAAATCGAAGTGCTGAAGCTCGTCGCCGAAGGAGCATCGACGTACGAAGCGGCGAAACGGCTTCATTTGAGCGAATACACGGTGCGCGATTACGTGTCCGCCATTTTGCAAAAAATGAACGCCAAAAACAGGACAGAAGCCATCGTCAAAGCGATTCGCGACGGAATCATTTAACACAGCGGCGGCATGAGCGCTTCTTGCTGAAATCGGTCTACACCAACAGGGCAAGGAGCCAAACGCCTTGCCCCTCGTTTCCTATAAGGTCGGTGAAAAAACCACCATTGCGCGAACTTGTCGCTTTGAGATGAAAAAAGCGTTGTATCGTTTTGCAGTTCAAGAAGAGCATTTCTTTTCTATCATTACCAACCTTCTATGTCTTTACCGTTTTCCTTCCTCATCTGCTCCCGGCGAAGGAAGCGGGGGCTGAGAACGTCCATCCGTGCTGTTCGCTTCGGCAGCCGGTTTGGACTTCAACCATTCAGCCACTGCATTCAGCCGCTGTTCAAGCTCGTTCGCCGTTTTGCGCCAAACTGCTTCATCCGTTTCCAGCTTGTCAAGTTGTTGTTTGACGCTATCAAGCGACGAACGCAAAGCCGAAAGAAGATTCATCGCTTTTGATTGTTCTCCAAGCTTCAACGTTTCTGTTGCATACGAAACTGCGTTCTTCCATAGAGCGTCTTGTTCTTTCCATTTCTCGATATCTTGTCGAAGGGCAGCCGTTTGTTGATCGATCATTTCGTTCCACTCCTGCAGGCGAACCGTGATTTCTTCATATTGTGCTCTTTCTACGCTTTCAGCTGTTCGTCCGCCCGCCATGACTTGCTCAAGCTGTTGGAGGGAAGCCGAAACAGCGTCCAGCTTTTCGGCGAACGCCTGCCATTCAGCTGCTCTAGCCTTGACGCGCTTTGCCAACGCCGGGACGTCTGCTTGCAGCGTCTCGACCATGCGGGCGGCGCTGTTGTCGCCTTGCTTTTGTTCATCCAGCTGCCAGACGAGCCGTTCCGCTTCTTGCGCGAGATCGGTTTGTTCAAGCGCGCTTTGCTCCGCTGGCGCCAAAGCGGCGCCAGAAGATGAAGCCGACAGCGACATGCCAGGGATGGAGAGGCGGGAGGCCGTCATCTTCGTCGCCACCAATGTGACGTCCCTCAAACACTGCTTAAGCGGAAATCCATCCAAGCAAAGGCCCCCGAACTTCAATTTCGTCACATCAAGCTTCATCCAAGTAGCGCTCGCCGTTCCTTCCGATCGAATCGACAGCACGATTGTTCCTTGCGGCGTGTCGATGGCTCGTTCCATTGACAATCCGCTGATGTCCGCTTGGATGAAGGCAATTGGAAGCTTGCCGACGATCACTTTCGGCGACCCAAGAATGATGCCCCCCAAATCGAAGATGCCGACGACTTTATCAGCATGAATGACAAATCCTTGTTCCTCCCCTGCGGCGAGCGAACGCGAACCGCCAAGCGGCAGGCAGAGAAGAAGCGTCAAAGCGAGAAGCGCTGTTTTCAACCATTTGCTTGATTTCATTTGTCTCCTCCTTCATCCCGTCATCGTTGATGAGCGGTTGGGAAGAGGTGAAGCGGGAGGAGGATAGTCGCTGTCCGTCTCCCCCGCTTGCCGTCCGTTCCATCCCGCCACCAGCGCACCGCCCAAAAGACCGATGATGCCCCCGATGATCAGGCCGCCGGCTGCACCGACAAACGAAAGAATGGAAGCAAGAATGAGAAAACTGCCGAGTACCACATGGCTTTGCGGCTTGATGATGCTTAAAATGGCCAAAACGATCATCACCAACCCCGTTACCAGCCCAGCCCACATCAGTCCACTTCCAGGAAGCAACAACATTGGAAACACACTGATACCTACAATCAAGACAAACACCGCACCAATCATCGCCAGCACCGATCCTAAAACAGGGCGACGGCGGTTGGCGGCAAGCAAATACCCGACAGCACACGGCAACATCCAACCGAAGGCATACGACAACAGAGGACCGACGAAGCGGGCGGCGGTATGGACAGACAAAAAGCCGTAATGGAAAAGCGAAGCGGCGATGATGGCCACCATTCCACCAACCACTAGCACTCCTCTCGGGCGGCGGGCAGACGTCCACGCTTGCTGCCAAGTTTCAGCGTTTCTCTTTTTCCAACCGACGCAAATGACAGACCCAAGCAGCACGACAGCCAGAACGACCGATGTCTGAACCACCATAGGAATGGAGCGCACCCATGTTTGCCACGGCACCGCCTGCTCAACGGCAAAAAAGGCGTTCAAAGCACAAAACGTCGCAACGGATCCTCCAAAAAACAACCAAATATAATGAAACCGTGTGCGAATGTATCGTCCTTGTTCTTCCTGCTTCTCGATGATGTCATGTGCCAAAAAAGCAGCCAGCACGCTGCTTGCTATCCCTCCCACCACAGCGCCGACAGCCCCAAGCGACACCCATTGGCTGCCACCAACAAGCATCCCCGGCAAAAAAGCAGCCGCTCCGTATTTCATGCGGACCATCGCCGTTGGACGGTTAGAAAAGAACCAGACAAGCAAGGAGAGAACGACCGCCAACAACAGTCCCCCCCACAGCGCTCCGTTCACTCCACCGCGAACGACGATTCCACTGATAAACGCGCCCGTCAGCGCACCGATGGCCGTCATTTGTCCCATTTCAACTATTTTCCTCATCATCTCATCTTGCCTCCTTAACTGTTTTCAGTTCCTTTTTGGCCGAGCAACAGCATGAACACGCCGCAGTTCGTCTCTTGGCTCCCCCTTGCTTTACCATCCCTTCATTTGCCAAAAGCGATGATGAGAAGAAAACCTTCCTGTATGAAAAGAAGCGGCGCACAAGCCTTGTGCATGAATACGTGATGACACAGGAAACAAGATGACAAATAGAACTTCTCATTTATTTTGGGAGGAATAGGGCATGAACAGCTCGCATCCAAATGATGATCAGAACGGATTAAAAGTCGCCGATCCGGCTTCCATCTTTCATGTTGGCAATCAATTTCACCTTCATGTTCGGAATGGTGATCGAGCCCGCCGACAGGTAATGCGTATTCAAGCTCGGTTTGTCAAGCGTCAAGTTCGGCGCGCTCATGTCTATGACATTGAGTGGGTTGTCGGTTTTATGCTCTTGCACCTCCAAGCCGGCAAATGACGTGCTGTCCGTTTGAATGCCGGTGACGCGCAGTCTCAAATTTTGCCCACTTACATTGCCGCCGGTGACGACGACATCGATGCTTTTAATACCATAAGCGCCGAGAGCCGATTCAGTGTTAATGTTTTTCGCCAGCACCAAATTCGTGATGTTCGCCGACGCCAAGTCGATGGCTGCCTGTCCCCAGGCCCCTCTTTGTTCCGTTTCACCGATGGCAGGATACAGTTTAAATCCGGTGCCCGTAATTTTATCTGCGCTGATCGTAAATCCGCCGACGCCTGACAGCGGAAACGCGGCAAACGCCGTCCCTGACAGAAGCAACATAGCAACTAGGGCGATGACTGCGAGAAATCCCGTTCCGCCCGCAATCGCAAATCGTTTTGGATTGACCGCAAACAAGTTCCCCATTTTTCATACCCCCTGTTTTTCTCCCATCCGATGATTCTTTCTTCATCCCTATTCCCCCCAAAATAAATACCTTGTTTCCCACGAAACCGACAGTTGCCACAGACATCGGGCACGAATCCCTTTCTCTCCTGCTGCTTTCCGGTTCCCTCCAGAAGGATGCTGGCGAAACCGATTTTTTCTTCTGCCAGACGCAGGCGGGCGGGCGAAACCCGCCCGTCTGCTCTAGGACTCGGCAGATGTTTTTTCCAGTTCCTCGACGCTGTCATACCGCTTCGTGCGGCTGATTTGTTTTTTGCGGATGTTGAACTGCTTGATAACATAGTTGTTCAGCATCTCATAATCGATTTCTAACGTAGATGTGCGGGCGAGCTGCTGCTGGCGCTGTCCGAGCTCGGTCAAATAGGCGACATAGCCGACAACATGAGGCCATAATTCATCCATATATTGGATGAACAAATCGTAATACCGCTCGTCTTCGTTGACAAGCCGCTGGATCGTGTACAGACCAAACTGAATATGGCGGCCCTCGTCCATGTTCAAATAATCGATGCCTTGCAGCAGCCCTGGGAACAGCCCAGCTTTTTTGTGAATTTGCCGGAATGTATAATACCCCGATTCGGCAAGTGTTCCTTCGACAATCATGTTGTACACCGTGGCGGCGCGGATGATCGCTTGCGGCGAGTCGTCGGTATACAATCGATCCATCGCTTCCGGCAGCGCTTCGTAAAAGATTCGTTTGTAATGGTCGTTATGGAAGACGGACAAGTCCATTTGTCCAATGCCAACGGCTTGCTGCCAGCGGGAAAACATCTCGACATGTTTCGCTTCGTCGTGCATAAACGTCGTTAAAAACAGGACATCCTCGAGCCGCCCTTGGCGCGCGAGGGCGTTCGTCATCGGCAAAATATCGAGCGTCACCGCCTCTTCTCCGGCGGAAAAGCCGGCGACGAGCGGCAGCGCCACGATCTTTTCTTCGCTTGTCAAACGGGCGAAATCTTCTTTGTCTTGGCTGAAATCAATGTCAGCCGGGTTCCATTTCCCATTCCGCTTCGCTTTTTCATACAATTTGTACATCGGATGCTCCCAATCGATCGTTCCTTTCACCGTTTGAAATCCATCATGGCGAGTCATCGCTTTTCTCCTCCTTTGAAGGCTAGTGATGTAAGGGAAAAAGGTGCTCTCAACCGCGTTTCTCAAGCGGAAACATTTTGCAGCACCATCACGCGCTCCCTTTCGGCTTCTCGCAAATCGAGCGAACCGGCTGGTTGTCACCGGTCTTTTAAACCCCTCTCTTAAAACAAAGTCATCGGCCGGTCGTTTAAGTCACAAATGACGGTTTTCGTCTCCAAATACGGCTCAAGCGCCTGCATCCCGAGCTCGCGGCCGAGGCCGCTTTGCTTATAGCCGCCAAACGGGACCGTCGGCGACAGCACTTGATACGTGTTGATCCAGACGGTTCCGCTTTTCACCCGGCGCGCTAAGCGGAGCGCCCGCTTGATGTCGTTCGTCCACACCGCTGCTGCCAAGCCATACATCGTATCATTGGCAATGGAAGCGGCTTCTTCTTCATCCTCGAACGGAATAACCGCCGCCACCGGGCCAAAAATTTCTTCACGGGCGATGCGCATCGACGGTTTGACATCGGCAAAGACCGTTGGCTCGATAAAGTAGCCGCCAAGCTCCGACCGTGCGCTCCCCCCGGCCACCAGTTTCGCTCCCTCCTGCCCGCCGATACCGATGTAGCGCAGCACTTTGTCGTACTGCTCGCGGCTGACGACCGGACCAATGTCGGTGCGCGCGCTCATTCCGGGGCCGAGCCGCAATGTGTTGGCCCGGTCGGCCAGCAGCTGGACGAACGTTTCGTACGCCGGCCGTTCGACTAAAATGCGGCTCCCGGCCTGGCATACTTGCCCGGAGTTGTAGAACACGCCAAACAGCGCGCTTTTTGCCGCCTGTTCGAGATCGGCATCGGCAAAAATGATGTTCGGCGACTTGCCGCCCAGCTCGAGCGTCACCCGCTTAATGTGGGGAGCGGCCGCCTGCAAGATATGGCGCCCCGTTGCCGTCTCGCCGGTAAACGCGATTTTCGGCACGTTCGGATGGCGGACGAGCGCTTTGCCCGCCTCATCCCGCCCCGGCAGAACGTTGACGACGCCGTCCGGCACGCCGGCTTCCTGGCAAAGTTCGGCAAGTTTGAGCGCCGTTAGCGGCGTTTCCGGCGCCGGTTTTAGCACCATCGTACAGCCCGCCGCCAGCGCCGGGGCGATTTTCCATGCCGGCATCAAAAGCGGGAAGTTCCATGGCGTAATCAGTCCCGCCACCCCGATCGGCTCTTTCATCGTCCACGCCATATAATCGGGCGCCGCGCCGGCAACGGAAAACGGCAGCACCTCTCCTTGCGGCTTGACGACAAGCGAGGCGAAAAAGTCGAAACAATCGGCGGCGAGCGGAATTTCGATAAACCGCGCCATGTTGATCGGCATGCCGTTTTCCCTTGTCATCAGCCGGGCCAGCTCATCGTGATGCTGGCGGATCAGCTCAGCAATGCGGCGCAAGATGCGCCCGCGCTCGAGCGGCGGAATCGCCAGCCAGCGCTGATCCAAAAACGCCTCTTGTGCGACAGCAACCGCCGCGTCAACATCGTCTTCCCCAGCGTTGGCGACGCGTGCCGTCACTTCGCCCGTCGCTGGATCGATGACGTCAAACCGTTCGCCACTTGAGGACGGCCGCCATTCTCCATCAATCCATAAATCCGCTTCTGTCGTTTGAGCGGAAATCATTGTCATCTCCTCCTTTTCATCGCTCCACGCTCCCGATCGATCGGGCGCTGAATCAACAGGCCGCTACGGCAATAAATCGCTTCGTCCGATTTCCTGCAAATATTCGCGGTACGCCGGGTAGATGGCGTCAAGCTGCGGCAGCACTTTCAACGCGTTCACGAGCGGGCCTTGCACTTTGATTTGCTGGCGGGCGAGCGCCTGCTGCAAGTCGAGCTTCCCAAGCCAAAACTTATGCCCGACATCCGCCGTCTGCTCAAAAATGAGCTCCGGCCGCAAGTCCGTCTCGCCGCAGACGATTTTCAGCCTCCCGTTTTCTTGCGTCCACGTAATTTTCGCTTCCGGCTTATGGAACACGTACTGGACAAACGCGTCATAGCCAGCTCCCAACTCCATTCCAGCGATCAATTGTTTCGATTCTTCCGTCTCCGCCACTTTTTCAAAAAAGCGACCGAGAACGTCATACAGCTCTTGCTCACTTTGAAACATCGGCATATCGTTTTCCCCTTTCTAAGTTGGTGATGTCGCGTAAAGGCGCTGTCCCCATCCCTAATTCCTTCTAAGTTGGTGATGTCGCCCAATGAACGGCCGCCTTACGGAATCCCGCTTCTGGCAGGGACGGATCATTCCAGAGCCCTTCGGCTGAAGACCGCCGTGAGGCATTGCCGCTCTTTTTTGGTGCGCTTTTATTCATCAAAGCGGATCAGGCCGCGGATGTTTTGCCCGCTCTTTAAGGCGGCGAACCCGTCGTTAATTTGTTCGAGCGCATAGACAGCGCTGATGAGCGGTTCAAGCTTCAACTTGCCCGCCGCGTACAAGTCGAGCAGCTTCGGATAGTCGACCGGGGGATTACCTTGGCCGAGCCAAGAACCAGTCAACGTTTTCGATTGGGATGGCAGCGAAAAGGCGTTGATCTCCACCGTTTCATGCGGCGCGGCGATGCCGACGATGACTGTCGTTCCCGCCTTTCTCGTCATGTTGTACGCGTCCGCCATCGTTTCCGGGCGGCCGATCGCTTCAAACGCGTAGTCGACGCCGAGGCCGTCAGTCAAGTCGAGCACGGCGCTGACGGCATCTTCCTCGCGGGCGTTGACTGTATGCGTCGCCCCGAACGTTTTCGTCATCGCCAATTTTTCCTCGACAATGTCGACGGCGATAATTTGTTTAGCCCCAGCCAGCGCCGCTCCTTGGATGATGTTGAAGCCGACGCCGCCGGCGCCAATGACTGCAACTGTGCTGCCCGGGCGAACGCGGGCCGTATGAATGACCGCCCCCACCCCAGTCATGACGCTGCAGCCGATCAAGGCCGCCAGTTCAAACGGCACATCCCGACGGATCGGGATGACCGCCTGCTCCGGCACGATCGTGCGCTCACTGAACGCCCCGGCGGTGAGAAATTGATAGACTGGCTTTCCGCCGAGGGAAAAGCGCGTCGTCCCATCCGGCAGCGTGCCGGTCGCCGTCAGTCGAGCCGCCTCCTCGCACATATCGGGCCGCCCGGTGCGGCAGTAGCTGCACGTCCCGCATGACGGCACCCAATTGAGCACCACATGGTCGCCTTGTTTGACACTTGTCACCCCTTCCCCGACTTCCTCGACAATGCCCGCTCCTTCGTGGCCGAGCACAATGGGAAGCGGGAGCGGCAATTGCCCTTGAACCACATGCCAATCGCTATGGCAAAGGCCCGCCGCTTTCATTTTCACTTTGACTTCCCCGCGCTTGGGGCTTGCCAAATCCAGTTCTTCGATTGACAGCGGCTCCCCGTAGCGGTGCAATACTGCGGCTTTTGCCATGTCGTTCCCTCCTTTTCCATCCGCCCATTACGCCCGCTTGCTGGCCATATCCGCTTCCTCTTCACGGATGCCGCGGCCCCGCAATGCATCCAAATAGGCGTCCCATTCCTGCTTGAGCGCTGATTTCAGCTTAAAAAAACCGAGAATAAGCGAGCGTGTTGAATGATCTTGCAAAAACACCTCACGAAACGCGTCTTCGAATTCTTCCCGTTTTCCTGGAATGCCATGATCCTTTCCATAAAGCAAATGCTTATCCAGCAACCGGCGAATGGTCGGGTTGCCCGGTCCGCCGCTTTGCCGGTAAAACGCCTCGATACGCTTTGACATCGTCAGCTCTTCTTGTTCCTCGCGCATGTTCCTTCCTCCCTCTTTAAAATCGCGGCCGCTGTTTGCGCGTCCGGAACAGCCGCCAGCCAAGGAAAACGACCAAGATGACAGAAGCGGCCAACCCGATGTTGGCGATCGTCGTTTTGCCCATGCCGAGAAACGTTCCGCCCGGGATGCTGGCGATGATGAACCCGGTGGCCATAATGATGGCAAACGCGATGAGGGAAAGCGCCAGCCGGTTGGCGATTTGATTGAGCGTATTGCGCGTCACCGGGTCGGTTTGGACTTGCACGGTCATGCGCCATTTGTTTTCCGAAAGCGTCTCCAACACTTTGTTGAACCGGCGCGGGAAGGTGGCGATCATTTCCGCCGTTTCAGCGACAAAGCTGGCGTTGGCGCGAAAATTAAAGCGCTTTCCGAGAATGCTTTTTAAAATCGGAATTTCATACGCCTCAACGACCTCGCCGTACGAAATTTCCGGGCAAATCCAGCGCGCCGTCCCTTCGGTGGCGGAAAATCCTTTCGCCCAAAGCGCCAAGCCGTTGGGCACTTTGCAGTAGTTGCGGAGCCCGATCGCCGTCGCTTCAAGGACGAGGCGGCCATAGTTGTAGCGGCTGCTCCCTTGATGGGCGGACACATAGTTTAACGTCAACGTCCGCAGTTCATCTTTCAATTTGACGACATCGGTGTAAATGGTGGGCGACATCAGTTCCATAAACACTTCGGCGGCGTCTTCCGCCTGATTGAGCTGGATGTGCAAAATGACACGCATCAAAATTTGCGCCATAATGCTGTCCATCCGCCCGGTCATCCCCCAGTCGATGATGACCGCCTTTTTCGTCCGCTTGTCGATCATAATGTTGGAGCCGTGGGCATCCGCATGGTAATGGCCGTCAAGCATCGTTTGCACGTAATGATGGACAAGGTCGATCATGATGTTGACCCGATCTTCGAAGGTGAGAACATCGACAGGGAAGTCTTTAATGAGCCAACCGTCAATGTACTCCATGATCAAGACGTTTTTCGTCGCTTCATACACGTGCGGAACCGTGACATGTTCAGCCCTCCTTTCGTACTTTTGCTTCATTTCTTGCATTTTTCTTGCTTCTTCCGTCATGTCAAGCTCATCCATGGCGCTGCTGTAGTAATCTTGCACGAGCCCCCCGAGGTCAAGGGCGGCCTGCAGTTCGGGCGGCAGCCGCTTTTGCAGGCGGGCGGCCATTTTTTTGATAATGGCGATATCGGTCCGAAACAGCTTTTCGACCGTCGGACGCACGACTTTGACAGCCACAACGGGTCCGTCTTTTAATTTGGCTTTGTACACTTGGGCGAGCGACGCCGAACCGAGCGGCTCCTCCTCAATCCATTCAAACGTCTCCAAGCCGTCAGGCAGCTCCCGCTCCAAAATGTACTCGATTTTGGCAAACTCAATGGGCGGCACCCGGTCAAGCAATTTCTCCAGCTCAAGCGTAATCGGCTCTGGCAATAAGTCTTGCCTTGTGACAAGCACCTGCCCGAGCTTGATGAACGTCGGGCCGAGCTCCTCAAACGCTAGGCGCAGCCGGCGGCCGATATGGCGCCAATAGTCGTTGTCCCCCCCCTTTCCCCGCAGCTTATAGGCGATGGCATCGCCAAGCACCATGCCAAGCCCGTTTTTGACGAGCGTGGCGATGATTTTCCGCCGCCGTTTTCCCGCCGTAATGGCAGCCAGCTCCTCTTCAATGGCGGCGCCAATGGCCGCAAAGTCGCGCGCCGGTTTTGGCTTGGCCGTTTCGAGTGATGCGTGCACCCCGCTTCCCCCTTTCTGCTTACAACCGCTCGATGATCGTGGCTGTCGCCATGCCAAAGCCGATGCACATCACTTGCAATCCGTATTTCCCGTCCATGTCCTCAAGCTCATGGAGCAGCGTTGTCATCAGCCGGGCGCCGCTCGCGCCGAGCGGATGGCCGAGGGCGATCGCCCCACCGCGCGGATTGACTTTCGCCATATCCGGCTCGAGCTCCCGCTCCCACGCCTTGACGACGGAAGCGAACGCTTCATTGATTTCGATGACATCGATTTGCTCAAGGCGCAGTCCCGTTTTTTCGAGCACGCGGCGCGTGGCCGGGATGACGCCCGTGAGCATCAGAATCGGATCTTCGCCGACGACCGCGCGGGCGACGATGCGGGCTCTCGGTCGCAAACCGAGCTGCCGGGCTTTTTCTGCCGACATGAGCAGCACGCCGGCCGCTCCGTCGCTCACTTGGCTTGAGTTGCCGGCCGTGATGACACCGCCTTTTGGCTGAAATGATGGCGTTAACGCTGCTAACTTTTCGAGCGAGGTGTCGCGCCGAATCCCTTCGTCGCGGGTGAAGGACACCGTCCCCTCCTCGCCCGGCACGTCAAGCGGAATGATTTCCCGCTCAAACATCCCGCGGTCGGTTGCCGCCGCCGCCTTTTCATGGCTTTGCAAGGAAAACGCATCAAGCTCTTCCCGCGACAATCCCCATTTTTTCGCGATCATCTCCGCAGAAATCCCTTGCGGCACGATGTTGTACCGACTTGTCAGCTGGCGGCTGAACCGCCCCATGTCGCTTCCCATCGGAACGCGTGTCATGCTTTCGACCCCGGCGGCGATGGCGATGTCGATGTCGCCGGCCAAAATCGCCTGCGCCGCGCTATGAATCGCCTGTTGGCTCGAGCCGCACATCCGGTTTAATGAAAACGCTGGCACGCTGGCCGGAAATCCGGCGGCAAGCACCGCCTGGCGGCCGATATTGCCGCCTTGCTCCCCAGTCATCGTCACACAGCCGACGATGACGTCTTCCACCAAGCTGGCATCCAGCCCATTTCGGTCGACAAGCGCCCGCAGCACCGGAACAAGCAAATCGACCGGATGGACGTTCGAGAGCGCCCCTTTTTTCTTGCCGATCGCCGTGCGCACAGCGTCGACAATGACGACTTCCCTCATGCCGCTCCTCCTGTTCCGTATCAAAATCGAACCGTTTCCCTGCGAGGCTAGAGCCGCCGCAGGCCTCTCCTCCTATGTCCAAATCGCCACATTCCAAAGCGGGCCGCTTATTCATCAGAACGTAAACAATTCGATGCCTCCTGAAACATTCAACCCAATCCCCGTAATGTATTTCGCTTTATCGGAACAAAGGAACACGATGGCGTTGGCGACGTCTTCCGGTTCGCCCGGGCGGCGGAACGCGGTGCGCTGGATCATCCGCTCGTTCATTTTCGGGTTGCCCATGCGGAATGCTTCTGTATTGATGATGCCCGGCACGATGGCGTTGACGGTGATGCCGTAGCGCGCCCCTTCAAGCGCCATGCTTTTCGTAAAGCTCAACACCGCTCCTTTCGTGGCCGAATAGCTCGCTTGGCCGAAGCCGCCAAGCGTCCCGGCAACAGACGACATGTTGATGATCCGCCCCCATCCTTGCTCTTTCATATACGGCCATACCGCTTTCGTACAGTTGTACGTGCCGGTCAGGTTCACCCGCAAATCGCGCTCCCAAAACTCATCGTTTTGCTTTTCGATTTGCGAAACGTGGTCGAGCGTGCCGGCGTTGTTGACGAGAATGTCAATGGAACCAAACTCTTCCTTGACGCGGGCAAACACTTCTTTCACTTGCTCGCGGTCGGTGACGTCCATTTTGAGAGCCAGCGCCCGCCGCCCCATGGCGCGAATGTCTTCCGCTGTCTTTTCGGCGTACACCACTTTTGTACTCTGCATCACTTGTGAGAGCGGCCCATATTTTTGCGCCGTCTGTTTGCTTTCTTCATCCGATTCGAGCAAAATATCGGTAATGACGACATCCGCTCCCGCTTCGGCAAGCGCCAAGGCGTCGGCGCGCCCGAGGCCGCGTGAGGCGCCAGTGACGACCGCCACTTTTCCTTTCAGCAGTTCCGCCCATGACGACATCGGTGATCCCTCCGTTTAACGTAAAAATTGCGGTTGTTTCTTTTGGAAAAACGCCGCCAGCCCAATCGCCGGCTCTCCTGTCTTAAACGTTGCCGCAAATGACGCCGCTTCGATGCCAAATCCGTCTTCTGGAAGCCCTTCGGCCGCATAGATGGCCCGCTTGGCGAGCCCCATCGCCCGCACGGCCCCTTCTGACAGTTGCTCGGCAAACGCCGACGCCTCTTCTTCCAACCGCTCCGGGGGCGTGACGCGATGAACAAGGCCGAGTTCGAGCGCTTCTTGCGGTTCAAGCCGTCTGGCGAGAAAAATGAGTTCCGTCGCTTTCGCCCGCCCGACGAGGCGCGTCAGCCGCTGCGTGCCACCCGCGCCGGGAATGAGGCCGAGCGAGACTTCTGTCAGGCCGATTTTGCCGCCGCCCATGATGCGGAAATCGCACGCCAGGGCCAATTCACAGCCGCCGCCGAGCGCATAGCCGTTGATGGCCGCGATGACCGGCTTCGGCATCGTCGCGAACCGGTCGAAACAGCGCTGCATGCGGGCGCTTTGTTCGGCGATGCCCGCTTCATTGCCGGCAAACTGGGTTCCTCGCTGAATCATGTCCTTTAAATCAGCGCCGGCGAGAAACGTTTTCGGATGGGCCGACGCGATGACGACAACGCGCACTCCGCGGTCGGCTTCCAATTCATCGGCCGCTTTCTCCAATTCTTCCATTAATCGCTCGCTAATGGCGTTCGCCGGCGGGTTGTGGATCATCACCCAAGCGACTCCTTTGTTTCGCCGCTCTATGCGCAACGTTTCATAAGGCATCGGAATTCCCCCTTTCGTTCAATCGAACCGGCAAACTTCACAAATGATCATCGCTCTCCACCGCGAGCGGAGATGTTTGGGTCGCCGCCTCGCTCTTCTATACGTGCACGCCGTATGGCGCATACAACCGTCTTGCTGTGACAAGGCGCTGGATTTGCTGCGTGCCTTCGAAAATGTCAAACACTTTCACATCGCGGTACAACTTCTCCACCAAATGCCCGTCAAGACCGACCGGGCCGAGGAGCTCCAAGCACATCGCGCACACATGAAGCGCCATTTTACCGGCGACTGCTTTGCAGACGGCCGCTTCCATCGCATTCGGCTCGCCAATGTCGGCTTTCCACGCCGCTTCCCACGTCAACAGGCGAGCAGCGTCAATCTCTTGCTCCGCCTCGGCAAGCAGGGCGGCTGCTTCATAGTACAACCGTCCTTGTTTCGGGTACTCGCTGCGAACGATGTCAAGCGTATATTCATAGGCGGCGCGGGCGATGCCGACGGCCATGGCCGCGACGATCGGCCTCGTGCTGTCAAATGTTTTCATCGCCACTTGGAAACCGGACGGTTTATTCGCATTTGCGCTATACAACTCTTCACCGCCAAGCAAATTTTCATCAGGAACAAAGCAGTCTTCAAACAAGAGCTCCGCCGTTTCATTGGCGCGCAAACCCATCTTATGGACGGTGCGGGTCGCGACAAATCCCGGCGTCCCTTTTTCGACGACAAACGCCCGGTGCCCGGCGCGGCCCAACTTCGGATCAACCGTGGCGAACACGACGACCCAAGAAGCGCGGGCGCCGTTGGTGATGAAAATTTTTTGCCCGTTTAATACATAGCCGCCGTCCACTTTTTTCGCCGTCGTGCGGATGCCGGACGCGTCCGAGCCGGCTTCCGGTTCCGTCAAGGCGTAAGCTCCCCAGCGCGGCTCCTCCTTCGTGAAAATGGACAAAAACCGCTGCTTTTGCTCGGGCGTGCCGCTCGATTGAATCGGCGGACCGCCTAAGCCAGGGCCGGGAAGGGAAAGGGCGATGCCTGGGCATCCCCACGCGAGCTCCTCAGCGGCGATGACGGCCACGCGGTTGCCTTCGCGCTCTTTTTTCTCCTTTTTCTTTTCCGAATCAGCCGAAGCACGCCCTCCGCCAAACGAAGACGCATTCAGCTGGATGCCCATTTTGTTGACTTTTTGCAGCCATTCGTCCGGCACCCGCCCGAGCCGGTCGGCCTCCAGCGCGATCGGGCGCACTTCATGTTTAGCAAACCAATGGACGAGTTCTTTGATTTGTTTTTGCTGCGGTGAGAATTCAAAGGAAATCATGGCGCCACCCTCTCTTTCCGTTTGCCCAGCAGCTGTTCGCCGCGGCGGATGAGCCAATCCGTTTCCCGGCCGTACAGCATCACTTGCGCCTGGGCGTCGCGCATCCATTTTTCAGCCGGGTATTCTTGCACGTACCCGTGCCCGCCGAGCATTTGCACGGCCTGATCGGTGACATAGCGCAGGGAACGATGAGCTCGCGACAACGCGCTCCAGGCGTAGCCGCCCGCCTGTTCATCCCCTCGGTCAACTGCAGCAGCCGCTTGCCATACAAGCAGTTTCGCCCCGCGGCATTCGAACGCCATTTCGGCGATCGTAAATGACACCCCTTGGAACTTGGCGATCTCCTGTCCGAACGCCTTTCTTCCCGCAGTGTATTCAATGGTGTAATCAAGCGCCGCCTCCATCAAGCCGACTTCCTTCGCCGCTTCGATGACTTGGTTTCGGGCGCGCATGCGGTTGAGCAATGCATCCGCTTCCGGGCCGCGGGCCACGAGTTGTTCCGGACCGGCGTACACTTCTGCGAATCGAAGGCGAGCGATGCCGGCAGCCAGCAGCCCAAGCCTGATGTCTCCTTCTTCGATCTCCCATACTCGCTCATCAAAGGCGAGCAATACCGTTTCCTCTTCTTCGTCCCTAGCGGCGATGACCGCCCAGTCGGCTTTCGACGCCAAGCGGACTGGAGACGACACCCCGTCCACAATATATCCGCTGCCGCGCCGGCGCACGCGAATCGCTTCCTTCAGCGGTTCTTTTTGTTCCGCTTCGTCGATCCAGGCGACAGTCGGCCATCCGCCTTTCGCCATCTCCCGGTACCGGTGCCACACGCGGTGCTCGGGAGACAGACGAAAGAGGGAAGACGCCTCCCCGGCCCCCGGAAGCCCTTGAATGACGCCTAAATCGCCATAGCTGAGCGCTTGCCAAATGAGCGCTTGCGACAGAAGCGGCAGTTCCAAGCCTCCCCACGATTCCGGAAGCTCGAGCGTTGACAAGCCGAGCTCATCCACCCGTTCGCTCACATCAACTGAAACCGTTCGATGTTTTTCACACTCTCTTGCGACCGGCCGAATTTTCTCAACGGCTAGGCTGCGGGCAACTTGAAAAAACGCCTGTTCTTCTTTCGACGGTTGAAAGGATATCACCTTGCCCCTCTCCTTTTCCATTACGATTGAACAGCGGGAATGAACTCGCTCGCCCATTCGCGCAGCTTCTTTTTGTCGATTTTGCCGATCATCGTTTTCGGCAAATAGCCGACCTTTTTCAAAAAGCGCGGGGTTTTGTATTTCGCCAACCGCTTTTGGCAAAACTCGACCAGCTCCGCTTCCGTCACTTGGGCCCCGCGCCGAACGACGACATACGCGGCGACTTCTTCGCCCATTTTCGGTGAAGGGACGCCGACGACGCCGGCTTCCAGCACGTCCGGATGGGACATCAGCAGCTCCTCGATATCGCGCGGGTAAATATTGAATCCACCGCGAATGATGACATCTTTTTTCCGATCGACGATAAACACATACCCGTCCTCATCGATGCGCGCCATATCGCCGGTATACAACCAGCCGTCGCGCAGCGCCTGGCGGGTCTCCTCGTCTTTTCCATAGTAGCCTTGAAAAACGTTTGGACCCGACACAATCAGTTCTCCGACTTCGTTTGGCGGCAGGGGATTTCCGTATTCATCGACGACCGCCACCCGAACCCCGGGAAGCGGCAAGCCGACTGATCCAAGCTTGATCGGTTTCGTCGGATCCGTCGCCGTCACAATCGGCGCCGCCTCGGACAGACCGTATCCCTCCAAAATAAGACAGTTGAACTTGCGCTGAAACTGCTCAGCAAGTTCGGGCGGCAGCGCCGCAGAACCGGATATGCAAGCCACCAAGCTGGAAGTGTCGTACCGGTCGGCCTCGGCATAATGGCATAAAGCATGAAACATCGCCGGCACCATCGCCGTATGCGTCACCCGATGCCGCTCGATCGCTTCGAGCGCTTTTTTCGGCTCAAAATACGGCAAAAGGACGACTTGATCCCCCAAAAGGAGCGCGACGTTCATCATCGTAAATCCGAACGCATGGGAGATGGGCAATACCCCAAGGCCGACGCGTGCAAATTCGGTCGGCAGCCGCTTCGCCATCTCAGCGGCCGCTTCCGCATTCGTGGACAAATTGCGGTGCGTCAACACAACCCCTTTCGGCTGGCCGGTCGTTCCCGACGTGTAAAGCAAAGCCGCAGGATCGTTTTCATTGACTTCCGACGTCGTCAGGCTGGCAGGAGCTTGTTCCATTCTCGTTCGCAAAGAGTGAGGAGAATCCGGAGCGTCCAGCGTGACGATCATCGGAGGCGCCGGCAAGCCATTGGCGGCCTCTTTCGCTTTCGCCCACAGCATTTCCGCCGTCAGCACCACTTTCGGTTGGCAGTCTTTAAAAATGTAATGGAGCTCCTGCGTCTGCAACAGCGGCAACACCGGCACGACAACCGCTCCTGCTTTCAAGACGCCGCTAAAGGCGATGATGACTTCCGGGCTGTTCGGCATCGTTACAACAACGCGGTCGCCCGGCTTGACCCCAAGTTCAATCAATGCATGAGCCAGCTGAGACGAACGGGTATCGCATTCAATGTTCGTATATTCTTTTCCTTCGAATACCAGCAACGGATACGGTCCATATTCCTCTATGTTTCGTTTCCAAATATCCGTCAAACGCATCGTCCGCTTCTCCCCTATCGGTTTGTCAGAGGACAGCCGATTTGTCGACCGCCCTCTTTTCCTCCGTTAAGCCTGCTTTGCACTGTTGTATGCGGCGAGCACTTCTTGAAGGCGAAGCGCCAGCCCCATATCTCCGTCAATGCGAAGCCGCCCGCTCATAAACGCCTCCGTTCCGTTCAATTCCCCTTCCGCCATTTTTTTAAAATCTTCACTGTCCATGCTTAACGTGCAATCAGAAGGCTCTTGCTCCCCTTCAATGACAAATCCTGCATCCGGCCGGAGCACGACTTGGTAGACGCCGGCTTCATCGCCGCTCAAATTGAATTGATACACGGCGACAATTCCTTCCGCTCGTGAAATGTCTTCTTTCAATTGTTGATCGATCATCTGAAACACTTCTTTCACACTGGGCATATCAGTACCTCCTTAATATTTTGAACTATCAGAAATTTTTTGGCCCACTTTTACTATAAACCGCTTTCAATCATTCATCCATCCCGATGATGCTCGGATTTTTCCTTTTGCTTTTGCGTTTTCACCCGACATTTGTCCGGCCATGAAAGCGGGCTACAAAAAATTTCCATCAAACCAAACATCTAAATGACGTTTGGGGCATCACCTTCCTGTCAGCGCCGAGCTCACAAGGCATGAAGAAGTCCATCCTCACCGATCAGCTCCAAATAGCGCCGATAAAGCGGAAACGCCGGCACGATGCGCGGCAGAAGCTGCAGCGCCTTCGCTTTCGATCCTTTTGCCTTCATTTTTCCGGTCATGAGCGCCAATGGAACGTTGATGTTGCCGCCCCAAAATTGGTGGGCGATATCGCCGGTCGTCTTGATGGCAACATCAGGCGCATCGATTGCCTGCCCGAAATAAATGGCGTAGTTTTCACCGGTTTCCGGCCGCCTCGCATCGATGCTGATGACCGCCTCCGGATCGGTCAAATAAAAGACGAACGCGGCGCGGGAACGGCGGATTTGTTCTCCAATCCGATTGATTTGCTCCACCTCGTTGCCGTATTCCTGATACGCTGGATGCTGTCCCCACCAGCTGCGCAGCTCCATTTCCGTCCTTGGGCGCGACGGAATTTGCATAAACTCGCCGATCACCCGATACACATGAGCATCATCACGAAACAATGCCATATCCGTTCACTCCCTTCAACCGAGTATGCACTCTCATTTTGGCGTGAAACAACGCCGCCGGCAATTCCGATGATTGCCGGGGAGACGAAAAACGCAAGACATCTCCGTCCGGAGTTGTTGAAACAAGAATCAAGCGCACCAAAGCGGCAAAACAAAAAAATGGCTGCCCCGTTTGTTTGGGGCAGCCGTTTTGGCCAAAATGGCTGCAACGATTCTTTTTATTACAATCCGCTTACAAATTCGCCAACCGCATGACGTCGCGGGCGATCATCAACTCTTCATTGGTCGGGATGACGAGCACTTTGACCGGCGAGTGCGGATAGCTGATGAACGCTTCCTTGCCGCGCACTTTGTTTAGGATGGGATCCCAGTAAACTCCCATAAACTCGAGGCCGCGCAACACTTTCGCCCGCACGACTTCGCTGTTCTCGCCGATGCCGGCGGTGAAGATGATGGCATCGACTCCGCACATGCGCGCCGCATACGAGCCGATGTACTTATGAATGCGGTTCGCAAACACTTCAAGTGCCAGTTCCGCGCGCTCATTTCCTTCGGCGGCCGCTTTTTCCAAGTCGCGCAAATCGCTCGAGATGCCGGACAGACCGAGCATGCCGCTCTTTTTGTTCAGCACTTCAATCACTTCATCCGCAGTCATTCCCGTTTTTTCCATAATGTACGGGATGAGCGCCGGGTCGATGTTGCCAGAGCGCGTCCCCATCGCGACGCCCGCTAATGGCGTAAAGCCCATCGACGTGTCGATCGATTTGCCGCCTTCGACCGCCGCGATGCTCGCCCCGTTGCCTAAATGGCACGAGATGAGGCGCAGCTGCTCGATCGGCCGGCCGAGAAGCTCCGCCGCCCGCTGGGTGACGTATTTGTGCGACGTGCCATGGAAGCCGTACTTGCGAATGCCGAATTTCGTGTAATACTCATATGGCAAGCTGTATAAAAACGACTGTTCCGGCATCGTCTGGTGGAACGCCGTGTCAAACACCGCCACGGCCGGCACGTCCGGCAGCACTTCCTGAAACGCCCGAATGCCGACGAGGTTGGCCGGGTTATGGAGCGGGGCGAGCTCGGACACTTCTTCAATTTGCTTGATGACGTCCTCGGTGATGAGCACCGAATCACTGAACTTCTCCCCGCCGTGGACGACGCGGTGCCCGATGCCGTCAATTTCGTCAAACGAACGGATAATGCCGTAGCGAATGAGCTTATCAAGCAGCATTTTAACGGCCGCGGCATGATCCGGAATCGCCGTCACTTCTTGATGTTTTTCACCGTTTACGACAATGGTGAAAATCGCGTCGTCAAAGCCGATCCGTTCGACGACCCCTTTGGTCAACACCGTTTCTGCCGGCATCTCAAACAGCTGGAATTTCAACGAGGAACTTCCCGCATTAATGGCTAGCACTTTCGCCATCGAAAACACAGCTCCTTTTTTGCCAAAATCCGCTCGCGCTTACCGTTAGTGTGCGCGATTGGGCGCCGTTTCACTATGCCTTTTTCATTGTATGCCTCCCGTTTTCGCGTTTCAAGCGCGGCTTTGTTTCGCAACCGGTTGCAAGAAAAAGTTTTTATGTTGTGAAAAATGAAAACGGAGCTGACCGAAAAGGTCGGTGAAAAACAGCGATTCTTCGATGAAGAAAAGAGCAACATTTATCATCTTGAGCCGAGAAGACCCCCCACTTCCACGCGTGAGCGCAAGGGGAGGAAGATGCAACCTCTCGTTTTGTGAAGGGGCTTGACGGCCTATACGGTGATCAAAAAGGGCGTCCCGCTGCGTTTGGGACACCCTTTCTTCAACGTTCTTTTTCCTCGGTGATCCAGGCGTCGATTTTCGCCATCATCGCCTGCATCGCCGATTTGTTGGAAAACCGCGGCAGCTCGACAAGCAGCACGTGTTTTGGCTTTTTGACGTTCGGCCCTTTCTTTTGCAAAATCAACACGCTTTTTGCCGCCTGATCGTTTTTAAACATCGACAGCGGCAGCTGCAAGACTCCTTGGACAATGGCCGCCTCTTTTAAAAATTCGTTCAGCTGCCCCGCCTGCGGGCTCGAGAACAACATATTCGGGATGAGGAAAAACAAGTAGCCGCCCTCTTTCGTATAGCGCAAGCTTTGCTCGATGAACAAATGATGGGCATACGACCGGCCTTCCTTCGCTTTTAAGGCGAAGCGGGCGGCATTGTCGTCATCCGGGTAATAGCCGACCGGCAGATCGCAGACGACGACGTCAACCGGCTCAACAAACAGCGGCCTTAGGCTGTCTTGGTTAAACAGCTGCACCGGATGCTTTTGCAAGTTCGCGTTGACGTACGCCAATTTGACAAGCAGATCATCGACATCGCTGCCGTAGCTCGCCGCCTGTTTTCCTCGAAGGCCGTTTAACACCGCCGTCAATAAATTCGCCGTGCCGACGGCCGGGTCGAGGATCTTAAGCGCCAAATGCGAGCGCGTAAACTCGCGGACCAAATACGCCAAAAACAAACTGACCGCATCCGGAGTCATTTGGTGGTGCGGCTGGACATGCTTGCGCATCCCTTTTAACACCGCAAGCTGAAACGCCTTGCGGATTTCTTCGTTTTGAAACCGTTCCAGCATCAGTTCGCGATACTGCTTTTTCAGCCGTTTCGCGTTCAGCTCGCTCACTTCGCTTTGCAGCACGTCGCCGTGGAACAAATTCTCCCCCGTCTCCGCGACGGCTTCTAAATACGTGCATTGCAATTCTTCTTGCAAAAGTTGGGCCGTTTCATCGAATACCGTGAACAACCGTTCGACTGGCGTCATCATCTGTACGTCCCCACCTTTCTGCCAACGTCCCTTCTGTATATTGTACGACCGTCCGCCTCGCGCCGCAAGAAAAGCGCCGATAGGAACGAAAAGGCCCCGAACGGGTCGGGGCCTTTTCATTATTTCGCCGCTTTCGCCGCTTCAATCGCCGCTTCGTAGTTCGGATGGTTCGTCACTTCCGGCACGTATTCGACATACGTCACCGTGTCATTGCTGTCGATGACAAACACGGCGCGAGCAAGCAGGCGCAGTTCTTTGATCAAGACGCCGTATGCTTGTCCGAACGAGACATCGCGATGGTCGGACAACACTTGAACGTTCTCAATGCCGGCGGCGCCGCACCACCGCTTTTGCGCAAACGGCAAATCGACGCTGATCGTCAACACTTTCACATTGTCGAGCTTCGCCGCTTCCTCGTTAAACCGGCGCGTTTGCGCGTCGCAAACCCCAGTGTCGAGCGACGGAACGACGCTGATCAGGCGGACGTGCCCTTTCGTATCCGCGAGCGTCACTTCCTGCAAGTTTTGATCAAGCACGGTGAAATCCGGCGCTTTGTCGCCGACTTTCACTTCGTTGCCGACGAGCGTGACCGGATTGCCTTTAAACGTCACATTGGCCATGGGTTCTCTCCCCCTTTAGAAGAAATATGTACTTATTTCCATACCGAATTTCCCAACGACTAAAGTCGTGGGGTTCTCGCGTACTAAAGGGTTTCTCGTACACCTGCGTGCAGAACTCACCCTTATTCCGCAAGACTTTCATGAGCAAACACCTCAATGGTGCTTCACGCCCTGTGCGTCCGATTCAAGACGCTTTAAGAAAAGTATATCACTTTTGACTGCGTCAAAGCAATCGGTTCATCCCATGTCTAAAGTTTGCGCCAACGGACAGAAAAAAACGCCGGACGCCAACGGTCCGGCTAAATGTCAAAGTCGTCTGCTTTTTGGCCTGCGGCGCCGTCTTTCTTGTTTTTCTTCAGCATCGCCTGAATCTTCTCAAACGCCTGCGGCGCGACATCGAGAATTTTTTCGTATAAGTGCGTGCTTTCATCCAAATGGAGCAGCTTCACCCCGGACGAGTTGACGACGAGAAACGCAATCGGCGTAATCGAGACGCCGCCGCCGCTGCCGCCGCCAAACGGATGTCCGTTCCCTTGGGCCTGCCCGTTCCCGCCGGCTTGCGCCCCTTGGTGGCCATTTTGTTGGCCGTCAAGCATAAACTCGCTGCCGCCGGCGGCAAAGCCAAACCCGACTTTCGACACAGTCAAAATGACGCTGCCGTCAGGCGTCTCCACCGGGTCGCCGATAATCGTATTGACGTCGATCATTTGTTTTAAGTTTTCCATCGCTGTTGTCATCAGCCCTTGAATCGGATGGTTCGTCATCGTCATTCCTCCTAGTAGCCTTCATTTGCCTGCTTGGCTGCCAATGGGTTTCGCTTTGGCAGCCGCCGTCCGCGCCAATGTTTGACCACTCGCAATCCTGCTACCATAGCATGCCCGATTCGAAACTGAATCATACATAAAAACACCGTTTCCGAAGCGGCCCGATCGTAGGCCGGAACGATGGCGACAGCCGGAGTTGTTTTCATGTTCATATAGCGGCTCGCAGCGCCGATGATCATGTATTTCAGCGACCAGCCAAGCCCCACGAGCAGGCCGGTCGATGCTGCGTCGCCGGTGCCAATCGTCGTCTTCCATTCCCATTTCATAATCGTCACGTGACGGTAAAACTGTTTCATAATTTCGTGCAAGTCGACGACTTGCTCGAGAAACCTCTTCAGCTGCCGAAACAGGTCGGCGATTTTTTTTAGGGTCAATTTCCCTTTCTTTTCCTCTTTCCCGCGCGTTCCCTCCACTCCTTTTTTCTGGAGAAACGCCACCCCCGGCGCATCCGGATCCATGTCCAGCTTGATGAGCGGGACGCGAACGGTGTAGCGGAGGAGGCCAAACAGCGTGCGCACCACGATTTTGCATTCATCGTCGTCTTTCATATGGCGAAACACGACCGTCACCGATACTTTCATCCAGGCGACGAGAAGAAGCAAAAGAACGACCGTTGCGATGACCGCGATGACTGCTTTCAATGTCCGCCCTCCCTTTCTTGACCAACCGAACACCGCCAAAGGTAAAATTTGGGCAAATCAAGGGCGGCTTTCCTATTGCCTTCTTTTTTGTCCCCGTCGCCCTTGACGACCCTTTCGCACCTTTGGCAGGTGTTGGTCAAGGGCGAATCCGGCTTTGAGCACGCCCCACGATGCTCAATGGGATGGCCTGTGTGGGTTTTTCATAGAACTTTTGACGCTACCCATCATACATTGTCGCCATCTGGAAAAAAAATAAACCTGCCGTTTCGGCAGGCGGACATTGGTTGACGGTCCGTTCTTGATGCGGGCGGATTGTTACTCGCGGACGACGATCGTATCCGCGAACTGGTCATGCATCCCTTTTTTCTTTTCGGAAAACGCAACAAACAAAAAACCGATGAACAGCAATTTTTTCGCGATGAATTTGCCGACGACTTCGCGAAACAGCACGGTGAGCCAGGTGAGCGGCTCGCCGCGCTCATCGACCACTTTTAAGCCGAACACCATTTTGCCAAGCGTCTGCCCAAACGCTTTCGTCATCAACACGAAATAGGCGTAAAAGACGACGGCGGCCGCGACCGCCGCTGGCGCGAACAAATGGTCCCGCTCAAGCGGCCAATCGAACAGGCGAAAAAGCGGCCAAACGATGAGCCGGTTGAGGCTCGAGACAACAATGACATCAAGGCAATACGCCCAAAAACGAAGCCAAAAGCCGCCGTAGCAGAGGGGGCGCTCTGCCGGCGGGAGATGATCCGCCAGCGGCGCCGTTGCTTGCATGTCCGTCATGTTTCCACTCCTTTATTCGGCGTATAAATACATAAGCCGCGGCGAGGATGGGCGCGACAACAGGCGGATGAGCCCGGCCGCCTCGCTGTCCGGCTTCATCCGGTTCGACACCATCTCAAAGAGAGAGCTCCACGGCGCATCGTTCACGTATTTTACGACTTGAGCGCCGGTTAAATGATGCTCTTTTTTGAGCGCAGCGATCGCGTCATCCAAGTAGCCGAACTCGTCGACAAGGCGGAGCGCCTTCGCCTGTCGCCCGTCATAAATGCGGCCGTCCGCCAGCTTGCGCACCGTGTCTTCCGGCAGCTTTCTCCCTTTGGCTACCACATCAACAAACGCATCATACGAATCATTGATCAGCCGCTGCAAAATCTCCCGTTCCGCTTCGGTCATTTTGCGCGCCGGATTCATGATGTCTTTGTACGGCCCGCTTTTGATCGTGACAAGCTCCACGCCGTACTTCTTTGCCAGCCCTTCATAGTTGACGCTTTGCATGATGACGCCGATGGAGCCGGTGATCGTCTCCGGGCTGGCGAAAATTTTATCGCCGGCCGCAGCGATATAGTAACCGCCCGAGGCGGCCATGGCCCCCATCGATACGTAAATCGGCTTGTTCGTCTTCTTTTTCAGCTTCATCAGCTGATCGTAAATTTCCGCGCTTTCCGCGACACCGCCTCCCGGCGAATTGATGCGCAAGATGATCGCTTTGACGTCTTGATCCTCTTTCGCCTGTTTGATCATTTGCAAAAACGTTTGGTGGTTGTACTGTGATGAGGAAAGAAACGACTCCGCTTCCCCCGCATCTTGAATAACTCCGTTCACTTCCAACACGGCGATTTTTTTCAACGGGTCACCCTCGGCGATGACTTCTTCGCTAAATGGCGACTCCATGAGCGCCAGCCAGCTTTCCGACCAGCCGCCGGCCTTGTCGGACAAAAGAACGCCAACCGCTTGAACAAGCACCGAGATCACAAACAAGGCGGCGGCGATGGCCAACGCGGTCCATCGTTTTCGATTCATCGTCTTCCCCCCCCTGCATCGGCTGCCCATATTTTTAGAATCCTGGCAAACGTGGTACAATATTCATTGTACATCGATTGATTAGATGATGCCATTGGGAGGACGCAAAAAATGGATATGGAACGCAACCGTCTTTATTTTTTTTATAAGCGCGACGACGAGCTCATCGAACGGGTGAAGCCGCTCATTGAGCTGGCGGAGCGCGGTCCGTTTGTTGTCGTCGACGACTATCGGGAAGCGAACATCATCGTCAGCATCGGGGATGACGGCGCGTTTTTGCAGGCGGTCCGGCAGACGGGATTTCTTCCTGACCGTTTGTACGTCGGCGTGTCCGTCTTGCCGGCGCGCGGGTTTTACTGCGATTTCCATATTGACGACATCGATCATATGGTGGAAGCGGCGAAAAATTGGAAACTCGAAGTGCGGCGCTACCCAGTCATCGAAGTGACGATCGACGGCGCGGCTTCGTTTTTCTGCTTAAACGAATGTTCGATCCGCTCGCAAATCATTAAAACGATGGCGATCGACGTTTTCATCGACGACTTGCATTTCGAGACGTTCCGCGGCGACGGCATCATCGTGTCGACGCCGACCGGCAGCACCGGCTACAATAAATCGGTGCACGGGGCGGTCGTCGATCCGCTCTTGCCGTGCTTTCAAGTGAGCGAACTCGCCTCGCTCAACAGCAACCGCTATCGGACGCTCGGCTCGCCGTTCATTTTGAGCGGCTCGCGGACGTTGACGCTGAAAATGTCAGAGGAAACGAGCCATTTTCCGATCATCGGCCTCGACAATGAAGCGCTGAGCATCCAGCATATTGAGCGGATTGACATTCGTTTAAGCGACCGGGTGGTCAAAACGGTGCGCTTGAAAGACAATTCGTTCTGGGATAAAGTGAAACGCGTCTTTTTGTGAAGCGTGTGTCTGTTCTCCCGGCGAAACACCGGATCTAAAATGGCGAATCCGTTCGACGCGCATGCGGCAAGAGGGTGTCTCGTTGCTTTTGAGACACCCTCTTGTTTGGTCGCCGCGCGGACATCGCTCCGCTTCTGGCAGCCGCCAGCTCAACCGGCTCTTTCTGCTTACGACGACCGGCCGGCAAGGCGGGCTTCCCGCTCGCGCAGCTCGACGCGGCGGATTTTTCCGGACGCCGTTTTCGGCAAATCGTCGACAAACTCGATTTTGCGCGGGTATTTGTACGGCGCCGTCAACTGTTTCACATGTTCTTGCAGGGCCGGAATCAGAGACGGATCGTCTTTGTCGACCCCGTCGCGCAATACGACAAACGCTTTGACGACATGGCCGCGCACTTCATCCGGACTGGCGACGACGGCGCACTCTTTGACGGCTGGGTGCTTGACAAGCGCGTCTTCGACTTCAAACGGGCCGATCGTATAGCCGGCGCTGATGATGATGTCATCCCCGCGGCCTTCAAACCAGAAATAGCCGTCTTCGTCTTTGCGCGCTTTGTCTCCCGTAATGTAGTAGTCGCCGCGGAACTGCATCGCTGTCCGCTCCGGATCTTTGTAATAATACTTAAACAGCGCCGGCGTTTCGATATGGACGGCGATGTCGCCGACTTGTCCGGGCGGGCACGGCTCGCCGTTTTCATCGATAATTTCGACGCGGTTGCCTGGCGTCGGTTTCCCCATCGAACCCGGCTTGATGGGCATTCCTTTCATGACGCCGACAAGCAGCGTGTTTTCCGTCTGCCCGTAGCCGTCGCGCACTTCGACGCCGAAATGCTTGGCAAACGTGTCGATCACTTCGCGGTTGAGCGGCTCGCCGGCGGACACGGCGCTGTGCAAATGGGATAGGTTATAGCGGCCGATGTCCGGCACTTTCGCCATCAAACGATACTCGGTCGGCGTGCAGCAAAGCACATTGATGTTGTATTTTTCCAATAGATGCAAATATGTTTCCGGTTCAAAGCGGCCGTAGTAGACGAACCCGGTCGCCCCCGAACCGAGCACCGATAAAAACGGACTCCAAATCCATTTTTGCCACCCTGGTCCGGCCGTCGCCCAAACGAGGTCGCCATCTTCAATGCACAGCCAGTTTTTCGCCGCGGTGCGCAAATGGGCGTACGCCCAGCCATGGCAATGGACGACTCCTTTCGGATTGCCGGTTGTGCCGGACGTGTAAGACAAAAACGCCATATCATCGCGCGAGGTGTCCGCCGCCTCGAGCGTTTCGCTCTCCTTCGCCATGGCGTCTTCAAGCGGAATCCATCCGTCTCGGGGTTCCCCGATGACGAACTTCGTCAAACGGTCGATGCCGTCAATCGGCGCAAATTCGTCCGTATACGGCGCATAAGCGACAACAGCTTTCGCTTCGCTATGGACGAGCCGATATTGCAAATCTTTCGTCCGCAGCATCTCCGAGCTTGGGATGACGACAAGCCCGGCTTTGAGCGCCCCTACGTACACTTCGTATGTTTCAATGAGGCGCGGCATCATGACGAGCACTTTATCGCCTTTTTCGAGCCCATGCGATAAGAAAGCGTTTCCAATTTGGTTGGCGCGCGCCATCAAGCGGCCGTATGTAATCTCTTTCGTTTCGCCTTGCTCGCTCTCCCATTTCAACGCGATCCGGTCCGGGTCGGCGGCCGCATGCCGTTCCATTTCCGATGTTAAATTGTAGCGCTCGGGAGCAATCAAGTCTTCCCGCCTCATCGTTCCTCTCCCCCTCTGTCTTGTTTCGCCGCGGTCGGCATCTCTATTATACAAAATAGTCGTTCTATTTTGAATACCGTTTTTCCCATGTCAACTACTCCCACTTAGCTAACGCTTGAAGTGGGGGCTTGCAACTCCCCAGAAGTGCGAACGGGCATCAATCTCCTTCCTTGACTTGGGGTTGCATCAGGGGCAGGTTGACGACTACCCAACGACGCAGGTCATGCCTGCATCATTGCCGAACGATTCGGCGCGTCTGTTGGCGGTGCTTGACTTCCACGCACAACAGACAGATGTACGTTCGATGTTTTACGGTTGCAACGTTTCCTGCAACCAACTCCCTACATCGAGCAACGTAATTTGGAGTGCCTTGATTCAACGGTTTTCTCCATGCCTTTATTCTATCATACACAAAAGAAAGGAGGAAGGGCGATTCCTCCCCCACTTACTCCCTTTGGTCGTTGAAGTGGGGGTCTCCTCGCCAAAGATGATGAAAGCGGCGGGGAATGCCCCCGCCGCGTAAGCCAGCCGTATGAAATTAGAATTGGCGTGCGCCGCCCAATTGTTGCTGCGCCATGGCTACGAGACGTTTCGTAATCTCGCCGCCGACCGAACCGTTGGCGCGCGAAGTCGTGTCAGCACCTAAGTTCACGCCAAATTCTTGAGCGATCTCATATTTCATTTGCTCCAGCGCTTGTTGCGCACCCGGAACAAGCAGTTGATTGGTTTTGTTTCGTGCCATCTGTTTTCACCTCCTTGTACCTATAGAATGTGTGAAAACAGATGGCGATATGCAGCGATGCTTTTGGTAAATTTTGAGATTCAAAACAGCTCGGCAAACTCATCGCCCTGCCCTGTTTCTTCATCAATGACGAGCGTTTCTGTGTCATTGACTGCCTTTTCCAGAAGCGGAGCGAGGTCGAGCTGGCTCTCATAATGGAACACTTTTTCTTTTTTCGGCTTCGTTTTCGGCGCTCTTGGCGTAAAAATGGTGCAACAGTCTTCATACGGAAGAATGGAAATATCATGTGTGCCGATTTGCTTCGCCAGCTCGATAATTTCAAGTTTATCCATCGAAACAAGCGGGCGCAAAATCGGGGTGTTGGTCACCTCATTGATCACGTACATGCTTTCTAGCGTCTGGCTCGCGACTTGGCCGAGGCTTTCGCCTGTGACAATCGCCAACGCCCGCTGGCGGCGGCGCAGCGCGTCGGTGATCTTCAGCATCGCCCGCCGAGTGGAAATGAGCGAGTACTCGTTCGGAACGCCTTGGTAAATGGCTTGCTGCACTTCCGTAAACGGCACGATGTGAAGCTTGATTCTCCCGCCGTATGTCGTCAACTTGCGCACGAGGTCAATCACTTTTTGCTTCGCCCGTTCGCTTGTAAACGGCGGGCTGAAAAAGTGGACGGCCTCGATTTCCAAGCCGCGCTTCATCGCCAAATAACCAGCAACCGGGCTGTCAATGCCGCCGGAGAGCATGAGCATCGCCTTGCCGCTCGTTCCGACCGGCAGGCCGCCGGCGCCGAAAATGTCGCGGCACGTGACATATGTCCCGTCTTGGCGCACTTCAATGCGCACGTCAATATCCGGCTCACGCACGTTGACCCTAAGCCCGTCCGTCTGCCGCAAAATATGCGCCCCCACCTCGTAGTTCAGCTCGTCGCTTCGATACGGAAACTGCTTATCGACGCGGCGGGCGCTCACTTTAAACGTTTTTCCTTTGTATGGGAGCTGGCGGACGGCGGCGAGCGCCGTTTCCTTAATGGCGTCCAGATCGTTTTCGCACTTCATCGCCAGGCTGAACGAATGAATGCCAAAAACGGTTTTCAGCTTTTCGATGATCGGTTCATGCGGCTCGCCGTTTAATAAAATGTACATTCGGTCGCGCATATATTCAATCTGAATCCGCTCGAACGCCTGCAGTTTGCGGGCAATGTTGTTTTTAAGACGCCGGACGAAGATGTTCCGGTTTTTTCCTTTCGTCGTCATTTCTCCGTAGCGGATCAAAATGCGGTCATAGTTCATCATCTTATTCCGTTACCTCGCTTAATGTTTTGATCGCCTGTTTGATCGCCGCCACCGCCGGCGCGATTTCTTCCTGGCTATTGTCAAACGACAAGCTGATGCGAATGCCGCGCTCGGCGCGGCCCTCGCCGAGCCCCATGGCCAAAAGCGTCTTGCTCGGCGCCTTCTTTTTCGATGAACAGGCCGACGTCGTCGAAACGTAGATTCCGCTTTTTTCTAGTTCGTGAACAAACACTTCCGGCTTCACGCCGCGCTTTAACGAAAAGTTGATGATATGAGGAGCGGCGCCATCGCGCGGCGTGTTGATCTCGATGTCTGGAATCGCAGAGAGCGCTTCAAGCCACTCGTCTTTCAATGCTTGAAGCCGGCCGATGTCCCGCTCGTAGCGCTCGAGCGCCAAGCGAAGCGCCTTCGCCATCGCGACGATGGCGGCGACATTTTCCGTTCCGGACCGAAGCTGCCGCTCCTGCCCGCCGCCGGCAATCAACGGCGCCAAGCGGACGCCTTCACGGACGTAAAGCAAGCCGGCGCCGCGCAATCCGTGAAATTTATGCGCCGATATCGTGCATAAATCGACGCCGGCTTGCTTCAAGTCGAGCGGCACTTTGCTGATCCCTTGCACCCGATCGACGTGAAACAATGTTTTCGGATAGCGGGCCAAGAGGGCGCCGATTTCTTCGATCGGCTGCACCGTGCCAACTTCGTTATTGACGTGCATGACCGACACGAGAATCGTATCGTCGCGCAGCGCGCGTTCCACTTGCTCAACCGATACCCTTCCTTCGCGGTCGACCGGCAAGTACGTCACCTCAAAACCAAGCTCCTCAAGCTGGCGGCACGGTTCGGCGACAGACGGATGCTCGATTTCCGTCGTAATGATATGCCGGCCGCGCCGCTGATATTGCCAGGCGACCCCTTTGATGGCGAAATTGTTCGCCTCCGTTCCGCCGGAGGTAAAAACGATTTCGTTCGGCTTAACGCGCAGCATGGCGGCGATTTGTTCACGCGCCTGCGCCAAAAGCCGCTCCGCCTTCATGCCCAGCCCATGGAGCGACGACGGATTGGCAAAATAGTTCGTTGCGACGGCGACGAACGAATCGACCACCTCGGGAAATGGTTTGGTCGTCGCACTGTTGTCAAGATAAATCATCGCTTCCATCCTCCGCTCATTGTCGGCAAAATATCGCTGTCCATCGTCCATCTTAACCAAAACAGGCGCCAATCGGCAACGAAAACACACAGTCATTTACATTATTCACCAAAAAACCGATAAATATCGGTGAAAGCCGACATTTATCGGGTGGTTTATCACTGCTCCCGGCTGTTATCCTCCTGCCATAATTTCTGCACACGGTCAAACGCGCCCGGCTCGACTTCTTCAACGACCGCCACCGCCTGCCGGAGCGCCTCCTCATAATCATAATGGCGAAATAAAAATTCGGCTTCTTCCAGCCCTTTGCGGACCGCTGGATAGCGGCGGCGGTAGCGGTTGCCGTATTGAATCGTCCGCTCCGCCAGCGTCGCCTGTTCGATCATTTCCACCGTCCGCTCATACAGCCGTTCCACAGCCGCTTTCGCCTCCTCCAACGCTTGGTCGACCGCCGGCATGTCAAGCGGCTTTTCTTCAAGACGCGCGGCAACGGCTTGCAAGCTGCGTCTCGCTTCCGCCAATTCAAGCGCATACGGTTCAGGCAGCCCCGGCAGCCGGCTTTTTTGCACAAGGCGGAGCGCCTCGGCCAATGTTTTTCGCATGCCGTCAAGCTTTTCGCGGGCGATCAATTCGTCTTTGCGCAGCGTCTGCAGCATCGTTCGAAACTGTTCATGCTCTTCCTTCATGAGGTCGATTTGGGACACAAGCTGCTCAAGCTCCTCTTTCAGGAGCGAATACGCTGTTTTCGCCTCGGCAACGCGGTCTTGAATGAGAAAAAACCGCTTTTGCAACTGGTGCAGCTGCTTTTCGATGCTCCGGTACTTTTCGAGGTCGCTTGGCGCCAAATGGTAGCTTTGCTGGACGAACAGCGCCTCGGCCTCGGTTTCCTTCGCCTCGGCGGCGAGCTCCTGAAGCATGCTGCCAATGCGCGGCATTTCCGTTTGCACATATTGATGCGCGAGCACTTCGTTTTCGAGCAAATCGTAGAGCGCGTCGATCTCTTCTTTCAGCTCAGCGACAATCTGCTTCGCTTCTTCGATGCGCAGCTCATGGATCATGGCCAGACATTGCTCGATTTTTTCCCGCTTTTCCTGAAGCGTGCGCTCCATGTGCAAATGGTCAAGGATGTATCCGCGCTCTTCCATCTCTCGATAGCCATCAGCCAACTCAGCGAGCTGAGCTGGCAACGACGTTTGGCATTCGCCAAGCAGTTTAGGAATTTCTTCCATCATAGCTGTGAGCCGGCCGAGCTCTTCCTTCAGCGTCAGAACCACATCGCGCGCCGCCAAATAGTTGCCGGCTTCCGTCAATTCGGCAAACCGCTGAAACTGCTTTTCCGCTTCCGTTAAACGGACGTCAAGCAAGTCGGCAGCCGAACCGAACGTATAACGGTAAGCAAGCAACGCCTTTTTCGCTTCCCGGTGAGCCGCACGCAGCTCCTCGATCTCCGCCCGGCTTTGTTCCTCGCTGCCGATCAACTCATTCACTTCATGAATGATTTCATGCACTTCTTCCTCAAGACGACGCAATCCGTCGGCGATCTGCCCAAGCAGCCGGCGCGCCTGCCGGTAGCGGTATTTGTCGAGCAGCCGCTCCGCGTCAAACAGCTGTTCTTCCACATTCGGCAGCTTCACTGCCACAATGTCGTCCCATTGCTGGCGCCATCGTTCAAACAGCTGCTCCGTCTCCCCTGTCATATTCAGCTGTTTCACTTTCGCCAGCTCATCCGGCACCGGCCGGTTCATCAAGTTGATTTTCCATTCCTCGAGCCGATCGATTTCCCGGTACATCCGCTTCCGGTACACATGATTATATATGATTGCCCCCGCTCCGAGGAGCAGAACGATCCATGCCATTCCCATCCGCTGATGCCCTCCTTGCATTCAAGCTACTTCTATCGAACAAACGAAAATAGCGGAGAAGGCAAAAATATATGTTTTTCAATGTTTTTATGATACCATGTTAACGACATTTTTTGACCAAAATTTTTATTTTTTTTACAAGAATCTTCACTATTTTTGCTATGATACATAAGGAAGAAAGGAGGAAAATCGATCATGCGCGACGGGCATATTCATACGCCGTTTTGTCCGCACGGAAGCCAAGATCCGCTTGAGGCCTATGTAGAGCGCGCGATCGAACTGGGCTATACCGACATTTCCTTTACGGAGCATGCCCCGCTTCCTGAGCGGTTTATCGATCCAACGCCCAACCAGGACTGTTCGATGAAGCTTAGCCAGCTTGAGCGCTATTTGCACGCCGTCGCTGAGGTGAAAGCCCGCTACCGAAACGACATTGCCATCCGTGTCGGGCTCGAAGTCGATTTTATTCCTGGCTTTGAGGAAGAAACAACCCGCCTGCTCGACGAGGTCGGCCCGCTGCTTGACGACAGCATTTTATCGGTTCACTTTTTGGCCCACGAAGGGCAATATGTATGCCTTGATTACAGCGAAGATATGTTCGCCGACATCGTCCGCTTGTTCGGATCGGTCGAACGCGTCCACCGCGCCTACTACGAAACGGTGCTGCAATCGATCCGCACGGAGCTTGGCCGCTACAAACCGAGACGCATCGGCCATATGACGCTTGTGCGCAAGTTCCAACGCCGTTTCCCATGCTTGGAACCAATGGATGAGTGGATTGTTGCCATTCTCGATGACATCAAGCAGTTCGGCTATGAATTGGACTACAACGGCGCCGGCGCCGCCAAACCGCTCTGCCTTGAGCCGTATCCGCCGGGCGGCGTGATCGCCGAGGCGCGGCGGCGGGGCATCCCAATCGTCTACGGATCCGACGCCCATCGCGCCGCCGACTTGCACCAAGGACGGGAGAGGATGGACCGCGAGGCGCTTTCGGTTGACAACCGCCCGCAGCCGTCATAAAATAGGCGAATCAGCCATTTCCCTGCTTGCATCCTGCTGGATGTTGAGGCCAGAGTCCTGCTCCAACCATGATGAAAAAGGAGGCTAGTTCTATGTTTCGTCCCATGGCTTACAACGGAACACGCGAAGAAAATTACGCGCTCGTCATCGAACAGCTGAAATCGCTCATTTCCGGGGAACCCAACTTCATCGCCAACTTGGCGAACGCAGCCGCCTTGCTCAACCAGTTTTTCACCGACATCAATTGGGTCGGTTTTTATCTCGCAGACGGCGAGGAGCTTGTGCTTGGCCCGTTCCAAGGCTTGCCGGCATGCGTGCGCATTCCGTTCGGCAAGGGGGTGTGCGGCACGGCGGCCGCCAAACGGCGGACGGTGGTCGTTCCAGACGTTCACCAATTCCCGGGCCATATCGCCTGCGATGCGGCGTCTCAATCGGAAATCGTCGTGCCGCTCATCAAAGACGACCGCGTCATCGGCGTTCTTGACATCGACAGCCCGGTGAAAAACCGCTTCGATGACATCGACCGCCGCTACTTGGAGCAGTTTGCCAGCGTGCTCATTTCCGCCTGACGAAAAAAGCGCACCAAGCGCGAAGAAGGAATCCGCTTGCTCGGATTCCTTTTTTTTACACCTTATACAAATGACAGTCATCGTGCACAAAAATGCAGTTTTTTCCCGTCTCTTTTGCCATATAAAGCGCGGCGTCGGCTCGTTTGAACAGCTGTTTTGCATCCTCGCAGCCTTGGCGCTCCCACCATGACACGCCGCACGAAACGGTCACCGTCGGAATCGTTTGTTCTCTGACTTTTTCTGTGATGCGGCGGGCAATCGAAATGGCGTCAGACAGCGGCACTTTCGGCAAATACACCGCCAGCTCTTCCCCGCCCCAACGCGCCGCCACATCGCCATCGCGAATGTTGGCGCGCACCGTCTCAGCCACTTGGACGAGCACCCCATCGCCCGTTTGATGGCCGTACACATCGTTGATTTGCTTAAAGTTGTCGATGTCAAACAAAATGAGCGCCCCTGATGCATCGGATTCCATGGATGTTTGGATCACCTCGTCTAAGTAGCGGCGCGTATGCAGCTTTGTCAAATAATCGGTGATCACCAGCTTCTCGAGCTCTTCGCGCAGCATCGCGTTCATAAACGCCAGCGTTGAATGTTGAACGAGCGATTCCAAGAGCTTAAACATCTCAAACGTAAATCGGTATGGCTCGCTGGCGAGCGCAATGCACAGTCCTTTCGTTTCTTTGTTTTGCTGCATCGGCGCCGCCATGATGGAGCGAAACGGACCGAAAGCGGACACGCATACATCGCCGGCAAATAAAATGTCATTTCCGCTTTGGCGTCGCTTTTCCACCCATTCGATATAGGGCTCGGACCGATGGTCGAAAAAAAACGGCGTGCTGCCTGGCAAAAGCTCCCGCTTGCCGTCGGCAAACAAGCAAAAACCGACTTCGTCTGCGCCGAACGATTGTTGGATTTGCGATACCATGTACTCAATGGCTTCGTGAAGCCGCGGCCGGGCGTTCAATTGGCGCATCGTGTCGTTGATGAGCTGCAAATCGGCGACAAGCCGGCGCGACTGTTCATACAATTTGGCGTTCTCAAGCGCGCTTCCAGCCGTGCTCGCCAGCAGCGAAATAAAATGAATCTCCCGTTTTGGAAATGGCGCGGCGTATGGAGCGATAATTTCAATCACCCCATACACCGCCTGCACCCCTTTAATCGGGGCGTACAGCATCGAGCGCGGCGGCGCCTCCATTTCCTCGCATTGCACTTGTCCAGTCAAAAACGCCCGCAACGCCGCCGTCTGTTTTTCGCTTTCATCCAATACAAGCGTTTTGATCGGCAAATTTCCGCGCAGATGGTTGTCATGCGACAACAGAAGGTGGTAGGTGAACGATGGATAGACGTTTTGCAGCGTGCGGATAATTTCTTCAAGCACATCATCGATACGCATCGAGGAATGAATTTTCGCGGCGAAGCGATGCAGCTGTCCATACCGTTTCTCTTCGCCCGCCCCTTGCAGCACCGCGCTAAGTTTCCGAAACAATCGCGCCAAATCCGCCCGGATCTCCCACAACAACCGTTCGTCAAAACCACCGTCTTTTCGATACATCAGCTCGACCATCGCCGGCGCCTCATCGGAAAGCATGAAAAAGAGCCGGGCCGCCATATGCGGCCCACCGGCATCGACAACAGCGACTTTCCGTTCTCCATCAGCCGCGATCGGCCGAGCGTCCGGCGTCCCAACCGCGGCCGCTTCCGGATAAAAAGCCGCCCGCACCGGGTCGTACAAATAAAAAACGGCTTGCTCGAGCGCCAGCTCTTCTTTTAGCAGCGCGAGCAACTCGCCCGCCGCCGCCGAAAACGGCCCATCATCCTGAAACGCCAAAAACCAGTGGAAAAATTTTTGTTTAAACGATTCATACCGCTTCATTTCTTCCTTGTTCATCGCCTTTTCCACCCAAACCGGCATCATCATTCCAAACGCGAGAATGGGATGACAATTTTTTTCTAAAAATTGCATCTTTTATTATATCATACGAATAGCGAAGAAGGGAAACAAAATGTTGACTTTATCCTCTAAAAATCATATAATAGCCTTTGTGTAAAATATAGCAGCCTTTGTGCCCACCTTTATGGTCCATTTTGTTCCTCGGCCCGCCGAGGTGCATCGTGTAACTCTTAGCTGCGAGAGCGAGGATGCATGAAAACGAAATGGCCATAATTGTTGGCGCACATCTGCTTTTATTTTACGGGAATAAAAGCGTAAGGAGGAGCAACGAATGGCTCGTTATACTGGCCCAATGTGGAAAATTTCCCGCCGCCTCGGCATCTCGTTGAGCGGCACGGGGAAAGAATTGCAAAAACGTCCGTATCCGCCTGGCCAACATGGTCCGGGGCAACGGCGGAAATTGTCGGAATATGGCTTGCAGCTGCAAGAAAAACAAAAGCTGCGCCATATGTACGGCGTGAACGAACGCCAATTCCGCAAAACGTTTGAAGAAGCGGGCAAAATGCCGGGCAAACACGGCGAAAACTTCATGATTTTGTTAGAATCGCGCCTAGACAACCTCGTCTATCGCTTAGGGTTGGCCCGCACGCGCCGTCAAGCCCGCCAGCTCGTGACGCACGGCCACATTTTGGTCGACGGCAGCCGTGTCAACATCCCGTCGTACCGCGTCAAACCGGGACAAACGATCGCCGTTCGCGAAAAATCGCGCAACTTGCAAGTGATTAAAGAAGCGCTCGAAGCGAACAACTACATTCCGGATTACTTGACGTTCAATCCGGAAAAAATGGAAGGAACGTACACCCGCTTGCCGGAACGTTCCGAACTGCCGGCGGAAATCAACGAAGCGCTCATCGTCGAGTTCTACTCGCGTTAAGGCGCAAAAAAGATCCGAAATGCCGATGCATTTCGGATCTTTTTTCTTAGGCGTAGCGAATCAAATAATACTTTTTCTTCCCGCGGCGGATGACTGTAAACCGCCCCTCAAGGCGGTGTTCAGCCGTTAATATGGCTCCGACGTCTTGAAGGCGCTCGCCGTTGACGTAAATGGCGCCGTTTTGGATGTCTTCGCGCGCTTGCCGCTTCGATGGCGAAATGCCGGCAGAAACGAGCAGCTCGACAAGCGGAACGTCGCCTCCTTCATGAACGAATGACGGCACATCTTTGAACCCTTGCTCAATTTCCGCCGCTGTCAAATTGGCAATGTCGCCGCTAAAGAGCGCTTCAGAAATGCGAATCGCTTGCCTGAGCGCCTCTTCGCCGTGCACGAGCTTTGTCACTTCCTCGGCAAGCGCCTTTTGGGCCGCCCGCTTCTCTGGGGCCTCACGAAGCTCTTGTTCAAGCGCTTCGATTTCCTCTTTCGACAGGAACGTAAAGTACTTCAAGTAACGGATCACATCGCGGTCATCGGTGTTGATCCAAAACTGGTAAAACTCGTACGGCGATGTTTTCTCTTTATCGAGCCAAATCGTGCCGCTTTCCGTTTTCCCGAATTTCGTGCCGTCCGCTTTCGTCACAAGCGGGATCGTCAAGCCAAACGCCCGCGCCTCGCCTTTCGTTTTGCGAATAAGCTCAAGCCCTGCCGTGATGTTGCCCCATTGGTCGCTTCCGCCGATTTGCAGGCGGCAGCCTTCTGTCTCGTACAACTTCAGGAAGTCATACGCCTGCAGCATCATATAACTGAACTCGGTAAACGAAATGCCCGTCTCGATGCGCGATTGCACCGACTCTTTCGCCATCATGTAGTTGACGCTGAAATGCTTGCCGACGTCGCGCAAAAACGTAATGACATCAAGCGGCCCAATCCAGTCGTAGTTGTTTTTGATTTTCGCCGGATTGCCGTCCGCTTCAAAATCTAAAAAGCGGCCGAGCTGCTCTTTAATACGCGCGCTCCATGCCTCGACCGTCTCTTTGGCATTGAGCGTGCGCTCGCTTTTTTTCCCGCTCGGGTCACCGATTAATCCTGTCGCCCCACCGACTAGGGCGATCGGCCGGTGCCCCGCCTGCTGGAAGCGGCGCAGCGTCAAAATGGCAGCCAAGTTGCCAATATGCAAACTGTCCGCCGTCGGGTCAAACCCGCAGTAGAGCGTCACCCGCTCCTCATTCAACAGCTTGCGCAACCCGTCTTCATCCGTCGTTTGGTTGACGAGCCCGCGCCATTGCAATTCTGCAAGCAAATCCATGTCCTTCACCTCTCTATGAATGTCACGAAAAAGAAAACACCCGCCCGTGATGAAGGGGCGAGTGTCGAACCGCGGTACCACCCTACTTAGAAAGCATGACGCTTTCTCGCTCATTTGGATAACGGCGCCGGCCGGCGGATGGCTACTAGGTGCCAAAACCGTTCGCCATCGCTGCTCAGGGAGGTAATTCGCGCCTGCCTGTGGGCTGGCTCGCACCGTCCGCCAGCTCTCTGCACCAGGGAGACAGCCGCTACTTGTTCCCGTCATCGCTTTCTCATATGAAATATATACATTTTTTTATCATAGCGATGCACTCGCTGTCAACCCTAACGCTTTTCGCACAAACGGCGAAAAATCGGCAAAATTCCACAATGACATCCCTTTCCTATGGTATACTTATACATAATGATCCACCACATAGGGGGGCCGGCATGAAACGAAACCAACTTTCCTTTTCTCTCGAAAAAGCGTGGCATTATTTTTCACTTACATACGATGTTGTTTGGAACGTCATCTTGATTTTGCTCATCGCCACACTCTGCCTTGTCTGCTTTGCCATCGGCGCGGGAGCCGGCTATTTTGCCTTTTTGGTCAAGGATATGCCCGTTCCCTCGCCCGACGAGATGAAAAAGGAGATTTACAGTTACGGCGAAACGAGCCATATGTACTTTGACGGCGGCGTGTATTTAGGGCGATTCCGGTCCGACCTTGACCGCGAGGCGGTGCGCCTGTCCGACGTGTCTCCGTACGTCGTGCAAGCCATCATCGCGACCGAAGACGAACATTTTTATGAACATGACGGCGTCGTTCCGAAGGCAGTCATCCGCGCCATGTTTCAAGAGCTGACGAACTCGCCGGTCAAAAGCGGCGGGAGCACGCTTACGCAGCAGCTCGTCAAAAATCAACTGCTGACAAGCGAAGTGTCGTTCGAGCGGAAGGCGAAAGAAATGCTGCTTTCGCTTCGCCTGGAGAAATTTTTTTCCAAAGAGGACATTTTAGAGGCGTATTTAAACGTCGTTCCGTTCGGCCGCAATTCTTCGGGGCGCAACATTGCCGGCATCCAAGCCGCGGCCCAGGGCGTCTTTGGCGTCAACGCCAAAGAGTTGAATCTCGCTCAAGCGGCGTTTTTGGCCGGACTGCCGCAAAACCCGTTCGTCTACACCCCGTTTGCCGCTGACGGCAGCGTCAAACCGGACATCTCGGCGGGCTTGAAGCGGATGAAAACGGTGCTTTACCGGATGAAGCGGGCCGGCTATATTTCCGAAGGGCAGTACAAGGAAGCGCTTGCCTATGATGTGGCGAAGCATTTCGCCGCCCCGAAGCCGTCGCCGTTTGAACGGTATCCGTTTTTGACGATGGAAATCGAGAGACGGGCAAAAGACGTGCTGGCGGAAACGTTCGCCAAGCGCGACGGCTATAAGCCGGAAGAGCTGAAGCGCGACCCCGCTCGTTCCCGCCGCTACCTCGGCGAGGCGGAAAAAGCGCTGCGCCAAGGCGGATATCGTATTTACACGACGATCGACAAGAATATTTATGAGCAGATGCAGCGCATCGCCGCTCGTTACGCCTATTACGGCAGCGACAATGTGTATTACACCAAAGACAAGAAAACGGGAAAAATGGTCGCCCATCGCCAACCGGTCGAAGTCGGGGCGATGCTCATCGAAAACAAAACGGGAAAAATCATCAGTTTCGTCGGCGGCCGCGATTACAAGCGCGAACAGTTGAATCACGCCACCCAAGCGCACCGTTCCAACGGGTCAACGATGAAGCCGCTCTTAGTATACGCGCCGGCGATGGAGATGGGCGTCATCCAGCCAGGCACCATCATTCCCGATCTCCCGCTGTCGATCGGTTCGTATACGCCGAAAAACGCGGACGGAAAAACGCACGGCCTTGTCTCGGCGCGGCGCGCGCTCGAGCAGTCGTACAACATCCCGGCCATTCGGACGTATATGAGAATCCGATCCCGACATCCGATCGACTATTTGCATAAAATGGGGATCAAAAGCGTCGCCAAGCAGGAAGAAAACAACCCGGCTCTAGCGATCGGCGGGACGCACATTGGCGTCACGGTCGAAGAAAACGTCAACGCCTATGCGACGTTCGCCAATTACGGATCGTTCGTGGACGCTTACATGATTGAGAAGATTGTCGACAAGAACGGAAAGATCGTTTACGAACATCAAAGCAAGCCCGTCCCGGTGTTTTCTCCGCAAACGTCGTACTTGATGATCGATATGATGCGCGACGTGCTTCACGGCGGAACGGCCTCGTCGGTGCCGCGCTACTTGACCTTTTCCGCCGATTGGGCGGGAAAAACCGGCACATCGCAAGACAAGCGCGATTCGTGGTTTATCGCCGTCAATCCGAACGTCACGTTCGGCGTTTGGATCGGCTATGACCGGCCGGCGCCGCTTGAGTCCCGCTACAAAGGGCTTTCCTACAGCCAGCGCACCCAGCTGTTATGGGCGCGGTTGATCAATGCTGCCTATCAAGAAAACCCGAAGCTCATCGCTCCGCCGAAGCGGTTTCTCATGCCAGGCGGCATCGTCCGCCGCGCTTACTGCGCCGCGAGCGGCTTCAGCCCGTCGGCCGCGTGCGAAAAAGCCGGGCTCGTCCGTTACGATCTGTACAATACGAAGTTTGCACCGCGGGAAGGAAGCGGCGAGGAAGTGATGGAAAGCCGGGTCGTCGTCATCGGCGGACGCCGCTATGTGGCGCTTGAGACGACGCCGGAAGAGTTTGTCACTCGCGAAGTGATCGTGAATCCGAAGCTTCTCGCCGATTGGGGGATCAACGGCGAAGGGCAGGCGGGCGATGCATCGCTCGTCTCCACATTAAAGGAAAACGGCCGTCCACCGGCTCCACCCGCCGCTCGGCTTGCAGGGGGCAAGCTCGTCTGGAATCGCCATAACGAGCCGGATGTCATCGGCTACCGCGTCTATCTAGTGAACGAAACGGGGGAACGACGCCTCGCCGCCGCTGTTAAAGCGGACGAGGCAGCCTCGTTTTCGCCGCTGCAGCCGGGCGCCGCGTACTGCGTCACTGCTGTGGACATCGCCGGACAGGAATCGGCGCCGTCGAACCTCGTTTCGCTGCCGTCCGCCTCGCCGCCCAATTCCGGTCATCAAAAGAGCGGCGAGCCGTCTTCTCCCCCGCCGTCGGGTGACGTGGAGTGACAAGGAGCTGACCCAAAAGGGTAATTTCCCTTAAACAAAACACAACATATTGTTTCTTATTGATTGTTTTATACCTATATACGGTAATAAGAAAGGGTGTCCCGATCCTTTTGGGACACCCTCTTTCTTGTTTTGTGAAGACGGGAGAAACACAACGATTTTCGCCAAATGGACGGTTCTTAAGCGAAGGGGAAACGGGCATTTATGAGGTTTTTCAAATTGAGAAATCACGCTGTTGGCCGCGTTTTCCGTTCAATCACCGTCCTTGCAGCCGCCCCGCTTCGGCCCCAGCCTGAAAAGAACAACAGCGCCTGGAACAGCGGATGTTCCAGACGCTTTTCGCTCATCAGTCTTCCATCGTCGACAAATCGCCGGTCGGCAAGTTGAGCTCCCACGCCTTTAGGACGCGGCGCATGATTTTCCCGCTCCGCGTTTTCGGCAGTTTGTCGCGGAACTCGATCTCACGCGGCGCGGCATGAGCGGCAAGCCCTTTTTTCACAAATTGGCGGATGTCTTCTTTCAGCTCCTCGGACGGCTCGTACCCTTCGCGAAGCGCGATGAACGCTTTGATGATTTCCCCGCGCACCGGATCCGGCTTTCCGATGACGCCGGCTTCGGCAACGGCCGGATGCTCGACGAGCTTGCTTTCGACTTCAAACGGCCCAACGCGTTCGCCGGATGTGTTGATGACATCGTCAACACGGCCTTGGAACCAGAAGTAGCCGTCTTCATCCATGTAGGCCGAATCGCCGGATACGTACCAGTCGCCGATAAAGTATGATTCATATTTTTGCGGGTTGTTCCAAATCGTTTTCATCATCGACGGCCAGCCTTTTTTGATGGCCAAGTTGCCCATCCGGTACGGCGGCAAGACGTTTCCTTGGTCATCAATGATCGCCGCCTCAACGCCCGGAATCGGTTTCCCCATCGATCCCGGCTTGATTTCCATGCACGGGTAGTTGCAAATGAGATGCCCGCCTGTTTCCGTCATCCACCACGTATCATGGATGCGGCGGCCGAACACTTTCATCCCCCAGCGGATGACTTCCGGGTTGAGCGGCTCGCCGACGCTCAAAATGTGGCGGAGCGAGCTTAAATCATATTTTTTCACGACTTCATCGCCGGCGCCCATCAGCATGCGGAACGCCGTCGGCGCGCTGTACCAGACGGTGACGCCGAAATCTTGGATCGTTTGATACCAAGCATCCGGGCTGAAGCGGCCGCCGACGATGACGCTTGACGCTCCGCACAGCCACGGGCCGAAGATGCCGTACGACGTCCCAGTCACCCACCCCGGGTCAGCCGTGCACCAGTAAATGTCGTCTTCTTTTAAGTCGAGCACCCATTTCGCCGTTTGATAGTGCTGAATCATCGCGTTATGGACGTGCAAAACGCCTTTCGGCTTGCCGGTCGAACCGGATGTGTAATGCAAAATCAAGCCGTCTTGGCGGTCGACCCATTCGATGTCGAAATGCTTGCTTGCCTCATTCATCCGCTTTTTCAAATCGATGTACGGCCCTTCCTCGACAATGCCGTCGCCGACCAAAAAGACGTACTTCAACTCCGGCAAATCGCCGACCGGCACGCGCGGCAGAAGCTCCGGCGTCGTAATGATCGCCTTCGCCCCGCTGTCTTCAAGACGGTCGCGCACCGCTCCTTCCATGAACGCCTCAAACAACGGCCCGACGATGGCGCCGGTTTTAATGATCCCAAGCACCGCAAAGTACAGTTCCGGAGAACGCGGCATAAACACGAACACACGATCTCCTTTTTGAATGTCCGCCGCCTGTTTTAAGACGTTCGCCACCTTATTGGACATCTCTTTCATTTCTTTGAACGTATATTTCTCGTTCCGCACCGCGTCGCGGTAATAGAGCGCCACTTTATTTTTACGGAACGACTCAGCATGGCGGTCGATCGCCTCATACGCCATGTTGACTCGGCCTGTTTCATGCCAAGAAAACTCTTTCTCCACTTCCGACCATTGAAACTGTTTATATGTTTCTTCGTAGTTTTTCAAATTGTAGTCCCCTTGTATGACAGGAAGCCGTTCTGTGTTCATTCTCCGATCCCCCTTATGTAAGTGATTACATTTCTATTATAGTCGATTGAAAACCATTTCTCAATTTTTAAAATATTCCTCGTCCCCACTTTTTTGAAATTTTTTTGAACCGCGCCAGCCGGCGCCGTTTTTATGTATAATGGAAGCAGAACGACCAATTCAGGTGGTGGACGAATGGAACATAAAAAAACGTATAACGCCAAAGAGCTGAAAACCCCGAAAGGAACGCTCCTCATCGAAGGGCCGGTGACGCCGGAAGCGTTGGCCAGCTATGAATTCCACCATGACCTCACTTCCTTCCGCCCGCCTGCCAAACAGCACAAAGCGTTGATCGAAATCGCCAAGCTGCCGGAAGGGCGGATCATCATCGCCCGCCGCGGCGAGGTGATTGTCGGGTATGTGACGTTTTTGTATCCTGATCCTCTCGAACGTTGGTCGGAAGGGAACATGGAAAATTTGCTCGAGCTTGGCGCCATTGAAGTCATTCCGGAGTTCCGCGGGTTTGGCGTCGGAAAAAATTTATTGATCGTCTCGATGATGGACGACGCCATGGAAGACTATATCATCATTACAACGGAGTATTATTGGCATTGGGATCTAAAAGGCACGGGGCTGAACGTATGGGAGTACCGAAAAGTGATGGAGAAAATGATGAACGCCGGCGGGCTCGTCTGGTATGCGACCGACGACCCGGAAATTTGCTCCCATCCGGCGAACTGCCTCATGGTCCGCATTGGCAAACGGGTCGACGCCGAATCGATTCAACGGTTCGACCGGCTTCGGTTTATGAACCGCTATATGTACTAGCTGAAATTCTCAGCTGTCCGGACGTTTGCGCCCGCCTTGCCGGTTGCGGGCGGCGCGCATAAAATGCCACGCACAAAGGGGAGAGGAGAACGATGCTTGTCGAACAAGTGATGAAAGCACCGGTTATCACGCTTCGCGCCACCAATACAATCGCCGAAGCGCTGCAGCTGCTAAGACATCACCGCATCCGCCATCTGCCGGTCGTCGACGAGGAAGGACGTCTTCTGGGGCTTGTGACGAGCCAAGATTTGCGCGACGCGAGCCCGTCCATTTTCCATCTTCATGAACATCTTGAAGACTTGCAAAAACCGGTCAGCACGATTATGAAAACCGACCTCATCGTCGGCCATCCGCTCGATTTCGTCGAGGAGGTGGCGGCGCTCTTTTACGAACACCGAATCGGCTGTCTGCCGATCGTCAATCACAGGAAACTCGTCGGCATCATCACGCAAACGGATTTGCTCCGCACGTTCATTGAATTGACCGGCGTTCACCAGCCGGGGTCGCAAATCGAGATCAAAGTGCCGAACGAAACCGGCATGTTAAGCAAAGCGGCGGCCATCATCAGCGAGCGCCATGTGAACATCGCCAGCGTCTTGGTGTATCCAGCTCCGGATCCGAATGAGAAAATTTTAGTTTTCCGCGTGCAGACGATGAATCCGCTTCCATTGATCCGCGATTTGCAAAACGCCGGCTATCACGTGCTATGGCCGAACTTGCCGGGGGTTACGTCATGAGCCGAAACTGCGCATTCGTCTATAGCGAGCAATTTCTTCAGTACAAATTTCATGACGACCATCCGTTCAACCAGCTGCGGGTCAAAATGACATACGACTTGCTTTGCACGCTCGGCGCGCTCGAAGACCGCCAGATCGTCGCCCCGCGCATGGCGACCGATGACGAGCTGGCGCTCATTCACGACCGCTCCTACATCGAGGCGGTGAAAGCGGCCGGGCGCGGCGAGCTGTCGGAAGCGGCGGCGCAAAACTACGGCCTTGGCACCGAGGATACGCCGATTTTCCCAAACATGCACGAAGCGAGCGCTCTTTTGGTCGGCAGCACCCTCACCGCCGTCGACGCGGTTCTTTCCGGAGCGGCCGAGCATGCGCTCAACCTTGGCGGCGGTCTGCACCACGGCTTCCGCGGCAAAGCATCCGGCTTTTGCGTCTACAACGACAGCGCGGTCGCCATTCAATACATCAGGGAGAAATACGGACTGCGCGTGTTGTACGTCGACACGGACGCCCACCACGGCGACGGGGTGCAATGGGCGTTTTACGACGATCCGAACGTTTGCACGTTTTCCATTCATGAAACGGGGCGCTATTTGTTCCCAGGGACCGGAAATGTCAACGAGCGCGGCTTAGGCGCGGGCTACGGCTATTCGTTCAACATTCCCGTTGATGCGTTCACGGAAGACGAATCATGGATCGCCGCCTATACGACCGCGCTTCGGGAAATCGCCGACTTTTTCCGCCCGGACGTCATCGTGACGCAAAACGGCGTCGACGCCCACTATTACGATCCGCTCACCCATTTGTCGGTGACGATGAAAACCTACCGCGCCATTCCGAAACTCGCGCACGAAATCGCGCATGAATATTGCGGCGGACGCTGGATCGCCGTCGGCGGCGGCGGCTATGACATCTGGCGCGTCGTGCCGCGGGCATGGGCGCTCCTTTGGCTCGAGATGACGGGACAAGCCGATGTGTCCGGCCCGCTGCCGGATGAGTGGCGCGAACGTTGGCAACCGCTTTCACCCGTCGCGCTTCCGCTTGAGTGGGACGACCCGGATGACTTGTATCCCCCGATCCCGCGCAAGGCGGAGATCAGCGAAAAAAATGCGCAAACGGTGGAAAAGGCGTTGTATTTCATTCGCAGTCAACGCCGGGCGGGGACTTGATTTTTTTTCATTTAAAGAAAACAATGGATTTCTACGTCCTGTTTTCCTAGTCAACTTCCGTTTTCACCGAAAAACGGGCCGACTGCAAGGCGATTGCAGCTGTCAAAAAAGAAATGGAGCAAAGCAAGCAAGAAGCTGGCCCCCGTGTTGAGGCCAGCTTTTTTCATTTCGTCGACTCCCGCACCTCAAGTCGATGCGGCAAGACGACGATATGGTTGTCCACTTGTTCTTTGTTCATATACTTCGTCAAGAGCCGCATCGCCACCGCCCCGATGTCGTACATCGGCTGCACGACGGTCGTCAGCCGCGGCCGCACCATCGTCGCCAATCGCGTGTTGTCAAAACCGACGACTTCCAGTTCATCCGGCACGCGCACCCCGTGGTCTTGGGCGCTGTGGATGATGCCGAGCGCCATTTCGTCCGTGCCAGCAAACACCGCCGTCGGCCGTTCGGCAAGCTCCGTCATTTTCTCATACGCCTCCAAGCCGGAGTCGTACGAGTTGTCGCCCTCAATGACGAGCTCTTCCTCATACGGCGCGCCGTGTTCTTCAAGCGCGCGTCGGTACCCCGCCAACTTCCGCTGGTTGATCGGGTCATCGGTCGGACCGGTCACATAGACAATGCGGCGGTTTCCTTTTTCCAGCAAATACGTCACGGCTTCAAACGCCGCCTGCTCATAGTCGATGTTGACCGAGGGAATCTCGTTCGGTCCCATCGTCGCCGCAAGCACGATCGGCACCGACGACTTTTGAAATTCGGCGACGTGCTCATCGGTGATCGTCCCGCCCATAAACAACAGGCCGTCCACTTGCTTGGCGAGCATCGTGTTGAGCAAATGCAGCTCTTTTTCTTTGTTTTGGTCGGAGTTGCTCAAAATGATGTTGTACTTGTACATCGTGGCGATGTCCTCAATGCCGCGCGCCAGTTCGGCGAAGAAAATGCTCGAAATATCCGGGATGATCACTCCGACCGTCGTCGTTTTTTTGCTGGCGAGCCCCCGCGCCACGGCGTTCGGGCGGTAGCCGAGCCGTTCGATGGCCTCAAGCACTTTTTTTCTCGTCGACGGTTTGACGTTCGGGTTGCCATTGACGACGCGCGAGACGGTCGCCATCGAGACGTTCGCCTCCCGCGCCACATCATAAATCGTTACCGTCATTTTGTTTCACTCCTTTTCGCTCGATCCGATAACCGGTCAAATTCCGAATGTATGTACAACTATCATACGATACATTATCGCCAACTCGCAACGAAATCGCAACCATTTTGCCGGTTTGTTCACAAACCGTTCACGAGTAGTTTATCCGAAATCGGCCATCGGCATGAAAGAGAAGCCGTCATTTCACTGTCTTCTTTCGGCAATCGGCTTCCATCCGCACCCAAAACAGAAGACGTCCCCAACACGATGGGACGTCTTTTCATGTGGAAATGTCGCACCTTGCTTTTTTGCCGGCCTCGCTCTCTTACGCCCGAACGAACTGGCGTTGGAAGGCGCGCACTTCTTCCATAAACTCGTTGAATTGAGCGATGTCCATTTGCTGGGCCGAATCGGACAAGGCGACGGCCGGATCCGGATGCACTTCGGCCATGACGCCGTCGGCGCCGATCGCCAAGGCCGCTTTGGCGCACGGGATGAGCAGATCGCGCCGCCCCGTTGAGTGGGTGACATCGACGAACACCGGCAAGTGCGTTTCTTTCTTTAAGATCGGCACAGCGGAAATGTCGAGCGTGTTGCGCGTCGCCCGCTCGTACGTGCGGATGCCGCGCTCGCACAAAATGATCTGCCCGTTTCCTTGCGACATGATGTACTCAGCGGCGTTGATGAATTCTTCGATCGTCGCCGCCAAGCCGCGCTTCAGCAAAATCGGCTTGTTCACTTGACCGGCCGCCTTGAGCAGCTCAAAGTTTTGCATGTTGCGCGCGCCGATTTGGATGACGTCAATGTAGTCCAAGGCGATTTCAATGTCCGCCGGCGTGACGATTTCGCTGATGACCGCCAAATCAAACTCATCGGCGATCCGTTTCAAAATTTTCAGTCCTTCCACGCCGAGCCCTTGGAAGTCGTACGGCGACGTGCGCGGTTTGTAGGCGCCGCCGCGCAGCAGCTTGATCCCTTGTTTTTTCACGGCCTCCGCCACCGCAGCGACTTGTTCATAGCTTTCCACAGCGCACGGGCCCATGACGAAATATTGATTGCCGTCGCCGATTCGCTCGCCTTTCACTTCAACAATCGTGTTTTCCGGATGCTTTTTCCGCGAGACAAGGAGCGCCTTGCGGTGGTCGTCTTCCTGCAGCTCGAGCGCTGCTTTAAAAATTTCCTTGAAAATGTGCTGCAGCGTCGACGTTTCAAACGGCCCATCGTTATGCTCGGAAATGAGATCCAACATTTTCCGTTCGCGCACCGGGTCGTAGCGGTGCGTCCCTTGCGCTTCTTTAATTTTTCCGATCTCCTGAACGAGCCGTCCCCGTTCATTGATCAGTTTCAACAGCTGCAAGTTGATCTCATCGACTCGCGCCCGCAGTTCGTCTAATCTCTCATTGCTCATGCTTTTCTCATCCTTTCGCCAAGTGTAGTGCATTGTTTTCGCCGCTTGCCGGCAAGCGGCGCCCCCGTCTTGGAGAGCGAAGTCGTTTAATTAGTGTTTATTATAATCGATGGAGCTATCGTTGTCACGAAAAAAATGCTTTTTTGATTAAACGCTTTTAAGTGATAAAGTAAACAATGAATGGAAAACGCCCGCGGCTGCGGGCGGATGATCAAGCAACAATCGCATGCGTTTCGAGCGCCTCGTACGTAATGCTCCAATGGGACGCATGCCAGACGACGCGGCCGTTTTCAAACAGCAGCACTTGCGGCGACTCGTGTTTCACCCCGGTCGTTTCGGCGATATAGTTGGAGAGCGGCCGCGCCTCTTGGACGTACAGGCAATACACCGCCAGCTCTGGATGGTCTGCGGCGAACTTCTCGCATTCGCCAAACGCCGCCTGGCTGATCGGGCAGGTGAGGCTATGCTTGACGAACAAAAAACGCTCCGTTTCCTTCATGACGCGCTCAAACTGTTCGATCGTCTCCAACTTCTCCATTCCCATCGTCCTCACTCCGTTTCTCTTCGATGAGATATGTTTTCCTCAGCATCATCAAGCGCCGCTTCCGCCTCCTCAAGCAGCTTTTGCAGCGTTTCCCGGTCGGCTGGCCCGGCGGATGGCGGAATCGGAATCGTCGCCTCCTTGGCCTCCTCTCCC
>NZ_MQMG01000012.1 GCF_001908025.1 Geobacillus proteiniphilus
GATATAGCGAAGCCCAAGGTCAACCCCCATCACCTTTGTTTCGTGTCGCGGCTCCACTTCAAATGTGATCGCGATAGCCAAGTACCATTTCTTTCTCTTTTTGTAGAGCTTGGCTGCCCCTTGTTTGGCGGTTCCGTCCAACAATCGATTCAGCCATGCTTCTTGATAGGGGCGCGTGACCACCGGCACGCCAATTCGCTTCTCCAGTGTGGGGAATGAAACGGTGTAGAACTCTCCTTTCTTTTCCACCTTCACATTTTGATTGTTGAAGCAACACCATAATGTTCGAAACTTCTTTGTTTTCTGGTTTTTCTTTTGGGACTTCACTTCTCGAATCGTCTGATTCACGACGGCAGAAGGAAACCGCTGCGATGAAAATTCTTTAAATCGTTTGCTCGTCGCTTGATTCAGCTCGGGATGATTCAACAGCCAATTCGCAAACGCGGTATTCACTTCTGTCATCCGTTCGTACATGTCTTGTTTGACTTTCGTTGGTTTGTGCAGTTCCAGCCTTAGCGTGATCGTCGGCATGGATTCACCTCCTTGTGGCGATGACAGGATACCATTTTTTTCAGAATCATTCAATATAAGAAAACGGCTCGCTTTCATGAGGGTGTCCCAAAAGGATCGGGACACCTTCTTATTACCATATATAGGTATAAAACAATCATTAAGAAACAATATGTTGTGTTTTGTTAAAGAAAATCACCCTTTTGGGTCAGCCCCCTTATTGCCCTTTTGGAACGACTTCGCAAACAGCGATTTGCGAATCGCGGAAGCAAGAAGAGGCAACCGCCGCGATGTCGTCCATGGTAAGCGATGAAAGCGCCGGCAAAATGTCAAACAAGTTGGATCCGTAAAACGCGTAGCGCGTAAACTGGTTGGCGATGTATTCCGGCGAGTTGAGCGCGCGCAAAAAGGCGCCGATTTTTTTCTTTTTCACCCGTTCAAACTCTTCCTTTTTTATAGTCTCCGCAGCAAACGACAGCAACACCGTTTGAATTTCCGAGGCGAGCCGTTCAGCGTCCCTCGTGTCGCCGCCGACCAGAGCAAAACCGAATCCGCGCTCTTCCGTATAGTCGTACATGAACGTATCATCGATCAGCCCTTCGCGGTACAGCCGTTCATAATGCGGCGAGCTTTTTCCAAACAAATAGTCCAATGCGACGTGGAAGGCAAGCTCATGCCGAAGTTTTTGTTCGCCGGCTTCAGGAACGGACGGCGCTTTGATGCCGACAAAGCATTTGTTCGTCTGCACATGCATCGGAATCACTTTTTTCTTTTCCGCTACTGCGCTCGGTTCTTCATACGCAAACCGCTTCACTTCTGGGGCTTGCGGGAACGACTTTTTCGCCTGGTTGTCGCGGATTTGCTGCATGATTTTTTGTTCATCGACCGGGCCGACGACAAACAAAAGCATGTTGCTCGGGTGGTAAAACGTTTCGTAGCACTCATACAGCAGCTCTTTCGTAATTTGGGCGATCGATTCAACTGTGCCGGCGATGTCGATTTTGACCGGATGGTTGTGATACATGCTTTCGATGGCGCCGAAATAGACGCGCCAGTCCGGGTTGTCGTCGTACATCCGGATTTCCTGGCCGATGATCCCTTTTTCTTTTTCCACTGTCTTGTCGGAAAAGTACGGGCTTTGCACAAAATCGATCAACGTTTCCAAGTTTTTCTCGACGTTGTCGGTGCTTGAGAACAAATAGGCAGTGCGGGTGAACGTCGTAAAGGCGTTCGCCGAGGCGCCTTGTTTGCTGAACTGCTGAAACACGTCGCCGTCTTCTTTTTCAAACAGCTTATGCTCCAAAAAATGGGCGATGCCGTCCGGAACGCGCTTCATCTCCGTTTTACCGAGCGGGACGAACTGGTTGTCGACCGAACCGTAGTTCGTGGTGAATGTCGCATACGTTTTGTTGAATCCTTTTTTCGGCAAAATGTACACGTCAAGGCCGTTGTCCATTTTTTCATAAAACAGCTCTTCGTGCAGCGTCTCATACACCCGTTTTTCCATCTTCCGTCGCCTCCATTCCGGTCAAAAAGTACACCGTATCAAGCTCCACCTTGTCAGCGACGCGCACCACATCCTCGCGCGTCACTTGATCGGTGCCGGCAATCCATTCATCGATCGGGCGCTTTCGCGTTGAGACGACGTTATGGTACAACACCTCCACAAGCCCGCGCGGCGTATCGAGCGTCTCAAGCAGCTGGTTGCGGATGACCGCTTTCGTCTGCGCCATTTCTTCGTCAGTGAAATCGCCGTTTTTCATCGCCTGCATTTGCTCATCGATGATGCGGCGCGCCTTCTCATAGTTGGCCGGTTCAATGCCGGACATGACCATGAGCAGCCCTTTATGGCTCTCAAGCCTTGAGGCGGCATAATAGGCAAGGCTTGCCTTCTCGCGGACGTTGATGAACAGCTTCGAATGGGAAAAGCCGCCGAAAATGCCGTTAAACAGCTGCAAGGCGTAATAATCGTCATCCTCGTACGTCACATTCGTCCGATAGCCGATGTTGAGCTTTCCTTGCTTCACGTCTTGCCGCTCGATGACTTCGCGAACTTCCCCTTGCGGCTTGACAGAAACCGACGATGCGCGCTCCCGCTTTGGACGGTCCGGCAAAGAGAAACGCTGCTTCACCGCTGTGAGCACCGCCTCTTCAGCCACGTCGCCAATGACATATAGATCCAGCTCATCCTCGGCCAGCGCTCGTTCATAATAGCGATACAGCCCTTCCGCCGTGATGCCGTCCACGTCTTCAAGCTCGCCGTTTGGCGAGAGGGCGTACGGTTCGCCTTTGCACATTTCTTCTACAAGGCGCATGTTCGCATAGCGCATTTTGTCATCATACACCGCCTGAATGCGTTGACGGAGCGCCCGCTTTTCCTGCTCGACAATGTCGGTGACAAACCGCCCGCCATCAAGAGCCGGGCGGAAAAGAAGATCGGCCAGCAACTGAAGCGCTTTCGAAAGCAACGGCGTTTGCTCCGGCAAAAATCGTTCATTGGCGACATCGATGCGAATCGTCATGATATGATGTTCGCCTTTTTTCGTTAAATCGACGTTCAGCGTCGCCCCATACAGTTCATCCAAATAGGTGCGCAGCGCCTTAACGCTCGGATAGTCGGCCGTGCCGCTTTGCAAGACGTATGGCAAAAGCGCGCGCAGCGTGACCGTCTCTTTAGCAAGAGGGGCTTTCATTTTCCAAACGATCGTGTTCGTTTTGTACTTATCGGTCGAAATCGTATGGACGCGAACCGGTCCGACCGCTGTGACTTTTTCGTCGACCAATCCAACTCCCTCCTTACTTTTTCTCTTTGCAAACATGCACTACCTTTATTTTGACACTCCGCACGCCTAAAGGCGCGGGATTCTTGGGTCGTTTGCGCCCTCATCCATTTCTGGTTCGGACAACGCCCAAGTTCGGGGGGTGTGTCATCACCCCGTCCCATCGGGTTAAGATGTACCCCAATGGGCGGCGCACCTGTGACCAGTGCGCTAGGTTAGGCGCTCAAACCCGAAATCGCTTTGGCGATGTTGATGGCGCCATTCAGATCGGCATGAATCATATATCCGCATTTTTTGCATTGGAAGTGGATGCCGTTTCGATTCGCTTTCTCCCGATGCCCGCATCGGCATGTTTGACTTGTGTAGGTCGGATTCACCCACTCCACCCGAATGCCTGCCATTTCAGCTTTATAGGCAATCATCGTTTGCAATTGATGAAACGACCAGGAATGGAGGCTTCGTCCTGCTTCTTTTGCAGAAGCGGCTCGTTTCCGAATCCCCGTCAAATCTTCCATCCGAATCACGCCAACACCGTTGGCGAGGGCAAAGTGGACGATTTGACGGCTGATTTTATGGTTCATATCCTTCATCCAGCGGGACTCTTTACGGCCGATTTTGCGAATCATATGGAGCTTCTTGGCTTTGCCTAACTTTCGCCGCAGAGCCGCATATCGTCGGCGAATGAAGGCGCATCGGTTCCCTTTGAAAAACAACGATTTCGTTCCTACGCTGGCAACGGCGATATAACGAAGTCCCAAATCAACGCCCATTACCTTGGTTTCTTCCTGTTGTTGGACTTCAAATGTGATCGCAACAGCCAAGTACCATTTCTTTCTCTTTTTGTAGAGCTTGGCTGCCCCTTGTTTGGCGGTTCCATTAAGCAGCCGATTCAGCCATGCTTCTTGATAGGGACGCGTGACCACCGGCACGCCGACTCGCTTCTCTAATGTTGGGAATGAAACCGTATAGAACTCTCCCTTTCGCTCGACGTTCCAATTTTGATTGTTGAAGCAACACCATAATGTTTTAAACCTTTTTGCCTTCTGATGTTTCCTTTGAGACTTCACTTCTCGAATCGTCTGATTCACGATGGCAGAAGGAAACCGTTGCGAGGAAAACTCTTTAAATCGTTTACTCGTCGCTTGATTGAGTTTGGGATGATTCAACAGCCAATTCGCAAATTGGGTGTTGATGTTGGTCATCCGTTCGTACATTTCTTGTTTGGCTTTCGTTGGTTTGTGCAGTTCCAGCCTTAGTGTGATCGTGGGCATGGATTCACCTCCTTGTGGCGATGACAGGCTACCATTTTTTAGAATCATTCAAAGAAAAAGGCTCGCTTTCATCCCACCCCTAAAGGAGTGGGCTTTCTCGCTCGCGGATCTGTAAAGCGTCTTATCAACAATATACCTTTTGCCAATGGAAAAATGCAAATCATTCCATTCAGCAAAAAACGGCCGTCCGTTTTTCGGACAGCCGCTTTCATCACCGTTTCCCTTTGATGTATGGCGTGCCGGCCGCTTTCGGCGCCTCAGCGCGGCCGATGAAGCCGGCAAGCGCCAAAATCGTGAGTGCATACGGGGCGATGAGCAAGTAAACGGTCGGGACGTTTTTCAAGAACGGAATCGTTTGCCCGACGATGCTTAAGCTTTGCGCCAACCCGAAAAAGAGCGCCGCCCCCATCGCGCCGATCGGATGCCACTTGCCGAAAATCATCGCCGCAAGCGCCATAAATCCGTGCCCGGAAATGGTCGCATGGCTGAAATCGCGGGAAATGATCGTCGCGTATACCGCACCGCCCAAGCCGCCGAGCGCGCCGCTGATCATGACAGCGATGTAGCGCATTTTGGCGACATGAATCCCCATCGTATCCGCCGCCATCGGATGTTCGCCGACCGCACGCAGCCGCAGGCCAAACGGCGTTTTGTAAATGACATACCATGATACAAACGCCAGCGCAATGGCGATATATGACGGCGCGTACGCGTTGGAAAACAACAGCGGCCCGATGACGGGAATGTCGCTTAACACTGGCACGTCAATTTTGTCAAACCCAACTTGAATTTGGTCCGTCTGCCCCTTGCCGTACATTTTCTTCACTAAAAACAGCGACAGACCAAGCGCCAAAAAGTTGATCGCCACCCCGCTTACGACTTGGTCGGCGCGAAATGTGACCGACGCGACAGCATGCAGCAGGGAAAATACAGCGCCGACCACCATGGCAGCCAATAAGGCAAGCCACGGCGTCCATTCGCCAAACCGATCGGCAAACGTCAAATTAAAGACGATGCCGACAAACGCGCCGATGGTCATCAATCCTTCAAGCCCGATGTTGACGACACCGGACCGTTCACTAAACACGCCGCCAAGGGCGGTGAAAATGAGAGGAGCCGCAAAGAAAATCGTTGTCGGGACAATCGTTTGCAAGACGTCATACACGCTCACTTACTCCGCCCCCTTTTGCCAACGAGATAACAGCCAGCGGATCATGTAGCTGGATGCAACAAAGAAAATGATGAGCGCGATAATAATATCGACGAGTTCGGTCGGCACGCCGGCGCTTGACGGCATTTCCAACGCCCCGACTTTTAAGGCGCCAAACAACAAGGCGGAGAGCAAAATGCCAAACGCGTTGTTTCCTCCGATCAAGGCAACCGCGATGCCATCAAATCCAAGGCCGGTAAAGCCGGCTTTCGTCGAGATGTTTCCAAATGTGCCAAGCCCCTCCATCGCCCCGGCGACGCCGGCAAAAGCGCCGGAGATGACCATCGCTAAAATGATGTTGGCGCGCACATTCATGCCCGCGTACTGTGACGCATGCTGATTGAAACCGACCGCCCGCAGCTCAAACCCTTTCGTCGTCCGCTCAAGCAAAAACCACATGACAAATGCGGCGGCGACAGCGATGAAAATGCCGTAATGCATGGTGGAATGATGCGTAATGGCATCAAAAAAGTCGGAGTGAAGCGATGCGCTTTCTTTCACCGGCTTTGATTTAAATCCCTCATCAGACAAAACGGAACGGATGATGGCGTTCGTTACATGCAAAGCAATATAGTTCATCATGATCGTAATAATGACTTCGTGCACTTTTAAATACGCCTTCAGCACACCCGGAATCAAGCCCCATAGCGCCCCGGCCAACGCGGCGGCCAACAAGGCAAGCGGCAAATGGATGATTTTGGGCAAATCAAAGGACACCCCGACCCAGACGGCAGCGAGCCAGCCGACGATGAGCTGCCCTTCGACCCCGATGTTAAACAAGCCGGTGCGAAAGGCAAACGCCACCGCCAAGCCCGTTAAAATGTATGGCGTCGTCTGGCGGATCGTTTCGCCGATATAGTACGTATCGCCAAACGCCCCGTACACGAGAGCGCCAAAGCCGGCGATCGGGTTGTAGCCGCTTGCAAGCATCACGATCGAACCGGCGATCATGCCAAGAAGAACGGCCAACAATGGTATCAAAAATTGCTGGAGACGATTCGACTTCATCACGACACACCTGCTTCCTTCCGTTTGCTTCCAGCCATCAACAGCCCGAGCTCCTGTTCGGTTGTTTCTTTCGGATCAACGATGGCGACGATGTTTCCTTCATAAATGACAGCGATCCGGTCGCTGACGTTCATCACTTCGTCAAGCTCAAACGAGACGAGCAGCACCGCTTTCCCGCGGTCTCGCTGTTCAATGAGCCGCTTATGAATAAATTCGATCGCTCCAACATCAAGCCCCCTCGTCGGCTGGGCGGCGATCAACAAGTCCGGGTCGCGGTCGACTTCACGGCCGATGATCGCTTTTTGCTGGTTTCCGCCCGATAGCGCCCGCGCCTTCGTATATTCATCCGGCGTGCGCACGTCAAATTCGCGGATGAGCTGGCGCGCTTTTTCGTAAATGGCTTGAAAATTCAACAGACCCCGTTTCGAGTACGGCGGCTGATAGTACGTTTGCAGCACCATGTTTTCGCCGATCGGAAAGTCAAGGACAAGCCCGTGCTTATGCCGATCTTGCGGAATATGGCCGACGCCGGCTTCGATGATTTTACGCGGCGGCAAATTCGTAATGTCTCGGCCGTTGAGGCGGATTGTCCCTGATTCAGCTTTGATCAAGCCGGTTATGGCTTCAATGAGCTCGGTCTGGCCGTTGCCGTCGACTCCAGCAATGCCGACGATCTCGCCGGCGTGCACCGTCAAGTTCAAACCGTTGACCGCTTTGATCCCGCGCGCGTCCTTGACGACTAAGTCTTTAATTTCCAACACCGGTTTTCCCGGCTCAGCCGGTTTCTTAGCGGTCGTAAACTGCACCTCGCGGCCGACCATGAGCGCCGCCAGTTCGTTCGGATTCGTCTCCGCCACATTGAGCGTCGCAATTCCTTTGCCGCGGCGGATGACGGTGACGCGGTCGCACACTTCCATAATTTCTTTGAGTTTGTGCGTAATTAAAATGATGGATTTTCCTTCGCGGACGAGCGTGCGCATAATTTGCATGAGCTCGCGAATTTCCTGCGGCGTCAACACCGCTGTCGGTTCGTCAAAAATCAAAATATCGGCGCCGCGGTAAAGCGTCTTTAAAATTTCCACGCGCTGCTGCATGCCGACGGAAATGTCGGCGATCTTCGCTGTCGGATCGACCGCGAGTCCATATCGTTCCGACAATTCGCGCACTTCCCGCTCCGCCCGCTTCATATCGATCGTTCCGGCCCGCGTCGGCTCGCTGCCTAAGATGATGTTTTCCGTCACGGTGAACGTATCGACGAGCATAAAGTGCTGATGCACCATGCCGATGCCAAGATCATTGGCGACGTTCGGGTCGGTGATGCGCACCGGCTTTCCTTTCACGCGGATTTCGCCGCCGTCCGGCTGGTATAAACCGAACAGCACGTTCATGAGCGTCGATTTGCCGGCCCCGTTTTCGCCAAGCAGAGCGTGTATCTCCCCCTTTTTCACTTGCAGCGTAATGTTGTCATTGGCGACAAACGTGCCAAACACCTTGCGGATATTGAGCATTTCAATCACGTATTCCAAGCGATTCACTCCTTACTCAAGCAAGGTCAAAATCACAAAATGAAAGGCGACAGCGAAACAGCCGCCCTTCATTTCATGATTTTGAAGAAGGCTAGCGGCGCGCACTAGCCTTCTTCGCCGTTGTTCGTCACTTGATCGTCGCAGCGAATTGTTCGTACTCTTTCCGGTTTGTCGGAACTTTCACTTCGCCTTTGATGATTTTTTGCTTCCATTCGTCAACTGTTTTTAACACGTTCTCCGGAATGTTGTCTTGCGTCGGGGCAATGCCGACCCCATTTTCCGGCAACCCGTACTCAATCGTTTTGCCGCCCGGGAAGTCGCCCTCTTTCGCCCGTTTCGCCGTGTCATAGACAGCGACGTCGACGCGTTTCACCATCGAAGTGAGCGTTACGTTGTACGTTTTGCCGCCGACTTTCACTTCTCCCTCCGGCGCTTGGTCTTTGTCAACACCGATGACCCAAATTTCGCGGTTCGGATCTTTCTTCTTCAAATCTTTCGCTTCCGAGAAGACGCCGTTCCCAGTCGCTCCAGCTGCATGGTAGATGATGTCGATGCCAGACGCGTACATGCTCGAGGCGATCGCTTTCCCTTTATCCGCTTGGTCGAACGCCCCGGCGTATTGCACTTCCACAGTCGCCTTCGGATTGACCGCTTTGACGCCGGCGCGGAATCCGCTTTCGAATTTTTCGATCAACGGAATCTCCATCCCGCCGACAAAGCCGATTTTATTCGTTTTCGTCATTAGCCCGGCGACAACACCGACAAGGAACGAGCCTTCATGCTCCTTGAACGTGATGCTGGCGACGTTCGGCTCGTCAACAACGGTGTCGACGATGGCGAAATGTTTTTTCGGGTTTTGCTTGGCGACTTCTTTCACCGCGTCGCCCATCAAATACCCGATGCCGAAAATCAAGTCAAAGTCGCTGCGCACAAGCTTGTTTAAGTTCGTGGCATAGTCGGCGTCGCTCGATGACTGCAAGTAGTCGTAGCCGCCGCGGCCTTTTTCAAGCCCGTTGTCTTTGCCGAACTTTTGCAGCCCTTCCCAAGCCGACTGGTTGAACGATTTGTCGTCAATGCCGCCGACGTCGGTGACCATGGCGACGCTGAACGTATCTTTCTGATTGCCGCCTCCCGCATTGTTGCCGGCTTGTCCGCAGGCGCTAAGCAGCGTGCCGGCGGCAAACAGGACGGACAACACCAACCCGATTCGCTTTTTCACATTCATTACCCCCTAACTTGAAAATTTGTTCCTTAATTAGTATAAAGCTTCCGCTCTCTTTCTATGTACCCATTTTCACCCCCTTAAAAGCTGAACCGCTTCCGCATGACATGGAAGCTGAACTTGTCGGAGCGGAAGTAGTTGACGGAATAAAAAATCGGCTCATCGTTTTTATCGAAATGCATTTGCTTGAGCACAAGCAGCGCCGTTTCCGGGTCGCATTGCAAAATCGGCGACACTTTTTCGTGATAGCCGAGCGGCTCGATGCGCGCGACCGCATAGGCGATGTCGCGATGCGTTTGGTTGTGCAAGTTTTCAAACAGCGACTCCTGTTCATAGGAGATGCCCTTTGGCAAATATTTACATAAAATTTTATCCAAGCAATAAACGACCGGCTCTCCATCGGCGGTGCGCACCCGCTCGATGAGCAGCAAATCCTCGTCCGGCCGGCATTGGAAGCGGCGCATATCGTCTTCCGTCGGCTGTTGGATGGAGGAAGACAAAAAAATCGTTCCCGGCTTGCGCCCTGCTTGGCGAATCATATCCGTGACGCTTGAGAGCTGCTCAATGCCGGACGTAAACAGCGGGCGGGCGTTGACAAACGTTCCGACGCCGTGGCGGCGGATGATAATGTTTTCTTCTTCAAGCACCCGCAGCGCTTCCCTCAATGTCGCCCGGCTGACGCCAAGCTGTTTGGCGAGTTCAAACTCGGACGGCAGTTTTTGCTTTTCTTTGTACACTCCCGTTTCAATATCGCGCTTGATGCGATCGATGACTTGCAAGTAAAGGTGGCGGCTGTCTGATTTGATTGACATGACAACGTCCTCCGTGTTACGCATTCCGTTGAGATCAGACCTCTGACATTAGACATATAACCTTTTTGAGATTACTATATCATTTTTTACTGGGCAAATAAATAGGCGATATCAAATTTTGTCGAAGAAAAAGAAATAGGATTGGCAGCGCTTCCAATAAGATGTATGATTGAGCGGGCAGGCTTTTTTCGCCCGCCCTTTTTCCCATTTATGATGTCTTTTTTAAATCTTCTTTCGACCAAAGAACGGCGCGCGGCTTGCTTCCTTCATACGGGCCGACGACGCCGCGCTCCTCCATGGCATCAATGAGCCGAGCGGCGCGATTGTAACCGATGCGGAAGCGGCGCTGCAGCATCGAGACGGAGGCGCTTTGCATTTCGACGACAAGACGGACCGCCTCATCGTACAAATCGTCTTCAAGGGCTGAGGAAGAGGATTCGCTGTCTTCGACGAGCATCTCCTCATAGTATTGCGCCTGTTGCTGCCCGGTGACAAACCGAACGACTTCTTCCACCTCTTGGTCGGAGACAAACGCCCCTTGGACGCGCACCGGTTTTGAGGCCCCCATCGGCAAAAACAGCATATCGCCGCGGCCGAGCAGTTTTTCCGCCCCGCCCATATCCAAAATGGTGCGCGAGTCAATTTGCGATGATACACTGAAGGCGATGCGCGACGGAATGTTCGCTTTGATGACGCCGGTGATGACGTCCACCGACGGGCGCTGGGTGGCGATGATCAAGTGGATGCCAGCGGCGCGCGCCATTTGCGCCAAACGGGTGATCGCCTCTTCCACATCCGAGGAAGCCACCATCATCAAGTCGGCCAATTCGTCGATGATCACGACGATGTACGGCAAAAGCGGCTGCTGTTCCGACGCCGTTTCGTTATGGTGGCGGATATGCTCGTTATACCCTTCAATGTTGCGCGTGCCGGTATGCGAGAACAGCTCGTAGCGCCGCTCCATTTCTTGGACGACTTTTTTCAGCGCCTGGGCCGCTTTTTTCGCGTCGGTGACGACCGGCGTCAACAAATGAGGAACACCGTTGTACACACTTAACTCCACCATTTTCGGATCGATCATCATCAGCTTCACCTCATGCGGCTTCGTGCGCATGAGCAGGCTGACGATAATGCCGTTGATGCAGACGCTTTTGCCGCTGCCGGTCGCGCCGGCGATCAACAAATGCGGCATTTTGTTTAGTTCCGCAGCGACGACTTCACCGGAGATGTCGCGCCCAAGCGGAATCAAAAGCTTCGCCTTATCCCGTGTATGCTCAATGGCTTCCAGCACTTCGCGCAGCGAAACAGTGGCGATCTCTTCATTTGGCACTTCGATGCCGATCGCTGACTTGCCGGGGATCGGCGCTTCAATGCGGATGTCTTTCGCCGCCAAAGCGAGCGCCAAATCGTCGCTTAAACTGACAATTTTGCTCACTTTCACCCCGACGTCCGGATACACTTCATATTTCGTCACCGCCGGACCGAGGTGCACTTGCGTCACTTTCGCCTTGACGCCGAAGCTTTGGAACGTTTTCTCCAGTTTGCGCGCGTTGGCGTAAATGTTCGCATGATCGGCCGATTGCCCGGCCGGCTTCGGCAGGCGAAGCAAATCAAGCGGCGGCAGGTCGTAATTGGTGTTTTCATGCTCGGAAAACGCCAACGGCGGCGCCGGTTTGTCCTCCTCCCCCCCACTGTCGCCTTCCACCAGTGGATTCTTCTCTTCTTCCGGCTCAGCGGCCGACCGGACCGCGGCAAAATCGGAAATGATCGGCGGCGGGGAAAGCAGTTCCTCATCCGGCTCGACGCTGCTTGCTTCAGCCGGCTCGTCTTCCCGCTTTGCGGCCGCCCACCGCGAGCGTCGGCTTCGGCCGCGGTTGGCCTTGCGCTTCCTCCCCGCCCGCCATTGCTTTATATCTTCGACAAACGCCAACCATTCTTTTCGCACAAACGCTGCGGCAAAAGCAACCCATTTGCCGGCCGTCTCGCGCAGCGATTTCCCGGTCAGCACGACAAAGCCGACGATGAACAGAAGGAAACAAATCCATTTCGTCCCGGGCGAATCGAACAGTTGGTAGCTGGCGGCAAACAACAGCGCGCCGACCATTCCGCCCCCTAAATCCACATCGGCCGCCTTGCCGCTCGCTTCGTTCCAAAACAGCCCCCACGTCGTCCGGATGACGCTTGGGTCTAGCTCGCCTCGCCGCGACATGAGTTCAAACAGCTTGTCATGGCTTAAAAGCAGGAGCGCCGCGGCGATGGCCGAAGCGCCGACAAACGGACGGCCCGTCCATGATGGCCACTCCCGCCGCCACATGAGAAGGAGCGATAATATGAAAAGTCCGCCTACTAATAGCATGTACCATTCGCCGAAAAAAAAGCGGCCCACAAGCACGAGCGTCTCCCCGACAAGCCCGAGGCGGGCCATTGCGACGACGGCGACCGCGAGCAAGCCAAGGCCGATCAATTCAAAGCGGATTGTTTCCGTCCATGGCTGCGTTTTTGACGGCTTCCCTTTTTTTCTTCGCTTTCGTTTCGCCATGATCGTTCACTCCAGCATGAATGAATTGGCAAGCCGGAAAAAAGCAGCCAACAATGGCTGCTTTTTTTCGTTTGTCTACTATTATATCATGAACGGCCGAACAATTCATTACGATGTTGCCGCGGAAGCCGGAAATCGCGCCCCAGGCGCATATTTGGCGTTTAAAAAATGGTACGGATTCGTGCTTAAGTTTTGCACGATTTCATATTCTCCCGTTTCTACAGCTTGGACGAGAAACGGAATACCATCGTAATACACCATTTTCTGCTTCTCATAAACGGCGGCATCGACCGGAAAAATCAAATGTTCGGGCATGATCGTATACAAAATCATTGGATCATCTTCCCTTCCCCGTTTTTCCTCATCTCGATCAGCTCGCGCAGCTTCGCCATCGCTTGGGACACGCCGCCGACTTCATCGATGAGCCCGTACCGGACGGCGTCAGGCCCAACGACGTTCGTGCCGATGTCGCGCGTCAAATTGCCTTTGGAAAACATGAGCTCTTTAAACTTTTCCTCGCTGATCTTCGAATGTTTCGTCACGAAGCGGACGACGCGCTCCTGCATTTTATCCAAGTACTCAAACGTCTGCGGCACGCCGATGACAAGCCCCGTCAAACGGATCGGATGAATCGTCATCGTCGCCGTCTCGGTGATGAACGAATAGTTGCACGACACAGCGATCGGCACGCCGATCGAATGGCCGCCGCCAAGCACAACGGAAACAGTCGGTTTCGAGAGCGAGGCGAGCATTTCGGCAATGGCGAGCCCTGCTTCCACATCGCCGCCGACCGTATTTAAAATGACGAGCAGCCCTTCAATTTTCGGGTTTTGCTCGATGGCCACAATTTGCGGAATGACGTGCTCGTATTTCGTCGCCTTATTTTGCGGCGGCAGCTGAATATGCCCTTCAATCTGTCCGACGATCGTCAAACAATGAATGTTCGTATCGGGTTCCATTTGCGGGACGTTCGTCTGCCCAAGCTGGGTGATGGCCGCAGTTGCTTCCCCGGTCTTTGTTTCCGGTTGTTCTCCCTCGGTTTCCGCTTGAAAATAACGCTCCTTCTCCATCCATTTCATCTCCTTTCTTGTCGATCATACGCTTAGTATGGCCGAAAGAAAAAAGAAAAATGCCGGCAACGGCTGACCGTTCCCAGCATTTTACTGTGGACTTTGAGCATGATTGCATTATACTTCCATAATAATAGGCAAAATCATCGGTCTGCGCTTCGTTTTTTCAAATAAAAACTGGCTTAACGCTTCGCGGATGTTCGCTTTCAACGACGACCATTCGAGCATGTATGATTCAAGACAGCGCTCGATGATCGCCGCCACCATTTTCTCTGCTTCCTCAAGCAGCGTCTCAGACTCGCGCATGTAGACGAACCCGCGCGAAATGATCTCTGGGCCGGCGGCGATCGTTTTCGTTTCTTTGTTCAGCGTGACGACGGCGATCAAAATGCCATCCTGGGACAATAAGCGGCGATCGCGCAACACGATGTTGCCGACATCGCCAATGCCAAGGCCGTCAATTAAAATGTTGCCGTACGGCACTTTGCCGCCGGAGCGGGCGGCGCCGCCGCGGAACTCGATCACTTCGCCTTTGTCGATTAAAAACGTCCGCTCCTCCGAGATGCCGACCGCCTTCGCCAACCGGGCGTGCGCTTTTTGCATCCGATATTCTCCGTGCACCGGAATAAAGTATTTTGGCTTCATTAAATTGAGCATCAACTTTAATTCTTCTTGGCAACCGTGCCCGGATACGTGCACTTGCCGGTCGCGGTAAATCACGTTGGCGCCGGCCCGGTACAAGGCGTCAATCGTTTTCGCGAACCCGAGCTCATAGCCCGGCATGACGGATGCGGCGACGATGACGGTATCCCCTTCTTTGATGTTCACTTGTTTGTTCGCTTGGCGCGCCATGCGCCAAAGCGCGCTCATCGGCTCGCCGTGCCCGCCGGTTGTCAAAATGACGAGCTCGCGGTCGCCATAACGATCGATATCATGCGCAGAAATCGTCACCTTGTCTGGAACGTGCAAATAGCCAAGGCGCACGGCGATGTCCATTACTTTATGCAGCGTTTTGCCGATCACTGCCACTTTGCGCCCGGATTGGTGGGCAGCGTACAGCACCTGCTGAATGCGGGTGATGTTGGAAGCGTAGCAGGCAACAAATACGCGTCCTTTCGCATGGCCGATCACGTCAGCGATCTCATAGGCGACCACCGTATCGGAGCCGCTGTAGCCGGGGCGTTCGGCATTCGTGCTGTCCGACAAAAGACACAGCACCCCCTCTTCGCCGATTTGCGCCATTTTTCCCAAGTCGGTGCGGTTGTTGCCATACGGCGTTTGGTCAAATTTAAAATCGCTCGTGTACACGATCGCACCTTGCGATGTATGCAGACTGATGCCGACGGAATCGGGGATGCTGTGGATCGTGCGGAAAAACGTCACTTTCGCCTTGTCAAACACGAGTTCCGCGTCCGGATGAACTTCATTGAGCTTCGCGCCCGACACCCCTTGTTCTTTTAACAGCGCCTCCGCCAACCCAAGCGTCAACTTCGTTCCGTATACCGGCACAGGCAGCTGCTTGAGCACATAGGCGATCGCCCCCATATGCTCCTCGTGCCCGTGGGTGAGAAAAATTGCCTGAATGCGATGCTGCCGTTCAATCAAATATGTGATGTCCGGGATCACTTTGTCGATGCCGAGCATTTCGTCTTCCGGAAACATCACCCCGGCGTCGATGACAAAAATATCCTCGTCCAATTCGATGACATACATGTTTTTGCCGATTTCTCCGACTCCCCCGAGGGAAAAAATGCGTATTTTCTCTACCGGCTTTATTTTCGATTTCAAGGCTGCGTCCTCCCAATTGTGATGCTAACCCGCTCAAAGTCACTTGCTTTTATTATAACGAATCGGTGCGGAAAAACACAAGATGGTTCATCAACCAACCAATGGATTTCACAGCCAAGGCAAAAAAAGGCCCCAACGCGCAAGCAAAGCGTTGGGGAATCGTTTCGTTACGACAGCGCATCGAGCAGGCGGCTTAGCTCCTTCCGCTCTTGTTCGGTGAGCGGCACAAGCGGAAGGCGCACCGAACCGACGTCCAGCCCGCGCAGCTGCAGCGCCGTTTTCACCGGCACCGGGCTTGGGGCGGCAAACAAGCCTTTCATGAGCGGCAGCCATTTTCGATGCAGCGCCGCCGCCTTCTGATGATCGCCCGCTAAAAAGGAACGAATCATTTCTTGCATTTCATTGCCAATGATGTGCGAAGCGACCGAGACGACGCCATTGCCGCCGATCGCTAGCACTGGAAGCGTCAAGCTGTCGTCGCCGCTGTAGAGCAAAAAGTCGTCCGGCGTACGCTCAATGATTTCCGCCATGGCGTCCAAATTGCCGCCCGCTTCCTTGACAGCGACAATGTTCGGAACTTCGGACAGCCGGATGACCGTCTCCGGAGCAAGACTCACCGACGTGCGCCCTGGAACGTTATACAGCATCACCGGCAACGATGTGCTTTCGGCAATCGCTTTGAAATGTTGATACAGCCCTTCTTGGTTCGGCTTGTTGTAATACGGCGCCACAAGCATGACAGCATCGACGCCCGCCTCTTCCGCCTTTTTCGTCAGCTCGATCGACGCGCGCGTATCGTTTGTGCCCGTTCCAGCAATGACCGGCGCCCGGCCGTTGACGACGGAGACGACATGGCGGAAAAGCGCGATTTTTTCCTCGGTCGTCAATGTCGGCGACTCGCCGGTCGTGCCGGCGACAACGAGCGCGTCTGTGCCATTGTCAAGCAAATAGTTGACAAGCTCCGTCGTTTTTGCCAAGTCGAGATTTCCTTTTCGGTCAAATGGCGTGACCATCGCCGTTATGATGTTCCCGAACTGAACCACGGTTTTCACTCCTCGCTCCAAATCGCTTCATCTCCGCCCGCATCCGCCTCGGATAAGCAGAAGGCGTCATGCAGGGCGTTGACCGCTTTTTCCATATCGTCTTGCTTCACTAACACCCAAATCGTCGTATGGCTGTCGGCCGACTGCAAAATTTGAATGCCTTGCTCCGACAAGGCGGTGACGATTTTCGCCGTCACCCCCGGCACGCCGGCAATGCCGGCGCCGACGACCGACACTTTGGCGCATCGGGGCGTCACGGCCGGTTCGTAGCCGATGCGGCGCAGGGCGGCCACCGCTTTTTCCGTCATGTCGCCGCTCACGGTGTACACAACACCGTACGGGGAAATGTTGATAAAGTCCACGCTGATCCCTTCATGGGCCATCGCTTGAAACACGTCAGACTGCAGCTCATAGCGGCCTTCTTTCGCCAGCACTTTGATTTGTGTGACGTCGGCGACGTACGTAATGCCGGTGACAAGCCGCTCTTTCACATCGCTTCCTTTTCGGCCGCGGACCGATGAAGTGACGAGCGTCCCGGGTGCATCGGAGTACGTCGAGCGGATGCGCAGCGGCACTTTCGCCTGCATGGCGATCTCCACCGCGCGCGGATGGATCACTTTCGCCCCTTGGTACGCCATGTTGCAAATTTCCGTATACGTGACGACATCAAGCGGCCGGGCGCTCTCAACGATGCGCGGGTCAGCGGTCATGACGCCGTCGACATCGGTGAAAATATCGACCCACTCCGCGTTTAACGCCGCGCCGAGCGCCGCCGCCGACGTGTCGCTTCCTCCGCGGCCGAGCGTTGTCATGTCGCCGTTTTCCGCCATGCCTTGAAAGCCGGCGACAACGACAACGTCGTATTGCCGAAGCGCCTCAAGGAGGCGGTCGCAGCGCATTTCGAGAATTTTCGCGTTCGTATGATCGCTGTTCGTGCGGAATCCGGCCTGGGCGCCGGTGAACGCCGTCGCTTTGATGCCGTGTTCGTTCAACAAGTTGCTGAACACAACGCTTGAGATGATTTCTCCGCACGCCATAAGCATATCTTGCTCTCGTTTTGTGACATGGTGATGAACGCCGCCGATCAAACTAAGCAGCGTATCGGTCGCATATGGATCGCCGCAACGTCCCATAGCCGATACGACGGCCACGACTTTATAGCCATCTTCCAACGCCCGTTCAATATGGCGGCGCGCCAAGTTCCGTCCGCGCTCATCGCGGACGGACGTGCCGCCGAACTTTTGAACAATGAGTTTCATGCTAACACCTCGATGCTTTTTCAAATGAGCCCGAGCTTCAACAAACTTTCTGCGATTTGCACCGAATTCGAGGCTGCGCCTTTTAGCAAGTTGTCAGCGACAATCCATAGATGGAAGCCGCGGCGGTTGTCCAAATCGCGGCGAATGCGGCCGACAAACACGTCATACTTACCGACGCAGTCCACCGGCATCGGGTACAGCTGTTCGCTCGGATCATCTTGAAGCACGACGCCCGGCGCTTCGCGGAGCACCGCCTGCAAGTCGGCAGCGGTGACGCCGTCTTGTTCAATTTCGATGTACACCGATTCCGAATGGCCGCTCGCTACCGGAATGCGCACACACGTCGCCGCCACTTTCAGCTCAGGCATATGCATAATTTTTTTTGTTTCATTGATCATTTTCATTTCTTCAAACGTAAATCCATTGTCTTGAAACTTATCGATTTGCGGAATGGCGTTGAACGCAATTTGGTAATGCTTCCGGTCCGATTTCACTGGCAAAATGTTCGCCTCAACCGGCTTGCCTTCGAGCACGGCTTTCGTCTGCTCGTTGAGCTCTTCAATTGCCTGCGCTCCCGCCCCGGAGACAGCCTGGTACGTCGAGACGATGACGCGCTCTAAGCCAAACGCTTTCCGAATCGGCTCCAACACCACGACCATTTGAATCGTCGAGCAGTTCGGATTGGCGATAATGCCGTTATGCCACGTCAAGTCGCTTTCGTTCACTTCCGGAACGACAAGCGGCACGTTTTCCTCCATCCGAAACGCGCTCGTATTGTCGATCACGATCGCCCCGCGCCGCACCGCTTCCGGCGCCAGCGCTTTCGATACGGCGCCGCCGGCGCTGAACAAGGCGATGTCGACCCCATCAAAGCGCTCGGGCGATGCCGCCCGCACTTCGATCTCCTCGCTGCGGAAGCGCATTTTTTTGCCGGCTGACCGCTCCGATGACAACAAGGTCAATTTTCCAACCGGGAAGTTCCGGTCTTCAAGCGTCCGCACCATTTGCTGCCCAACTGCCCCCGTTGCTCCGACGACAGCGACATGATATTGTTTTTGAGCCATCAACCATTCTCCTTCCACATCGTCACTCTAAGAAGTGAATTCATAGTCTTTATTTTATCACATTCCGTTGCGGACGAGAGAACATTTTTATGCGGAACATTGATTTTTGATTCAGTTGTAGCGGAACCGCTCGATAATGACCGGCTGCAGCTGCTTCCCTTCAAGCGCGGCAAGAATCGTATCGCGCAAAAGCGGCATGTAGGCGACCATTGAGTTCGGCTTCGCCTGCGGGGCGTCTTGGCCGAACGGAATGAAATAAATGTTTTTTGCCGCCATAAGCCGCATTAAGTTGACGCCGTTTAAGCCGAGCGCATCGTTTGTGGAAATGCCAAGCACGACCGGGCGGTGGTTGCGCATCGTCGCTTTGGCGGCCATGAGCACCGGGGAATCGGTCATGGCGTTGGCTAGCTTGCTCATCGAGTTGCCGGTAAGCGGGGCGATCACCATGCAGTCGAGCGGAATTTTCGGTCCGAGAGGTTCTGCTTTGACGATCGTATCGATCACCTCGTTTCCGGTCAGCTGCTCCAGTTTTTTCACCCATTCTTCCCCTTCCCCGAAGCGGGTGTTCGTCGTTTTCACCGTATAGGTGACGATCGGCAGCACCTCCGCTCCTTCGTTGACGAGCTTCTCGATCTCCGGGAACACCGCATCATATGTGCAATGCGACCCGGTGAGGCCAAAGCCGATCCGTTTTCCTTTCAAGCTGTTCCCGCTCATGCATGATTCTCCTCCCGTTTTTGTAAATCTTCATATAACAGTTGCGCCAAGACGTTGGCAATGATTTGCCCAGCTGTCTTCGGCGCGACGACCCCAGGCAGCCCGGGCGCCAAAATGGCTTTCACTCCGCGCTTTTCGGCATAGCGGAAGTCAGTGCCGCCCGGTTTTGACGCCAAATCGATAATCAGCGTATGAGGCGGCATTTTCGCGATGACGCTCGCCGTCACGATGAGATGAGGCACGGTGTTGATACAGACGTCAATGTCACGCACTTCTTTTTCCAAATCGTTTAAGTGAAACGGCACGAGCCCCATTTCCGTGATGCGGGCGAGATGCTCCGACCGGCGCGCCCCGACTTTCACTTTCGCCCCCAACGCGGCGAACGTTCGGGCGACGGTCATGCCGACGCGTCCAAGCCCCAAGACAGCGACGCGCGAGCCATGGATCGTAAAATCCGTATGCTGAATGACCATCATCACCGTGCCTTCCGCGGTCGGAATCGAGTTGTAAATGGCGACATCGTCGCGCTCAAACAACTGCACGTGCTTGCGCCCTGTTTTTTTCACCAATTCGTCCAAATACGCGTTGCTGATGCCGGAATAAATCGTGCATTGCTGCGCCGTTTTTTGCACCATCTCTTCTGTAAACGGAATCGGTTCGTGGGCGAACACGCTGTTGACGTTTCCGTCCAGCGTCGTGCCGTGAACCGGCAAAATGATCGCATCCAAATCGGCAAAATCGACTTCGCCAATCGGCAGCTTCATCGCCCCGGTGAAATGATGGGCGAGCTGGTCGAAGCCGACAAGCGACAACTTCGCATCGAGTTCAACGAGTTTGCGAATGACTTCAAGCTGCCTAGCATCGCCGCCGATGATGGCGATGTGCATTCCTGTCAGCATCATGTTGTACGCTCACCTTCTTTTTTGGCAAACTGCTCCGTTTCCTTTCCCATCTTATGTCGGAAAGAAAATATAGGTGAATATCCTTGTAGGAAAAAATGGGTGATATGCGCTGACAGCAGACAAGAGGCAGTCATTTTTTCCGGTTTTGTTCCTTACATATAGAAGTAAAGAAGCCAAAAGGGGGGGAAACCAGCATGAGGCTGAGCGAGTTAAGCGGAAAAGAAATTGTCGATGTAAGCCGAGCTGAGCGGCTCGGGGTGCTCGGGCAGACCGATTTGGAAATTAACGAGCAGACGGGGCAGATCGAGGCGCTGCTCATCCCGACGGGAAAATGGTTCGGGTTTCGCAAAGACGGACAGGAAATTCGCGTGCCGTGGAAATATATTCGCAAAATCGGCGCCGATATGGTGATGATCGATGTCCCCGAGGAAGGATGAAAGAGGCGGAAACGAAAAAGCTAACAACCTAGCGAAAGGTCGTTAGCTTTTTTGATGCTCGGTCTATGAACGGAGCGGGCGCGGCAGCACGCCGTCCGGGCTGATTAAGGCGAGTGCGTAATCGTCCGTGAAAACCGTGCGCGCCAGTTCGTTTACTTTTTCTGCTGTGACGCTTTCAATCTCTTCAATGATCTCATCAAGCGAGCGATGGCGGCCGAGAAGGAGTTCATTTTTGCCGTTGCGGCTCATCCGGCTGTTCGTGCTCTCGAGCCCAAGCATCAGGCTTCCTTTCATCTGCTCTTTGCTGTTATGCAGCTCTTTTTCGGTCACTCCGTCCTCCTTCAGCTGGCGAATGGTCTGCTGGATCGTTTCGAACAGCACATCAAGCTGGCTGCTTCCTGTGCCGGCGTAAATGGCGAGCAGGCCGCTGTCTTGGTAGGCGGAATGGTACGAGAACACCGAATACGCCAATCCGCGCTGTTCGCGCACTTCCTGAAACAGCCGGCTGCTCATGCTGCCGCCTAAAATATTGTTCAAGATGAGGAGCGGATACGCGTCCGGATGGCCGATCGGCAGCCCGTTGAATCCGATGCATACGTGCGCCTGCTCGGTGTCTTTTTTGCGCGCGATCTTTTGCGGCACAAACAACGGCGTCCCTGAAGAAAGCGGCTTGCTTTCTGCGGTGAACGAGCCGAAATAGCGCTCGACCTCGTCAATAAACCGTTCGTCGACGTTGCCGGCGACCGAAATGACGACGCGATCCGGTGTATAGTAATCCGCCATATATTGGCGCAGCGTGTCGCCAGTGAACGTGCGCAGCGTCTCTTCCGTGCCCAAAATCGGATAGCCGAGCGGGTGGCTTGCATAGCACGCTTTGCCGAGCAAATCGTGGACGATGTCATCCGGTGTATCTTCATACATTTTGATTTCCTCGAGCACAACGTTGCGCTCCTTTTGCAGCTCATCCTCCACAAATGTCGAGTGGAAAAACATATCGGCGAGCATTTCAAGCGCCAGCGGCGCGTGTTCATCCAACACTTTGGCGTAGTAACATGTATACTCTTTCGATGTAAAAGCGTTCACTTGCCCGCCGATGCTGTCGAACGCTTCCGCAATGTCCCGGGCCGTACGCGTCGTTGTCCCCTTGAAAAACATATGCTCTAAAAAGTGGGAAATGCCGTTGGTTTGCTCCGTTTCATTGCGCGAGCCAGTCCCGATCCATATGCCGATGGCCACCGAGCGCACGGTCGGGATTTGCTCGAGCACGATTCGCACACCGTTTTTGCACGTATATTTGTTAATCAACTCCATGTTCCTCCTGTTTGTTTGCCAGTCTTTTCTCATCGAATAAGGCCGTCAAGCTGCCTAAGGCGTAGCCTTGGCGCCTGATCGAGGCGATCAGCTCGTCAAGCGCAGCCGCCGTCGGCATCGTCGGATGCATTAAAATGATGGCGCCGGGATGGACGTTTGATGTCACCCGTTTCACTATAACAGATGGCGACGGTTTTTGCCAATCAATTGTATCGACGCTCCATAGAATCGTTTTCATGCCGAGTTCCGCGGCGATCTCGACGACCTCGTCGCGGTAGCTGCCGCTTGGCGGGGCAAACCATTTGCATTTGACCGCCGTCGCCGCCTCAATCACTTCGTTTGTTTTCTCGAGCTCACGTCGGATGTTGTCGACAGCGAGCGTTTTCATATCGGGATGGCTGTAGGAATGGTTGCCGATTTCATGGCCGGCGTCTGCTATCATTTTTGCCATCTCCGGGTGATTTTTTACCCATCGCCCCTCTAAAAAGAACGTCGCCTTGACATTGTATTTTTTCAGCGTCTCAAGCATGTCGGGGAGGTATTCTTCCCCCCAAGCGACATTGACAGCAAACGCCACCATCGGCTTGTCAGGATGGCCGCGGTAAATCGGCGCCGGCGGCAAATCGTCCAAATGGACGCGGGGTGGCACTTGACGGAACACAAGTTTCCGTTCGTCAAACGTTCCGGTTTTCTTCATATTTTCATAAGAAGCATCGATGTCGACGGCGAGCCCGTTGTAGCCGGGCGTCGCCTTCCATACTTTATCGATGACCGCATCTTGGGCGGGAATTTCATATTGCTTCGCTTGTTTGACGATCGTGTCATACAGCTTGTCGCGCTCTTTCATCGCGGTCGTTTCCATCGGGCGCCAGCTCGCGATGTAATCGCCAACCGGCGGCCAATGAACCGCCGCCCAGGCGGCAAGAAACATGACCGCTAGCGCCATATAGCGGGCATAGCCGTTGTTCACCCTTGTCCCCCTCCTTTTTTACTACTACAACATATGTCTTAGGGGGACAGGATAGAACATAACAAAAGAGCCTTAAGAAACAAATTCCTAAGGCTTCATGCGATGGCGCTCCGGCCGTCTTCCTCGTTTTTCCCTAGATTCCCGCGGCAGTTCCCCTCCAATGTTGCGGGCATCGCGCAACACCGCTTTGCGCGACAGGTTGACGCGCCCTTGCTTATCGATTTCCGTTACTTTCACTAAAATTTCATCGCCAATCGAAACGACGTCTTCGACTTTGCCGACCCGCCCTTCAGCGAGCTCGGAAATGTGGACAAGCCCGTCTTTGCCGTTGAACAGCTCAACGAAGGCGCCGAATTTTTCGATCCGCTTCACTTTGCCCAAATACACTTGGCCGACTTCGACTTCGCGGACGATGTCTTCGATGATTTGCTTCGCTTTTTGGTTGGCCGCTTCATCCACAGACGAGATGAAAATCGTGCCGTCTTGTTCGATGTCGATTTTGACGCCGGTTTCATCGATGATTTTGTTGATCTGCTTGCCGCTTGGTCCGATGACCTCACGGATTTTGTCCGGATTGATGTGCATGATCAAAATTTTCGGCGCATATTTGGACAGCTCTTTGCGCGGCTCGCTGAGCGTTTGCATCATATGGTCCAAAATCTCAAGCCGCCCTTTGCGCGCTTGCATGAGCGCCTCTTCCAAAATCTCGCGCGTCAACCCTTTGATTTTAATGTCCATTTGCAACGCAGTGACGCCTTTTCTCGTGCCGGCGACTTTAAAGTCCATATCGCCAAGATGGTCTTCGATGCCTTGAATGTCGGTCAAAATCGTGTAATGGTCGTCGTTTTTCACAAGCCCCATAGCAATGCCGGCGACCGGTGCTTTAATCGGCACCCCAGCGTCCATCATCGCCAGCGTGCTGGCGCAAATGCTGGCCTGCGATGTCGAGCCGTTCGACTCAAGCACTTCCGAAACGAGGCGGATCGTATACGGGAATTCGCGCTCCGACGGCACGACCGGCTCGAGCGCCCGTTCGCCAAGCGCCCCGTGTCCGATTTCACGCCGCCCCGGCCCGCGCATCGGCCCGGTTTCCCCGACGGAAAACGGCGGGAAGTTGTAATGGTGCATAAACCGCTTCGATTCTTCAAGATCAAGCCCGTCCAAAATTTGCACATCGCCAAGCGCCCCAAGCGTGCAAACGCTCAACACTTGCGTCTGCCCGCGCGTAAACAAACCGGAGCCGTGCGTGCGCGGCAGGACGCCGACCGCCGATGAGAGCGGACGGATTTCATCGACTTTGCGCCCGTCCGGACGGATTTTCTCGACCGTGATCAAACGGCGCACTTCCTCTTTCACGAGCTTATGCAAAATTTCCTGTACTTGCTTGAGCTTCTCCTCATCCGCTTCTTCCGCCTCATATTTGGCGATGACGCCAGCTTTCACATCTTCAATGGCAGCATCGCGCGCCAGTTTCTCCGGCACTTGCACCGCTCGCTTAATGTCCGCTTCCGCAAGCTGGCGGATTTCCGCCTCCAGCGCTGGATCCGGCTCGTAAAGGACGACTTCCATTTTTTCTTTGCCGACTTGGGCGGCGATTTCCTCTTGGAAGGCGATGAGCCGCTTCACTTCCTCATGGCCGAACATGATCGCTTCAAGAATCACTTCTTCCGGCACCTCATCCGCCCCGGCTTCCACCATGTTGATCGCATCTTTTGTGCCGGCGACGACAAGATGCAGATCGCTTTTTTCCATTTGCTCGACCGTCGGATTGATGACAAACTGGCCGTCGACGCGGCCGACGATGACACCGGCGATCGGCCCTTCAAACGGAATGTCGGAAATCGTCAGCGCCACCGACGAACCGATTAAGGCCGCTACTTCCGGCGCGCAGTCTTGATCGACGCTCATGACCATCGAGACGACTTGCACTTCGTTGCGGAATCCTTCAGCAAACAGCGGGCGAATCGGCCGGTCGATGAGTCGGCTCACCAAAATCGCTTTCTCGCTCGGGCGGCCTTCGCGCTTAATAAACCCGCCCGGAATTTTCCCGACGGCGTACAGCCGCTCCTCGTAGTTGACGGTGAGCGGGAAAAAGTCGACGTTTTTCGCCTCCCGCGACGCGGTGGCCGTGCTCAGCACGACCGTATCGCCGTAGCGGACGAGCGCCGCCCCGTTCGCCTGTTTCGCCAGTTCGCCGGTTTCAACAATGAGCGGCCGCCCAGCCACATCGATGGAAAACACGCGTTTCTCTTGTTCCATACAGACGAGTACTCCTCTCTATGTACAAATAAAAATATGGATCCGCTGATGATTAGTATAGACGAATTGGCGCCATTGTTATCATCGCCGTGTCAATCACGCCTATAAACTAGCAAAAAAGCGGGAATGCTCCCGCTTTTTTATCGACGTAATCCAAGTTTCTCAATCAATTCACGGTAGCGCGCCACATCTTTCTTGCGCAAATAGGCCAATAAGTTGCGGCGCTTCCCGACCATTTTCAGCAAGCCGCGCCGTGAATGATGGTCTTTTTTATGAATGCGCAAATGCTCGTTCAAGTTGTTGATTTGCTCCGTCAGGATAGCAACTTGCACTTCCGGAGAACCGGTGTCGTTCTCATGGATTTTAAATTGCTCGATGATTTCGCGTTTGCGCTCCTGCGTCAATGCCATCGTTGTTCACCTCCCTAGCTTTACATCCCCGATTGCCGAGCGGGCGTCGGTGACTCGCCTAGCCAAGCAATGGTTCGCATACATTGATTAGAATACCTCTTTTTCCGGCAAAATGCAAGTCTTTTCGCCGAAACAGCGGAAATACTGCTCCGCCTCTTTCTTATCGCGGGCGATTTGCGCCGTCAGTTCGTCGACACTGGCGAACTTCCGCTCGCTCCGCAGACGGCGGTGCCACTCAATTGTCATCGTTTGTCCATAAATATCGCCGGAAAACTCGAACAAGTGCACTTCAATATTCGGCAATCCTTCGCGCGTTTCATGGAACGTCGGTTTGTAGCCGACGTTCGCCACCCCTTCATATACTTGCCCGCCGATCGTCGCCTTGACTGCATAGACGCCGACTGTCGGCAAGGCATAATCGCTGTTTAAAGCGATGTTCGCCGTTGGAAAGCCGATCATCCGTCCGCGCCGCTCCCCGGCAACGACCGTTCCTTCAAGCTCGTAAAAGCGGCCGAGCAGGCGGGGGAGCTGTTCGACCGCCCCGTCTTCGAGCAGTTTCCGCACCCGGGACGAGCTCACTTTTTCCCCGTCGACCGCGAGCTTCGGAATGACCGTCTGTCCAAAGCGGCCGCGCGCATGAATCGGCATCGTCTCCATCGTTCCTTTTCCGAACCGCCCGTAAGTGAAATCGAAGCCGGCGACGACATGCTTCACGTGCAACCCATCCAAATATTGGTCAACGAACGCTTCTGGCGACAGCGCGGCAAACGTCGGCGTAAATTCAACGATGTACAGCCGGTTGACGCCAAGTGATGCAATTAGTTGCTCCTTTTTGCCAAGCGGCGTGATCAAGCGCAGCTCGGACTGTTTGCCGAGCACAACGGACGGATGAGGATGAAACGTCATCACCGCGCTTTCGTACCCGCGCTCGTTGGCGATCTCGACCGCGGTGCGGATCACTTTTTGATGGCCGAGGTGGATGCCATCGAAATAGCCGAGCGCCATCACCGTCGGAGGGAGCGCCTGGCGTTCGAGACGGTGCGGATGCGAAAGAAACAGCGTTTCCATGTCCATGACCTACCTTCTTTATTTCCGCGCTGCACCCGCGGCGTTAACGAAACACTTTGAGCGGTTTCATCAAACCGGGGTGCGCCGGATGCTTCACGTACAGGGCCAGCGCTTCCCGCTCGGGCGAAACAAGAACGACCGGCCCGTCAAGCTTCTCTAAAAAAGCGGGAAGCCGGAGCAGCGCCCCATTTTTTACCTTCTCTGCTACTTTATCATTGATTTCATATTTCGGCAAATGAAAAAGGGCTCGCTCGATCGGAATGAGCAAGGCATCGGCCGTCCCGTCGGCCGCCCGGCGCTCAACGTCTTCAAACGTCACGCAATCTTCAAGCCGAAACGGCCCGGACGCCGTGCGGATGAGGTCGGACATATGCGCCGGATAGCCGAGCCGCTCGCCGATCATCACCGCCAGTGTGCGTACGTACGTGCCTTTGCTGCACGTGACGCGAAAGCGAAATGACACCGTTTTCCCAAAGAATTGTTCACATTCATCAAGCAGTTCGAGCTCATAAATGGTCACGCGCCGCGTCGGGCGTTCGACTTCGATGCCGGCGCGCGCGTATTCATACAGTTTTTTGCCGCCCACTTTCACCGCGGAGTACATCGGCGGTGTTTGCTCAATTTCCCCGGTCAAGCTGTCAAACACCGCTTCGATCTCCGCGCGCGCAATCGATCGGTCAACCGGACGGGCGGCGATGATGTCGCCGTCCGCATCTTCGGTTGTCGTCGCCGCGCCAAGCGTCACTTTTCCTTCGTACGTTTTCGTCGTCCCGGTCAAAAATTCGGCGATGCGCGTCGCCTTGCCAAGGCAAATTGGCAGCACACCGGACACGTTTGGGTCAAGCGTGCCGGTGTGCCCCGCTTTTTTTACGCCAAGCAGGCGGCGCACTTTGGCCACGCAGTCGTGCGACGTCATCCCTTTCGGTTTATTGAGCAGCAATACCCCGTCCATCGGCGCACCCTTTCCGTTTCCATAATCATGAATGGAAATGGATAGACGGTTCGTCTATCCATTGTTCGGCTCCTCATCCGCCTCTTTCGCCGGGTGGTCATCGCTTGAAATTTGCCGGATCAGCTGTTCGATGCGGCTGCCGTATTCGATCGTTTCATCGATTTCAAAGAAAATTTCCGGCGTCTTGCGCAGGCGGATGCGCTGTCCGATTTCCGAACGGATAAACCCTTTCGCTTTCTCGAGCGCCTTCAATGTATTTTCCCGCTGTTCATCATCGCCGAGGACGCTGATGTACACTTTCGCCTGCTGCAAATCGCCGGTGACCCGCACATCGGTCACCGTGACAAAGCCGATGCGCGGGTCTTTCAGCCTGCGGCTGATGATGTCGCTCAACTCTTTTTTCATTTGCTCGCCAACGCGAGTTGCCCGTATATTCATCATCCATCACCTCGGTTACAACCACTCGAATGACGTGGCCGCCCGCTCCAGCTCAGGGAACGAGTCGATCAAAGCGAGCGCCCGTTCGAGCTCCCGTTCGGTCGCCCGGCGGCTGGACGTAATGGCGACAAGACCGATGGTCGCTCGCTGCCATGCGTCTTGATGATCGATTTCGGCCACAGAGACGTTATATTTTTGCCGGATTCTTGTCATCACTCGCTGCAGGACGGCCCGTTTATCCTTGAGCGATCGGGCGTTGTAGATGATGCATTCGCACGCGGCGAAGCCGATCATGCCCGAGCCACTTCCTGCATGACGTATGCTTCGATGACATCTCCTTCTTTAATATCATTGAAGTTTTTGATCGTCAGCCCGCATTCATACCCTTGCGCCACCTCGCGCACATCGTCTTTATACCGCTTGAGCGAATCGATTTCCCCTTCGTAGACGACGATGCCTTGGCGAATGAGGCGCACCTTGCTGTCGCGGGTGATTTTGCCGTCAGTGACATAGCAACCGGCGATCGTGCCGACTTTCGATACTTTGAACGTTTGCCGCACTTCCGCCTGGCCGATCACTTTTTCCTCGTACTCCGGATCGAGCATCCCTTTCATCGCCGCTTCAATTTCCTCGATGACATTGTAAATGATGCGATGGAGACGGATGTCGACTTTTTCCGATTCAGCGGCGCGCTTTGCGTTTGCATCCGGACGGACGTTAAAGCCGATGACGATGGCGTTCGATGCCGTCGCCAGCGAAATGTCCGATTCGGTGATGGCGCCGACCGCCGCGTGGATGATTTTCACCCGCACGCCTTCCACATCGATTTTTTGCAAGGCGGCGACAAGCGCCTCAACCGATCCTTGAACATCGGCTTTGACGATCAAGTTCAGCTCTTTCATTTCGCCTTGCTTAATTTGTTCGAACAAATCATCCAAGCTGACGCGCGTTTTGACACTTCGCTGCTCCTGCAGCTGCCGCTGCGCCCGCGCCTCCGCGATTTGCCGCGCCTTTTTCTCATCCTCAAACACCATGAAGCGGTCGCCGGCTTGCGGCACTTCATGCAGCCCAGTAATTTCGACTGGCATCGACGGAGTCGCCTCTTTGACGCGCCGGCCGCTGTCGTTCACCATCGCGCGCACGCGCCCGTATGTTGTGCCGACGACGATCGGATCGCCGACACGCAACGTTCCCGCTTGAATCAAAAGCGTTGCCACCGGGCCACGCCCTTTATCAAGCTTCGCTTCGATCACCGTACCGACCGCGCGCCGGTTCGGGTTGGCTTTTAATTCTTCCATCTCACTGACAAGCAAAATCATTTCCAAAAGATGATCAAGGCCCTCTTTCGTTTTCGCCGACAACTTGCAGAAAATCGTATCGCCGCCCCATTCTTCTGGAACGAGGTTGTATTCCATCAATTCTTGCATGACGCGGTCCGGGTTCGCTTCCGGCTTATCAATTTTGTTGATGGCGACAATAATCGGCACGTTTGCCGCCTTGGCGTGGTTGATCGCTTCCACCGTCTGCGGCATCACCCCGTCATCCGCGGCAACGACAAGAATGACGATATCGGTCACTTGCGCGCCGCGCGCCCGCATCGTTGTAAACGCTTCATGCCCCGGCGTATCGAGGAACGTAATTTTTTTGTCATTGACCGTCACTTGATACGCACCGATGTGTTGCGTAATACCGCCGGCTTCTTGCTCCGTCACTTTGGAATGGCGGATCGCATCAAGCAACGTCGTTTTCCCATGGTCGACGTGCCCCATGATCGTCACGACCGGCGGCCGTTCAACCAAATCTTCCGGCGCGTCGACAATTTCGATCGCTTCAAAGTTCGTCTCATCGATCGTCACTTTTTCTTCGACTTCAACCCCGTAATCCGAGCAGATGAGCTCGATGGCGTCTTTGTCTAAATCTTGGTTGATTGTCGCCATCACGCCGAGCATAAACAGCTTCTTAATAATTTCCGACGGTTCGCGGCCAAGCTTTTTCGCCAGTTCGGCCACGGTAAGCGAGCCTTCAAACGTAATTTTTTTCGGCAGCTCTTTTTCTTTTTTCGCCGGCTGCGGCGCTTGTTTTGCGGCTGGTGCTGCCTGCTTTTTCCCTTTCGCCGGCCCTTTTCCTTTCTTTTTCGCCGCTTGGAGCAGTTTCTTTTCTTGCTGTTGCGCCTCGGTTTTTTTCGTTTCCTTCCCTTTTGGCGCTCCCTTTTTCTTCGCCGGTTTCATTTTCGCCGCTTCTTTGCTGTCGTCAAAAATTTCCTCATCAGCAAAATCGGCCGCTTTCGCCGGCGTCGGCCGTTTCGGCTTCTCCGTTTTCTTTTCCGCTTTTTTCTCTTCTTTTTTCCCGGCGTTCGGGCGATATTGATGGTCGAGTTTTTCGACGACATCAGCCTCCAGCATCGCCATATGGTTGTTCACTTCAATGTTCATTTCTTTCAATTTATGAATAACGTCCTTGCTTGGCACGTTCTGTTTTTTCGCGTATTCATACACACGCATTTTCGACATACATTCACCCCCATTAAGATCGGTCGAGCATCGTCTGCAATTGGCGCGCAAACCCTTCGTCGGTGACAGCGACAACGACGCGGGCGTCCTTGCCGATCGCGCCGCCAAGCGTATACCGGTCCGGCACTTTGCAAAGCGGGACGCCATAAAACGTGCATTTATCCGTTACTTTTTTTTCGGTGTTGACCGATGCGTCTTGCGAAAGCAAGACGAGCCGCGCCCGGCCCCGCTGCACTTCTTTGACGACAAGCTCCTCGCCGGAGACGACTTTGCCCGCCCGCTGCGCCAATCCAAGCATCGATGCCCAACGGTTATGCTTCATGTCCGGCCTGTTTCTCCTTTTCCGCCAAGGCGAGCAATTCGTCATAAATCGCATCGGCGATGTCTGCTTTTAAATGGCGGGCCAAAATGTTTTTCTTTTTCGCCTGCAAAATGCATTCCGGATCAAGGGTAATATACGCGCCGCGCCCCGCCTTTTTGCCGGTCGGGTCGATCGACACTTCCCCCTCTTTCGAGCGGACGATGCGCACCATCTCCCGTTTCGGCTTCATCTCTCCAGTGACGACGCATTTGCGCAACGGAATTTTCTTTTGCGCTGCCATTTTTCATTCCCCCTCACTCGATTTCCGCCGATTGATCAAACGATGGGCCGTTTTCTTCGCTATTTTCATTATCGGCCGCCGCATCGCTGAAATCAAGCGAAGTGGTTGGCGCATGCGGATCAATGCCCATCTCCCGCGCTTCCGATTCGCTTTTAATATCGATTTTCCAGCCGGTCAATTTCGCCGCCAGCCGCGCGTTTTGCCCGCGTTTGCCGATGGCGAGCGACAGCTGATAGTCCGGAACGATGACCGTCGTCGCCTTTTGCTCTTCGTTGACAATGACGCGCAGCACTTTCGCCGGGCTTAACGCGTTGGCGACAAACTCCACCGGATCGGCCGACCAGCGGACGATATCGATTTTTTCTCCGTTCAGCTCATCAACAATGGCCTGCACGCGTTGCCCTCTCGGTCCGACGCACGCGCCGACCGGATCGACTTCCGGGTTGTCGGAGTGGACGGAAATTTTCGAACGGTCGCCGGCTTCGCGGGCGATCGATTTAATCTCGACCGTTCCGTCGTAAATTTCCGGCACTTCGAGCTCAAACAGCCGTTTCAACAGTCCCGGGTGGGTGCGGGAGACGAAAATTTGCGGCCCTTTTGTCGTTTTTTCCACTTTCGTAATGTATACTTTCAACCGGTCGTGCGGCTTATATGTTTCATTCGGCATTTGTTCGTTTGCCGGCAGGAGCGCCTCCGCCTTGCCGAGGCTGACGTAGACAAAGCGCGGGTCAACGCGCTGGACGATGCCGGTCATAATGTCCTCTTCACGGTCGACAAATTCGGCGTAGATGATGCTCCGCTCCGCCTCGCGCACGCGCTGGGTGACGACTTGCTTCGCCGTCTGCGCGGCGATGCGCCCGAAATCGCGCGGCGTCACTTCGAGCTCGACGACATCGCCGATTTGATAGTTCGGATTGATCCGCTGCGCGTCCTCAAGCGAAATTTCAAGGCGCGGGTCGGTCACCTCTTCGACGACATCTTTGCGGGCGAGCACGCGGATCGTGCCGGTGTCCATATTGAGATCGACGCGCACGTTTTGCGCCTGTCCGAAATTGCGTTTATACGCCGAAACGATCGCCGCTTCGATCGCTTCCATGACAACTTCTTTGCTGATGCCTTTTTCCCGCATCAAATCGGCTAACGCCTCAAGCAATTGCGTGTTCATGCAACAAAAATCCCCCTTTTGCGATTAGAAGAAAATGACGGCTAATCGGGCGCTTGCCACTTTTTCATACGGAATGGCGACCGTTTTTTGCCGTCCGCGGTCTTTGACCAACAGCGTCACGGTCGTTCCGTCAAAAGCGGTTAGTTCGCCTTCAAACTGCTTTTCTCCTTCAATGGGTTCATACGTTTTGATATATACATGTTTCCCAATGGCTTTGGCAAAATCTTTTGCCTTTTTCAGCGGCCGCTCCGCTCCGGGCGATGACACTTCCAAAAAATAGTTATGCGGAATCGGGTCGACTTCATCCAGCTTTTCGCTCAATTTTTCGCTGACAGCACCGCATTGTTCAATATCGACGCCATCGTCAGAGTCAATGAAAACGCGCAAAAACCAATTTTTCCCTTCCTTCACATATTCAATATCGACGAGTTCAAGCCCCATTTCGTCCAAGATCGGTGTGACGAGTTGTTCGACCGTTTCTGTCACCTTTTTGCTCATTGTGTTCCTCCTTACCGAGCAAACGTGCATGCATGGCATAATGAGAAAATCCCCTGCACAGGGCGGGGAATGAACGAGAGACGGGTGTCCATTCAAGACGAAAGAGTGGGTTTCCCCACTCTTTGCTTGCCATTATCTTTGCCAATTCCACTAAAACTATAACACATTGGGAAATATATTGCAACGGGAAACTGCCGCCCAGACGAAAGAGCGCTGTCCGCTTCCTTCAGCGGCGGCGTTTCCACTAAAACAGCGACAGCTGGTTATGGTCCGGAAGCGAGTCAAGGCAGCCGCGGCTTTCTAAGTACTCCAGCAGCGTTTTTGATACTTTGCCGCGCTGCTGCAAATCCTCCTTCGACAAAAACTCGCCTTCCTCGCGGGCGCGCACGATCGCCTGCGCCACGTTCGTCCCAAGCCCCGGAATGGCGTTGAACGGCGGAATGAGCGAATTGCCGTCAATGACGAATTCCGTCGCCTGCGAGCGGTACAAATCGATATTTTTAAAAGAAAATCCACGCTCGCACATCTCTAAGGCCACCTCAAGAACCGTGAGCAAGCTTTTTTCTTTCGCCGTCGCCTGAATGCCTTTGGCGTTGATTTCCTCAATCCGCTTGCGAATGGCGGCTGACCCTTTGATCATGGCGTCAAGGTCAAAGTCCTCCGCCCGCACCGTAAAGTACGACGCGTAATACAAAAGCGGATGGTGCACCTTAAAGTAGGCGATGCGCACCGCCATTAACACGTAGGCGGCGGCGTGCGCTTTCGGGAACATGTACTTGATTTTTTTGCATGAATCGATGTACCACTCCGGCACGTCATGTTTGCGCATTTCTGCTTCAAACTCCGGCGTTAAGCCTTTTCCTTTGCGCACGGATTCCATGATTTTAAAAGCGAGCGACGGCTCGAGGCCGCGGTAAATCAAATAGACCATAATGTCGTCGCGGCAGCCGATGACTTCCGATAACGTGCAAGTGCCGTTTTGAATGAGCTCTTGCGCGTTGCCGAGCCACACATCGGTGCCGTGCGACAAACCGGAAATTTGCACGAGTTCGGAAAACGTTTTTGGCCTTGTCTCTTCCAACATTTGCCGAACGAAGCGCGTGCCAAACTCCGGAATGCCGATCGTGCCGACATTGCACATGATTTGCTCCGGCGTAACACCAAGCGGCTCGGTGCTGCTGAAAATGCCCATCACATCCGGGTCGTCGGTCGGGATCGTTTTCGGATCGATGCCGCTTAAATCTTGCAGCATGCGGATGACCGTCGGATCGTCGTGCCCGAGAATATCGAGCTTCAACAAATTGTCGTGGATCGAATGGAAGTCGAAATGGGTCGTCCGCCATTCGGAGGACGTGTCATCGGCCGGATATTGAATCGGCGTAAAATCGTAAATTTCCATATAATCCGGGACGACGATGATGCCGCCCGGATGCTGCCCGGTCGTCCGCTTCACCCCGGTGCAGCCAGCCGCGAGCCGGTCGATTTCCGCGCCGCGCAGCTGCAAATTATGATCGCTCGCATACGCTTTGACAAATCCGTACGCCGTTTTGTCGGCGACCGTGCCAATCGTCCCAGCGCGGTAGACGTTGTCTTCGCCAAACAGCACTTTCGTATAGTTGTGGGCGCGCGGCTGGTATTCGCCGGAAAAGTTCAAGTCGATATCCGGCACTTTGTCGCCTTTAAAGCCGAGAAACGTCTCAAACGGGATGTCGTGCCCGTCTTTTTTGTATTTCGTCCCACATCGCGGACAGTTTTTATCCGGCAAATCAAACCCTGAGCCGACCGAACCGTCGTTAAAGAACTCCGAATGCTTGCAGTTCGGGCAAACGTAATGCGGCGGCAGCGGATTGACCTCGGTGATTTCCGTCATCGTCGCGACAAACGACGAGCCGACCGATCCGCGCGACCCGACAAGATAACCGTCATCGAGCGATTTTTTCACCAGCTTGTGCGAGATCAAATAAATGACGGCAAAGCCATGGCCGATGATGCTTTTTAGCTCCTTCTCAAGCCGCTCTTCAACAAGTTTCGGCAACGGGTCGCCGTAAATTTCCTTCGCCCGCCGGTAGCTCATTTCCCGGATTTCCTCGTCCGCCCCTTCGATGCGCGGCGTATACAGCTCATCTTTGATCGGCTTGACATCGCCGATTAACGAAGCGATTTTTTGCGTGTTGTCGATAACGATTTCCTTCGCTTTTTCCGGCCCTAAAAACGAGAAGCAGTCAAGCATTTCATTCGTCGTACGGAAATACACATCCGGCAGCTCATGGCGGTTGAGCGGATTCGCCCCGCCTTGCGAATGGATTAAGATTTTCCGGTAAATTTTATCTTCTGGGTTCAAGTAATGGACGTTGCCGGTGGCGACGACCGGGATGTCAAGCTTCTCACCAAGGGCGACGATGCTGCGGATGATGTTTTTGATCACCTCTTCGTCTTTCACATAATCCATCTCGATGAGCGGTTTGTACACGTCCGGCGGATGCACTTCAAGAAAATCGTAAAAACGGGCGATGTCTTCGACTTCTTCCGGCGCCTTTTGGATCAAGTTGTCAAACAGCTCTCCTTTGTCGCAGCCCGAGCCGACAAGCAGGCCGTCGCGGTGCTTGACGAGCACGGAGCGCGGGATGCGCGGCACACGGTGAAAATATTGAATGTGCGACAATGACACAAGCTTGAACAAATTTTTCAATCCAGTCTCGTTTTGCGCCAACAGCGTCACATGGAACGGGCGCGCAAGCCGATAGGACGCTTCGCTGTGCGTGCGGCTGTTTAATTCGTCATGAAACAGTATGCCGCGCTCTTCCGCTTCCTTCAACAGCCGCATAAGCAAATGCCCGGTCGCCTCCGCGTCGTAGATGGCGCGGTGGTGCTGCGTCAATTCAATGTCAAATTTTTTGCACAATGTATTGAGCCGATGGTTTTTCAAATCCGGGTATAAAAAACGGGCCAGCTCGAGCGTATCGATGACTGGATTCGCGATTTTTCCGCGCCCCAGGCGAGCGAGACCCGCGTTTAAAAACCCGATGTCAAAGCTGGCGTTGTGGGCAACAAGCGTCGCATCGCCGGCCCAGTCAACAAAACGGGCCAACACGTCTTCCGGCTTCGGGGCGTCTTTCACCATCTCATCGGTGATCCCGGTCAGCTCCATCGTTGTCACCGACAACGGATGTCCAGGGTTGGCAAACGACATGAACCGGTCGATGATCTCGCCGTCTTTCACTTTCACCGCCGCCAGCTCAATGATCGTATTGTACACAGCCGACAGGCCCGTCGTCTCGACGTCAAAGACGACGTACGTTTCCTCCGAAAGACGGCGGTGCGTTTCATTGTAGGCGATCGGCACGCCATCGTCGACGATGTTCGCCTCAAGGCCGTAAATGACCTTCATGCCGTGTTTTTTCGCCGCGCTGTAGGCCTCCGGAAACGATTGAACAACGGCATGGTCGGTGACGGCGATCGCCGGATGCCCCCATTTTTTCGCTTGCTCAATGAGTTTTGTCACCGAGGTGACCGCGTCCATTTGGCTCATCGGGGTATGCAAATGGAGCTCGACCCTCTTTTCCCCTTCCGGCGCCGTATCTTGCCGTTCGTTTGCGGCGATTTCGTTCAAATCGTTGGCGATGATGACCAAATCACGGACGAACGTATCGTTTTGCACGCTGCCGCGCACTTTCACCCACATGCCTTTTTTGACGCCGCTCATGAGCTCGGCGTCCTCTTTGTCGCGCGAGAACATTTTGACTAAAATCGAGTTCGTGTAATCTGTGATTTTCATGGTCAACAGCGTGCGGCCGCTTTTTAATTCGCTCACTTCGGCGTCAAATACATAGCCTTGCACAACGACGCGCCGCTCTTCTTCGACGATCGTCTCCAGCCGCCGCACCGGCTCCTCGTCGCGGATCGGATAGCCGATGACAAGCGGACCGGACGGCGGCGCAGACGCGGCCTTTTCTTCTTCCCTCGCCAAATCGGTCAGTACAGCAAGCGCCCGCTCTTCGTCCTCTTGCTGTTTTTGCGCCAAAAACTGTTCCATTTCTTGTTTGGACGGCTCGATGCTGACGTCAAGCTGAAGGGGTGGAAACCCAAACGAAGCGTACACATCAGCGATTTTTTTGGCGAACCGCCGTTTGACCGCCAGCGCTTCCGCTTCATGGCGGGCGGCGACAAGCAACTTGTTTCCTTTCAGCTCCGGCGTCTGCCGGCTGAGCCAATCGACAAGCGGCGACATGCCTTCTTGCAGCTCGGCAAGGCAAAGCGGCCAATACGCCTGCACATCCTCCTCTGTCACGCGCGGCGCTTCAACCTCCATCGTATGGCGGACGGCGGCGATATGGCGGAACGCCGTTTGCAGCCGATCGACAAACGTTTTGTATACATGAACCGGCAGCACGTTGGCGAACTGAAAGTAAAAATGCCAGCTTTTCTCCTCTTTATCGATTACGACTTTGCGAATGGCGGCCTCACGAAAATGCGGCATCCATTCGTCCGACGTCATCTTCAGCTGCTCAAGCAGGATGAGAAACCGCTCTTTTTGCTCTTTTGTCACCATGACGTCCGTTTGTTCCCCTCTCAACATCATTCTCTTTCTATAATCAATCATACCATAACAAAAGCGCCGGCGAAAAAGACAGAATTCTTTTTCGCCAGCGCCGGCACTCATGATTGAAGGAGACGGCGCGCAGTGTCGACAAGCTCGCTGACCGGCACATCGAACGTCTCGCCTGTTTTCCGCACTTTTACTTCCACAACGCCTTCGCCCGCTCGCTTGCCGACGGTGACGCGGAGCGGAATGCCGATCAAATCGCTGTCGGCAAACTTCACCCCGGCCCGTTCGGGGCGGTCGTCATACAACACTTCAAACCCAGCCTGTCCGAGCTTTTCATACCACTCTTCCGCCAACGCACGCTGTTCATCGCTTTTTGCGTTCGCTGTCAGCAAATGGATGTGAAACGGCGCGACCGAAGCCGGCCACACGAGCCCGTGTTCGTCAGCAAACTGTTCGGCGATCGCGGCCACCAATCTTGATACGCCGATGCCGTAGCAACCCATGATCATCGTCTGCGTTTGGCCGTTTTCATCCAAATAGACGGCGTTCATCGCTTCGCTGTATTTTGTCCCCAGCTTAAACACATGCCCGACTTCAATGCCGCGGGCGAAGCGGATCGTCCCTTTGCCATCTGGAGACGGGTCGCCTTCTTTTACGAAGCGCAAATCGGCGTATTGACTGACGGCAAAATCGCGGCCCGGGTTGACTCCGATGTAATGGTATCCTTCCTCGTTCGCACCGCAAACGCCGTTGACGATGGCGGCGACAGCATGGTCCGCGATCACAGTGACGTCTTCGCTGACGCCGATCGGGCCGAGCGAGCCGATTGGAGCGTTCATCACCCGCTCCGTTTCTTCCGGCGTCGCCAATTCGACGACCGTCGCGTCGAGCACGTTTTTCACCTTCACCTCGTTCGCTTCATGATCACCGCGGACGAGAACGAGCACATAGCGGCCGTCCACATTGAACAAAAGCGATTTGATGCAGCGCTCCGGCGATATTTGTAAGTGCGAAGCGACTTCAGCGATCGTTTTTTGCCCCGGCGTCGCCACTTTTTTCAATTCGGCTGGCGGCTCATCGCTTTTTTCGTACGTCGCCACGACCGGCGCCATCTCGATGTTGGCGGCATAGTCAGACGCATCGGAGTAGGCGATCGTATCTTCGCCGATGTCCGAGAGCACCATAAACTCATGCGTATCTTTGCCGCCAATCGCCCCCGAGTCGGCGATGACGGCGCGGAAGTTCAATCCGCAGCGGCGGAAAATGTTCGCATACGCCTCATACATGTTGTTGTACGTTTCATCCAAGCTTTCTTTCGACGTATGGAACGAGTAGGCGTCTTTCATCATGAACTCGCGGCCGCGCAACAGCCCAAAACGCGGACGCTTTTCATCGCGGAATTTCGTTTGGATTTGATACAAGACAAGCGGCAGCCGCTTGTACGTTTTCACTTCGTCGCGGACGATCGCCGTGATCATTTCCTCATGCGTCGGCCCGAGGGCGAAATCGCGCTCGTGCCGGTCTTTTAAGCGCATCAGCTCCGGCCCGTACGAGTACCAGCGGCCGGACTGCTGCCAAAGCTCAGCCGGCTGCAAGGCCGGCATGAAGAGCTCCATCGCTCCAATCCGGTTCATTTCCTCGCGAATGATGGCTTCCACTTTTTGCAAAACACGCTGCCCAAGCGGCAAAAACGTATAGACGCCGCTTGCACTTTGACGAATGAAGCCGGCCCGCAGCAGGAGCTGATGGCTTTTCACTTCCGCATCCGCCGGCACTTCACGCAACGTCGGAATAAATGCTTGACTTTGTCTCATCCATTAGCCACCTCGTTTTCTCTCTATAGGAAAAATTTTTGAATGTCATTCCATGTCACAACGAGCATGAGCAGCATAAGCAGGGCGAAGCCGATAAAATGGACCATTCCTTCTTTTTGCCGGTCGACCGGCTTGCCGCGCACCGCTTCAATGGCGAAAAAGAGGAGCCGCCCGCCGTCTAGCGCCGGCAATGGCAACAAGTTGACAATCCCCAGGTTGATGCTTAAAATCGCGCCCCATTTCATCAAGTAGTAGATCCCGGACTCAGCAACTTTGCCGGTCGATACGGCGATGCCGACCGGTCCGGACAGCATGTCAAGCTGAAACTGGCCGGTGATCAATTGGCCGAGCCCCGTTACAATTTCCCGCGTCCAGTAGTACGTCTCAACCAGCCCTTGCTTGATCGAGCCCAACACCGATTTTTCCATCGGCTGATAGACGCCGATCAAGCCGATCGTCTCCCCTTGCACCGTTTTCGCCTCCGGAGTGACCGTCACACTCCGTTCTTTCCCATTCCGCTCAATTTGAAACTGAAGCGGTTCTCCCGGATGGGCGCGAATCGTGTTGACGATTTCCGTCCACGTTTCCATCCGTTCGCCGTTAATGGCGATCACTTCATCCCCTTGCTTCAAGCCGGCAGCGCGCGCCGCTCCTTCCGGCGTCAGCTCGCCGATCACCGGCTTGTCGACCGGATAGCCTTGCAAAAGGCCGATGATGATAAAGACAACGAGCGACAAGAGAAAGTTGGCGAGCGGTCCGGCCAAAATCGTCATCGTTCGCTGTCCGAGCGTTTTTGCCGCAAATTGGCGATGGTACGGGGCGATTTGAATCTCTTGGCGGTCGACGACGAAAAATGCCGGCTCCTTGACCGTAAACCGCTCGAACCGCTCGCCGTCCGTATAGCCGGTCACATACATTCCATGCTCTAAATCAGCCTCTTCCACTTCCACAACGCGGATATTCGGATAATCGTCCTTATGGTTGAGGACGATTTTTTCCACTTGGCCGCTGCCATCAAGCAAGAGGCCGACGACTTGCCCCCGCTTCAATTCAATCGTCTCCGGGTCTTCGCCGGCCATGCGGACGAAGCCGCCAAGCGGGAGAAGGCGGATCGTGTACACCGTTTCGTTTTTCTTAAACGAAAACACTTTCGGCCCGAAGCCGATGGCAAATTCGCGGCACAAAATGCCGGCCCGTTTTGCTAGCAACAAGTGGCCGAGCTCGTGAAAAAAGACGAGGGCACCAAAGACGATGATAAATGAAATGATCGATTCCAACGTTTCAACCACCTTTATGATAGTAGTGAGCGAACGTAGGCGCGCGCGTCCGCATCGATTTCGCGAATGTCCTCAAGCTGCGGATCGCTCACTGGCCGATGGCGCTCGAGCGCGCGTTCAATCCACTCCTCGATGGCCAAAAATGGAATGCGCCCGGCTAAAAACGCCGCCACCGCCTCCTCATTGGCCGCATTCAACACCGTCGGCAGCGAGCCGCCGCGCTTGCCAGCCTCATAGGCGAGACGCAAACAGCGATAGCGGTCGAAATCAACCGGGGCGAAATGGAGCGCCCCAAGCGAGATTAAATCAAGCGGCTTGGCGGACGGGAGCGGCAACCGCTTTGGATACGCAAGCGCATATTGGATCGGAACGCGCATATCCGGCTCGCCGAGCTGGGCCAACACGCTTGTATCGCGAAACGCAACGAGCGAATGGATGATGCTTTCTCGATGCAAAACGACCTCGATCCGCTCATACGGCAGCCCGAACAGCCAATGAGCCTCAATGACCTCAAACCCTTTATTCATCATTGTCGCCGAATCAATCGTAATTTTTGCCCCCATCGACCAGTTCGGATGGCGGAGCGCCTCCTCGACCGTCACATGAGCGAGCTCTCGGCGCGTCTTGTCGCGGAAGCTGCCGCCGGATGCGGTCAGAATGAGTTTGTCAACTTGTTCAATCTTTTCTCCTTGCAGACATTGAAAAATGGCGGAATGTTCGCTGTCAACCGGCAACAGCGGCACGCCGCGCCGCTTGGCTGCAGCCATGACGAGATGTCCGGCGACAACGAGCGTCTCTTTGTTGGCGAGGGCGATCGCTTTTCCCGCTTCAATCGCCTTCAGCGTCGGCACGAGGCCGACGCTGCCGACGACGGCGGTGACGACAACATCGGCTTGTGGGCAAACGGCCGCTTCAATCAATCCTTCCTCCCCGTACACGATCGCCGTCCGCCCGCGGTACTCGCGAGAGAGCACTTCATACGCATCGCGGTCAGCGACGGCGACAAGACTTGGGGAAAATTCAGCGATCAGCCGCCTCGCCGCCTCGATATTTTTCCCGACCGATGCGGCGGCCAAGCGGAATTCGTCCGGATGGGCGCGGATGACATCGAGCGTCTGTGTGCCGATCGATCCGCTCGCCCCTAATATACTAATATATTTCAATCGTTTCACTCCTCACCCACTTATCGTGCGATTTCAAGCAATATGTACAACAGCGGCAGCACGAACAGCAAGCTGTCAAACCGGTCTAAAATGCCGCCATGTCCCGGCAAAATCGCCCCGGAATCTTTGACGCCGTAATGGCGCTTAAATGCCGATTCGATCAAATCGCCGAGCTGACCGAACGCCGACAGCAGCAACGCGACGCCAAGCGCAGCCGCCAAACTGCCAAACGGCGCCGCCGCCCACTCGTAAATCGCAGCGACAACAGCCGCGGAAGCGATGCCGCCGATGGCGCCTTCCACCGTTTTTTTTGGGCTGATCTCCGGCCATAGCTTGCGCCGGCCAAACGCGCGGCCAAAGAAATACGCCCCAATGTCAGTCGCCCAAATGACAAACAAGGCATAAACGAAGTACACGAACCCAACCAAACGAACAGCGCCGAAACAGAAAAACCCTACGCCGACATAGACGACCGCCAAAACGACAAACGCCGCCTCATCGAACGAGAGCGCATTTTTCGTCACGACTGTGCCGACAAGCAGCAAAAAAGCCAAAGCGGCGAGCACGCCAAATTTGGCGGTCCCAGACGCCAACCACTCGCCGCCGTAACGGGCGGGAACGAGCAACAGCCAAAGGGCGATCAATCCAGCCGCCCCGACAAACGACAACGGGTGCATCCCTTTCATCCGCAACAATTCAAACAGCCCAATCGTGGCCAATATATATGTTACTATTATAAACGGAAATCCGCCAAAAATAACAATCGGCAAAAAGAGCGCCGCCGCTATGACTCCGGTGATGATTCGCTGCTTCATCGCGCTGACACTCCTCCAAATCGGCGGTCGCGCCGCTGGTAAGCGGCAATCGCCTCTAAGAAATGTTGCTCCGTAAAATCCGGCCATAAGACATCCGTAAACCAAAGTTCCGTATACGCCAACTGCCAAAGCATGAAATTGCTCAAGCGAATCTCCCCGCTCGTACGGATGAGCAAGTCAGGGTCAGCGAGCCCGCTCGTCATCAAGTACGAGGAAATGAGCGGCTCGGTGATGTCTTCCGGCGCGAGCATCCCGCGTTCAACGTCTTTGGCGATCTGCTTTACGGCGGCAGTGATTTCCGCCCGGCTTCCATAATTAAGGGCAAAGTTTAACACAAGGCCGGTGTTGCCGCTTGTTTCCTTCACGGCTTTCTCGACCGCCCGGCGCGTATGATCAGGCAGCGCCTCCGCATGACCGATCACTTGGACTTTGACATTTTCGGCGACGAGCTCGGGAAGAAACGTCGTCAAAAACTGTTCCGGCAGCTTCATCAAATAATCGACTTCACTTTTCGGACGTTTCCAGTTTTCTGTCGAAAACGCGTAAAGCGACAAAATCTGAATCCCCAGCTCATTCGCAAAACGAGTGATTTTGCGCACAACTTGCATGCCTTCGTAATGGCCGGCCGCCCTTGGCAGCGCCCGCTTTTTCGCCCATCTCCCGTTTCCGTCCATAATGATGGCGACGTGGTTCGGCATCGGATGCCTGAGCACCTCTTCTTTCGTCACCGGGACGTCTTTCTCTTTTGTTTTTCGCATTTTATTGAACATACGAGTCCTCCGGGATCGTGTTTTGCCTTTCCATTATAGCAAAAAAACCCTCCATCAACATAGAGGGTTTGCATGGTTTTGCCTATACTTCCATCACTTCTTTTTCTTTTTCTTTTGTGATGGCGTCAATTTTGGCGATGTGGTCATCGGTCAGCTTTTGCACTTCGTCCGTGTAGCTGCGGAGCTCATCTTCCGTAATCTCGCCGTTTTTCTCGAGTTTTTTCAATTCATCGTTCGCATCGCGGCGGATGTTGCGCACCGCGACTTTCGCGTCTTCTGAATACTTTTTGACAAGCTTCGCGAGCTCGCGGCGCCGTTCCTCGGTGAGCGGCGGAATGACAAGACGAATGACCGATCCGTCATTCGATGGCGTCAGCCCTAAATCCGATGCTAAAATCGCTTTTTCCATTTCTTTAATGGCCGATTTGTCGTACGGCTGAATGACAAGCAGCCGCGCTTCCGGCACACTGATGGAGGCCAGTTGGTTGATTGGCGTCGGCACGCCGTAATAGTCAACGGTTACTTTCTCAAGCAGCCCTGCGTTCGCCCGTCCGGCGCGAATGCTTGCCAGCTCGCGGGTGAACGCTTGCACCGCTTTATCCATCTTTTCTTTCGCCTGTTGGATCACTTGCTTTGCCATCGTTATTTCCCCCTTACGATCGTTCCGATGTTTTCACCTAACACAGCGCGTTTAATATTGCCTTCTTCCATAATCGAGAAGACGATGAGCGGAATGTTGTTGTCCATGCAAAGCGAGGAAGCAGTCGAATCCATGACGCCGAGCCCTTGCTTGATGACGTCCAAGTACGACAGCTCATCGTATTTGACCGCATTGGCGTCGACGTTCGGGTCGGCGCTGTAGACGCCATCGACGTTGTTTTTCGCCATTAAAATGACGTCCGCCTCGATTTCCGCCGCCCTGAGCGCCGCGGTCGTATCGGTCGAAAAGTACGGGTTGCCTGTGCCGGCGGCGAAAATGACAACTCGTTTTTTCTCAAGATGGCGAATCGCCCGGCGGCGAATGTACGGTTCAGCCACTTGCCGCATTTCAATCGATGTTTGCACCCGTGTTTCCACGCCGAGCTGCTCAAGGCTGTCCTGCAAGGCGAGGGCGTTCATCACCGTCGCCAACATGCCCATGTAATCGGCCGTCGCCCGGTCCATGCCCATTTCGCTTCCTGTTTTTCCACGCCAAATGTTGCCGCCGCCGACGACGATGGCGACCTCGACGCCCAGTTCAACGACTTCTTTCACTTGTTTGGCGATCGACTGAATGACCGCCGGATGAATGCCAAACCCTTGCTTTCCGGCGAGCGCTTCTCCGCTCAACTTTAACACGACGCGTTTGTATTTTGGCTGTTCCATGTCCAACCTCCATGATGCGAATCACTTTGAAAAACAGGGAACACGCGCGTGTTCCCTGTTGCGGTCCGTCATTGTTTTCTGACTTGGCTCATCACTTCTTCTGCAAAATTGTCTTGGCGTTTTTCGAGCCCTTCGCCGACTTCGTAACGGATGAACTGCTTGACTGTTGCTCCGTTCGATTCGACGTATTGGCGCACCGTCACATCCGGGTTTTTCACAAACGCTTGCTCGAGCAGGCAGACGTCTTCGTAAAACTTGTTCAACCGGCCTTCGACCATTTTTTCAACGATTTTTTCCGGCTTGCCTTCGTTTAAGGCTTGCTGCTTCAACACTTCGCGCTCATGCGCGATCTCTTCCTGCGGCACGTCGTCGCGCGAGACGTATTTCGGATGAAGCGCAGCAATGTGCATGGCGACATCTTTGGCGACGTCTTCGCTCGCATTGCCGGCTAATAACGTTAATACGCCGATGCGCCCACCCATGTGCAAGTACGCACCGAACGTTTCGCCGTCCGCTTTATTGACGACGGCAAAGCGGCGAAGCGTAATTTTTTCACCAATTTTGGCGATCGCTTCGTTGATGTAGTCTTGAACGGTCGAACCGTTGTCCATCGTTTGACCGAGCGCTTCGTCAAGCGAAGCCGGCTTTTGTTTCAGCAAGTGGGCGGCCAGCTCTTTGACAAGCGTTTGGAATGCTTCGTTTTTCGCAACGAAGTCCGTTTCCGAGTTCACTTCCAAAATGACGGCGGTATTGCCTTCCACCGCGATGTACGCCATTCCTTCGGCCGCGATGCGGTCCGCTTTTTTCGCCGCTTTGGCAATCCCTTTTTCGCGCAGCCAGTCGATCGCTTTCTCCATGTCACCGTTCGTTTCGGTGAGCGCCTTTTTGCAGTCCATCATGCCTGCGCCTGTTTTTTCGCGCAGTTCTTTCACCATTTGTGCTGTAATCGCCATAAAAAAATCCTCCTTCTCATTGTCCCGTATATGTATCGGTGCCGGCAGCGGCTCCCCGTTTTGCCCTTATTCGTTAGTATAGCCAAAAGTTGCTCATTTCTGTCTCAAAAAAAGGTGATAAAAGGCTTTCCCCTCTTATCACCTTTCTTGAGCATCGTTACTCTGCCGCGACGGCCGCTTCTTCGCCTTGTTTCGCTTCAAGCACTGCATCGGCGATTTTTGAAGTCAACAGCTTGACGGCGCGGATGGCGTCGTCGTTGGCCGGAATGACATAGTCAATTTCATCCGGATCGCAGTTCGTGTCGACGATGCCGATGATCGGGATGTTCAGCTTGCGCGCCTCCGCCACCGCGATCCGCTCTTTGCGCGGGTCGATGACAAACAACGCATCCGGCAGCTCTTTCATGTCTTTGATGCCGCCCAAAAACTTCTCAAGACGCTCTTTTTCTTTTTTCAAGCCGATGACTTCTTTTTTCGGCAGAACGTCAAATACGCCGTCTTCTTCCATTTTTTCAATTTCGCGCAGCCGTTTGATCCGTTTTTGGATCGTGGCGAAGTTCGTCAACGTGCCGCCGAGCCAGCGTTGGTTGACGTAAAACATACCGCAGCGTTCCGCTTCTTCCTTCACCGACTCTTGCGCTTGCTTTTTCGTGCCGACGAACAAAATTTTGCCGCCGTTCGCCGCCAATTCGCGAACGAAGTTGTATGCTTCCTCGACTTTTTTCACCGTTTTTTGCAAGTCGATGATATAGATGCCGTTGCGCTCCGTGAAAATGTATTTTTTCATTTTCGGGTTCCAACGGCGCGTCTGATGTCCAAAGTGGACGCCAGCTTCAAGCAGTTGTTTCATCGAAATAACCGACATGTATGCTCCTCCTGTTTCCTTAGTGGTTTTTGGTCCTCCGCCTGCCTCATCTTTCAGCAAGACTGGCTGAGCCAGCACCGTTGCTGAAATCATCAGGCGTGTGTATTCACACCATGAAAAATATATCACAACTATCAGCCGCAATCAAGCTGTTATTCGCCTATTGATCCGTTTTTTGCGCAAATTTGAGCCATAGCTCGACTTCCGTTTTCCCTTTGCCGAGCTGTTTGGCAATTTCTTCAACCGTCGCCCCTTCCGCATATAGACGGCGAGCGAGCTCACTCGCGTCGGCTGGTCGGGTGAATGAAAGTTCGAGCACATCCTTGACCGCTCCGATGTCTGGAAAATAGCCCGGAGCGGCGCTTGGGCGGCTTGTTTCTGCGCGTTTTCGGGTTTCTCCCCGCTCCGCCGGCTCGTTTTCTCCCTTTTTTGCTTCCGCCGTTCGCTTTTCGAACCCCGCTCCGATTTCACCGCCTCCTGCCCCCGGCATAGACGCCGTCTCTTCCCCGCTCGTGCCCCGTTGCACACTGGGCGCACTGTTCGTTTCCGGTGCAGAAACCAATGGAGCCGCTCCGCTGCCAAGCAATGAGTCAAGCTCAGCCAAAAAGCGCTCGTTTTCTTCCTTCCAGGCGGCGAGATAAGCGGTCATTGCTTCCTCGATCTCCTCGGCCCGCCGCTCCGCCTCGCCAAGCCGCGACAGACGGAGGAAAAGCACAATGATCAACCAAAACGACAAGGCGTGCAGCAGCAAACTGATCGTTAGCCAAAATGCCATCATGATGTTCACTATCCTTGAATGTCGATCGTTTTTCCTTTATAAGGGTGTCCTCCAAAACGGGACGCCTCCCCCTCGAGGCGGGCGCTCGTTCGTTTATCCGTCACCCGACGGCGCGCACGCTCCGCCCGCTTTTCACCGGCAGTTGCCATTTGCGCCTGCACCGCATATGAGTGTTGTTGCGTCGAGGCCTGAATCCTTTCCGCGTCGGGCGCTTTCGGCATGACGCTTTGCAACGCTGGAAGCTGGATGTCCATCGCTTTTTCTCTCCCCTCATTGCTCTTTTGCAAAAAAGCGGCGCAGTTTCCAAAGCGCTTTCGCATGAATTTGCGAAATTCTTGATGTCGACAAATGCAAAAGGCTCCCGATTTCTGTAAACGTCAGCTCCTCTTTGTAAAACAAACTGATGACGAGCTGTTCTTTTTCATTCAGCTGTCCGATGGCTTCAGCCAGCTTTTCGATCATTTCCTGCTTGACGATTTGCTCCTCGGGAAGCGGAGCGCGGTCGTCGCGAACCGCCAACAGTCCTTCGTCTTCGTCGACGGTCGTCTGCCCGAGCGGCAGCCAATGGGAAAAAAACGTTTCACTCGCCGCCGCCTGCACTTCCTCTTCTGTCATCCCGAGCTCAGCGGCGATCTCTTTCGCCGTCACCGATCGCATATGCCGCTGTTCGAGCCGCTCGATAGCTTCCTCAATTTTTTTTGCCTTATCGCGCATGCTGCGCGGCAGCCAGTCTTCTTTGCGCAAGCCGTCTAAGATGGCGCCGCGGATGCGGAACGAGGCGTACGTGTCGAACTTCAAATCACGCGATGGATCAAATTTTTCCAACGCATCGTATAAGCCGACGAGTCCAAGGCTGACGAGCTCGTCTTTCGGCACGGAGCTCGGCAGCGTCGCCGAAAGCCGCTGCACGTGGTAGAAAACAAGCGGCATATAGCGCTGCACCAGCTCCTCGGCCGCGTGGCGGTCACGGCCGTTGATCCATTCATCCCAGTATTTCCGTTCTTCGCCTTTTAGCGCGCTTCCCATCATTCTCCCCCTTGCCTTGCGGAAACGGCGCATCCCGGTCATATTTCCTTTATTTCTTGAGCGGCGGTGCGGATGGAGAGCACGCCCGTCTGCGGATTAAATTCGATCGTGCGGCCGCTATGGCCCCCGACATCTTCGGCGACGACCGGAATGTGAAGCCGCTCGAGCTGCTTTTTCACTTCCTCCACATTGCGCGCGCCGATGCGCATCATATCGCCGCCAGCTGTCGAAAACGAAAACATTTGCGCCCCGCCGGCCAGCTTCGCTTTCAGCATCCCTTTCCGCCCGCCGGCGGCAATGACGAGCTGAGCGAGCGCCTCGACCGCCGTATCAGCGTATTTGGCCGCATTGATGACTCCGCCGCGCGCCATCGAGGAATGCGGAAGCATGACATGCGCCATGCCGGCAACCGCCTTGCCTGCATCGTAAATGACGACACCGACGCACGACCCGAGTCCGCATGTGCGGATGACATTCGGCGCTATGACGACCTCCATTTCCGCAATGCCGATTTTGACAGCCTGCGCTGTGCTCATAGACCATCCACACCTAGCGCTCGAAAGATGGTGGAAAACGACTCGGGGTCAGGTAGAAGAAAGAAATGGCCGTTGATGCTTTCATCCGGGCGCCGTTCATCGTAAATGGCTGTGTCGATCAAAATGGCGTAATCGCCAACACGCGACAGCTCAAGCAATCCGAACGACAGCACAGCCCCGATCATGTCGATGGCCAATGCCGGCACGGACGGGTGCAAGTTGAGCCGCGTAAAGTCAGCCAATGCCGACAAATACGAGCCGGCTAAAATATTGCCGAGCTCCTGAAGCGCCGAGCAGCCAAGCTCATGGGCTTCTCCTTGAAACGAAAATGAGTCATCGCCAATCATCCGGCGGACAAACCGTTCAGCCTGTTCAGGCGGCAGCACGAAAAACATGTTTCCCGGCGCTTCTCCTTCGATGCGCAAATAGACGCACGCCACTACTTGTTCCGGTCCACCGATTGATTCCATCATTTCGGCAAACGTCGCAATTTGAACGCGCGGCACCGCCATTTCAATTTTTTTGTTTAGCAACGTCGACAAAGCCGTCGCCGCGTTGCCGGCGCCAATGTTGCCGATTTCGCGCAAAATGTCAATATGCATCCCCGTCAAGTTGCGAATATCGTCCAATGTCAACGCTCCTCTCCACGGGTTATCGGTCGAGCACTTTCGCCAAATCGAGCAAAATGAGGAGCCGATTCTCCACTTTCGCCACGCCGTCGATGTAACTTGCCTCAACGGAGCCAATTGCCTCTGGCGGCGGTTCGATGCTTTCCGCCGGCAGATCAAGGACATCATTCGCGGCATCGACGATGAGCCCGACTTCCATATCCTCAAGAGCAACGATAATGATCCGCGTCTGCTCCCCATATGGTTCGGGGGCAAACCCGAACCGCTCGCGCAAATCGATGATCGGCGTCACAACACCGCGCAAGTTGATGACCCCTTTTACATAATGGGCCGTCCCCGGCACGCGCGTGATCGGCTGCATTTTCTCGATTGAACGGACATGCTGCACCGCCAGAGCATATTCTTCTTCTTTCAGGCGAAACGCAATCACTTTCCAGTCTGCTTGCACGCTGGCCGTCATCCAATCCTCCCCCTTTTTTTCGACATGCCACTGAAAACGGCAGATCAACGCCATAGGCGCCCCCCGCACCGACGCGGCCATCTCCTACTTCACGAGCGCGTTGCAGTCGATAATCAGCGCCACTCGGCCGTCTCCTAAAATCGTCGCCCCCGAGATGGCAAAAACCGAAGATAAATAGTTTCCTAGCGATTTCAACACAACTTCTTGCTGCCCGATAAACGAGTCGACCGCCAGCGCCGCCAGTTTTTCCCCTTTCCGGACGATCACGACCGCCACCGCATCTTCGTCATCGGCCGCTCCAGGAACAGCGAAGACGTCTTTCAGGCGGACGAGCGGCACGATTTTGCCGCGAAAATCGATGACCGGCTGGTTGTGGGCGGAAAAAATCTCTTCCTTTTTCACCAGCGCCGTCTCAATGATCGATGACAGCGGAATCGCGTACGTTTCCTCGGCGATTTGAACGAGCAACACAGAAATGATCGACAATGTGAGCGGCAGCTGAATCGAAAAGAGCGACCCTTTTCCAGGCTGCGAATCGACCGAAACGGTGCCGCCGAGCGACTCAATCGTGCTTTTGACGACATCCAAACCGACGCCGCGGCCGGAAATGTCAGAAACTTGCTCAGCGGTCGAAAAGCCGGGAGCGAAAATAAGCTCGTAAATTTGCTGATCGTTCAAATGCTCCGCCGCCTGCGGCGAGACAATGCCGCGGCTTTTCGCCTTTTGCAGCACCTTCTCCCGGGAAATGCCGGCGCCGTCATCCTCGATTTCAATAAAGACATGGTTGCCGCTATGGTACGCTCGCAATTGAACAGTCCCTTCTTCCGGCTTTCCGCGCGCCGCCCGGACGTCCGGCGCTTCGATGCCGTGGTCGAGCGCATTGCGGATCAAATGGACAAGCGGGTCGCCAATTTCATCGATCACCGTCCGGTCAAGCTCCGTATCCGCGCCGATGATGTCAAGGCGCACCTTTTTGCCGAGCTCGCGGGCGAGCTGGCGCACCATGCGCGGGAAGCGGTTGAACACCGTTTCGACCGGCACCATGCGCATATTTAAAATGATCGTCTGCAAATCGCTCGAGATGCGAGACATCCGCTCGACCGTTTCCGTCAATTCGGCATGGTTCAGCTCGCGGGAAATTTGCTCAAGCCGACCGCGGTCGACAACCAATTCTTCAAATAAGTTCATCAACCGATCGAGCCGTTCAATGTTGACGCGGATCGTTTTCGTCGCCTGTTTCGCTGTTTGTTTTTCCGGCGCCTCTGCTTCGGCCTGAACGGCCGCCGCCTGCTCCATAGCGGCCGGTTGTTGGGGCGCAGCCGCTTTCTCGCTTTCTGCCGACGGTTCGCCGATCGATAGCATAGACACCTTGACCTCATCAATTTCCGAAATGCCCATCAGCCGCTTTTGCAACTCATCGGCTGGCGCTTTGGATACGACCGTAACGAGAAACTCCCGGTCAAACTGTTCTTCCTCCAGCATCTCGACCGGCGGCGTTGCTTTCACAATTTCTCCGACTTCATTCAGCTGTTCAAACACCATATAGACGCGCGCCGCTTTCAACAAGCAATCATCGCGAAGCCGAACACGGATTTCGTAGACGGAAAATCCCTGCTCCTTCGCCTGCTCGAGCACGTGGTATTCAAATTCTCCATACGCATGTTCAAGGGGCGGTTCTTCCCTTGCTGCCTGCTTGTTCGGCATTTCCCCTTGCTCGATTCGTTTCAGCTGTTCGACTGTTCCCCTTACATCGCGCGTTCCGTCGCCGCCTGCAGCGATGGAGCTGATCATCGCCTCCAAATGGTCGACGGCCTCAAAAATGACGTCAAGCAATTCCGGGGTAACGGAAAGCCGCCGATTGCGGATGCCATCGAGCACGTTTTCCATTTGGTGCGTCAAATTGGCCAAATCTTCAAATCCCATCGTGGCGGACATGCCTTTCAACGTATGGGCCGAACGGAAAATATCGTTCACCACAGACATGTCCTCCGGAGTTTTTTCAAGTTCCAACAGCCGCTCGTTGATCGCCTGCAAATGTTCTTTGCTTTCATCAATAAACAAATCCAAATATTGGCTCATGTCCATGCCGTTTCCCCCTTACTCCCCGATCGATTGGACGATGGCGGCGGCGATGCTGTCAAGCGGAGCGATGACATCAACGACGCCAGCCTCGATCGCCGCCCTTGGCATCCCAAAGACAACGGCTGTCTCGCGCGCTTCCGCGATCGCTTTTGCGTTCCCGCTTTCTTTCAGCTTTTTCAACCCCGCCGTTCCGTCGCTTCCCATCCCGGTCATGATCACCGCGATTTTCCGACAGCGGCGAATGGCAGCGAGCGACTCGAACAACACGTCAACAGCCGGACGATGGCCGGCGCGCGGCGGCGATTCGTCGAAGCGGGCTTTCAGCGCGCCGCCTTCTTCGCGAACGATGAGATGGACGCCGCCTGGCGCGATATAGGCGGTGCCATTCCGCAGCACTTCTCCGTCTTCCGCCTCCTTGACCGTGATCGCGGCGAGCGCATCAAGCCGGTTGGCGAGCGATGTCGTAAATCCTTTTGGCATATGCTGGACAACGACGACCGGAGCGGCTAGATCGGGCGGAAGCTGCGTCAGCACCGTCTCGAGCGCGCGCGGGCCGCCGGTGGAAGTGCCGACAGCGACGATGGCCTGTTGCGGCCGCGCCGCCGCTTTGAACGGTGGGCGCCAAGGCGGACGTTGGCGGCGCGGGGCAGTCAAGGCGGCCACGTTCGCTTCGCTCGCGTGCAACACTTTGCCAATCAGCTCGTCCTTCACTTTGTACAAATCAAGCGAAATCGGTCCGGACGGCTTGGCGACAAAGTCGACCGCCCCGTACTGCATGGCGGCGATCGTGTTTTCCGCCCCTTCGGTCGTCGTGCTTGACACCATGACGACCGGCACGGGATGGTCCCGCATGATGCGCTGCAACGTTTCGAGTCCGTTCATGACCGGCATTTCCACATCAAGCGTCACAACATCCGGCCTTAGGGCGGCGATTTTGTCGAGCGCCTCCCGGCCGTTGCGAGCTGTTCCGATGACTTCGAGGCGCGGATGTTCGGACAAAAAATCACTGATCCATTTGCGCATAAACGCCGAGTCATCGACGACAAGCACCTTGATCGTCTTCATTTTCCGTCTCTACCTTTCTAGCAAAAGTTGACGCAGCTTCGCAAAAAAGCGGGGAGCCCGCTCCGGCTCTTTTTCTCCTCCCGCCGCATAGCGGCATGCCATTTGACGCACTGCCCGGCTCGCCTTCGCCGCCGGATCAAAGAGAACAAACGGCGTTTGCCGGACGACACAGCGCGCGACAGTCCGGTCTTCAGGAACGACGCCAAGCAAGGCGATGTCTTTATGGAAAAACCGGCTGGCGGCATGCTGCAGGCGCGAAAAGACGCCATATCCTTCCCGCTCGCTGCCGGCGCGGTTGACGATGACGGAAAACGGCGCCTCGCTGCCGGCGGTGTGCATATATTTCATCATGGCGTACGCATCCGTCATCGCGGTCGGCTCCGGCGTCGTGACAATAAACACATCGTCGACGGACTTTAAAAAATACAATCGTTCTTCTGAGGCACCCGCCCCCATATCGAAAATGAGATAATCATATCGCGACGCCACCGTCTGCAGCTCGGCCAACAAATAGTCGATAGCGGATCGATCGACACTCAACCATTGCGCGGCGCCCGTCCCCCCAGCAATATACGATAGATGCTCCGGTCCGCTTTTTACCAGCTCTGCGAGCGGCAACCGCGCGGAAAACCAATCCGAAAGCGTCAATGGCGACGACTGGCCGAGCAAAATGTCGATGTTGCCCATGCCGATGTCCATATCAAGCAGCAAGACGCGAAACCCGAGTTTCGAGAGCGACAGCGAAAAATTGAGCGAAAGGTTTGACTTGCCGACTCCGCCTTTCCCGCTCGTCACCGCGATGGTCCGCGGCCCCGCCGCCGGCGTCAGCCGGCGGCCCAGCTCATAGCGCAGCCGTTCTGCTTGATCGCTCACCATCGCTCCGCCCCAAACAGCAGATGAACGAGCCGGTCTGCGGACGCTTCCACCATGTCGTCCGGCACATTTTGCCCGTTCGTGAAATAGGCGGCGGCAAGCCGGCTGTCAAGCAACACATTGACGATCGTTCCAAACGAGTCCGTCTCATCGAGCTTCGTCACGATCAGCCGATCGATCGGCAGGCGGGAAAAGTGGTTGTAAATGGTTTTCATATCGTCATACTTTCCGGTGGCGGCGAATACAAGAAACGTTTCCGTTTCGCTGTCAAACTCGAGCGTTTGCTGCAGTTCATCCACGTATTGCGGGTTGCGGAAGTTGCGGCCAGCCGTATCGACGAACACGAGATCGCAGCCGGCCAATTTCCGCTTCGCCGTCCGAAAATCGTCGGCATTGTAGCATACTTCCAACGGAGCGTGCAAAATGTCGGCATACGTCTTCAGTTGGTCGATGGCGGCGATCCGATACGTGTCGGCCGTGATGAACCCGACTTTTTTTCCTTGCTCGAGGACGGCGCGCCCCGCCATTTTGGCGAGCGTTGTCGTTTTTCCGACCCCGGTCGGGCCAAGCAAAATCATATACTTTTTTTGCTCCGCTGTTTTGACAAACGGAAGCGTCGACAATAGATCGCGCACCGCTTCTTTCGTCCAGGCGGAGACCGCAGCGGGCGACCGGCCGTCTTTGTCGGCATACCACCGTTCAAGCAGGCGATCCATCACTTGGCGGACGTACACATCCGCCATCCCTTGCCGAACGAGGCGCCGTTCCGCTTCCGCAAGCGGCGGAGGATATAGCAGCGAAGACGAGCGGGCGTTGAACTGACGGATGAGCGCCTTGACTTCCTCGATCTCACGGGCAAGCGAGCCGTCTTCCTCCCGCTCGGCCGCCGGCAAAGGGGCAAAGGACGCGGCGGCATCCGGCTGGCGCAGCGGCAGTGGATCCGGATCGACGCCAGCCAACACTTCGATCTTTTTTTTCGCAAACAGACCGAAAAATCCGCCGGTCTGCACGACTTTCGAGTGCAAAATGACGGCGTCGCGGCCAAGTTCAGCGCGAACCATTTTCATCGCTTCGTTCATGGACGGGGCGACAAATTTTTTCACTTTCATTCGATTTCCACCATCCCCACGCTTTGAACTTCGACATCCGCTTCAAGCTCGTTGTACGACAGCACCGGAACAGTCGGAAAATGGCGCTCGGTCAGCTGGCGGACGTACATGCGCACCGCCGGGGAGCAGAGCAAAATCGGCGTCTGGCCGGCGAACGGATAGCGTTCAAGCGCCGCGGCGACCGCTTCCACAAACGCCTGCGCCCGCGCCGGCTCGAGCGCCAAATAGCGGCCATGCTCTGTTTGCTGCACGGCGTCGGCGATCGTTTTTTCCGCCCTGCCCGACAGCGTAATGACGCGCAGCGGCTCGCCCGGCACGGCGTACTGCGAGGTGATTTGCCGAGCCAACGCTTGGCGGACGTATTCCGTCAACAAATCGGTGTCGCTGGTCAGGCGGGCAAAATCGGCAAGCGCCTCAAAAATGAGCGGCAAGTTGCGGATCGACACTTTCTCTTTCAGCAGCTTGGCGAGCACTTTTTGCACGTCGCCGACAGACAGCGGATTCGGCGTCACATCGTCGACAAGCACCGGATACGATTCTTTTAAATGATCGATCAGCTGCTTCGTTTCCTGGCGCCCCAGCAGTTCGTGGGCATGGGCTTTCAGCACCTCCGTCAAGTGTGTCGAGACGACCGATGGCGGGTCGACGACCGTATAGCCAAGCATTTCCGCCCGGTCTTTTACGGTCTCGGAAATCCATTTCGCCGGCAGACCAAACGCCGGCTCGATGGTGTCAATGCCATCAATCGAATCGTCGTCAACTCCGGGGCTCATCGCCAAATAATGGTCAAGCAGCAACTCGCCGCGCGCCACTTCCTCGCCTTTCACTTTGATCCGGTATTCATTCGGCTGCAGCTGAATGTTGTCGCGGATGCGCACAACCGGGATGACGATGCCGAGCTCGAGCGCGAGCTGACGACGGATCATGACGATCCGGTCAAGCAAATCGCCGCCTTGATTGGCGTCAGCGAGCGGAATGAGCGCATAGCCGAACTCAAATTCAATCGGATCGATATGCAACAGTTGGATGACGCTTTCCGGGCTTTTCAATTCGTCGGCGGCTGCCATCTCCTCTTCCGGGCCGGCCAATGCCGCTTCTTCTTGCTTTTGCCGCTCGATAAATCGGTAGCCGCCAAGCGCCAGCAGCCCCGCAATCGGCATCGTCAACAAGTCGTTGATCGGCGTAAACAAGCCGAGCAGGAAAATCGTTCCTGCCGTGACGTACAACATTTTCGGAAAGGCGAACAGCTGGCGCATAATATCGCCGCTCAAGTTGCTGTCGGACGCCGCCCGGGTGACGATGATGCCGGTCGCCGTGGAAATCAACAGCGCCGGAATTTGGCTGACGATTCCGTCGCCGACCGTCAAAAGCGTATAGCGCTTCGCCGCCTCAGCCATGTCCATTCCTTGCTCGATGACGCCGATCACCATGCCAAACAGCATGTTGATGACGACGATAATGATGCTGGCGATGGCGTCGCCTTTCACGAACTTGCTCGCTCCATCCATCGCGCCGTAAAAGTCCGCTTCTTGGGCGATTTTTTCCCGCCGCTGCCGGGCTTCTTGCTCCGAAATCATGCCGGCATTTAAATCGGCGTCAATGCTCATCTGTTTGCCGGGCATCGCATCGAGCGTAAAGCGGGCCGCCACTTCAGAGACGCGCTCCGCCCCTTTGGTGATGACAACAAACTGGATGATGACCAAAATCAAAAACACGACAAACCCAACGACGACATCACCGCCAACGACGAACGTTCCGAACGTTTCAACGACGCCGCCGGCCTCCCCTTTGCTTAAAATCGAGCGGGTGGTTGACACATTCAGCCCGAGCCGAAACAACGTCAGCACTAAAAGCAATGACGGAAAAATGGAAAACTCAAGCGGCTCTTTCGTGTTCATCGCCGTCAGCAATACAAGCAAGGCAAGGGAAATATTGATGATGATCAATACGCTCAACAGCCATGTCGGCAGCGGGATGACGAGCATGGCGACGATGAGCACGACAAGAAACAATACGGATAAATCTTTGATTTGCGCTTGCATTGTTTTCTCTCCTTGTTGCTACACGTTTCCTTTGAGCCGATAGACGTACGCCAAAATTTCCGCCACTGCCTTAAAAAACGCCTCTGGAATCATGTCGCCGACTTCCGTCTGGCGGTAGAGCGCCTGCGCCAACGGACGGTTCTCAACGGTAACGACGCCGTGGGCTTTCGCCACTTCCTTGATTTTCAACGCCATATAATCCGCCCCTTTCGCGACGACGACCGGCGCTTCCATCTTGCCGTCTTCATACTTGAGGGCAACGGCGTAATGCGTCGGGTTCGTAATGACGACGTCCGCGTTCGGCACTTCCTGCATCATCCGCCTCATCGCCATCTCGCGCTGTTTTTGCTTGATGCGCGATTTGATGAGCGGATCGCCTTCCGTCTTTTTGTATTCATCTTTAATGTCCTGCTTGGACATGCGGATGCTTTTTTCAAATTCAAACCGCTGATACAAGTAATCAAACAGCGCTAAAAACAAGAGCGCCGCCGCGGCGTACAGCCCCATTTTCACCGTCAAGCCGCCGACGACAGTCAAAGCCGCACCCGGCGTCTTGGAAACGAGCGCCGCAAGCTCGCTTCGTTCGGCCAGCAGCGCGGCGAACACGACCGCACCGATGATTCCAGATTTTAACATAGATTTCAACAGCTCGACCAAGGCGCGCAACGAAAACAGCCGTTTCATTCCTTGCACGGGATTAAGGCGGTTCCAATCCATTTTTAACGGTTCAACGGTAAACAAGGCGCCGATTTGCAAAAAGTTGGCCAACCCAGCCGCCAGCACTGCGGCGGCGAACAGCGGCGCCAAAAGCAAGGCCGCATGGGAAAGCCAGTCAAGAAACAGCCGGTGAAGTGAGTCAACCGTCAACGAAGCGGACGCGTAATCGGACAAGGCGCGGGCGAACAACCGCAACAGACCGTCCCGCTCGTACGCCCCGGCCAAGGACAAAGCAAGAAACGAAGCAAGCAACACGGAAGCGGAGACGACATCGCCGCTTTTGGCCACCTGCCCTTTTTCCCGCACTTCTTGCCGTTTGCGAGGCGTCGCTTTTTCCGTTTTTTCCCCAGCGAAAAATTGCAAATCGAGCCGCCACTCGCCCATCTTATCCGCCCCCCAACAGCCGCATAAACTCGCGCAACGAGGCAAACATGAAGTGAAATACGCTGCGCGCCGCGAGCAATATTCCCCCAACCGCCGCCAAGAGGAGCAAAAACGCCGCCGCCGTTTTGGCGGAAAAACCGACCGCGAAAATGTTCATTTGCGGCACCGCGCGGGCAATGATGCCAAGCGCCACGTCGACTAAAAAGAGCGATCCGACAAGCGGGGCGGCCATTTGCACAGCGGCGGCAAACATGGCAGCGAACACCCGCACGACGTACTCCACCGCCTGCCCGTCGGCGATGTGCGGCAAGCGGTCAAGCGGCAGCCAATGATAGCTGTAAAACATGCCGTCAAGCAGCAAATGGTGCCCGTCAAGCATAAGCAAAAGCAAAAGCGCCAGCAAATGAAGATATTCGCCAAGCAGCGGGCTTTGCGCTCCGGTTTGCGGGTCGATGACGTTGGCGATGGCAAACCCGATTTGAAAATCGATCAAGCCGCCGGCGATTTGCACCGCCGCCATGAGGATCGCCGCCAGCAACCCAAGCGCCAGCCCGACAAGCGCCTCTTTTACGACAAGCAATACGTACACGCCGTCAAGCGCCAACACCGGTTTGGGCATCGCCAAAAACAACAGCCAGCTGAACAAAAACGCCAGTCCGACTTTATACGAAGCCGGCACGGTCCGATAGGAAAACAGAGGCATCGCCGCGAGAAATGAAGCGGCGCGGACAAAGACGAGCAAAAACGCCGGAAAATAAGTCCATACTTGTTCCATCGCCGATCAGCCTATAAACGAAGCAAGATTGTTGAAAATATCGTGCGCGTACGACACCATTTTCGAGAGCATCCACGGCCCAAAGAACACAAGCCCAAGCAAGACGGCGACGATTTTCGGCACAAACGCGAGCGTCTGCTCTTGAATTTGCGTCGCAGCCTGAAAAATGCTGACGACAAGCCCGACGGCAAGGGACAACAACAAGAGCGGCCCGCAGACGACAAGCACGATATACACGCCTTGTTCAGCAAGGCGGATGATGAAATCGGCACTCATAAACGCCACCTATCTTTATTGAAAACTTTGCAACAATGATTTGACGACCAAATGCCAGCCATCAACAAGGACAAACAATAAAATTTTAAACGGCAGCGAAATCATCACTGGCGGCAGCATCATCATTCCCATCGACATTAAGACGCTGGCGACGATCATGTCGATGACTAAAAACGGAATAAAAATCATAAAGCCCATTTGAAACGCCGTTTTCAACTCACTGATGGCAAACGCCGGCACGAGCGCGGTCATCGGGATGTCGTTGACCGTTTTCGGCTGTTTGGCGCCGCTGTACGATAAAAACAGCGCCAAATCTTCCTGCCTTGTGTATTGGCTCATAAACTGCTTCAGCGGAACAGCCGCCCGTTCGTACGCCTCCTCCAAATCAATTTTGTCAGCAAACAGCGGCTGCAATGCCTGGTCGTTGATTTCTTTCCAGGTTGGCGCCATAATGAAAAATGTTAAAAACAGCGCGAGCCCGACGAGCACTTGGTTCGGCGGCATCTGCTGCGTGCCGAGCGCCGTGCGCACAAACGACAAAACGATGACGATGCGCGTAAAACATGTCATCATAATTAAAATGCCGGGAGCGATCGACAACACGGTGAGCAGCAGAAGAAGCTTCACCGCTGTCGACACGTGCTCGGGAGCCATCGAATCAAACATATGGACAAATTCACTCATCGCCCGCCGTCCCTTTCTTCTTCAACCGATTGAGCCACTCGTTTCGCTTTTCGGCCATTTGCTTCATCTCCTCAGCCAACAGCGCCGAAAACGATGACAGCGAACCTCTTTTCCGCTTTGATTTCACCGTCCACCCACCGCGAAGGAGGGAGCCAAGCCGGTCGAACTCCGCCATCCGTTCCAACCGTTCGCGATGCTGCGCTAACAGCTCATTGATTTCGTCTTCATCTTCAATTTCCTTAAGCAACTGAATCGAATCGCCGACGCCGATGACGAGCAGCCGGCGGCCGACTTTAATCAGCTGCACAGAGCGGTTCGCCCCGACGCTTGTTCCCCCAAGGTGCTCGATGGCGCCTTTTTGGCCGGAAACGAACAGCTGACGGCGGGAAAGCCATTGAAACAGCGCATAAAGAAGGAAGAGAACAAAGGCGGTCGCGCCGATGAGCCGAAGCACATCGGAAGCGGAAACCGCATCAGCGGCTTGATTCGCTGTCTGTTTTGTCTGTTGCCCGGAAGGAGCTGACGGCCCGCATGAATCGGGATGCTGCAGGCAGTCGGCGACCGTCGGGCTTTGGGCGGCCGATGCCGGCACCGGCCCTAAAGCGATGGATGCTGCCAGCAAAACGGCCGCCCAGCGCCAGATTGCCATAGTCTCCACCTCTGATCGCTCACCCGATCGTTTTGTTGATCGCTTCGATGACGCGGTCCGCTTGGAACGGCTTGACCACAAAATCTTTCGCCCCGGCTTGAATGGCATCAATCACCATTGCCTGCTGCCCCATCGCTGAGCACATAATGACTTTGGCGTTGCTGTCGATTTTTTTAATTTCCTTGAGCGCCGTAATCCCATCCATCTCCGGCATCGTAATATCCATTGTCACTACATCAGGCCGCGTTTCCTTGTATTTCTCGATCGCCTGCCGCCCATCGGCCGCTTCGGCGACGACTTCATGTCCGTTTTTCGTCAAAATGTCTTTAATCATCATGCGCATAAATGCCGCATCATCAACGACAAGCACTCTTGCCATGTCCCCTTACCTCCCAAACGCCTGTTTATTTTAGCCGTGTTAACCGATCGCTTTGGCTGATGATGTCCGTGATGCGGACGCCGAAATTTTCATCGATGACGACAACCTCGCCTTTAGCGATCAGCTTGTTGTTGACAAACACGTCGACCGGTTCGCCGGCCAGCTTATCGAGCTCAATGATCGATCCAGTCGACAGCTGCAAAATTTCCTGCACTGAACGCTTCGTCCGTCCGAGTTCAACCGTCACCTGCAGCGGCACATCAAACAGCAGCTCCAAATTGCGCGCCTCCGTTGCCGCAAGCGGCGGGGCATCGAACTCGACGAAATCGGCGGTTTGAATATGCCGCGCGGTTGCACCATCCCTCTCCTTGTCCGCGCGCCCAGCCGGCGGTTCATCCGTCGCGCGGCTCGCCGCTTCTGAAACGGCCGCACCGCTGTTCGCCTGAGCGTAAGTCGGAACAGGATGCGGCTCGCTAAACGGCCGCGCATCCGCCGACGGCTTGGGATTGACTTCCGCGGTCCCCGGCTCCTCAAGCGACGAGCCGAGCAATTGGGCAACCAATTCTTTCGCGAAATCGATCGGCAACAGCTGCATAATGCTTGAGTCGATCAACTCGCCGATTTTCAGCCGAAACGACACTTTAATGAAAAAATCTTCGTCCGGCAAATATTCCATCCCTTTTCCTTCCGCCAAATCAAGCAGATGGAGCGTCGGCGGGGAAATATCGACCCGCTTGCCAAAGACGGTCGACATCGACGTCGCCGCCGAGCCCATCATTTGATTCATCGCTTCTTGAACAGCGCTCAGCTGAATCTCTCCGAGCGGGCCATCGGCCGCCGTTCCGTCGCCGCCAAGCATTAAATCAGCGATAATCGCCGCGTCTTGCTGCTTAATGACAAGCAAGTTTGTTCCGAGCAGTCCTTCCGTATAGTTGACTTGGATGGCGACATATGGCTGTGGAAATTCATCGGCGACGCTTGTGCGCTCGATAATGGACACGCTTGGCGTCGTAATTTCCACCTTTTGGTTCAATAACATTGACAACGCGGTAGCCGAACTGCCGAAAGAAATATTGCCGATTTCCCCAAGGGCGTCTTGCTCGAGCGGAGTCAGAATATCATGGAGCGCCGGAACATGGCCGTCGCTGTCCATTCCGCGCAACAAAGCATCAATTTCATCCTGCGACAACATTCCATCATTCATCATGGTCGTCTTCGTCCCCCTCGATCATCGCTAAAATTTGCACCGCCAGCTTTTTGTTCCGCTTCCCCGGCTGGCCGATAAACTTTGGAATATGGCCGATTTTGACCACGAGCGGCTCATGAATCGACTGCTCGAGCTGAATGACATCGCCGGCCTCGAGTTGAAGAAATTCATTGACCGTGATGACCGCCGTTCCCAGTTCGGCGATAATCGGCAATTTTGCCGCGCGGATCCGCTGTTCGATCCGTTTCGCTTCCTCGGGGGAACGCTCTTTTTTTTGCGCCTGCATCCAGTAATGCACCGACAGCCGCGGCATAATCGGCTCCAAGACGACATGCGGAATGCACACATTCATCATGCCGCGCGCTTCGCCGATTTGCGTGTTGAGCGAAATGACGACGACGGTGTCGTTCGGCGCGATCATGCGCAAAAACTGCGGATTGACTTCAAAATCGACAAAGAGCGGGTCGACTTCCGCCACCGATTCCCAAGCGTCGCGCCAATGGGTGAACGCCTTATCAAACAAATTGGACATGATGCGTGTTTCAATCTCGGTCAAATGGTCCACTTTATCCATGCCGACGCCGCGCCCGCCCATCACCCGGTCAAGCATAGCGTAAGCGATGTTCGGGTTGACTTCCAAAAGGACATGCCCGTTGAGCGGCGGCACCTCAAAGACATTGATGATCGTCATTTTCGGGATGGAGCGGACAAATTCTTCGTATGGAATTTGGTCGGCCGATGCGACCGAAATTTGCACATACGTGCGCAACTGGGCGGAAAAAAACGTCGTCAACAAGCGGGCGAAATTCTCATGAATGCGCGTCAGGCTGCGGATTTGGTCTTTGGAAAACCGAAGCGCCCTCCGGAAATCATACGTTTTGACGCGTCGGCCTTCCTCTTCCTTTTTCAGCTCCTCCGCGCTCATTTCTCCTGCAGAAAGCGCAGCGAGCAACGCGTCAATTTCGCTTTGCGACAATACTTCCCCGGCTGTCATTTCATTTCCCCCCTTCAGATGGCAGGGCTACTGGAGAATAAAAGAGGTAATATAGACGTTCTCCACTCTCCCTTCCTGCATCAACGCGTTGATCTCGCGCTTCAGCCGCTCTTTCAACGCCGTCAGCCCTTCTTTTCCTTTAAAGTCGGCCGCTTTCATCTGCGAGAGCTGTTCGATGATCGCGTCTTTAATTTGAAAGTCGCGTTTTTCCGCCTCTTCCCGCGCTTTGGCGCTGTCGGTCTGGATTTTAAATGAGATTTTAATATACCGTCCGTCCGCCAAGTTCGTTGTCATTTCCGGAATGTCGATCGAGCTTTCCGCTAGCTCGTCGGCGCTTGGCTCCCCTTGTTTTTCCGCATTCCCCATCTTCATCACCGCAACAAGCGCCGCCGTGCCAGCCAAAGCGATGACCGCCAGCACAATGATCATCGTTTTGATTGCTTTATTCCCTTTCATTGTCCAATCCTCCTGCTTTCGGTAAGCGAAACACGCCAAGCTGCCGGTAAAATTCGCTTGCTCGTGCGGCCACTTGCTCGACCGTTTCGCGGACGACGAATTTTTTTCCGTTCGTCAGCGTCACGGTCGTATCAGGAAACGCTTCAATTTGTTCGATGTACAGCGCATTGAGCACAAACCGTTTGCCGTTGAGCTTCGTTAACGAAATCATCGGCCAGCAGGCGCAAGACGCCGCTCACGCCCTACCTCCTATTCTATTTTTTCAAGTTGACAAGCTCTTGCAAAATTTCATCCGATGTCGTAATGATGCGCGTATTCGCCTGGAAGCCGCGTTGGGCGACGATCATCTCCGTGAATTCCTCGGCAAGGTCGACGTTGGACATTTCAAGTGTACCAGACATGATCGTTCCTGTTCCGTTTGCCCCTGGCGCCCCTGTCGTCGGCGTGCCGGAGTTTGTCGTTTCGCGGAACAAGTTGTTGCCGGCTTTTTCTAATCCGTCATTGTTTGCAAATTTGGCCAGCTGAATCGTGCCTATCGGCTGTAAATTTCCAGAAGCATTGACGATGTTGACCGTGCCATCGGCTCCGATGCTCAAGCTTTTCGCATCGGGCGCAACTTGCAGGCGGACATTTCCTGTGCCGAGCAAATATTGGCCATCGGCATTGACAATATAGCCTTGCGAATCGAGATAAAAATTCCCGGCTCTCGTATACATGCGATTGTTGCCGGAAGCGTCGCCGACGACGAAAAAACCGTCTCCAGAAATCGCCAAATCAAGCACGCGCCCGGTCGTTTGCAAGCTGCCTTGCGTATGGACGGTGTCGATCGCCGCCAGCTGCGAACCGAGCCCGACCTGCTTTGGATTCGTCCCGCCGCGGCCGGCATTGGGCCCGCTTGCTCCAGAAATCGTCTGGCTCATCAAATCTTTGAAAATCGTTCGTCCTTTTTTAAACCCGTACGTATTGACATTGGCAATATTGTTGCCGATGACATCCAACTTCGTTTGGAAGTTGCGCATGGCGCCGATTCCGGAATACATGGAACGAAGCATCGGTTTTCTCTCCCCTTTTTATCCTTTTTGTTCAACTTTCACGACCGCATCCGCGGCAATCGTTGTCCCGTTATCAAGCCCAAGGGTCACTTGGCCGTCTTTTTGCATGACCGATTGAACGACGGCGCTCATCATCGTCTCGCCGTCTTGCCAGTGCACCGTTTTGCCGATCCACTCGCTGTAGCGCAAAAGCGCATCGCGGCTTGACGCTTGCATCCATTGCTGCATCAAATTGGCGATGTTCATCATTTGCTCAAGCGAGGAGAAGCTCGCCATTTGCGCGATAAAATCTTTATCTTCCATCGGATTGAGCGGGTCTTGGTTTTCTAGCTGAGCGAGCAAAATTTTGAGAAAGTCGTCTTTTCCTAAAATTTGATTGCCCGTTTTCCGTTCCGGCTGAACCGCGTTTGCCAGCCATAAGCTGCCATCAATCGCATTCGTTGTCATCCTCGTTCTTTTCCCCCTTATGCGTCAGCTTCGATCCCGTCTAGCGCAAACGGGAAGGAAGATGATTGCTCCCGCTTTTGTTTTTGCCGCGATTCGCCCTGCTGCTGTCCTCCTTGGCGGTTCCCGGAATACGGCGGCATGGCGGAGCTGTCATAATCCGACCAAACGGTCCATTTTTCGACCGTGATGTAACTCGCATCAAGCTGCTGAGCAAGCTGCGGCAAATGAGCGTAGAGCAACTCTTTCACCGCGTCGTTCGCCACGAGCAGCTTGGCGGCGAGCTTTCCACCTTCCTCTGTCATTTTCACCGTCACCGTCCCGAGATGTTCCGGATGCAGACGGATGACAAGCTGCATGACACCGTTTGGCAACTTCATCCACCGCGCCGACCTTAGCGCGTGGGCGACTTGATCAGCGACGCTTCCGCCAGCTGACGCCGGCATCTCGCCGATCAGCCCAACAGATGAAGAGGAGGGTGATAAAAGCGCAGGAGGAGTGGTGAATGAAGGAGCGGCCTCGCCGCCATGCCCCTTGTCCCCCCTTTTTTGCAGCGAAACGTCTTTTTCGCCAGCCGGACGGACGGAAGAAGCTCCGTTAGGCAGCGCGACAACCGGCATTTTGCCTCCTTGCTCATTGAATGGACGCTGGTCGCCGTCGCTCGGGAGCGGTGGAAACATCCCTGTTTTTCCGCTGGAAGGCGAAAAAGATTCTTTGTCCCTATTGCCGCTTTTCCGTCCTTCGTTTATGAACGCATGTTCGAATCCCGCTTCAGCCGCCGCCGGCTGAGCGGCAATTGTCGCTTCTTCATTCATCACGTCGGTGAATGGAAATGTTAGACCATCAGCGTCTTTGCCACTTCGCTGCCCGTCCGCCGCCAAAAGCGGCGCGCCTGCAGCCGCCGAAATCGGAGCGATAGCCAAAGCGGCCACGATGGAAGGGGCAAGCCACAATGATTCCATTTGCGCCGGCTTCTTTTCCGCTGAAGATGGTTGTCCGGCTGCGCCCGTTTCCATTCCAACATTTTGCAAATCTGGCTCTTTGTTTCCGTTCGACCTCTCTCTAAACAAGCCCATCTCTATCCCTACCGGCGATCGTTCTTGTTGCTTGTGCGCAAGCAGCGCCGCGAACACGCTGGTGTTTTCTGATTCTTTTTTCACCGCCATAGTGCCTGCGGATGGCGGCGCGCTTGCTGTGATCGTTACTTTCATTCGGCCGCC